>NZ_JBHTGO010000009.1:0-183215 GCF_042666835.1 Pantoea sp. GCM10028869 | reverse complement strand
GGTACAGCACAAAAGTGGGGGTGATCGACCTGAAGAAAAAGTCGATCACCATGGGTAAAGGATGTTAAAAAGTGTTCACCATGTCCCCGAACACCTGTCTACCATGTCCCCGGACTGTACACCCGCACGCGGGAGAGGGAATGTTTAGAGGGCGCTCATTGTTACGTACGTGCTGGAACGGCCCCTTCTCCCGCGGGCGGGAGAAGGTTGGGATGAGGGACAAACCGCACCAGCTTAAAATCGTCGATAACTGCGCTGCGCCTGGCTCACTTTATACAGATAACGCCGTGATTCTGCCGATGGATGGTTGGTGGTCAGCGTCTGGTAAACTTCCGTCGGCGACATACTATTTATTGACGAGAACGCGCGATCCTTATCGCTGGAGAACACGCGTAGCACGCTGCCCGCGCCGCCGTTGTACGCCGTAATCACCGCATAACGCCGTGATGTCGGATCCTGAATCCCACCTAAATAACTTCTCTGCAGCAGCGACAAATACGCGGTGCCCGCATCAATATTATTCTCAGGATCAAGCAGATAGCTGCGGCTCGGTTTGCCACCTTTGCCCTTCATACGGAACACATCAACACCGGCGGTATGCTGCACCACCTGCATTAACCCCAGCGCATCAGCGTGGCTCACCGCATACGGGTTGAAGCTCGATTCAATCTGCATAATCGCCAGAATCAGTGACGCATCCACGCCATATTGTTCAGCGGCTTTACGCACCATTGGCAGATATTTGTGCGCACGTTTGTCGAGGTGGTTTGGCACCATCGGAATGGTAACCGACCAGATGACGTGCAATCCGGAGGTGCGTTTCTGCAGTTTGTTTTGAATCAGATAATCAGCAAAGCTGCCGGCGCGGCCCTGCCAGCGGATCGGCTGGCCGGTATTATCCAGCACCTGGCCGTACAGCAGCGGCTCTTTACTGATTTGAATATCGTTGGCATCGGAGTAGAGATCGACATTGCCCGGATCTTCGCCAATCAACAGCGTGGTGATGATCGCCTGACGCAGGCTGGCCATCGGATCGGTACCGGAAATGGTCTCAATGGTGATGCTACCGCTGTCAAAGTTGATGTGACTGCGGGTGTAATAACCGTCGCTATATTTGACGTAATCTTTCGGTCCGGCGATCAGAACTTCATTGATTCCCCAAATGTTTTCAATATTGTGGGCAAACTGGCCCATCAAAATATCGAAACCGTTGGTGTCCTTGACCCACTCTTCATGAAACTGCGATTTTTTTTGTCCGGAGCAGGAGACCAAAAGTGGTGCAATCACCAAGAGCGCTATCAGTTTTTTATTCATTGTTAATGCGTGCCTGAATCGAAAAAGAGGGCCTCAAAGGGAAGCCCTGAACGGTTATTTTTCTGGCGGGGTGTAACCTTCAATGTGCACATCTTTGCCTTCGAACAGGAAATTGATCATCTCCTTCTCCAGCACTTTGCGATCTTCCGGGTTCATCATGCTCAATTTCTTCTCATTGATCAGCATGGTTTGCTTGGACATCCACTGCTGCCAGGCCTCTTTGGAGATCTCATTAAAGATGCGCTTACCCAATTCGCCAGGATAGAGCTGAAAGTCCTGACCTTCAGCGTCGCGTTGCAGATAAGTACAAAAAATGGTGCGGCTCATTACTCTTCCTCTTCGGTCACGTCTGCTCGACGCGTAAGCTGCTGGGGATGGCGCAATTCATGCAGCAAGCGCTCAACCGGCGCCGCCAAACCCACTGACGGTGGTTGCGCTAAGTTATACCAGAGACCGCCCGCTTCATCCATCAGCGACCCAGCGGAAGGCTTTGCGAGCCACATAGGCACAATGTCTAAGTGGAAATGGCTAAAGGTGTGGCGGAATGCGGTGAGCTGTTGCGGTTTAACATGAATGCCGCGCTCAGTTAGCCAGTCAGTTAGCGCTTGCTCACTTGTAAACTGCGGGAAGCAGAACAGTCCGCCCCACAGGCCAACCGGCGGGCGCTGCTCTAACCACACGTCATCGCCATCCTGCATCATCAGCATCCAGCCGCTACGTTCTGGCAAGGTCTGTTTGGGTTTCTTACCGGGATACGCCGCCCAGCTGTTGTTGGCATAAGCAACGCATCTGCTATTAAGCGGGCAGATTTCGCATTTAGGGCGTGAGCGAGTACATACTAATGCGCCAAGGTCCATCATCGCCTGATTGAACTGGCTGACGCCTGCCGCTGGCGTCACATCTTCGCTGATCTGCCACAGCCGTTTTTCAACCTCCTTTTTACCCGGCCAGCCGCCCACCGCGTAGCAGCGCGCCAGCACGCGTTTTACGTTGCCATCCAGAATTGGGAAGTGCAGACCGAGCGACAGCGATAACACCGCGCCCGCGGTAGAACGGCCAATGCCCGGCAGCGCTGCGACATCGTCGAAGTTTCGCGGGAACTCGCCACCGTGCTTCTCCACCACCTGTTTCGCGGCTTTGTGTAGATTGCGCGCGCGCGCGTAATAGCCGAGACCGGTCCACAGATGTAGCACTTCATCCAGCGGTGCCGCTGCCAGATCGGCCACCGTCGGGAAGCGCGCCATAAAGCGTTCAAAATAGGGAATGACGGTAGCAACCTGGGTTTGCTGCAGCATCACTTCAGAGAGCCATACCATGTACGGCGTTTTCTCCTGCTGCCACGGCAGGGTTTTGCGACCAAAGCGCTGATACCAATCCAGCACTTGTTGCGCGAACGTCGGCGCTTGCATCATAAGAAGGAAATTTTCCGTGTTTACTCTACAATCAGGCAGGAATTCCAGCACAGAGACCTCAGGGTGTAAACCGGAACATTGCAAAGGCTTGCTTCTGCTTCCTAACTTTGCATAATGCCCGTTTCCCAGAACAGGCTAACCAGCAGGCTTCAACATGATTAATGACGTCATCACCCCAGAATTTGATGAGAACGGGCGGCCATTACGCCGTATCCGCAGTTTTGTGCGCCGTCAGGGGCGCTTAACGAAAGGACAGCAGCTCGCGCTCGATAATTTATGGCCGGAGATGGGCGTGGAGTTCCAGCAGGAGCCGCTGGATCTGGTGACGCTGTTTGGCCGTGACGCGCCGGTAGTGCTGGAGATCGGTTTCGGCATGGGCGCCTCGCTGGTGACCATGGCGCAGAACAATCCACATCAGAATTTCCTTGGCCTGGAAGTGCATGCGCCGGGCGTGGGTGCCTGCCTGGCGTCGGCGAAGGAAGCGGGCGTGGAGAACCTGCGCGTAATGTGTCACGACGCGGTAGAAGTGCTGCAGAAGATGATTCCGGATAACTCGCTGCGCATGGTGCAGCTGTTCTTCCCGGATCCGTGGCACAAAGCGCGCCATAACAAACGTCGCATCGTACAGGTGCCGTTTGCTGAGCTGGTGATGCGCAAATTGAAGCTGGGCGGCGTGTTCCATATGGCGACCGATTGGGAAGCCTACGCCGAACATATGTTGGAAGTGATGAGCAGCATCGACGGATATAAAAATCAGTCGGAAAGTAACAATTACGTGCCGCGTCCGGAAACGCGTCCGTTAACCAAGTTTGAGCAGCGCGGGCAGCGACTGGGCCATGGCGTATGGGATCTGATGTTTGAGAGGGTGAAATAATGGCCGTACAGCGTAGCCGTCGTTTGCGTAAAAAACTGCATATTGATGAGTTTCAGGAATTAGGCTTCTCCGTCGCCTGGCGTTTCGCCGAAGGCACCACCGAGGAGCAAATCGACGCCACTGTTGATCAGTTCATTAATGAAGTGATCGCGCCGAACGGTCTGGCGTATGACGGCAGCGGTTATCTGGTGTGGGAAGGTCTGGTGTGCTTGCAGGAAACCGGCAAATGCACCGACGAGCACCGCGAGCTGGTGCGCAAGTGGCTGGAAGCTCATAACCTGACGGATGTGCAGGTGACTGAACTCTTCGACGTTTGGTGGGACTAAAGATCGTATCGGGCTAGCTTACTTGCCCTTTTTGCACCGGGCAGTGCTCGCATTCCTCACGTACTTATGTACGCTCCGGATGCTGCGCGCTGGCCGGCACAAAAATGGCTGCGACGCTCAACGCCCGACCTTTCAGCGCGTAAAAAGGGAGATTTCATGGTTCGTAAGGCACTTATCGCCGCGCTGCTGCTGGCGGCAACTCAGGCTCAGGCTGCATACGAGTGCAGCGTCAAGCCACAGGATGATGTGATCATTAAACCGCAGAGCGTGCAGGTGGTGGGAACCAACGGCAACCTCGAAATCACTCCGCAGGGTGACGTGCAGTTTAATGGCCAGAAGGTCAACGTTGATAACGCCGCGCGCCAGAAAGCCATCGACTACCAGACCGCGCTGCGTCGCGATTTGCCGTGGATCGATAGCGGCGCAACCTCGCGTCTGGAACGCAGCCGCGTGGCGCTGGATAAAGTGATTGTCGACAAGCTCGGCGCGAACAGCAATGTGCGTAATCGTCTCACTAAACTGGATGGCCAGCTCAAGCAGCAAATGAACCGCATTATTGAGCATCGTCCCGACGGACTGACGTTCCATCATCAGGCTATCGATCAGGTGCGCGCGGAAGGCGAGAAGCTGGTGCAGAGCACGCTAGGCGGCATCATGCAGGATAGTCTCAACGAAATGGGCAGCAGCCAGGCGGCGGGTGGGAGCAATCCACTGCAGGCCATTATGGGCAACCTTGGCGGTTTACAACAGTCGGTGCAGGCGGAGTGGAATAAGCAGGAGCAGGATTTCCAGAACTTCGGCCACGAAGTATGCAACCGCGTAACCGTGCTGGAAGAGCAGCGCAAAGGACTGATGCAGAACGTTAAAAGCTAATGATTTGCTTCAGCTAACAAAGCCAGCCCAGTCGGCTGGCTTTTTGCTTTTAAGATGCACTGCATTTAAGAACCTTAGATTCGGGACGAATCTGATAACCGTAAAAACACCAAAATAATAAAGATGAAAGTGAGTTAGCAACTCATTGAAATTATTTATTTTTAAGGAGTTTTTATGTTATTTTTTAACGCCTCTGCTTCCAGTAATACCCCTTCACCTCACACCGTGCATATTCAATCCGACTGGTATAACGATGCGCAGAAGCGATGGGAAGGCAGTGCGCATTCGCCAGATACCGTTGCAGTCATCATCATGGTCAATGGTAAAAACCCAATAAGTGTGCCAGTGAGTGGCGGCCGTTTTTCCTGGACGCCTTCTCAACCGTTGCCTGACGGTGAACATGTGCTGACCTTTGTTGCCGTTGATCGCGCTAATAACCAAAGTGATATCGTTTCGGTCAATTACAACATTGATACTATCGCGCCTGATAAGCCGCAAATTACTGCAATCGAAGACTATGCAGCGGGTGGAATACATAACGGCAATAGCATTAAGCGACATGGTTACACCAACGACGCAAATCCTGTCGTGCGTGGCGAGGCAGAAGCAAATAGCCTGGTATATATCTACAACAAAAACAGCAAAACGCCCCTGGCTTCGGTAACCGCTAATCAGCATGGCAAATGGGAGGTGGAAGTGAACCTGCCTAACGACGGTGCATATGAGTTGAGTGCCGTGGCAGAAGACCGGGCAAATAATCGCAGCCAGCCGTCGCTGAAGTGGCCATTTCAGCTTGATACCGAGAAACCGGATAGCGCCACCATCAATTACTTTGAGGATGATGTTGGTTTGTATCGCGGACAGTTTGATCTCATCCGGGCCACTGACGATCGCCGCCCTGAGCTGTACGGCACTGGCGACCCTAATGAATATGTACGCGTTCAATACGCCAGCAAAAACGGCAGTTGGGTAACAACCGCGACCGTTGCGGTAGACAGTGATGGCACCTGGCTGTGGACTCCACCGCAAAATCTCTCCGATGGCGAATGGAATTTCCGCGTTCGCAACATTGATCATGCCGGCAACGTCAGTAAATGGAGCAGCACCGTCACGCTGCTGATTGATACCACAACAATTCAGCCCCTCATTATGCAGGTGCTCGATGATAGGGGACCGATTGAATCGGTATTGCCAGGGCAAAATACCGACGATGCACGTCTGGATTTTATCGGTAAGGCCGAAGTTAACAGCCTGGTGATTCTGTATCAGGATGGTACGGCGGTGGGATCGGCTTATGCAAATAGTCAGGGTGACTGGAGAATGACTCCGCAGCAAGATATGCGTGCAGGGCTGAATAATTTTGGTGTGAAGGCGATAGATGAAGCTGGGAATGAAAGTTCCTACTCTGCAAATTATCCGGTGAGATTCATCCCGTCACCCCAATATGAAGCCAATTATGAAAGTGAATCAAGAGATGATGGGAATGGGGCGAGCTATTTGCCCATCCCAGGAGAACGCCACATTTATGATGTCGCGAGCTGGTTAAATACGTACCCGTCTCATTATCTGGTGAAAGCGGCAAATATTATTTTTTCGGGTGAAAACCAGATAATTGATTTTGCTGCGCTAAGTGCACGTGTGGAAGGTTTGCAGAAAATAGATATAAGTGGCAAAGGTAATAATCTGCTTAATCTCGATCTGCACATGTTACTGAACGAAGGCGGTGAGGGGCTCTTTATCAACGACAATAGTCAGCAATTGATGATTGATGGCGACATGGGCGACCGCATCACGCTTGATCGCACGCAATTCAGCGACGGCTGGTTAACTTCGCAGAATAAAGTCCATATCGGCGGGGAAAACTGGACACTGTTAACCCATAGCCAGGCGCATTACACACTGTTAGTGAATCAGGAAATTGAAATTACTTACGGCTAATACGCAAAAAAGATGCCCGGTATAAGCCGGGCATTTTTCATTACTCTTCTGTCAGGAACAGTTCCAGCAGCGAGTTCAGGAACAGTTTGCCTTTCTCAGTGATCTGCCAGCTCTCCGTGGTTTCCTCCACGTATCCTGCACTTATCGCCGCATCAATTTGCGGGCGAATCATCTGCTCATCCATGCCGGTATAGCGGCGGAAATCGGCGCGCGGTGCGGCTTCCAGCAGACGAAAACGGTTCATAAAGAACTCGAACGGCTTGTCGTTCTCGGCCACGTCGTGCTGCTTATCGAGATAGTTGCCTTTCATAAAGCCGCGCGGATGACGGGTTTTCACCGTGCGCACGATGCGACCATCGGCTTGCGTCAGCTTACCGTGGGCGCCACAGCCAATGCCGAGGTAATCCCCGAAGCGCCAATAGTTGAGATTGTGCTCGCAGCGGTAACCCGGTTTGGCATATGCCGAGGTTTCATATTGCTGATAACCTGCGGCGCTCAGCAGTTGATGACCTTGCTCAAAAATATCCCACAGCGCATCGTCATCCGGCAGTTTTGGCGGGCGCGAACCGAATAAGGTGTTCGGCTCAATCGTCAACTGATACCACGATAGATGCGGCGGATTAAGCGCAATCGCCTGGCGCAGATCATCCAGCGCTTCCTCCAGTGACTGATCCGGCAAGCCGTGCATCAGGTCGAGGTTAAAACTGCGCAGGCCTAATCCTTCCGCCAGTTGGGCGGCGCGCACGGCTTCTTCCGGCCCGTGAATGCGGCCTAAACGCGCCAGCTTCTGTGGACTGAAACTCTGCACGCCAATCGAAATACGGTTAATACCGGCTTTCTGGTAGGCGCTAAAGCGATCGGCTTCAACGGTGCCTGGATTGGCTTCCATGGTGATTTCCGCATCGGCCGCCAGCGGCAAACGCGCACGCACGCCGTCCATCAGCATCTGCATCGCATTGCTGCTCAACAGGCTTGGCGTGCCGCCGCCGATGAAAATAGTGCGCACTTCACGGCCGCCGGTCAGCGGTAAATCCTGTTCGAGATCGTTGAGCAGGTGCTGCACATACTCAATGTGCGGCACCTCGCCTTTTAACGCGTGAGAGTTGAAATCACAGTACGGACACTTCTGCACACACCACGGAATATGGATGTACAGGCTTAATGGCGGCAACTTAGGTGAAAACTCAGGCATTGCGCATCGCTTCCAGCAGCAGCGTCAATGCTTTACCACGGTGAGAGACGGCGCGCTTTTCGTCTTTGCTCAGCTCTGCCGCCGTTTTACCCAATTCAGGGACATAAAAGATGGGATCGTAACCAAAACCGCCTGCGCCCGCTGCCGCGCGGGTGATTTCCCCGGCCCAGCTACCGTGGAACACCAGCGGCGTGGGATCGGCGGCGTGACGCAGGTAAACCAGCACGCAGTGGAACTGAGCCTGACGTTTGCCATCCGGCACGTTTTCCAATGCCACCAGCAGCTTATCCAGATTCTGCTGGTCGCTGGCATCAACGCCCGCATAGCGCGCGGAGTAGATCCCCGGCGCGCCACCCAGCGCATTGACCGCCAGACCGGAATCGTCGGCAATCGCCGGTAAACCGGTAATCTCAGCCGCATGACGCGCCTTCAGGATGGCGTTTTCGATGAAGGTCAGGCCGGTTTCTTCCGCCGACTCAACGCCGAGTTCGGTTTGCGCCACGATATCAAGTCCGAAGTCCGCTAACAGATCGGCCAGTTCGCGGACTTTGCCGGGATTTCCGGTCGCGAGTACAACTTTTTGCATAACAGTTCCAGATAGACGAATTACAGCAAATACCAGAGACCTGGGAACAGGTCCATGCCGAGGAAATTCAGCGCGTACAGCACCAGAATCACAATCATGGCAGAGAAATCGATACCGCCCATCGCCGGCAGAATACGGCGAATCGGTGACATCAGCGGTTCAGTCAGCTGCATCAAAACCTGATCCACCGGGCCGCGACCCTGGCTGATCCAGCTCATCAGCGAACGAATGATGATCACCCAGAACACCAGATAACCGGCGGACTTCACCAGCGACAGCAGGCCAACCAGCAGGTTGGTGGGATCAACGGAGAACACGCCGACCTGAATCAGCAGCAGGATCGGATATTTCAGCGTGGTCAGCACAAAGGCCAGCAGCAGCGATGCGGTATCAATCGGGCCAATGGCCGGGATGACGCGGCGCAGCGGCTTGATAATCGGTTGGGTGATCTTCACGACAAACTGCGCCAGCGGGTTGTAGAAGTCACAGCGCGACCACTGCATCCAGATGCGCAGCAGCAGCACCATCACGTACAAATCGATCAGCGTTTTGACTAAAAACGTCAGTGTTAACATGAGGTTCCTCAATTATTGTTGTGAAGGTCGCGCATAATCCCGCGCGCCAAAAACGGCGGTGCCAATACGCACCATGGTGCTGCCCGCGGCGATTGCCGCGTCCATATCGTCGCTCATTCCCAGAGAAAGCGTATCGACGTCAGGATAGTCCTGTTTTAAGGTTTGAAACGCGGCGGCCATCTGCTGACACACCGCCAGTTGCCGTGCGTATTCTGACTCAGGCGCCGGAATCGCCATCAGCCCACGGAAGCGCAAATTCGGCAGTGCGGCGATCTGCTGCGCCAGCTCCGGCAACGCCTCCAGCATGATGCCAGATTTGCTGTTCTCGTCACTGATATTTACCTGAATTAACACGTTGAGCGGCGGCAACGACGCCGGGCGCTGATCGTTCAGACGTTGCGCGATGCGCTGGCGGTCCACGGTGTGGCACCAGGCGAAGTTTTCCGCCACCAGACGGCTTTTATTGGATTGCAGCGGGCCGATAAAGTGCCATTGCAAATCAGGATGTGCGGCCAGCTCAGCCACTTTTTCAACCCCTTCCTGCACGTAATTCTCACCGAACGCGTGTTGTCCAGCGGCAATGGCTTCTGCGACCGCGCTCGCAGGTTTGGTTTTGCTCACTGCAAGCAGCGTAATTTCTTCTGGCGCGCGGCCGCAACGTGCGGCGGCGGCGGCGATACGCTCACGCACTTGCTGTAAGTTGTGCTCAATGGAAGTCATAGTCAGGAGAAGCTAAATGGAGTTGGATGAAATAGTGGCCCTTAGTGTAAAGCATAACGCCGCCGATCTGCACCTTTGCAGCGGACATTTGCCGCACTGGCGGCGACAAGGCGTGCTGGAGAAGATTCCGCAGCAGAGCGCGCTGGATGGCGGCTGGCTGGAAGCCTTTATGCAGCAGTGGCTCACGGCGTCGCAGCAGGCCGAGCTGGAGGAGAACGGCCACGTTGACTTCGCTATTACGCTTGCCAGCGGCATACGGCTGCGCGCCAACCTGTTTATGCAGCGTCACGGCTTATCGCTGGCGCTGCGGCTAATTGCCAGCCAGGCGCCCGATCTCAGCAGCCTGCATCTGCCCGAGGTGGTGAGCCAGCTATTACAGCTGGAAGAGGGACTGATTTTAATTACCGGCGCCACCGGCAGCGGCAAATCCACCACGCTGGCGGCGATGGTGGATTGTCTGAATCGTCAGCAGGCGCGGCACATTCTGACGCTGGAAGATCCGATTGAGTTTGTGCATCGCAGCCAGCGCTCGCTGATTCAACAGCGCGAAGTAGGTGCGCACTGCGCCTCGTTTCAACACGGGCTGAAAGCCGCGCTGCGTGAAGATCCTGATGTGATTCTACTCGGCGAACTGCGCGACAGCGAAACCATCCGCCTGGCGCTCACAGCTGCAGAAACCGGGCATCTGGTGCTGGCTACGCTCCATACGCGCGGCGCAACCCAGGCGGTTGATCGGCTGGTGGATGTCTTTCCCGCCGAGGAGAAAAACCTGGTGCGCACTCAATTAGCGGGCAGCCTGAAAGCGGTGCTGGCGCAACGTTTAGTGCCGGCAAAAGCGGGCGGGCGTATTGGCTTGTTTGAAGTGTTGGTGGCGACGCCAGCGGTGGCGAACCTGATCCGCGAAGGCAAGATGCATCAACTGCCTGGCGTATTGCAAACCGGCGCGCAGGCGGGCATGCAAACCTTTGCGCAGAGCGAGCAGGGGCGTCAGGCGGCGGGGATGATTTGAAGAGATCCAGATAGGCGCTCAAAGGCGGAAAACCAACCCATTGTAGCGGCGCGATTCATCGCGCATATTTATGCCGCTGCCCTGCTCATCCGTGGCAATGCGCAATAAATGCGCCGCTACGCCATGTGCCAGTTCTGGATGGCTTTAATGCGTATCAAACCAATCTTCGAGGATAATCACCGCGGATTGGGAATCAACCTGGCCTTTCTGCAACGCACGAAAACCGCCGCGTTCAAACAGATCGGCACGTGCTTCAACGGTGCTCAGGCGCTCGTCCTGCAGCTCGACGCGTACGCCAAAACGACCATGCAGGCGATTGGCGAACTTACGTGCGCGCGCAGTAAGTTCCTGTTCGGTGCCATCCATATTCAGCGGCAAGCCCACCACCACATAATTGGGCTGCCACTCTTTCAGCAGCTTTTCGATCAGCTTCCAGTCCGGCGTACCATCCTGCGCTTTTAGCGCCGTCAACGCGCGCGCGGTGCCCGTTAATTGCTGACCGACAGCAACGCCGATGCTTTTGGTGCCGAAATCGAAGCCCAGTAAGGTTTCACTGGCCATCAGGCGTGCCCTGCATCGGTGGCAATGTTGTGAATATCGACGCCCAAACCGCGTGCCGCTTCACGCCAGCGTTCAGCGATGGGCGTCTGGAACAGAATATTGGTGTTAGCGGGCGAGGTGAGCCAGGCATTCTCCAGCAACTCCTCTTCCAGCTGACCTTTCTCCCAGGCGCAATAACCCAGCGCCACCAGCACGTTATCGGGCTGTGAAGTGGTGCCGATCGCTTCCAGCACATCACGTGAGGTGGTGATCACCGTGTTGTCTGAAATACGAATGCTCGAGGAGTAAATGCGCTGCGCCGAGTGCAGTATGAAACCACGATCTTCCGCCAGCGGACCACCGGCAAACACTGGCTTGTCCAGTTTGATGGCAGGATCGCGTTCGGATGCGCTAATTTTAAGCTTTTTAAGGATGCCTTCGACCGTCAGGTTGTCCATTGGCTTATTAACGATCAAACCCATGGCGCCATCTTCATTGTGCTCACAGATATAGACTACCGAGCGTTTGAACAGTGGGTCCTGCAGCGACGGCATCGCAATTAGAAAATGATGCTGTAAATTCATTATCACTCGTATACCAAAAATAACCGGCGCAGCCGCGGCAGCGCCGGTTTTGGGTGTTCACGGAGTGGAGACTCCGACGGCATCAGCCCAGGCGTTTCTCAATGGCATCCATCAGCATGCCAGTGATCGATATCGGGAACGCGGCCTCGATTTCACGTACGCAGGTTGGGCTGGTCACGTTAACTTCAGTCAGTTTATCACCGATAATATCCAGGCCGACAAAAATCAGCCCTTTGGCTTTCAGCGTTGGGCCAACGCGACGCGCAATTTCCCAGTCACTGTCGCTCAGCGGACGCGCTTCACCACGGCCACCGGCTGCCAGATTACCGCGCGTTTCGCCGCCTTGCGGAATGCGCGCCAGGCAGTAAGGCACAGGTTCGCCATCCACCACCAACACGCGTTTGTCGCCGTCTTTGATCGCCGGCAGATAGTTCTGCGCCATGCAGAAGTACTGGCCGTGATTAGTCAGGGTTTCGGTGATCACGCCGAAGTTGGGATCGTCCTGTTTCACGCGGAAGATCGAGGCGCCGCCCATGCCGTCCAGCGGCTTAAGGATCACGTCGCCATGCTCCTGCCAGAAGGCGCGCAGCTGCTCTTTATTACGCGTGACCAGCGTATCTGGCGTCAGGTCGGCGAACCATGCGGTATACAGCTTCTCGTTGCAGTCGCGCAGGCTCTGCGGTTTGTTCACGATCAGCGTACCTTGCTCTTCTGCGCGTTCCAGCAGGTATGTGGCATAGATAAATTCGGTGTCGAACGGCGGATCTTTACGCATCAGCACCACGTTAAGATCGGCCAGCGGGATATTCTGCTCGCTGCCAAACGTGTACCAGTTGTCGTAGTTCTGCTCAACGCTCAGCAGACGCGTGCGCGCGTAAGTCACGCCACCGCGCAAGGAGAGATCGCCCATCTCCATGTAATGAATTTCGTAACCACGGCGCTGTGCTTCCAGCAACATGGCGAAGCTGGTGTCTTTTTTAATATTGATGGACGAAATCGGGTCCATAACGATGCCAAGCTTAATCATTATTCTCTCCTAAATGGGGAAGCATTTACCCCGAAAGCGTTGTGCTGTGAAGTTACGTTCGAACCCGAAAGTATCGCTTAACCGAGGTCACCAAACCTCACCTGAAGTGCCGTAATGGCGGTGAGTGCGGTGGTTTCGGTGCGCAACACGCGGGGTCCAAGCAGAATATCGGTAAAACCCTGCTGCGCGGTCATGGCAATTTCATCGGCGGTTAAGCCACCTTCCGGCCCAATCAGCAAGCGCAGGCGCTCTACCGGCTGCGGCAGCGTGTTGATGCTGTGGCTGGCGCGCGGATGCAAATTGAGCTTCAAACCGTCTTCGGCTTCCGCGCACCAGGCTTGCAATGTCATCGGCTCGCGAATTTCCGGCACACGATTACGGCCGCACTGTTCACAGGCGGCAATCGCGATTTTCTGCCATTGCTGAATTTTTTTTGCCAGCCGCTCGGCATCCAGCTTTACGCCGCAGCGTTCAGAAAACAAGGGCGTAATCACATTCACGCCAAGTTCGATCGATTTCTGGATAGTGAATTCCATTTTTTCACCGCGCGACATCACCTGACCGAGATGTAAATGCAGCGGGGATTCACGGTCATCAGCCTGGCTGGCAAGGACCCTTACTTTTACACGCTTTTTATCAGCCTGGGTGATTTCGGCGCTAAAAGTCAGATTACTGCCATCAAACAGCTCAATTTGCTGACCGGCCGTCATGCGCAGCACGCGTCCAACATGGTTAGCGGCATCTTCATCGAGGAAGACTTCACTGTTAACTTCGAGAGATTCGGGATGATAAATGCGAGGTATACGCATGCGGTTCCTGCCAGCGTTATGCCGTGTCAGCGGACACGGCGCAATCGAAAAAAACTAGTTTAGGGTAGCGCTTTTAGCGCTGGCAAGCCTGCTGTACGTAGGAATTGTGATTTCCCTGCACTTTGGCGATGCGATTGTCGCGCTCACACTCCCAGCTCGTCACCGGATATTGCTTATCCCACGCGGTAAACAGTTGGGTTTGCTGACGCGACAGGCGCAGGTGATATTGGTCGCGCATATAGAAGTAAGTGCGGGCAATGGCGCCACGCGCACGCTCCGGCGGCTGCGCCAGTTTCTGCTTAAAATCGACCTTCATGCTGCATTGACCGTATTGCTGTTCGCCGCCGTTCCATTGGCTGTACTGGAAATTATTGCGGTCGCCGTTCACTTCACCAATCGCTGGCTGCAGGTTATGCAGATCGCTCTCGATGCGGCGGTAATCGGCATCTTTGCTGCAGCTTTTGCGGCCGCCGTTTTGCCAGCACTGACGCTGATGGCCGAACTCCCACGCGGGCATCACATGTTCCCACTCAATGCGTTCGGCGCGATTGGCGTTCTTACGCACGCTGTAGCCGCAACTGCTTAGATCCGGTACGCCCTTTTTGCCGTGCCAGCTGATTTTGCAGCCGCAGTAAAAGTCGGCGGGCGCATCTGCGTTGATCTGCGCGGCATAGGCTTTGGCCTGACTAAAATTGTTTTGATGATAATGAGTGAAACTGAGGCTGTAAGCGCTAAGCGGGGCAACTAACAAGGTAAGTAACAGCAACGTTTTGCGAGACATATTCCAAAAATTAACCTGGTCCTGAAAAAGGGCGGCAGGGTAACAGAATGATGACGCACGGGATATGAGATTAGGCTAGGTTGCTGAACTAATTCGATAAAAACTCACCGGGTTGCAGCAGGGATTTGCAGTGCACACAGCGATATTCGCTTTCTCCACGCAGCACACGATTATGGCGCCGTACGGTGAGCTGA
The DNA here is from genome assembly GCF_042666835.1 of Pantoea sp. GCM10028869. Classification (NCBI taxonomy): domain Bacteria; kingdom Pseudomonadati; phylum Pseudomonadota; class Gammaproteobacteria; order Enterobacterales; family Erwiniaceae; genus Pantoea; species Pantoea sp. GCM10028869. The sequence continues at coordinate 168,461 of NZ_JBHTGO010000009.1, read as the reverse complement.
TGCTGCTGACAGCGGCAGCGATAGGGGAAGGTGTTGCTGCGCACCGAGGCGATTTCAAACTGGTGGGTGCGGCGCGCAGGCACGCCAAGCACGCTCTCCATCATCCATTTCCACTCTTTGCCGTGCGGCGGCACGCGGCCAAAGGTTTTCCACACCAGCAGATGCGCCAGTTCGTGCGGCACCACTTCATCAACGAATGCCTGCTGATTCTCCAGTAGCAGCACCGGATTGATGCGGATTTCCCACTTCTCCAGCCATGCGGTGCCCGCAGCGGTGCCGCGCTGCTGATAAACCAGCGAGGGCTCATCAAAGCGGCGTTCCAGCTTCTCGTTGGCCAGCTGTAAATAGTGGCGCAGCGAGCGCATAACGGCTTGTTGTAAGGCGATGGGAAGGCGCGGTGTTTTCATGGGGGCAGCATAAAAGGTTGCCGGAACGATCTCAAATAAAAAGGGCTGCCAATTGGCAGCCCTTGCATTCGCTCATCGGGATTACTTCTGACCGATATCGCGCAGTTTTTTGCCGGACATCAGGTTGCGCTCGATGTGCTCCAGCGAGACGTTTTTGGTCTCTGGAATCAGCGCCAGCGTCAGCAGAATGAAGAACACGTTCAGACCGGCGTAAACCCAGAAGGTTGGCGCGTTGCCCAGCGTATTCAGCATGGTCAGGAAGGTCGCACCGACAATCATGTTGGCAATCCAGTTGGTCGCGGTGGACACCGTGATACCGAAGTCGCGGCCTTTCAGCGGCTGAATCTCGGAACACAGTACCCAAATCAGCGGGCCAGCAGACATCGCAAAACCAATGATGAACATCAGCAGCATCGCCACCGCGAAGTATTGCGCTTCTTGAGAATGGATGCCGATGTGCAGCATGGTGCCGAGAATGCCCATACCCAGCGCCATCACCAGGAAGCCCAGCAGCAGCGTAGGTTTACGGCCCCAGCGATCCACCAGACCGATAGCAATAAAGGTCGCCAGCACGTTTACCAGACCAACAATGACCGTGCCCCACATTTGCTGCGTGGTGTTGGCAAAGCCAGCGATTTCGAAGATCTTCGGTGCGTAGTACATGATGACGTTCATGCCGGTGAACTGCTGCATCACCTGCAACAGCACGCCAAGGAACACTGCGCGGCGGAAGTTGCTGTTGCTCTGGAACAGCTGCCAGCCCGACTGTTTAATTTTCAGGCTTTCACGGATTTCATCCAGTTCACGTTTTGCTTGTTCGCTGGTATCACGCAGGCGCGATAACACGCGCTCAGCACTGCGGAAGTCACCTTTAGCCGCCAGCCAGCGTGGGCTGTTGGGCAGGAAGAAGACGCCAATCAGCAGCAGTACCGCAGGAATAGTGATGATGCCCAGCATCCAGCGCCATGCGCCAGCGTCGCTGAACGCGGTATCGGAGAGATACGCCGCCAGAATACCGATGGTGATCATCAGTTGATACAGCGAAATCATACTGCCGCGAATCTTCTCTGGTGCGATTTCAGAGAGATACAGCGGCGCGGTGTAAGAAGCAACACCCACGGCCAGGCCAAGCACCACACGCGCGGCGATCAGCATTTCCGGGCTGGTTGCACCCGCAGACCACAGTGAACCGATAACGAAAAGAATCGCACCGGCCATCAGGCTCTTTTTACGACCCAGACGCGATGACATCCAGCCGCTGCCCACCGCACCGACTGCAGCACCAAACATCATTGAGCTGACGATCCACTCTTGCTGGTGGGCAGTGACGTTAAAATCTTTCGCGATGAAAGGCAGAGCACCGGCGATAACACCGATATCCAGACCAAACAGCAAGCCGGCCAGCGCCGCTAAGAAGCAGACAAACAAGGTCATGACCTTATTTGAAGTTCTGCTCTTGTGATTATTACCAGGCATGAAGCCTCCAAAGTTTATCCATCGTTGTTGTTATCAATGTTATGAAACCTGTCGGCGGAAAAAAGTGAGTAAGATCACGCCAGTGTAATCGGTTACACACGCTGAAACCCTGCAATCCAGCATTTTCCGCCCGAAATAGTTACGTAACCAGTAAGGTATAGCACCCTTTAAGTTTCTGACATCGCACTAAATACCGGCTATCAGACGACGCTGAAAATAACGCATTTTCAGAGTAATAACTACGCTGAAAAATCTCTAAATTGCCGATTGATAAAGGATTTCAAAATGTAATCGTTATCACTAAGTTGTAAGCGAGGTGAAAGAAGTGTAGACGGCGGAGAAAAATGTGCCTGACGATGCAAAGGCATAAAAAAAAGCCCGCCAAAAGCGAGCTTCGATGTCAAATTGTGCAGCGTCGCCCTCTCCCGTTGGAGAGGGCCGGGGCGAGGGCATCAGCCCGCAGAGTAGTCTATTACTTCAAACCCGCCGCTTCGCGTAGCTGCGCGGCTTTGTCAGTCTGCTCCCACGGGAAGTGCTCACGACCAAAGTGACCGTATGCTGCGGTCTCTTTGTAGATCGGTTTCAGCAGATCCATCATCTGAATCAGGCCGTATGGACGCAGGTCGAAGAACTCGCGCACCAGCAGCGTCAGCTGCTCGGTGGAAACTTTCTCGGTACCGAAAGTTTCAACCATGATCGAGGTTGGCTCAGCCACGCCGATGGCGTAAGAAACCTGGATTTCACAACGGTCAGCCAGGCCAGCCGCGACGATGTTTTTCGCCACATAACGTGCAGCGTAAGCGGCAGAACGGTCGACTTTTGACGGATCCTTACCTGAGAACGCGCCGCCACCGTGACGCGCCATGCCGCCGTAGGTATCAACGATAATTTTACGACCGGTCAGACCGCAGTCGCCCATTGGACCACCGATGACAAAACGGCCAGTTGGGTTGATGTGGTATTTGGTGCTGGCGGTGATCCACTCAGTCGGCAGAACCGGCTTGATGATCTCTTCCATCACCGCTTCACGCAGATCGGCGGTGGTCACATCTTCAGCATGCTGGGTCGAGAGTACAACTGCATCGATACCGACAATTTTGCCGTCATCGTACTGGAAGGTGATCTGGCTTTTTGCATCCGGACGCAGCCACGGCAGTGAACCACTTTTACGCACTTCAGCCTGACGCTGCACCAGACGGTGCGCGTAGGTGACCGGCGCTGGCATCAGCACATCGGTTTCGTTGCTGGCGTAGCCGAACATCAGGCCCTGATCGCCCGCGCCTTGTTCCAGCGGATCGGTACGGTCAACGCCCTGATTGATGTCTGGAGATTGCTTACCAATCGCGCTCAGCACTGCGCAAGAGTTCGCATCAAAGCCCATATCGGAATGGACATAGCCGATTTCACGTACGGTATTACGGGTGATCTCTTCGATATCCACCCATGCGCTGGTGGTGATTTCACCACCCACCAGCACCATACCGGTCTTCACGTAAGTTTCGCAGGCCACGCGCGCTTTAGGATCCTGCTCAAGGATCGCATCCAGCACGGCATCGGAAATTTGGTCAGCGATTTTATCAGGATGTCCTTCTGATACGGACTCAGATGTAAAAAGGTGTTTAGCCATTCTGTTCTTTACCTTAAAAATGGTTTGAATACGACTGCATAGCGTAAGCGGGATCAGACCGACTCGACGCCCCTTCAGGCAAAGCCGCAAGCAGTGGCAGCGAGAGCATTAACTCACACCGCCTGGATGTTAATCAGTTTAGATGGAAAACCATCTGGACGGCTATTCTAGGTTACTCAGTGAGCACTTTTCCAGTGCTTTTTCCGATCCCGCATTTTCCGCAACATCCTAAGTGGAATCATTTCCTGACACCGCGCGCAGTTACTGACAAAGATTTTGCAATTTACCCCGCGTGGCTGTATAAAACGCCGCTGCTGTCGACCACAGCCGCAAAGGATGACGCCGCCGTGCGTCGCGCTGTCAGATGCCATTTAATCTGACCTTCACCCAAGCCGTTTCTCGCATGCTTTAAGCAGGCGATGGAGGTGATTAAAGTAATGAACCACTCTTTCTTTCGCTTTGGTTCACTGCGCTGTTCCGGCGCGCTGGCACTCCTTTCACACTCCAAAACCGTTCTTTTCTCTTATCGACGTTGTGTTCATTCTCCCGACACGCGCGCCGGTTAACATTTCTCTGCATCTATTACTCTATTTCGCTGTCTACTGACCGTGGAAGTCTCAGGCTATTTGCCCCGACTTTGGCGCGGTGTTTTACACTTAGAGTCAGCATTGCACAGTGCAACCTTACAGAGGCAGCAAGCAGGATGAGGCAATTTTTACCTGGCGCCACCATGACAAAACTCGGTAACAAATTCATATTTCAACGGAAAATTGAGGTTCGCGATGTCTGACGACATGAAGAATATCAAGGGTTCGTCAGCTGGCGAACAAGGTGTACTCCGCTCCATGCAGGAGGTGGCGATGAACGATCAGGAAGCGAGCAGAATGCTGCGTACCTACAACATTGCCTGGTGGGGAAACAACTATTACGACGTCAACGAGCTGGGGCACATCAGCGTGTGTCCCGATCCGGATCAGCCGGAAGTGCGCGTTGACTTAGCGAAGCTGGTGAAAGAGCGCGAAGCCGACGGTCAACGTCTGCCGGCGCTGTTCTGCTTCCCGCAGATTCTCCAGCATCGTCTGCGTTCGATTAATGCCGCCTTCAAACGCGCGCGTGAATCTTACGGCTATAAAGGTGATTACTTCCTGGTTTACCCAATCAAGGTGAATCAGCATAAGCGCGTGATTGAGTCGCTGGTCAACTCTGGCGAACCGCTGGGCTTGGAAGCCGGTTCGAAAGCCGAGCTGATGGCTGTGCTGGCTCACGCCGGTAAAACCCGTTCGGTGATTGTCTGCAACGGCTATAAAGACCGCGAATACATTCGTCTGGCGCTGATCGGTGAAAAGCTCGGCCACAAAGTCTATCTGGTGATCGAGAAGATGACCGAAGTGCGTCTGGTGCTGGAAGAGGCCGAGCGTCTGAATGTGATTCCGCGTCTCGGTATCCGCGCGCGTCTGGCGTCGCAGGGCTCAGGCAAGTGGCAGTCGAGCGGCGGTGAAAAATCGAAGTTTGGCCTGGCGGCATCGCAGGTGTTACAGCTGGTCGATATCATGCGCAAAGCGGGCCGTCTCGATAGCCTGCAGCTGCTGCACTTCCATCTCGGTTCGCAGATGTCCAACATCCGCGACATCGCGACCGGCGTGCGTGAGTCGGCGCGTTTCTACGTGGAGCTGGCGAAGCTGGGCGTTAACATCAAATGCTTCGATGTGGGCGGCGGTTTGGGTGTGGATTATGAAGGAACCCGCTCGCAGTCAGATTGCTCGGTCAACTACGGTCTGAACGAATACGCCAACAACGTGATTTGGGCGATTGGCGATGCCTGTGAAGAGAACGGGCTGGAGCATCCAACCGTGATCACCGAGTCAGGTCGTGCGGTGACGGCGCACCACACCGTGCTGGTGTCCAACATCATTGGTGTTGAGCGTAACGAGTTCAGCACGCCGGTGGCACCGGATGCCGATTCACCGCGTCCGATTCAGAGCCTGTGGGATACGTGGCAGGAGATGCACGAACCCGACGTGCGTCGTTCGCTGCGCGAATGGCTGCACGATAGCCAAATGGATCTGTTCGACATCCATACCGGTTATTCATCAGGCACCTACGATCTCGGCCAGCGCGCCTGGGCAGAGCAGCTTTATCTGAGCATCTGCCACTACATTCAGCAGCATCTCGATCCCAGCAACCGCGCGCATCGCCCGATCATTGATGAGCTGCAGGAGCGCATGGCGGATAAGATTTACGTCAACTTCTCGCTGTTCCAGTCAATGCCGGATGCGTGGGGCATCGATCAGCTGTTCCCGGTGCTGCCGCTGGAAGGGCTGAATAAAATGCCGAAGCGTCGCGCGGTGTTGCTCGACATCACCTGTGACTCCGATGGCACCATCGATCACTACGTTGATGGCGATGGCATTGCCACCACCATGCCGATGCCGGAATACGACATCGACAATCCGCCGATGCTCGGCTTCTTTATGGTGGGCGCGTATCAGGAAATTCTCGGCAACATGCATAACCTGTTCGGTGATACCGAAGCGGTTGATGTGTTTGCGTTCCCGGATGGCAGCGTGGAAGTTCAGCTGTCGGATGAGGGCGATACCGTAGCGGATATGCTTGAGTACGTGCAGCTGAATCCTAACGATTTGATGACGCTGTTCCGCGATCAGGTAACGCAACAAACGGATATAGATGAAGAGCTGCGCGCGCAGTTCTTGTCTGAATTCGAGAGTGGCTTGTACGGTTATACCTATTTAGAAGATGAGTAATTAATTGCTCTTAAACCGAGCTCGCAAGGGCTCGGTTTTCGCTTTTCCTGCTATATCCGCGCCTGGCAACAATAATTTAATTTGATTTGTGAAGACGATCACCTTTGGCTTATTTGTAACCCGCCACGTAAATCCCACATTTACCTCCCCAAATGCTATCTCCTTCTTTTCTCTAATAAAGCGAGTCGGCAACGCTGATTATTGTCTTAATATCCTTACCTTACTTACTGATTCATCATGGATTAAGCAGTTATTCTGTTATGTATTCTTTGCAATGCATAATAAAAATTTAAACATTAAGGTTTTAATAGTCACCATAGAAATTAGTGGTTATTGGCGCTTTTTGGAAGCATAGATGCCAGATAAAGCATTTTGCAATTTGAGTTAAGGAGGGCTATCAAATCGTGCAGAATCTTTTTTTATCATTATTTTTCAATTCGATAAGGTTTTTACAGATCTATTAAAGTAAAAGATAAGTTAAATTAGATTAAGAATTTTCTGAGCTTTTGTGAATTTTAGAGAAATTTACTTACGTTATTGATTGATTTAAACGATTGAAGTTACCTAAAGTGTTTACTGAAATCTATTTCTCAAAGTGTAAGTAGTACGTTAACCTTCAGTTAAGACATTAAGTTTTATCAATGTTTACCTTACTTCTTACATGAGAAATCCTGACAGTTTAAGGCTATCAGGCAGTTGCAGTAAGGATGTGAAATGAGCAATCAACCGAAGACAGTGTTCTTGTTGGAGCCGGTTTACGATTTATCCGGCCAGGTGATTGCCAGGGAATTGTTAACGCGTCTTGCAGACGACGCAAATATCAATAATAAGCGTAACCCTGAAAGGGATGTTGGGTTCTTCAGTCAGCTTTCTGCTGACGTTAAATGGCAGTTATTCCTCCACCAGATCGAAAAACTTATTCAGCTATACCAGAAAGGGTTCGACCAGATTGTCAGTGTCAATGTTGATAGAGATATCGTAGCCAGCATTTTTAAAGATGCTGAAATACAAGAAAAACTGGCTCAACTGACGCTGTTGCGTCTGGAAATATCAGCATTCTTCACCGCGCGATTTAATAGCGCCGATCTGTTGATTTTAAAAGGTGTCGCGAAAGTGACGCCAGCCCCTTTATGGCTCGATGACTTTGGTCCGGGTTATTCCAACCTTTCCATGTTTGATAGCGGAATATTTGAAATCGTCAAGATTGACAAAGAATTTTTTTGGCAATTTGGCGACGGTCGCACCTTTGACATTCTGCTCGACCATCTCAACGAATTATGCAACGGCGTCATCGTTGAGGGTGTTGAAAATCAACAACAGGTCGACCTGCTGTCGCATAAAGCAATTTATGGCATGCAGGGCTATTTGTGGCAGAGCGTCTATCTCGATGATTTATTAGCTTAATCCTGAAATTATTGAGTTGGTTTCATCCCTCGGGGAACTGAAAAAATGTCAAAGCCTGGGCTTTATGCGTTTCACGTCATTTGTGCCCGGCCGCTTGAGAATAAATATATTTTTCCCGTGGTGATTTTAAGAAATAAAACCAATCAGTTATCAGGATGGCGGCTAAACAAAACTCAACGCGATTTCATTCTTAGCCTGTATGAAATCGATCAAGAGAAGAAGTGAATAATCGTCGCGATTATTCGCTGTAAAAGCCGGTGTCTGCTGATACCGGGCGTGATTATGGAAACTGCGGGATCTCGATAACATGAATAATATCTCAGTAACCCCAAAAGGTGGGACCGTTGCTTCTGAGCTGAGTGGAAATCAAGTTAATTTGACCGCTCCGAGTTTGGTGAAGCTGCATCTTAATCAGTCTGATATTAAGTCTTTCACACGCAATGGTAATGATTTAGTCGTCACCACGAAGTCTGGTGAAGTGGTTGTTATTCATAATTTTTATAGCCCGAATGGCGATAGCGATCTGGTTCTGCAGGACGATCGCGGCGCCATGTGGTGGGTTGAAGATCCCGGTACAGAAGGTTTCCAGTACGTTTCAATCGACAGCACCGAAGGGCTGTTAGCGGAAAACACCACCAATAACGGCACCATTGCCGCCTTTGGTATCGGTGGTGCGGCGCTGGCGGGCTTAGGTGCGCTGTTTGCCGGTTCAGGTGGTGGTGGCGGTAATGCCTCGCCGACCAATCCCGATGACGGTAACAACGGCGGCAATCCCACCAACCCAACTAATCCTACCAACCCAACCAATCCCACCGATCCCGGTGAAAACGACACTACGCCGCCAACCGCCATCACGGATTTGGTGATCAACGACGCCGTAGGTCCGTATCAGGGCGCGATTGGCGCGGGTGCCATTACCGATGACAACACGCCAACTCTGAGCGGCACCGCTGAAGCGGGCGCAATTGTCAGCATTTACGATGGCAGCACGCTGCTCGGCACCGTGACCGTTGGCGCCGACGGAAGCTGGAGCTTTACCACGCCAGTGCTGGCGGAGGGTCAGCATAGTTTGACCGCTACCGTCACCGACGCGGCGGGGAACACCAGCCCAGCGACCAATCCGGTGGATTTCACCGTGGATACCGTGGCGCCAGCGACCGTTAGTGGCCTGAGCGTTATTAACAACAGCGGTTCGACTGCGCAGCCCATACCTAACGGCGGCGCGACCAAAGACACCACGCCAGTGCTGAGCGGAACCGCCGAAGCGGGCTCAATTATCACTATCCGCGATGGCGATACGGTGCTCGGCAGTGTCATGGTGGGCAGCAACGGCACATGGAGCTTTACCAGCCCAACGCTGGGCGAGGGCAGCCATACGCTGAGCATCACCGCCACCGATGCGGCGGGCAACGTCAGCACGCCAGCGACCATCACCTTCACCGTGGATACGCAAGCGCCAGCAGCAGTCATCGACCTGCAGGTTAACGATAATTCAGGCGGCAGCGGCGGCACCGTAACTAACGGCGGGACAACCGATGACAATACGCCGACGCTTACCGGCAGCGGTGAAGTGGGCGCGATCGTCAGCGTTTATGATGGGCAAACGCTGCTTGGTACGGCGGTGGTGGGTTCCGATGGCAGCTGGAGTTACACCACCAGCGCCCTGAGTAATGGCAGCCACAGCCTGACTGTGACCGTGACCGATGCGGCTGGCAACGTCAGCGCGCCATCAGCCCCTTATGAAATCACCGTGCAGGCCGCTATTCCGCCTGCCACAACGTCGCTGGAAATCACCGATGACTCCGGCAACACGCTGGTGCAGCTCAGCAACGGCGCCAGCACTCAGGATAACACGCCAACGCTGAGCGGCCTGGCGACGGCGGGTGCGCTGATCACGCTGTATAACGGCACCACGGTGCTGGGTAGCGTGGTTGCGGGCAGCGATGGTCAGTGGACCTTTACCCCAACTGTGTTGGCTGACGGTGCCTACGCGCTGCACGCCACCGTCGATAACAACGCGGGCAGCGTGACGCAAACGCCAACTATCACCATCACGGTGGATACCGTCGCACCTGCTGCGGCCGGTGGCGTAACGCTGAGCGATAACGATGGCAGCACGCTACAACCGATTGCCGCCGGTGGCGCGACCAATAACACCACGCCGGTGCTGAGCGGCACCGCTGAACCGGGTAGCACCGTCATCGTGCGTGATGGCGATAGCGTGCTCGGCACGGCAATCGTGGGCAGCAATGGGTCATGGAGCTTCACTGCGCCGACCTTAACCGAAGGCGGTCACAGCCTGACCGCCACGGTCACCGATGCGGCAGGTAATGTGGGTCCAACCTCGACGCCGATCGCCTTCACCGTGGATACTCAGGCACCTGCGGGTGCCAGCAATGTGGTGATCAGCGATAACGTCGGTGCTGCAACCGGCCCAATCACCGCGGGCGGCACCACCGACGACAGCACACCCACGCTATCCGGTAACGGTGAAGCCAACGCCATCGTCAAAATTTATGATGGCAACACGCTGCTCGGCAGCGTCACCGTTGGCAACGACGGTACCTGGAGCATTACCACGCCAACGTTGAGCAACGGTAGCCATTCGCTCAGCGTTACGGTGACCGATGCGGCAGGTAACGTCAGCCCGGCGACAACCGGTGTTAGCTTCACCGTCAACGCTGGCGTACCGCCAACCACCAGCACGCTGGAAATCACCGATGACAGCGGCAGCACACTTCGCCTGTTGCCAGAAGGTTCCAGCACGCAGGACACCACGCCAACCTTGAGCGGTCAGGCCTCGGCGGGCGCGCTTATCGAGTTATATAACGGCACCACGCTGCTCGGCAGCACCGTCGCGGGTGTGGATGGGCAATGGAGCTTTACGCCAGCTACCGCGCTGGCTGACGGGACTTATGCCTTCCACGCCACGGCCACTGATACTAATGGCAATGTGACCGATTCCGGCACCCTCAACATCACTATTGATCACACTGCGCCGGCAGCGGCTGGCGACTTGCAATTGAGCGATAACAGCGGCAGCACCGTGGTACCCATTGCCTCTGGCGGCACCAGCAATGACAACACGCCAACCTTGAGCGGCACCGCAGAACCGGGCAGCACCGTTACCGTGCTGGATGGCACCAACGTGCTCGGCAGCGTAACGGTGGGCAGCGACGGCAGCTGGAGCTTCACCTCGCCAACCCTGAGTGACGGCAACCACAGCCTGACCACCACCGTCACCGATCCGGCCGGCAACACCGGTCCGGCGTCGCCAGCCGTTACTTTAACAGTGGATACCACGCCGCCAGCCGTTATTGCCGATCTGGTGATCGAAGATAGCGTCGGCGCGGTACAAGGACCGTTGACGTCCGGCGATACTACCGATGACCGCGCACCAACCCTGAGCGGCACCGGCGAGCCGAATGCCACCATCAGTATTTACGATGGCACCACGCTGCTGGGTAACACTACCGTGGACACCGACGGCACATGGCGTTTCACCACGCCAGCGTTGAGCAATGGCAGCCATACCCTCACCGTCACCGCCACGGACAGCGCCGGTAACGTCGGCCCAGCCAGTCCGCCGATTGTGATCAACGTTGATGCGGCTATTCCGCCAGCCACATCGTCGCTGGAAGTGACGGATGAAAACGGCAATACCGTGGGTCAGCTGACTGACGGCGGCAGCACCAACAATGACAGCCCGGTATTAACCGGTTTGGCGGGGCCCGGCAATATCATAACCCTGTATGACGGCACCACCGTGCTGGGCAGCACCACGGCGGGCAGTAACGGTCAGTGGATTTTCTATGTCACCGGTTTAGGCAATGGTCCGCATGCGTTGCACGGCACCATTACCGATGCCAACGGCAACGCCACTGATACCGCAACCATTAACATCACCGTCGATACTATTGCGCCCGATGCCGCAACCGGCGTGGAACTCACCAACGATGCGGGCAGCATTACGCAGCCAGTTACCGCTGGCGGTGCCAGCAATGACGCGACACCAGTCTTAAGCGGCAGCGCGGAAGCGGGCAGCACCGTCACTATACTCGATGGCACCACCGTGTTGGGTACCGTGACGGTCGGCAGCGACGGTAACTGGAGCTTTACCACACCGACGCTGGCGGAGGGCAATCACAGCCTGAGCACCACCGTGACCGATGCGGCGGGCAATGTTAGCCCGGCGACCACACCGATCGCCTTCAGCGTAGACACCACCGCGCCAGCGCCGGTCAGCGGTTTGGTGGTAAACGATAACGTCGGCGGCAGCACCGGTTCGTTGACTTCGGGCACCCTCACCGACGACAGCACGCCAACTTTGAGCGGCACCGCCGAAGCGGGATCGGTGGTGCGCGTCTATGACGGCACCACGCTGCTGGGCTCAGCGACAGCGGGCAGCGACGGTAGCTGGAGCTTCACGCCAGATGCCGCGCTGACTAACGGCCAACACAGCCTGACCACCACCGTCACCGATGCGGCAGGCAATGTAAGCCCGTCGTCGCCGGTATTTACCCTCAATGTCGATGCTGGCGTTCCGGCGACCAGCAGCCTGCTGGTGGTGACCGACGACAGCGGCAGCACGCTGGTTGAACTGCCAAACAACTCCAGCACTAACGACACCACGCCGATTCTTAGCGGCCAGGCGGGCGCGGGCGATCTGATCACGCTGTATAACGGCACCACCCTCATTGGCAGCACGGTCGCGGGTAGCGATGGGCAGTGGAACTTCACGCCTGCGGCGCTGGCCGATGCCACTTACGCTTTCCATGCGGTCGCCACTAACGCGACGACCGGCGTGGAGACCGATTCGCCAACCATCAACATCACCATTGATACCGTGGTGCCGACCGCGCCAACCGGCGTGGCTCTGGAAGATGGTGCGGGTGTGCCGATCCCGGAAGGCAGCAGCACCAACACCAACACGCCAACCTTGAGCGGCAGCGGTGAAATTGGCAGCACAGTGACCATCTCGGATGGCACCACCGTGCTCGGCACCACCACGGTGGGCAACGATGGCAGCTGGAGTTACACCACGCCACCGCTGAGCGATGGCGATCATAGCCTGACCTCAACCGTTACCGATGCCGCCGGTAATACCGGCCCGGCTTCTACGCCGGTGACGGTGACCATCGATACCCAGCCGCCTGCCGCAGCGGGCAATGTGCAGTTCACCAACGATGATGGCACACCGCTGGCTTCAGGTAGCACTACCGGCGACACCACGCCAACCCTGAACGGCACCGCCGAACCGGGCAGCACTGTGACGGTGAGCGATGGCACTACGGTGCTGGGCACCGCAATCACCGGCATCGACGGCAACTGGAGCTTTACACCAACCGATCCGCTGAGTGAAGGGCAGCACAATCTCACCACCACCGTCACCGATACGGCCGGTAACGTCGGCCCTGCGTCGTCGGTGGTGATTGTGATTGTGGATACCACGCCACCGGCAGCGGCGACCGATTTGCAACTGAGCAACGATGGCAGCGGCACGCTGGTGCCGGTCGCGGATGGCGGCACCACCAACGATGTTACGCCGGTGTTGAGCGGTCGTGCGGAACCGGGCAGCGTCGTGACGGTGTCTGATGGCAGCACGGCGTTGGGTTCGGTGACCGTCGGCAACGATGGCAACTGGAGCTTTACCTCTCCGGTGCTCGGCGATGGTTCACACAGCCTGACCACCACCGTGACCGATGCGGCGGGCAATACCGGCGCGGCCAGCGCGCCATTGACCTTCACCATCGATACCACGGCACCGCCAGCACCGGGCGGTGTGCAGCTGAGTAACGACAGCAGCGGCACGTCTGTTCCTATTCCCTCTGGTGCGGCAACCAATGATGCAACGCCAGTATTGAGCGGCACCGCAGCGGCGGGCAGCACCATTACCGTTTCTGATGGCGCTACCGTACTCGGTACCGTCACCGTTGACAGCGGCGGAACATGGAGCTTCACCACGCCAGCGCTGAACGAGGGCAATCACAGCCTGACCGCCACCGTTACCAGTCCGGCGGGCAACACCGGTGCGCCCTCTGCGCCCATTGTGGTCACCGTGGATATCACGCCACCTGCGGCGGCAACGGGTCTGCAACTCAGCAACAATGAAGGAGCGACGCCGGTACCGATTGCTGCGGGAGGCACCACTAATGACACCACACCTGCGCTGAGCGGCATCGCAGAAGCGGGCAGCATCGTCACGGTGAGTGATGGCACTACCGTGATCGGCAGCGCAGCCGTTGGCAGCGATGGCAGCTGGAGCGTGATCCCAACCGCACCGTTGACGGCGGGAGAGCACACGCTTACTGCGACCGTCACCGATCCGGCCGGTAACGTTGGCCCGGCATCGGCCCCCATCGTCGTCAATATCGACACCGCCCAACCGCCAGTCGCAGCTGACCTTGAGCTGAACAATGACAACGGCGGCACGCCAGTTCCGATTACGTCCGGCGGCGCGACCAATGACACCACGCCGGTGCTCAGCGGTAGCGCAGCGGCGGGCAGCACAGTGACCGTACTGGATGGCACCACCGTGCTCGGCACCGTTGTGGTTGGTAGCGGCGGCAGCTGGAGCTTCAGTACGCCGGCGTTGAGCGAAGGCGCGCACAGCCTGACCACCACCGTCACCAGCGCATCGGGTAACGTTAGCGATCCGTCTGCGCCGATTAACTTCACCGTGGATACGCAGCCACCGGCAACCTCAACCGGTCTGCAACTGAGTAACGACGGCGGTACGGCGATTGCCGCTGGCGGTATCACCAACGACAGCACGCCCGTGTTGCGCGGCAGCGCCGAAGCGGGCAGCACCGTCACCGTACTGGATGGCACCACCGTGCTGGGCACCGCCACGGCGGACATCGACGGCAACTGGAGCTTTACGCCAACGATCGCGCTGGGCGAGGGCGCACACAGCCTGACCACCACCGTCACCGATGCGGCGGGCAACAGCAGCGGCGCATCCACGCCGGTTACCTTTACCGTGGATACCACACCGCCAGCCGCCGCCACTGATCTGCAGCTCAGCAATAACAACAGCGGCACGGCGATTCCTGTTGATACCGGCGGTCGCACCAACGACACCACGCCAGTGTTGAGCGGCAGTGCCGAAGCGGGCAGCGTCGTCACCGTGCGTGATGGCACCGAGGTACTGGGCAGCACCACCGTCGGCACCGATGGCAAATGGAGCTTCACTCCGGCCAATCCGCTGGACGAGGGCGCGCACAGCCTGACCGCTACCGTCACCGATCCGGCCGGTAACGTCGGCCCGGCCTCTACGCCGTACGCGGTTACCATCGATATCACTGCGCCGCCAGCCGTGATTACGGTAGCACTCAGTAACGATCAGGGCAGCACGCCAACGCCAATCGTCTCGGGCGGAGCCACTAACGACACCACGCCGGTGCTGAGCGGTACCGCCGAGGCGGACAACATCATCATCGTGCGTGACGGCACCACCGTGCTGGGCTCGACGATTGTTGGCACCGATGGAACCTGGAGCTTCACTTCACCAGCGCTGAGCCAGGGCGCGCACAGCCTGACGGCAACCGTCACTGACGCCGCAGGCAACAGCAGCGCTCCGTCTACGGCAATCGCCTTTATCGTCGATACCGAGGCACCGAATGCGGCGACAGGGCTGCAACTGAGCAATGATTCCGGCCAAACGCCGGTACCGATTGCTGCAGGCGGCGCCACCAACGACACCACACCAGTGTTGAGCGGCAGCGCTGAAGCAGGCAGCATCGTGATTGTTTCTGACGGCAGCAACGTGCTGGGCTCGGTTGTGGTCGACAGCGGCGGCAGCTGGAGCTTCACTTCGCCGGAGCTGGGCGAAGGCGATCACAGCCTGACCACCACGGTGACCGATGCTGCAGGTAACGTCAGTTCGCCGTCCGCGGCCCTGAACTTCAGCATTGATACCACGCCGCCAGTGGCGCCGGGCGCGATCGCGCTGAACAACAACAACGGCAGTTCGCCGGTTACGATTGCTGCAGGCAGCACCACCAACGATGCCACACCGGCGATCAGCGGTACCGCTGCAGCCGGCAGCACCGTGACCGTGCTGGATGGCGCTACCGTGCTGGGCACCGCGATTGTTGGCAGTAACGGACAGTGGAGCTTCACCACGCCAACGCTGGGTGAAGGTGGGCACAGCCTGACGGCGACCGTCACCGATCCTGCGGGTAACGTCGGTCCTGCCTCCGCAGCCATTGCCTTTAACGTTGATACCGTTGCGCCTGTTGCGGCAACCGGACTGGTGCTGAACAACGACAACGGCGGTTCGCCGGTGCCGATTGCTAACAACGGCACCACCAACGACAACACACCAGAGTTGAGCGGTACCGCAGAAGCCAACAGCATTGTGATTGTGTCTGACGGCACCACCGTGCTGGGCAGCGCCGTCGCCGATGCGCAGGGCGCCTGGAGCTTCTCACCCAATCTGACCGATGGCACGCACAACCTGAGCGTGACGGTGCGTGACGCCGCAGGTAACACCGGACCGGCAAGCAGCACCATCACCGTCACCGTAGATACCGTGGCACCGCCAGCGGCGACCGGCCTGACGCTGACCAACGATATTGGTACACCCGTTAGCATTCCGAACGGCGGGCTCACCAACGACAGCACACCGGTGCTGAGCGGTTCTGGACAAGCGGGCAGCATCATCACCGTATCCGATCAGAACGGCGTGTTGGGATCCACCACCGTCGGGGCGGGCGGAACCTGGACCTTCACGCCGGCGAGCGCGCTGGCGGATGGAACCCATACCTTTAGCGTCACGGCCAGCGATGCGGCAGGAAACGTCAGTGCGCCGAGCACCATTGGCGTCGTGATTGATGCCACACCGCCAGCGGCAGCGCTGAACGTGGTGGCCAGTAATGATGAAGGCACGTCGCCGGTGGCTATCACCAACGGCGGCTTCACCAACGACAACACGCCATTCCTCACCGGTACCGCCGAAGCGGGCAGCACGGTGATTATCCGTGACGGCACAACCATCATCGGTAGCGCTTCGGTGGGCAGCAACGGTCAGTGGAGCTTCACCTCACCCACGCTGGATGAGGGCGCGCACAGCCTGAGCACCACCGTGGTGGATGCGGCGGGCAACGTGAGTACAGCGTCAGCGGCGATTGATTTCACCGTCGACAGCGTGGTTCCAGCGCCAGCCACGCTGGTGGTGAACAATGACAACGGCGGGACGCCCGTACTGGTGCCGAACGGCGCCACCACCAGCGACAACACGCCGTTGCTGAGTGGCACAGCGGAAGCGGGCAGCCTGGTCACTCTTTATGATGGCACCACCGTTATCGGCTCGACCACCGCAACGGCGGGCGGAACCTGGAGCTTCAGCTCACCGACCTTAACTGAGGGTTCGCATACGCTGACCGCCACCGTAACCGACGAGGTCGGCAACGTCAGTTCGCCATCCTCGACCTTTACCGTGGTGGTGGATGCCACCGCACCGCAACCGGCTGACGATCTGCTGCTGCAAAATAACAATGGTGGCTCACCGGTGACCATTGCCGATGGCGGCATTACCAATGACAGCACGCCAGCCATCAGCGGCACGGCGGAAGCCAACGCGATCGTTCGCGTCTATGACGGCACCACCTTAGTGGGTTCAGCCGTAGCAGGCAGCAACGGCGCATGGAGCATCACCACCAGCGCGCTGACGGATGCAACGCATACGCTGAATGTCACCGTGACCGATGCGGCGGGCAACGTGAGCGCCAATGCCTCGGTATCATTGACGGTGGACACCTCTACGCCGGCAGCGGTGTCGAGCTTTGCTATTTACAATAATGCGGCCACTACCACCGTGCAGGTGGCGGATGACGGTGACTCCAACGACAACACGCCTTTGCTGAGCGGAACCGGTGTAGCGGGCACCATCATCAACATCTACGAGGGCAGCGATCTTCTTGGCACCACCACGGTAGGCGACAACGGCGAGTGGCGCTTTGAAACTGCGGCTTTAGATGATGGCCAGCACAGCTTCACCGTTTCAGTCACCAACTCTGCGGGGACGACGGGCCCGGAAGCGATACCGATTACGATTAATATTGATACTGAGGCACCAGCGGCGGTCACCGATTTGGTGGTTAACGACAACGTCGGTGGTAGTACCGGCAACCTGGCGAATGGCGCAATCACCGATGACAACACACCGACATTAAGTGGCTCTGCCGCAACTGGCAGCGTGGTGTCTGTTTACGATGGCACGACATTGCTGGGTACAGTTACCGCCACTAATGGTGCGTGGACCTTTACCCCTGCGGCGCTCAGTAATGGCAGCCATACCTTTACCGTTACGGTCAAGGATCTGGCAGGAAATGTAGGCCCAGCGTCCTCTGAATTCACTATCGACATTGAAGCGGGTCTGCCACCTGCAACCACTACGCTACAAATCACCGATAACAGCGGTAGCACCCTGGTTGCTTTGGGCGATGGTGCAAACACCAAAGACAGCACGCCAGCCTTAAGCGGACTGACGACGGCGGGCAACATTGTCAGAATTTTCGACGGTGCAACTGAATTGGGAAGTGTCACCGCCGGTGCTGATGGGCAATGGACTTACACGCCAACAGCATTACTTGACGGTTCTCATGCACTTTCAGTTCTGGTAACGGATTCTGGCGGTAATGACGGGGTGCAATCGGATCCGATTACGATAACCATCGACACCATTGCCCCTGTCGCAGTCACCGACCTGGCCGCTGCGAATAACAACGGTGGCTCGCCCGTGCCGATTGCTAACAACGGATCGACCAACGACAGCACTCCGCAACTCACCGGCACCGCTGAAGCCAACGGCATTGTCACCATTTATGATGGCAACACCGTTATCGGCTCAACCACCGCTAATGATCTCGGCGCATGGAGCTTCACGTCGCCAACGCTGAGTCAGGGCGGACATGCGCTGAGCGTCACCGTGACGGATGCGGCGGGTAACGTCAGTCCACGCTCTGATGTTGTGAACCTCACGGTCGATACCGTGGCACCCAACGCTTCGACGCTGGTGGTCACCAACGACGTCACCAGCACAGTGGTGCCAAATGGCGGTTCGACCAACGACAACACGCCGACGCTGAGCGGTACCGCAGAAGTTGGCAGTGTGATCACCGTTTACGACGGTACGACCTTGCTCGGTTCGGTTGCTGCCGGAACAGGCGGAGCATGGAGCTTTATTTCACCGGTACTGGGCGAAGGCAGCCATTCGCTCACCGTTCGCGTAACAGATGCCGCCGGTAATACTAGCGCCGCATCCAGCACGGCAACGGTGGTCGTAGATACCGTCGTACCAACGGCGGTGAGCGGTTTGACTGCTGCCAACAACAACGGCAGTTCGCCGGTGACCATTGCTGCGGGGGGTAGCACCAATGACAACACGCCAGCACTGAGCGGTACGGCAGATGCGGGCAGCGTGGTGGTGATCCGTGATGGCACCGACGTTATCGGTTCTGTCACCGCAGGCAGCAACGGCGCATGGAGCTTCACGTCACCCACGCTGGCTGATGGTCTGCATACCCTGAACGTGACGGCGACCGATCTCGCCGGTAACGTCAGCCCGAATGCGGCGATCAGCTTCACTGTGACCACGGCAGCACCAACGCCAGTCACCGATCTGGTGGTTTCTGACAACGTAGGTGCAACACAAGGAGCACTCACCAGCGGTGCGGCGACCGATGACAACACGCCAACGCTGAGCGGTAATGCCACCGCTGGCAATATCGTGATTATCTCGGAAGGCACCACGGTGCTGGGTTCGGTGGTGGCGGGCAGCAATGGTGCGTGGAGCTTTACCACTGCCGCATTGAGCGACGGATCGCATCCGTTGAGCGTGACGGTGCGCGATGCAGCCGGTAACACCAGCGCGGCAACCAACTTCACGGTCAATGTCGATACGGTGGCGCCAGCCAACGCAACCTTGTTAATCACTAATGATCTCACCAGCACCACGGTGCCGAATGGCGGTTCAACCAACGACAGCACGCCAACGCTGAGCGGTACGGCAGAAGCGGGCAGCCGCGTATCGATCTACGATGGCAGCACGCTGCTCGGTACGGCGGTGGCAGGCAGCAACGGCGCATGGACCTTCACCACCGATGTGCTGACGCAAGGCGCTCATCCACTGAGCGTCACGGTCACCGATGCGGCGGGTAACGTCAGCGGCAGCACCTCGGCCACGGTGATTATCGATACCGTCGCGCCGGGGGCGGTGTCCGGTCTGGCCGCGGCCAACAACAACGGCAGTACGTCGGTGGCGATTGCCAATAACGGCAGCACCAATGACAACACGCCAGCGCTGAGCGGTACGGCAGACGCGGGCAGTCTGGTGATTATCCGCGATGGCACCTCGATTATCGGTTCTGTTACCGCAGGCACTAACGGCGCATGGAGCTTCACCACGCCAACGCTGGCGGAGGGGGCGCACACCTTCAACGTCACGGCGACGGATGCAGCGGGCAACGTCAGCCCGAACGCGACGCTTACCCTGACCGTGGATACCGTGGCACCTGCGCCCGTCACTAACCTGGTGATAAGCGATAATGTGGGCGGCATTCAGGGGCCGCTGGCGAACGGTGCGGTGACCGATGATGCCACACCAACGCTGAGCGGTACGGCGGAAGCGAATGCGATTGTCACCATTTACGACGGCACCACGGTGCTGGGTTCAGTGGTGGCCGGCGCGGGCGGTGCGTGGAACTTCACCACTGCCACGCTAGGCAACGGTGTGCATCCGCTGAGCGTAACGGTGAAAGATGCGGCGGGTAACACCAGTGCCGCCACCACGCCGGTTTCCATCACGGTAGACACCGTGGCGCCAGCGGCCTCAACGCTGGTGATCACCAATGACATCACCAGTAGCACGGTGCCGAGTGGTGGCTTCACCAACGACAACACCCCAACGCTGAGCGGCGTGGCGGAAGCGGGCAGCCGCGTGTCAATTTATGATGGCGCGACGTTGCTGGGGACGGCGATTGCGAATGGCACAGGCGCATGGACCTTTACCACCGGCGTGCTCACCACCGGCACGCATCCACTCAGCGTCACGGTCACCGACGCGGCCGGTAACGTCAGCGGTAGCACCTCGGCCTCGGTAACCATCGATACCACGCCGCCAGCGGCAGTCACCAATCTGGTGGCCGCTAACAATAACGGCAGTACGGCGGTGACCATTCCGAACAACGGCGTGACCAACGACAATACGCCGCTGTTGACCGGTTCCGGCGAGATTGGCGCGAAGATCAGCGTTTACGATGGCACCACGCTGCTGGGCACCACCACGGTGGGCAGCGGTGGCACATGGAGCTTCGTCTCGACGGCGCTGAGCAACGGTGTACATACGCTGAACGTCACGGCAACCGATGCGGCGGGTAACGTGAGCCCGAACGCCTCAACCACCCTGACGATTGATACCGTGGCGCCGAATCCGGTGACCAATCTGGTGATCAATGATGACGTCGGCACTATTCAGGGGCCGCTGGCGAACGGTGCCTTTACCGATGACGCCACGCCAACCCTGAGCGGCACGGCGGAAGCCAACGCGATTGTGACCATCTACGACGGTACTACCGTGATTGGCTCCACCACCGCCAATGGTTCAGGTGCATGGAGCTTCACCACCGCGACCCTGAGCAACGGTAGCCATCCGCTGAGCGTGACGGTGACCGATGCCGCGGGTAACACCAGTGCGGCATCGGCGACGGTTTCCATTACGGTGGATACCGTGGCTCCAGCGGCGTCAACGCTGGTGATCACCAATGATGTCACCAGTACCGTGGTGCCGAGCGGCGGTGCTACCAACGACACCACGCCAACGCTGAGCGGCGTGGCGGAAGCGGGCAGCCGTGTATCGATCTACGATGGTGGAACCTTGTTAGGCACGGCGATTGCGGGTAGCACTGGCGCATGGACCTTCACCACCGCCGCGCTCACGCAGGGCACGCATCCATTGAGCGTGACGGTAACGGACACGGCCGGTAACGTCAGCGGGACGACGTCGGCGTCGGTCATTATCGATACCACGCCGCCAGCGGCGGTCACCAACCTGGTTGCTGCCAATAACAACGGCAGCACGGCGGTGACCATTCCGAATAACGGCATCACCAACGACAGCACGCCGCTGCTGACCGGTAACGGCGAAGTCGGGGCACGGATCAGCGTGTACGACGGCACCACACTGCTGGGCACCACCACGGTGGGCAGCGGTGGCACATGGAGCTTCGTCTCGACTGCGCTGAGCAACGGCACCCATACGCTGAACGTGACGGCAACCGACGCGGCGGGCAACGTCAGCCCGAACGCCTCGACCACGCTGCGCATCGACACCGTGGCACCAACGGCCAGTACGCTCACCATTACCGATGACGCCGGCAGCACGCCGGTGACGCTGAACAATGGCGCGTACACCCGTGACACCACGCCAGTGCTGAACGGCACGGCGGAAGTGGGCGCGATTGTCACCATCTACGATGGCACCACCGCGCTGGGTTCAGTAACGGTTGGCGCCGGTGGCAGCTGGACTTACACCCCCAGCGCACTGGCGAACGGTGCGCATCCGTTGAGCGTAACGGTGACTGATTCGGCGGGTAACGTCAGCACCGGTAACACGGCGGTGACGGTGAACGTCGATACTGTGCCGCCTGCGGCGGTAAGTGGCCTGGCAATCAACGGTGCCGGTACCACGGTCACCGGTAGCGGTGAAGTGGGGGCAACGGTAACGGTACGTGATGCGGGCGGTAACGCGCTGGGTACAACGACGGTAGGCAGCGGCGGTTCATGGTCGGTGAGCCTGAGTACGGCGCAAACCACCGGTGCTTCGCTGTCGGTGATTCAGACTGACCGCGCAGGCAACGTATCGACCAGCACCCCGCTGACCGGTGCGATTCAAATCGTGGCAGCGAATGATGTCAACGAAGTGGATTACACCACCCAAATCGGCACCATCACCAATGCCAATACCAGTTCGACCAGCGTCGCATTGCTGAGCGTTAACCTCGGCAGCGTGCTGGGTGTGGGAGTATTGAGCAGCACTAACGCCTATATGTTTAACGTTGGCGCAGGGGATACGCGCACGGTGACATTACACGCCTCGGCCACCAGCCTGGCGGCGCTGACATCGACTTATACCTTGTACCTCTATCAACAGCAGGCGAACGGCACCTGGGCGCTGAAATCCAGCAACGCCAACTACATCACCACGGTTCTGACCATTGGTACACAAACCGGTGGCAACGTGACTTACAGCAACCTCGGTACAGGTAACTATGCGGTGCTGTTGGGCACCAGCACCGGTGTTGGCGTGTTGCCATCGACTACCGTCACCACCACGTCGGATATTACGACGCTGGCGTTGACCGTGGCGGCGACTGTCACCGGCAACCTGTTGACCAACGATACCAGCTCCGTCGCCGGTACGGTGCCGAACGGTACGGTGGTCACCCAGGTGACTGGCAATGCGATTGCGGCCACCGGTAACACGGTGATCACCAGCAGCTACGGTACGCTGACCATCGATTCGCACGGTAACTACACCTATACGCTGAAGGCGGGACTGGATGCCGATCTGGTGCCAGCCACCGACGTCTTCACCTATTCGGTGCGTGATGCCAGCGGCGCGGTGACCTCAGCCAGCCTGACGGTGAACCTGCACAACGGTGCATCCACCAGCACGCTGCTGGCGACCAACAGTCTGGTGGCCGAAGCCACCAATGACCATGACGCCAGCGGCAGCATCTACGGTTCAGCATCGGGCACGCACACCGGAACCTTGAGTATCACTAATGAACACGGCGATATCACCACGGTTCACAGCGTGGGTACGACGTCGATTGCCGGCGACTTTGGTGTGCTGAGTATTGCCGCCAACGGTAACTACACCTATTCACTGAATGCGGGTGTGGATGGACAATCCATTACCCATAAAGAGGTGTTCAGTTACACCCTGGCGGCGAGTG
Source organism: Pantoea sp. GCM10028869 (assembly GCF_042666835.1). Classification (NCBI taxonomy): domain Bacteria; kingdom Pseudomonadati; phylum Pseudomonadota; class Gammaproteobacteria; order Enterobacterales; family Erwiniaceae; genus Pantoea; species Pantoea sp. GCM10028869. The sequence goes on along the minus strand of NZ_JBHTGO010000009.1, from coordinate 144,823 downwards.
ATGGCACCATCACCACGCAGTCGTTCACCATTGAGCTGCATCCAACCATCACAGGAACCACGGGGGCTGACACGCTAACCGGCGGTGCCTACGACGACACCATCACCAGCGGTGCCGGCGCAGATACGTTGGTGTATCACTTATTGGCGAGTGCGGATGCTACCGGCGGTAACGGTCACGATACCTGGACCGACTTCAATGTCGCGCAAGGCGACAAAATTGACGTCAGTAACTTGCTTATCGGCTGGAATGATTCCACAAGTAATATTAATGATTTCGTGAAAGTGGATCATACTTCAGATGGCAATACGGTGCTTTCCATTGACCGTGATGGTACCGGTACGGGTTACAGCACCACTCAGCTGATTACGCTGGAAGGCGTGAACGTTTCTCTGGAGGAGCTGCTGCAACAACCGCACCAAAACCACACGGCGTAATCGCTCTGTGATGCAGGGATGCAGTTAGGGCACAGGGATGTGCCCCTTTCTCTTTATTGACTGGTGGACTATCGATGGAACTGATGCACTCAGGCGCAACTTTTCGCCGTTCGTTTAAGCTCAGCGTTCTCTGTGCGGGCATGGCTTTACTTTACAGTTCTCCACTTTTAGCGGCCAGTGACGCGTTAACCCGGGCGGGGCACATCACCTCAGCAGGTTTAGCGCAACAGCAAGAACTGCCTTCATTAACCGGTGAAGTGGCGGAACCCGCCCTCGCCAACGTCCCCGACTTTCTCACCATCAACCAGGCGGTACAGCGCGCCATTCAGTGGCATCCCGATATCGCTCAGGCGGTGGGAAAAATGCTGGAGCAGGCCAATCAGGTTGATGTGGCGAAAGCCAAATACTATCCACAAATCAGTGCCGGCATGAACAACGGCTACAGCAATGCTTACAGCGAAAAGGGCTTCAGCCCGTCGTTTGTGCTGTCGGTTTCACAGATGTTATATGACTTTGGCAAGGTCAGCAGTTCGGTGCGTTCCGCCGAAGCGGGCGTGGCGCAGGAGCAGGCCAACGTGCTGGTGAGCATTGATACCGTGGCGCACGATACGGCTGCGGCGCTGGTGGAAGTGCAGGGTTATCAGCAACTGGTCAAAATTGCGCGTGAGCAGCTCACGGCGCTGAGTAAGATTGGCGATCTGGCGCGCCAGCGTAATGAAGAGGGCGCGGCGTCGCTTTCGGATGCCACCCAAACTGATGCGCGTATCGAAGGCGCGCGTACCACCCTAACGCAGTATCAAGCCAACCTCGACCGCTGGCGCGCCACGCTGGCAACCTATCTTGGCTGGCCGCTGGTGAAAAAGGTCAGCGACGATTTTCCCACCAAACTCACCCAGTCCTGTCAGGTGGCGAAAGCCGATGACAAGCTCAATCCGTCGGTGCTGGCGGCCTGGGCGCAGGCCAATCAGGCGCAGGCCAAACTCGATAATGCTAACGCGCAAAACATGCCAACCATCTCGCTGGAACCGCAGGTGACGCATTATCTCAATAATCACTACTCCGGCAGCGAATCGCTGGATCGCACCCAATATTCGGCGTTTGTGAAAGTGGAAATGCCGCTCTATCAGGGCGGCGGCATCACCGCCAGCCGGGACGCGGCCGCCAATGCATTGCAGGCCGCCAATGCGGCCGTCAACTCGGCGCGGCTTAAAGCGCGTCAGCAGCTAAGCGAGTCGCAGAACGCGTCGCAAAGCCTGGCGCTCAGCCTGGCGATCATGGGACGGCAACAGACGCTGGGCGAGAAAACCCAGTCGCTCTATCAGGATCAGTATCTGCAACTCGGCACCCGTCCGCTGCTGGACGTGCTCAACGCCGAGCAGGAAGTGTTCCAGACCCGTTTCACATTGCAGCAAACCATCAGCCAGTTACGCTCACTGCAGCTCGATTGTCTCTACAGCACCGGGCATATGCGGTCGGCGTTTGCTTTGAATAATCAGCGGATCCAGTCCGTGGAGATCCAGCCATGACGCAATTACAGATTCCCGACGCGCCTGATAGCGCGTCCGGGGGAAACGCGCCCTTACACGGATGGGCCACCGCAATCATCCTGATCGCCAGCCATTATCGCTTGCCCTGTTCGCCGGGCATGATCATGGCCGCTGCCGAATGGCAGGGCAAACAGTCGCGCGATAAAGCGTTACGCCATCTGGCGCGCCAGGCCGGTTTATCGCTGCAATTATATGAAGAGAATAAGTGGGAGATCACCAGTTGGCGCTTACCGCTAGCAATCGAGCTGGCCGACGGTCAGGTGGGCGTTATCACCCAGTTTGATGGCGACGATGACGTGCGGGTGCATTTTGCCGGTGATGAACAGCCCGCACCGATTGCGCTGGAGACGTTGCTGCCGGAAATCCGCTTTGCCGCCGCGCTGCGTCCGGTTACCGCCGCCAAAGATAGCCGCGTCGATCGCTATCTCGCCACGGTAAAACCGGATTGGCTGCGCCGTCTGGTGCTGCACGATCTGCGGCCGTATGGCTACGTGATGCTCGGATCCTTCCTGATTAACCTGCTGGCGCTGGTCGGCATTATCTTCTCAATGCAGGTGTACGATCGGGTGATTCCGGCGCAGTCCTATCCCACGCTGTATGTGCTGTATATCGGCGTGATCATCTCGGTGGTGTTCACTTATATTCTGCGCGTTGGGCGCGATCACGTGACCGATCTGCTGGGCAAGCGTGCCGATATGCGCGTCTCCGATCGGGTATTTGGTCACGCGCTGCGGCTGCGTAACAGCGCGGTGCCGCGCTCGACCGGCACCTTTATCTCGCAGTTGCGCGAGCTAGAGGCGATCCGCGAAATGGTCACGTCCACCACGGTCACCTCGATTGTCGATATGCCGTTCTTCCTGCTGTTCATGCTGGTGATGGCGATTATCGCGCCGCAACTGGCGTGGATTGCGCCGGTGGCGGTGCTGCTGATGATCCTGCCAGGCGTGCTGAGCCAGAAGAAGCTGGCGAAGCTGGCGCAGCAGAACCTGAAAGAGTCGACGCTGCGAAATGCGGTGCTGGTGGAGAGCGTGCAAGGGCTGGAAGATATCAAGCTGATGCAGGCGGAAGATCGCTTCCTGCAACAGTGGAACAGCTACATTCGCATTACCGCGCAATCCGGCGTGGAGATGCGCAAAGTGATGCACTCGCTGATTACCTGGGGCGTGACGGTGCAGGGTTTGGTATACGCCAGCGTGATTGTGATCGGTGCGCCGATGGTAATCAACGGCGATATTACCACCGGTGCGATTGTGGCGGCGTCGCTGCTCTCCTCGCGCATGATTGCGCCGATGGCCACGCTGTGTGGCGTGCTGGCGCGCTGGCAGCAGGTGAAGGCGGCGAAAGGCAGCCTCGATGCGCTGATGAATTTGCCGGTGGAAAACAGCAAAGACGAAACGCGGATCCACACGCCGGTACTGTTTGGTCACTACCAGTTCACCGACGCAATGTTCCGTTACTACACCGATTCGATGAACATCGCGCTGCGCATTAAAAGCCTGACCATCAAACCGGGCGAGCGCATTGCGGTACTGGGACGTAACGGTTCGGGCAAATCGACCTTGCTGCAGGCGATGATTGGCGGCATCGATCTGGTCGGCGGTGAACTGCGGCTGGATAACCTTAGCCTGCCGCACATTGATGTGGCCGATGTGCGGCGTAACGTTGGCCTGCTAACGCAAAATGCGCGGCTGTTCCACGGCACGCTGCGCGAGAATCTCACCATGGGCGCGGCGCACGCCACCGATGATGCCATCTTTGGCGCGCTCACCGTCAGCGGCGGCGCAGATTTCATTCGTCGTCTGCCACTCGGCCTCGACCATCCGATCATGGAAGGCGGCGTTGGGCTTTCGGGCGGACAGCGTCAGTCGCTGCTGCTGGCGCGTATGCTGCTGCGCGATCCCAACATCATCCTGCTGGATGAACCGACGGCGGCGCTCGACGATCACACCGAGAAAGAGTTTATCGAACGTCTCGGTCAGTGGCTCAACGGGCGCACCTTGATCGTGGCGACGCACCGTGCGGCGATCCTCGCGCTAGTGGATCGTGTGCTGGTGCTGAAAGAGGGACAACTGGTGATGGACAGCCCGAAAGAGAACGCCTTGCCGGCACCGCGTGCTAACGGCAGCCTGCCGGAGGCGCAATCATGATCAAACAATTACCGGCAAAACTGCGCTTAGTGACGGCGGCAGAAGTGGATTCTTCCGACGATCTGCTCGGCGAGCTGCGATCAGAAACCCATTACACCGGCGCAGTGCGGCTGATCGTCATCAGCACCGCACTGATCCTCGTTACGGTGATCTGGGCCTGGTTTGGCGTGCTGGATGAAGTCTCAACCGGCACCGGCAAAGTGATCCCCAGCTCGCGCGATCAGGTGCTGCAATCGCTGGAAGGCGGCATCCTCACCGAGCTGTATGTGCACGAAGGCGATCAGGTGCAGGCCGGGCAAGTGGTGGCGCGCCTCGATGCCACGCGCTCGCAATCCAACGTCGGCGAAAGTGCGGCACGCTATCGTGCGGCATTGGCTGCCGCCGCGCGTCTCAATGCGGAAGTGAACGATCAGCCGCTGAGTTTCCCGGCAGAGTTGAATGAGTTCCCCGATCTGATGGCGTCAGAAACGCGGCTGTATAAAACCCGCCGCGCACAGCTCACGGATGCGACTGCGCAGTTTAAAGAGTCGCTGGCGCTGGCTAACCGCGAGCTGGCCATCACGCAGCGTCTGGCCAAAACCGGTGCCGCCAGTAGCGTGGAAGTGCTGCGTTTGCAGCGCGATAAATCAGATCTGGAGCTGAAACTCACCGATATGCGTTCGCAATATTACGTGCAGGCGCGTGAGGAGCTGGCGAAAGCCAACGCCGAAGCCGACAGCATGGCGCAAGTGGTGAAAGGGCGTGAAGACACGGTGACGCGACTGACCATCCGTTCGCCGATGCGCGGCATCGTAAAAAACATCAAAGTCTCCACCGTGGGCGGCGTGGTCCCACCGAATGGCGAGCTGATGAACATTGTGCCGATGAACGATCGTCTGCTGATTGAAGCGCGTTTGTCACCGCGCGATATCGCCTTTATCCGTCCCGGCCAGCGGGCGGTGGTGAAGATCTCGGCGTATGACTACGCCATTTATGGCGGCCTGAACGGCGTGGTGGAGAGCATCTCGCCAGATACCATTCAGGATGAGGTGAAACCGGAAATTTACTATTACCGCGTGTTTATCCGCACCGATAACGACTACGTGCAGAATAAAGCCGGTAAGCGCTTCTCCATCAGTCCCGGCATGGTTTCTACCGTGGATATCAAGACCGGTGAGAAGACGGTGATGGATTATCTGATTAAGCCGTTTAACAAAGCGCAAGAGGCGATGCGCGAACGCTGATTGGAACGGTATAACGCGTTAGTTTAAAACCGCTGTTTTCCTCAGGAAACGGCGGTTTTTTATTTGGGTGATTGATGAGGGCACCATGAAGTTTTGGTAACTATTACACGAACCGTTAAATATCAAATCCCGCACTTATATAATTAATTACAGCAAGAAATGTCTTGAGCTGGCTTGTTATTAGAGAAAAGGGTTTCCCGAAGTGAACGATAACAAGCCGTTTCTCAAAGGCGCTAAGTGCGCTTAACGCTAAGCTGAGCGCTTTGATACGTTACGCACATGAAATTATGAACAAATCAATGTGGTTTTATTTTCGAGCGCGGGAAGACGGACGCGGTACTTTTCTTTAATACGCTGCAATTCGTCACCAAAAAACATCACGAAATATTGGATTTTCCTCGAGGGGCGGCAGGGTTATTAATGCGCAGAGCCGCAGGCCGAACCTCAATGATGTGCTACGGCACGCTTATGAATATTTGATGATTGCTCCATGTTAATAAAAGAGAATTCCACCTTATCAAAATTTGAAAAAAGATTAGGCGTTGTTTCTTTCGCCAATCTTAAACGGCACCTCGGAAAAGCGATCATTTTTCTCCCAATGACGTTGCTGATTATTTATCTGGCAATATTCAGTCAGCCGCGTTTTGTGAGCGAATCCAAAGTCGCGATTAAACGCTCAGATGATCTTGCCAGCAATAGCGTGAATTTTGGCTTGTTGTTAGGGGCGATTAATCCCAGTTCGGTGGAAGATGCACTCTACTTAAAGGAGTACATCAATTCGCCGGATATGCTGGCAGTGCTAGATAAACAACTTAATTTCCGTCAAGCCTTCAGCCAAAGCGGGCTGGATTTCTTGCACCATCTGTCTCCTGATGAAACTGCCGAAAAATTCCTGCGTTATTATCGTGAACGTCTCAGCGTAACGTATGACGATAAAGCGGGATTGCTGGCTATTCGCACGCAAGGCTTTACGCCGGACTTTGCCCTTAACTTTAATAAAGCGGTGCTGAAAGAGTCCGAACGCTTCATTAATGAGTTGTCGCACCGTATTGCGCGTGATCAGCTGACCTTTGCGGAAAAGGAGATGGAAAAGTCCCGCTCACGCCTGAATAACAGTAAATCCGAGCTGCTGGCGTATCAGAACAGCAACAATGTGCTGGATCCTGAAGCGCAAGCGTTAGCAGCCAGTTCACTGGTTAACACGCTGATGGGGCAGAAGATCCAGATGGAAGCGGAGCTGCGTACTCTGCTGACCTATCTGCGTGATGACGCTGCGCAAGTTGTCAGCGTACGTAACGCCATTGCCTCGATGCAGGCGCAGATCGATAACGAGAAAGGCAAAATCACCGCGCCGCAGGGCGACAAACTTAACCGCATGGCGGTGGAGTTTGAAGAGATTAGATCGCGTGTCACCTTTGATAATGAGCTTTACAAGCTTGCGCTGACCTCTATCGAAAAAACACGCGTGGAAGCCGCTCGCAAACTGAAAGTGCTTTCGGTGATCAGTTCACCGCAGCAGCCGCAAGAGTCCACTTTCCCCAACATTCCGTATTTGATCGCCTGCTGGTTGCTGGTGTGCTGCTTAATGTTTGGCACCCTGAAACTGTTATTGGCAGTGATTGAAGATCATCGGGATTAATGCTGTCGCAGAATGAGTCTGTTATGAAAATTTTAAAATCATTTGTAATGATCGCAGCTTGCTTCACTGCGCAGGCCAATGCGGCCTTAAATATTAATTCTGATGCAAACTTAACCGGCGTTAAAACACAATCTTTGCTCAATTCGGCACCGGTAAATATCAGCAGCAATAACAGCGGATTTGATGATACGCCTGTGCCAGTTGCACCTGTGGTACTTAGCCGTATGTTTGGTGCCCAGCTGTTTAATGGCAATAGCGGAGAGAACGGGGCAAGCGTAGGTTTCAATCCCGGCTATATCCTGAATCCAGGAGATAGCATTCAGGTGCGTTTATGGGGCGCATTTACTTTTGACGGCGCGTTGCAGGTTGATCCCAAAGGCAACATTTTCCTGCCAAATGTGGGGCCGGTAAAAGTTGCTGGCATCAGTAACAGCCAGCTAAACGCGTTAATTACCAGCAAAGTGAAGCAGGTCTACCAAGCCAACGTCAGTGTGTATGCATCGCTATTACAGGCACAGCCTGTGAAAGTCTACGTCACCGGGTTTGTCCACAGCCCGGGTTTATATGGCGGCGTGACGTCGGATTCCCTATTGAACTATTTGATTAAAGCAGGCGGCGTTGATCCTGAACGTGGAAGTTACGTCGATATTGCAGTGAAACGTGGCAATAAAGTGCGATCCAATATCAACCTGTATGATTTTTTGCTTAACGGTAAATTGGGATTATCACAATTTGCCGACGGCGACACCATTGTGGTCGGGCCGCGTCAGCATACGTTCAATGTGCAAGGCGATGTATTTAATAGCTATAACTTTGAATTTCGCAATAGCACTATTCCTGTCACCGAAGCTTTGAGCTGGGCGCGAGTCAAACCGGGTGCGACGCATATTACTATTGTGCGCCAGCAAGGTTTAGCAAAGCGCAGCGAATATTATCCAATTCGCGAGGCGACCGGCCGCTTCCTGCAAGATGGTGACAGACTGATTGTGAGCACCGATCGCTATGCCAGCACGATTCAGGTCCGCGTTGAAGGCGCACACTCAGGTGAACACGCGATGGTACTGCCTTACGGATCCAACATGCAGGCGGTGTTGAAGCAGATTCGACCTAATAGTATGTCGCAGATGAGTGCCATCAAGCTGTATCGTCCCTCCGTGGCCTCCCGCCAGAAAGAGATGATGAACCTGGCGTTGCAGAAGTTAGAGGAAGCCTCGCTTTCTGCGCAATCATCCACCAAGGAGGAGGCTGGTCTTCGCTTCCAGGAAGCGCAATTGGTCAGCCGATTTGTGGCGAAAGCGCGTCAGGTCGTGCCAAAAGGTGAAGTCATTCTGAACGAGAAAAACCTCGCGGCCACCCTGCTGGAAGATGGTGATGTGATTAGCATTCCTCAGAAAACCTCACTGGTGCTGGTACATGGTGAAGTGCTGTTCCCGAATGCAGTGAGTTGGGAGAAAGGCTTACGCGCGAAAGATTACATCGCCAAAAGTGGTGGCTTTACGCAGAAGTCCGGCAATGCGCGCGTCATCGTTATTCGCCAGAACGGCGCGGCTGAAGACGCGGAAGATGTCGGTGCGCTGAATCCAGGTGATGAGTTAATGGTGCTGCCGAAGTATGAATCGAAGAGCATCGAAGTGACGCGCGGCATTTCCACCATCCTGTATCAATTAGCCGTTGCGGCGAAAGTGGTTCTTACGCTGTAAGGTTCATCGTGATGATTGGTATATTCTCTTCGGGCATCTGGCGAATTCCATTTTTGCGTAATTTCCTGGCCCAGCCGTGCCAGAAATTATCGCTGCAACGGCCTGTCGCCGATGCAGTGACCACCATTGCAGTGTGGGGATATCGTCCCAATACACGTCAGCCGGTGGCGTGGGCGCGTGGTGTAGGAAAATCAGTGCTGCGACTGGAAGATGGCTATATCCGCTCGCTGGATCTTGGCGTTAATGGCGCGCCACCTTTTTCACTGGTGCTGGATAGATTGGGGATCTATTACGATGCTAACCGGCCCAGCGAGTTAGAGAAGATGATCCAGGAAAGAGCAGTTAATCAACGGCTTGCCGATGACGCCAAACGAGCAATGAGCATCATCGTTGAGCAAGATTTATCGAAATATAATCAGGCCCCGCCTTTTATTGCAGGAGCATGTGCAACCAGCAATGTGGTATTGGTTATTGACCAAACGCTAGGTGACATGTCCGTAACCTATGGCAATGCGGGGCCGAATAATTTTGACCTGATGTTAGAGGCGGCGATACGGGAAAATCCTGGTGCCGTGGTGTGGATAAAGGTCCATCCGGACGTACTACAAGGCAAGAAGTCGGGATATTACCACTCCTTCCAATCCACGCATCGCATACATCTCATGGCTGATGATGTGAGCCCACAATCTCTGTTGCGGCATGTCTCACGTGTCTATGTCATGACTTCGCAGTATGGATTTGAAGCATTGATGGCAGGTAAACCTGTGACGTGCTTTGGCCAACCCTGGTATGCCGGTTGGGGATTGACCGACGATCGCCATCCACAAGCTAAGCAGCTAAGTGAACGGCGTGGTAACGCTACGCTTGAGCAACTGTTTGCGGCGGCCTACTTGCGCTATAGCCGCTATATCCACCCGTTGACCGGCGAGCCCGCAACGCTGTTTGATGTTTTGCATTGGATCCAATTGCAACGCAACTATCAGCTACCACGTATCGGACACCTTTGGGCGCCGGGTCTATCGATGTGGAAATACACTATCCTTAAACCGTTTTTGCGTACCGCTACCAATACGTTGAGTTTTTCAAAAAGTAATAAGCTGGCTACCGCGTGTGTGGTATGGGGAATTGCTGGCGAGCAGCGTTGGTTGGAAAAAGCGCAAGCCCAACAATTACCTGTTTGGCGGATGGAAGATGGTTTTTTACGCTCTTCAGGCCTGGGTTCAGATCTTATGCCGCCGTTATCCTTGGTATTGGATAAACGTGGTATTTATTACGATGCCACGCGACCCAGTGATTTAGAGATGTTGCTCAATGAAAGTGAATTAACCGATGCTCAATGTTCGCGGGCGAGGAAGGTTCATCATCGGCTCGTAAATAACAGAATCAGTAAATACAATCTTGGCGTTGATTTTATTTTGCCAGCCGATTCAAAAGGGAAACGTGTATTATTAGTGCCAGGCCAGGTAGAAAATGATGCATCTATTCAGACCAGCACCTTTACAATCTGTACTAATCGGGATTTGTTACGAACCGTACGGGAGCGTAATCCTGCGGCATACATTATTTACAAGCCACATCCAGATGTAGTAGTAGGCAACCGCAAAGGGCATATTACTGATAGAGAAATTAATCAATATGCTGATTATCAGGCGCTGGATGCAGACATTATTCAATGTATTCAGGTTTCCAATGAAGTACATACCATGACATCGCTTTCAGGATTCGAAGCTTTATTGCATGGCAAACGCGTGTACTGCTACGGCATGCCATTCTATGCTGGATGGGGATTAACATATGACGAGCATGATTGTTTCCGCCGTGTGAAACAGTTAGGCCTTTACGATTTGATCTATCAAGCATTAATTGCCTATCCAACTTATATTCATCCGTTACGACTGGATGCTATTTCAGTCGAAGAAGCCATTGAAATTCTCATCAACACACCACGAGCAAATATGGTGATTGATAAAAATTGGCGAGACAGACTTATGCGGATGGGAAAAAAGTTATCAATGTTTATTAAGGTTAAGTTAGCATTTTAAACCATGAGTGAAGCTATTAAAAAGCTGCTAAAAGGAAAGCAGTTCCTGTTGTTGCAAGGGCCAATGGGACCTTTCTTTAATGACATGGCTTATTGGCTGGAGTCATTAGGGCGTGAAGCCGTGAATGTCGTATTCAACGGCGGCGACCGCTTCTATTGCCGTAAACGTAAATACCTCGCGTTCATGCAAACAGAAAAGGAGTTTTCGGCTTGGCTCAACCAAGTTAAGCGGGATTATGAATTTGATACGATTTTATGCTTTGGCGATTGCCGGACGCTACATAAGGTAGCGAAGGGCTGGGCGCATACGCAAGGGGTAAGATTTTTCGTATTCGAAGAAGGATATCTGCGACCAAATTTTATTACGCTCGAGGAGGGCGGTGTCAATGGCAACTCTTCATTGCCGCGCGATGCTGAGTTCTATCGACAGCTACTGGCGCAGCCAGCAGCGAAAATAGAGGCATGTTATCCATCTAAAATCCGCAGGATGGCGCATGCCAGTTGGTATTACTTCATTAGCTGGTATTATCGACATACCTTTGACCAATATTGTCACCATAAACCATTTTCACCTTGGCGCGAAGCCACATATTGGTTTCGGGCTGGGTGGCGCAAGACATTATATCAATTTAAGCAGAGATATATACTTAATAGATTAACGATTGAGCTAGATCAGCGCTATTACCTGGCGATTTTACAGGTTTATAATGACAGCCAAATAGAGCATCATAGCCCTTATAATGATGTGCGGGATTATATCCGTGAGGTAATGTGCTCTTTTGCGCAGCATGCACCAGCGGATACTTATCTGGTGATTAAACATCATCCAATGGATTGCGGGCATCGCAATTACGCAGCGCTGATCAACGAGCTCTGCAAGCGTTTAAATATTATAGATAGAGTAGTTTATATTCATGATCTCCCTTTGCGGGAATTAATTTCACATGCTCAAGGTGTGGTTACGATTAACAGCACCGCAGGAATTTTAGCGTTAATGCATGGTAAGCGGTTAAAAGTGATGGGAGAGGCATTGTACGACATTCGAGGAGTTACGTTTCAGTCGGGTTTGGATTTTTTTTGGCGGGATAAATTTACTACAGATGATTATTTGTTCAAAAATTTTATGTCACATTTGACCTGCCAGACGCAAGTTAATATCCATTATTACCAATGGAACGTATTTTCGAGTAAAGTTTGGTATGAATTAGAAGATGTGCAAAACTTTAAATGAGCTCAATTTCAGCGTTGTTAATTAACGCCATGCTGACACTCAGGCGCAGCATGGTTCGTCAATTGCGGGTTCCCATTCAATATTAGTCCACGTTGTTTAGTAAGGTTCTGCTGGCAGGAAGTCCATAGGAATGAGTGCACGCTGCCACCTGACGTTTTCTCTGATTATTTTTGCAGGAATACCAACGGCTAAACTTCCTGGCGGAATGGTTTTTGTCACTAAAGCTTTTGAGCCAATTATACTATTCTTTCCAATCGTAATGCCTTTTTGAATTGTGACATTCTCACCCAGCCATACTGAATCCTCAATGACAATACATTTGGCAGGATTTATTCTTTCTCCAGTCATATCATCAATGATTGAATGCCAATCTGTCGTAGACATCGTTATGTCAGAGAAGAGGCAATCCTTGCCTATGGTGATTGATGCGCCTTCAGTAGCAACAATAAGTACATGACGATTCATTGCTGTTTGATCTCCGATTTCAATTTTAGATCCAGCACCAATAAAGTAACGTCCGCGAATGTAGGTTTTTTTACCAACTTTCCATTCACCGTTACCATTTTCCATATTAATAGATACATTATTTAATATGCATCCTTCGCTGAAAGTAATGCTGGAGTTCTTACCTGATTGAAAATTTAGACTGAAATCACCTAAAACTTTTTCGGGTTTACCTATAACAACATTTCCTGCTGCAATGAAGCTTGCAATCTGTTTCTCATAACTATCATTCATAACAACGTTGATCCTATTCATTTTAAGTGTTTTTCGATTGCAATCACTATAAAGAAGCTTTGTCATTCTTTTTACGTCATGACTTTACGAGATAAAAAATGATGATAGAAATTCATTTAATCTTTCACTGTAACCATCATGATTAAATTCATTAGAGCTAAAGTCATTCGCACAAAATGAATGTGGGAGATTATTGTCTTTTTTGCCATTAATAAGCGCTCGATAGAAACTGCCTGATGCAGGAGAACGGATATTAAAATAAAAACAGATGTCCAGATTCGGCGCGGATTTACCCAGAATATATTGATGATATGGAACGAGGAAGGTAGCAACATTCAAGTCATTCGTCGCTCTGAATTTGTTTCTGGAAAATGCAGCGATTTCATGTTGAAACATAGACGTACTTTCTTCAAAAACAGATTTAATCAAAGGTACATACGTATGAGTCAGTGTATTCTCAAATCGAACAGCAAATTTTGATTCGAAAATACCGTTACAATTTTGACATGCTGATAACGTTGCTGTTGTTCTTTCTTTACCTGAAGAATATGAAGTGCTTTTGTTACTGACAAATAAACTCGCTATCCCATTTGACTTGAAGAAATGCTCAGGGTTGTTTTTTTGAGCAACAAAGAAGTCATCGTTAAAGTAAATAAAGTGTTCTGATAATCCCTTAATTTTGTATAGGTAAGCTTCAATTACATGTGAGTTAAATGTAGGCAGATATTGTTGTGGGATGATTTCGGAATGATCAACTAACACCACTCTATCCTTGAGGCTATCTGGAATTAATGGTGTTTGATGGTCAGTGACTATAAATATCCTGTTTACCCACGGTATATTTTTTTCAATACTGAGTAGAGAGTAATAGAGTTCATTATGGTTACTGAATCTTGATTCTTCAGTTGCATAAAGTGCATATGATATGTCTGCATTGCTGTGCAGCCTTTTTTTTTGCAACCATGCTGAATCATTTGCATCGACCCAGGTGTATACAACATCGATTTTGAAGGCAGGTTTGAAGGAAGCTATTGAGTTTTGTAAAGCACTAACAATAATACCTTCTGTTGCATTGATTATATTGTTATGATTTAAGATTAAAGGGTGTCGTTTTAATAGGTAATCTCTCAAAAAGAGTATTGGTGCTCTTTTGAATTTCCTGATTTTTCTAAGAGAAATAGTTAGCATCTTATTGGGTTTCATTTTTAAAATTAATCCACCCTGTGATTTTTGAGAATGGACTAATTTATTTTTTTATTTTAATGACTCAATTCCTGCTTCACGGATAAATAGTGTTCGTCACGTGAAACATGAGGAACAATCGTATCTAAAAACATAGCATAGTCATCGTTTTTATCATTCATCTTGTTGAATGTTACGGCGAGAGGACATCTTTTCGAGCCATGCACAGATTGTATCCAGATGAATTTTTCTTCATATCCTCTATCAAGCAGGGCAAACTGAATGGGTGATTTAATTATACTTTGCTCTCCCTTAGTCATAGTGTTAGAAATGGGTAAGAACTCGAATAAGTAATCATGTGGGTTACTGACAGACTCAAGTATGTTGTTGTAATGACAAAGTTGCATATTATCAACGCAACAGAATTTTTCAGCGGGTGAAAAATTATAATCAAATTCACAGAAGTGTTCTGCAAAGGTGTTTTTTACTCGGTCGATGTTTCTTTTTTTATTCTTAATGAAAGTATAAGGAATACCCGTTGGAGATATAAAATCTTTATTCGTAACCTTCTTAAGGAATAGAAAGTTCAAATCTATAAATATAAATAACTCTCGTTTTGGACTGATGTTTCTTATCTTGTTTTTGAAGGCGTCACTGTAGTTTTTAAAAACACTTATGTCACTGTTGTTGCTTATTATACTTTGGCTAATGTATGAGAGACTTTTAAAATTAGTGTACTTAATAATACTGCGATACTGATACCTTATTAAGCTTTCTTTGAATTTTATTTTATCACTTACGGTGTCGATGACTATTAAATGAATGTTTAATTTTTCATTATCATATTTTAGTAATGGAGGCTCAGTGATTGTTTCAACCGTTGGCGTTGTGTTTACTGCATTAATTATTTCTTTTGATCTTCCACCCAGAATATTCTTAAAAGCATCCTTAACGAAAAGACCGGGGGTATTTAATAATTTTGATGTTTTAGTCATCATTCACACTCCTTTAATAGCTTATCCATAACTTTAGATATTTCGTATTTTTCAAGATAGGTTTTTCGACTGTTCTCTCCAAGTTGACTGAGTAAGTTCTCATCAGCCATAAGTCTTTCCATGTTCATGGCAAAGTGTTGAGTATCAAAACAGGGAGAAACTAAAGCGTTATATTCATTCACCAGGAAATCTTTAGGACCATAGCCTATATCATAACTAACCACAGGTTTGCTCATGCTAAAGCTTTCAATATAGACCATCCCAAAAGCTTCTTTAGCAGATGTGAGTGCGCAGAATGCACTATTGTAGATCTCTTCATAAACTAATGATGTCGGTGGATGAATGGTAACTTGTGATGTTAAACCTAGCGTTGCAATTTGATTGATAAGGTTTTCTTTTTCATCACCGTCACCAAAAATATCTAAAATCCAATCTGGGAATTTTTTTGATATTTTTGCAAAAGATTCTATTAATAAATTGAATTGTTTTAACTCAATCAAACGACCAAAAGAAACAATTCTTTTCTTCTGAGTATCCCTACCCGATTGTGAAATTAGTGGAAACTTATCTTCGAGTCCATTTGGAATGGGGGTAACCTTACTAATTCCTTGAGCATTGTACTCTTCTTTTTGAAAAGAGGTGAGAGTAAGTACCTTGTAAGCTTTAGGATAGTTTCTTAACAAAGTTATCTGTATTTCTTTAGAGTGTGAGCTAAATTCACGATGTTCTTGAACAATGACTTTATTCGACTTATGGGCATGCTTGATGATATTCACACATAGGCCTGGGAATGTGCCTATAATTATTGCGTTCTTAATAGTTTTTAAAATGCTTACCAGTTTGAAGTCTGTCAGCAAAGATAAGCCATTATAAAGATCTTCTGATTTTTTAAAAATCTTTGAAGAATATTGAGCGAGGTGATTATCCAGCTTTGTGCGGAACTTGCCATTGCTGCGTGCGTCATTGAGATATTCAATACGTACACTGGGATCAAGTTGTAGCTTAGGTGTATCACTGGTGCGCCGCATTGAGATAATGGATACCTGATAGCCAACAGAAACCAGATAATTTGTCTGGTTTATGACTGTTTGTACTGTTCCACCTACGCCATAGATATTATAACAGCAGTAAACAATGTGCTGTTGTTTATTGGCAATCACTTTATCCAGAAATTTATTGGTTTTATTGAAATTTTCATAATCACGGATGACTTTAAGGAAATTCTTTCTGGCTCGATGTTTGATCTTGAAATCAATGCTTTTGTCTGAAAATAGGTCTTCAAGTTCATCAATAGTACGCACGACTGAACCGTTGAATTCATAGGGGGATTTTAAAAAATGACCTCGTTCAAACTTGTAATTATCATAGTCAAATTGTAGGAAAATAACCGGTGTTTTTATCAGGTTAAATTCAAAGGCAATTGATGAGTAATCTGTTATGCAAACAGCAGTATCTTTTAATACTACTGAAAAGTCATCGTGCCCGACAAATGAAATAGCCCCATCAAAGAGTTTTTCTATCATTGGTTTAAGATGGAGTATTTTTTCATGCAAATAAAATGCAATGTTTAAATTTCTTTTATTTGCATAATCTATTATTCCTTGGCTTTTTTTAATCTGCTGGACTATGTCTAAAAATGGATTGTCATCGCCAGGTTTTGTCCACTCTTCACGCCAGGTAAAAAAGAATAATATGTTTTTTTCATTTTTCTTCTTCATTGGTAGTAGCTCATGTCGCGACAAGCCACTATTGATCACTCTTTTGTCGAGGAAACCAATATTCAGTATGAGTTTCTTTAGCGCCTGTAAATCATCTACCTCAACAGAATTTTTGTTAACGTAATATCGCTGGAGTAGCAAGATATAGAAATCTTCCAGGTTATTCCTGGAAAAAAAGTCATCGTAGTGTGGTATTTTGTATTTGATGGCTAATCTTTTTGTTTGGTTAATATCTTTTTGTGTTTGTAGTGTATTGATAACGATATTTTTCTCTGACTTCAACGAAGTGCTAAAATATCTTATTCTACCGTTGTAGTGACCTTTAAATATGAATATTCTCTTGTAAGATATGATTCCGTGTTGAAGGTATACGATGGGAGCCCAGCCCTTTTCTAATGGTTTTTTATTAAAAGAGGGGAAAGTATCAAGATATCCGTCATTAAGCAGGAGGTAGTCTGCATCATAAAATATCTTATGATGTTTTTTGCTATCCTTAAGTACGATGTTTTTATTAAAAGGTAAAAGTTTTTCTATGTCGATATTCTGTTTGCTATAAATGAAAAAAGTGTTTTTAAATCCTGACTTCATTCTATGCTGAAAATAACAAAAGCCATTATCACGGGCTTGCAGCCCTCCTTTTTCTCCAATGAGTATCAACAAATCTTGATGTTCGATTCCCTTCATTTCTCTTACCTAAAATAGATTGTTGTAAAATGATCAGCAGTGTTATTTATATTGGAATAGTTTTTTTGTTATTTTCACTTCTTAAGTAAGCCTCAATAGCATCATTTACCGAGTCATAATAATTGACATGATTATCCCTACCAATGAAAATAGCTGCGTCACAATACTCTTTGAGCGTACTTAAGCTATGCGACACCATCAAAAAACTCGCACTTTTATGTCGTTCCTGGAACATCCTTGAGCATTTTTCTTTAAAGCGCGCATCACCTACCGCGGTGACCTCATCCACAAGATAATAATCAAAATCAAAAGCCATGCTTAAACCAAAACTTAATCTTGATTTCATTCCGGATGAATAAGTTTTGATCGGCATATTGAAGTATTTACCCAATTCAGCAAATGACTCAACAAAATCTATTTTCTCTTTCATCTCACTATGTTTGGCATATAAACGCGCGACGAATTTAACGTTTTCCCTACCGCTAAGACTGCCCTGAAAACCGCCAGTAAGGCCAACCGGCCAGGAAATCGTTTTATTGGTAGTGATTGCGCCGCTATCAGGCCGGTCAATACCACCAATCATGCGCAGTAATGTTGATTTACCTGCGCCATTTCGGCCAACCAACGCCACACTTTTTCCACCTGGCAGAGTGAGGTTCAAATCTTTAAACACGAAGTGCCGGCCTGATGAGGTGCGGTACGACTTTGTGAGATTTTCAATCTTAATCATGAGGTCAGCATTGCCTCTTCACGGGTGCGATAGATGGCAAGCCCCAAAAATAATGTCGTTAGTGTGAGAATGGCGAGATAAACGAGGCTGACGCCTTCGCTACTATAGCCCGGCATCACGGCTGCTCGGCTAAGTTCCACCACATGTAGAATGGGATTCCAGAGTAGAAATGGCCAGTAATCTTTCGGCACTGCGTGCAGTGGAAACATTATTCCCGAGATGAAATAGAGCGGTTTAAGGAGAATTGGCAAAAGCTTCTGCGTTTCTGTGTAGGTTTTACCTATCACCATAAAAATGAGTCCAGCGCCACATGAGAAAATAATCAAAAGACTCCATGCACCCACTAATTGCAGTAGATTTGCCACAGAAAAATACTCCCCGGCAGCCCAAACAATCAACATCAGAAATATATAGACAGTTACGTAGATAATCGTCTCTAACATCGCCCTTGCTAAAACAGTATCGATGGGTTTAACCGGTCGATAATTAAATAAGCCTTGGTTCGCGTCAATTGCTCCAAGTGATCGAGTAGAGATATTAGAAAAAATGAAAAAGGGAATGATCCCATTAAGTAAGAATACAGGGAAGGAAATGTCTGGCATTGTCCTATGCATGATGAAGCCAAAAATGGCCATCAATATTAATAAATGGGCTGATGGTTCTAGTATCGCCCAGAGATACCCCAAACGGAACTTACCGAATCTGGTTCTTATCTCTCTAAAAAACAATGCGTTAATCGTGGCGCTTTGTACATTTAATCCACTTCTTGCCATTTAAAACTCACAGTATTCTTGATTAATAGATATGCTACCGCCCTTGGCTTAACAGTTACCAATGCGCTGAAGATAAGATAATAGATAATAAGCAGACTCGAATGGTCGCGTTGATTTGCCATCTACAGTTAGCTGATTAAAAGGGTTGTTATTTGATTTGTATCGTATTTGCTACTTTTCAATCGATGAAATTATTGCCTGCCTTCCTATGAAGATAATTGAGAAAAGGCTCAATTTTCCTTATTCACTTTGCTCAAAACATTCTTGATTAAATTATTATCGTTTGTGGTTTCAAGCTCTCTCCAGCCGAAATGATTGACCTTGATTTTTCTGGAGGCTTACCACGTCAAAGCATTGATTGCACCCAACTTCAATCTTCGTAATAATCACGCCCATCTATCCCTTCCTCGTAGTATTTACGTTGAGGGGATTTTTTTCATCTATACCTAAACAGACCTATCGACTTACGGATCTTAAGAGGACCAGTTATGCATAACACCTTGGGCAATCAGTATGATAACTCATTGGTTTCTAACGCTTTTGGTTTCATGCGCTTCCCCCTCAACTTCCAGCCTTACGACAGTGACGCTGAGTGGGTGATCACCGGTGTTCCTTTCGATGCCGCGACCTCCGGTCGTCCAGGCAGCCGTTTAGGTCCGGGGGCAATCCGCCAGATTTCCACCAACCTGGCGTGGGAAGGCTGTCGCTGGCCGTGGGATTTCGATCTGCGCCAGCGTTTGAACGTGGTGGATTGCGGCGATCTGGTTTATGCCTTTGGCGATTCACAGGATCTCTCTGACAAACTGCAGGCGCACGCCGAGAAACTGCTAGCGAACGGTAAGCGCATGCTGACCTTTGGCGGTGACCACTACGTCACGCTGCCGCTGCTGCGTGCACACGCTAAGCACTTCGGCAAAATGGCGCTGGTGCATTTCGATGCGCACACCGATACCTATTCCAATGGTCCTACTTTCGATCACGGCACCATGTTCTTCACCGCGCCAAAAGAGGGTTTGATCGATCCGCAGCACTCTGTACAGATCGGTATTCGTACCGAGTTCGATAAGAGCTTGGGCTTCAACGTGCTGGATGCCGCGCAGGTCAACGATCGCAGCGTTGATGACATTCTGGCGGAAGTGAAGCGTACCGTTGGCGATCTGCCGGTGTATTTGACCTTTGATATCGATTGTCTGGATCCCGCCCACGCACCGGGCACCGGCACGCCAGTGATTGGCGGCTTGAGCAGCGATAAAGCCACCAAGCTGATTCGCGGTTTGCAGGGCATGAATATCGTCGGTATGGATCTGGTGGAAGTGGCGCCGGGCTACGATCACGCCGATCTGACCTCGCTGGCCGCAGCCACACTGGCGCTGGACATGCTGCACGTGCAGGCGGCAAATAAAGGTTAATCCTTTCTTCTGCGGCTACACTTATTGGCGGTTAATTAATCTGCGGAGGCGACTATGGGTTTACTGGACGATTTAGTTGGATCGCTAGGAAACAGCAACGGAAGCGGGCAGGGCAACCAGATGCAACAGCTGATGGCTATCTGGAACTGGGTGCAGGAACAGGGCGGCGTTGAAGTGCTGCTGCAGAAGTTTCAACAGGGCGGACTCGGGCAGGTGCTGAATAGCTGGCTTGGCAGCGGCAGTAACATGTCGATTGATGGCGGCGAGGTTCAAAATGCGCTTGGCAATGATCAGCTGCAGTCGCTGGCGGATAAGCTCGGCACCGATGTACAGGGTGCGTCCGGTACGCTGGCTGCCTTATTGCCGCAGGTGATTGATAAGCTATCGCCGCAGGGCCACATTAAGACGTCGAATACCCAGGATTTGGGTGCGATGGTGGATGGATTGTTTAAGCGTTGAAGGTTGTTTTTTTTGATCTTTGCTTGCTGTCCCCCATCCCGGCCTTCCCCCATGAATGGGGGAAGGAGACGCAGCTATATGCAGCTTCCTCACTAACATGTGGCAGCGTCTTCCTCCCCCATTCATGGGGGAGGACCGAGGAGGGGGACAGCAAGCACGATCTATTTCCCAGCCGCAATACGCTCACGAATATGCTGGGCGCGGGCTTCCGAATCCGGATGCGAGTCAAACATCGAACTCTGTCTTCCTTGCTCCAGTTTCGCTAGCTTCTCAAAGCTGGTCGCTAATCCCATCGGATCGATGCCGCGCTTTTTCAGCAGGTCGAACGAGTAGTCATCGGCTTGTGTTTCCTGAGTTTGCGAGAATTGCGCATTCACCAGCTTTTCGCCCATTTCACCCAATTGTGATTGTGACAGCGAGCCAATTACGCCGCCGACGGAAGCCGCAGCGGTGCGCGTTGCGGTGGTCGTCAGCGCCACCTGCATCGCTTTGCGCGTATGGCCCAGCGCGACGTGGCCCATTTCATGGCCCAGCACACCTTCGACTTCGTTATCGGTCATCATATCCATCAACCCGCTATAGACGCGGATACAACCGTTCGCCATCGCCCAGGCGTTAACGTCTTTGGTCTGATAAACCTTGTAGTTGGCAGGCACGCCGTTGATGTTGTCGCCTAGCGCCGCAGCGATTTTGTTCAGGCGCTGCTGGTATTCACTGTTAGCGGGCGCAACCTGATTGTCTTTATCCATCTGCGCACAGGATTGATCGCTCAACTCTTTCACCTGCGTATCGTTCAGCGCATAGGCCTGATAAGCCTGCGCACCCGATTGTAGCAGCGCATTGTTATCAAACCCTTCGCAGCCGCTCAGCAGCGAAGCCATTCCCAGAGCAACAATCGTGGCTCTCATTTTCATATCGGCATCCTTTGGGTAACAAGGTAAAGAAAACAAACACCTGAAACTGGCCCAAGTGTTTAAACGCTTTGGTTATAGCTCGCATGTTGTTCAATGACTAGCAGACAAGCCCGGAAATGCAAACGGTTACCCGTGATTTAGCACCCAGATGCATGTACTTTTGTCCTGATTTTCATGTACATTGATGTGCGACTTTTTTCTCGCTTCGCCTTATAACTGATTAATTACAATAAGTTAAGCGTGGCGGAGCATTAATCCGACCTGGAGTAGAAGATGCCCTCTCGTAAAGAGCTTGCCAACGCCATTCGCGCGTTAAGTATGGATGCAGTACAGAAAGCCAATTCGGGACATCCGGGTGCCCCAATGGGCATGGCGGACATTGCCGAAGTGCTGTGGCGTGACTTCCTGAACCATAACCCTACTAACCCGCTGTGGGCAGACCGCGACCGCTTTGTGCTGTCGAACGGTCACGGCTCAATGCTGATTTACAGCCTGCTGCACCTCACTGGCTACGATCTGCCAATAAGCGAGCTGCAGAACTTCCGTCAGCTGCACTCTAAAACTCCAGGCCACCCGGAATACGGCTACACCGTAGGCGTTGAAACCACCACCGGTCCGCTGGGTCAGGGCATCGCTAACGCAGTGGGTTTTGCCATTGCCGAGCGCACGCTGGCGGCGCAGTTCAACCGTCCGGGTCATGACATCGTAGACCATAACACCTACGTGTTTATGGGCGACGGCTGCATGATGGAAGGCATCTCACACGAAGTCTGCTCCATCGCCGGTACGCTGAAGCTGGGCAAACTGGTTGCCTTCTACGATGACAACGGCATCTCCATCGACGGTCACGTTGACGGCTGGTTCACCGACGATACCGCCAAACGTTTCGAAGCCTACGGCTGGCACGTGGTGCGCGGCGTTGACGGTCACGATGCGGACGCGATTAAAAAAGCGGTGGAAGAAGCCAAAGCGGTTTCCGACAAGCCTTCACTGCTGATGTGCAAAACCGTTATCGGTTTTGGTTCGCCGAACAAAGCCGGTACACACGACTCGCACGGCGCGCCGCTGGGTGCCGATGAAATCGCGCTGACCCGCAAGCAGCTCGGCTGGAACCACGGTCCGTTTGAAATCCCTTCAGACATCTACGCGCAATGGGATGCCAAAGAAGCCGGCCAGGCGAAAGAGTCCGCATGGGACCAGAAGTTTGCCGCCTACGCCGCCGCGCATCCGGAGCTGGCTGCCGAGTTTAAGCGCCGCGTCAACAATGAGCTGCCGGCGAACTGGGCCAGCGAGTCGCAGAAGTTCATTGAGCAGCTGCAGGCCAGTCCGGCGAAAATTGCCAGCCGTAAGGCCTCGCAAAACGCCATCGAAGCCTTCGGCAAAATCCTGCCGGAATATCTGGGCGGCTCCGCTGACCTCGCGCCAAGCAACCTCACCATGTGGTCCGGCTCGAAGCCGATCAACGAAGACGCGGCGGGCAACTACATCCATTACGGCGTGCGCGAGTTCGGTATGACCGCCATCGCCAACGGTATCGCGCTGCACGGCGGCTTCCTGCCGTACACCGCCACCTTCCTGATGTTCGTCGAGTACGCGCGCAACGCCGCACGCATGGCCGCGCTGATGAAGATCCGTCAGATCATGGTCTACACCCACGACTCAATTGGTCTGGGCGAAGATGGCCCGACGCACCAGCCGGTTGAGCAGATGGCCAGCCTGCGCGTGACGCCAAACATGAGCCTGTGGCGCCCGTGCGACCAGGTTGAGTCAGCGGTAGCGTGGAAGTACGCGATTGAACGCGTGGACGGCCCGTCGGCGCTGATCTTCTCGCGTCAGAACCTGGCGCAGCAGGATCGTAGCGCTGAGCAGCTGGCTAACGTGGCGCGCGGCGGTTACGTGCTGAAGGACAGCGAAGGTACGCCAGAGCTGATCCTGATCGCCACCGGTTCAGAAGTGGAACTGGCGGTGGCGGCGTTTGATCAGCTGACGGCGGAAGGCCGCAAGGTGCGCGTGGTGTCTATGCCATCCACCGACGCCTTCGACAAGCAGGACGCGGCGTACCGTGAATCCGTGCTGCCAAAAGCGGTTGCCGCACGCGTGGCGATTGAAGCGGGTATCGCGGATTACTGGTTCAAATACACCGGCCTGAACGGCGCGATCGTCGGTATGACCACCTTCGGTGAGTCAGCGCCTGCGGATCAGCTGTTCAAAGAGTTTGGTTTTACGGTTGAGAACGTGGTGAAAACGGCGAAATCGATTCTGTAACTTTGCGCAGTAAATTGCGCCGCTACCGGTTAAGCACAGCCTGTAGCGGCGCGATTCATCGCGAGCACCTGCAATGCAGGCGTATCTAACCTGAAACGGTTCAATTATTCCTGCAGTAATAATCCGCCAGTGCAAAATTTGTGACGTAGATCCAATATTCAGCCACTCACTTGATCGCAATCATTCCCGTTATTCCTCTCTTGCATTACTCTAGCTGAACCGTTTCAGTTGTGAGCGAAATCGTGCATCTCACTCATGTGGGTAAGCAATAATTCCCTGTACAAACCGGTGTGAAACGCTCAGGCTAATCGGCACGTTTTTTTGGGTGTGGTTGAAGGTAGAGATGACCGTTCGCGTAGCAATAAATGGTTTTGGACGTATCGGGCGTAATGTGTTGCGTGCCCTGTATGAAACCGGTCGCCGGGCTGAGATCACCGTGGTCGCCATTAACGAGCTGGCAGACGCCGCCGGCATGGCGCATCTGCTGAAGTACGACACCAGCCATGGCCGTTTTGCCTTTGATGTGCGCCAGGAGCGCGATCAACTGTTTGTTGGCGACGACACCATTCGCATCCTGCATCAGGCTGAAATTGATGCGCTGCCGTGGCGCGAACTGAATGTGGATATCGTGCTGGATTGTACCGGGGTGTACGGTAGCCGCGCTGATGGCGAAGCCCATTTGGCGGCGGGCGCGAAGAAAGTGTTGTTCTCGCATCCGGGCGGCAACGATCTCGATGCCACAGTCGTGTTCGGTGTCAACGAACAAGCTCTTAAACAAACTGACCGCATTGTCTCCAACGCATCCTGCACCACCAACTGCATTATTCCGGTGATCAAGTTGCTGGATGACGCCTTTGGCATTGAGTCGGGCACCGTGACCACCATTCACTCGGCGATGCACGATCAGCAGGTGATCGACGCCTATCACAGCGATCTGCGTCGTACCCGCGCTGCCAGCCAATCGATCATTCCGGTAGATACGCGTCTCGCTGCTGGCATTACCCGTATTTTTCCGAAATTTAACGATCGCTTTGAGGCGATTGCCGTGCGCGTGCCCACCATCAACGTGACAGCCATTGATCTGAGCGTGTCGGTGCGCGAAGCGGTGAAGGCGTGTGAGGTCAACGCGTTGCTGCAAAACGCGTCAGAAGGGGCGTTTCGTGGTATAGTTGACTATACGGAATTACCGTTAGTCTCAGTAGATTTTAACCATGATCCGCACAGTGCCATAGTCGATGGCACGCAAACGCGGGTCAGTGGTCATCACCTTATCAAAACGCTGGTTTGGTGTGACAACGAATGGGGCTTTGCTAACCGCATGATCGACACCACGTTAGCAATGGCCCCAAGCGGTTTCAGGTAAGACGCGGACTGCGTCTGGCAAAACTTATGAGAATCAACGAGAGGGTTCACCATGTCTGTAATTAAGATGACCGATCTGGATCTTGCTGGTAAACGCGTTCTGATCCGTGCCGATCTCAACGTGCCAGTGAAAGAAGGGAAAGTGACGTCAGATGCACGTATTCGTGCTTCTCTGCCTACCATCGAAGCGGCGTTGAAACAGGGCGCGAAAGTGATGGTTACCTCTCACCTGGGTCGTCCGACCGAAGGTGAATACAACGAAGAGTTTTCCCTGCTGCCGGTTGTTAACTACCTGAAAGATAAACTGAACGGCACCAACGTTACCCTGGCAAAAGATTACCTCGACGGCGTTGAAGTCGGCGCGGGCGAATTGGTTGTGCTGGAAAACGTGCGCTTTAATAAAGGTGAGAAAAAAGACGAAGAAGGGCTGTCGAAGAAATATGCCGCACTGTGCGACGTGTTCGTGATGGATGCCTTCGGTACCGCGCACCGCGCACAGGCTTCTACCCACGGCGTGGGCAAATTTGCCCCAATCGCATGTGCCGGTCCGCTGCTGTCAGCTGAGCTGGAAGCGCTGGGCAAAGTGATGAGTAATCCAGAGCGTCCGCTGGTTGCTGTGGTTGGCGGTTCTAAAGTGTCGACCAAATTTGATGTGCTGCAGTCGCTGGTGAAGATTGCTGACACCGTGATTGTCGGCGGCGGTATCGCGAATACCTTCGTTGCTATCGATAACAACGTCGGTAAATCACTGTATGAGCCAGACTTCGTCGAAGCAGCAAAAGGTCTGCGTGATCAGTTTGGTATCCCGGTTCCTACTGATTCTCGCGTAGGCACGGAATTCTCTGAAACTGCCCCGGCAACCGTGAAAAAGGTTTCCGAAGTGGCGGATAACGAAGAGATTATGGACTTCGGCGACGAAACCGCACAGGCGATGGCCGCGATTCTGAAAGGCGCGAAAACCATTCTGTGGAACGGTCCGGTTGGCGTGTTCGAGTTCCCGAACTTCCGTAAAGGTACCGAAATCGTGGCAAATGCAATCGCCGATAGCGATGCATTCTCAGTGGCAGGCGGCGGCGATACGCTGGCTGCAATCGATCTGTTCGGTATCGAAGATAAGATCTCTTACATCTCAACCGGCGGCGGCGCATTCCTCGAGTTCGTGGAAGGTAAAAAACTGCCAGCAGTTGCTATGCTGGAAGAGCGCGCGAAGCAGTAACTCTTTGGGGGCGACGCTTGGGCGTCGCCTGAAGGCTAGCCCTTTATGGGGCAAACAAATCGCAATCCCTTCGGGGATGAACGGTAACGAAACGGGACACAAACATGTCTAAAATTTTTGATTTCGTAAAACCCGGCGTTGTCACTGGTGACGACGTTCAGAAAATTTTCCAGGTAGCGAAAGAGAACAAATTCGCTCTGCCAGCAGTTAACTGCGTCGGCACGGATTCTATTAACGCGGTATTGGAAGCTGCGGCCAAAGTGAAAGCGCCGGTCATCGTTCAGTTCTCCAATGGTGGTGCTGCCTTCATCGCCGGTAAAGGTTTCAAAACCGACAAGCCGCAGGGCGCGGCTATCTTCGGCGCTATCGCGGGTGCATACCATGTGCATCTGATGGCTGAACAGTACGGTGTGCCAGTAATCCTGCATACCGACCACTGCGCCAAGAAACTGCTGCCGTGGATCGACGGTCTGCTGGACGCGGGTGAAGAGCACTTCAAGAAAACCGGTAAGCCGCTGTTCTCTTCTCACATGATCGACCTGTCTGAAGAGTCACTGGAAGAGAACATCGAGATCTCTTCTAAGTATCTGGCGCGCATGGCCAAACTGGATATGACCCTGGAAATCGAACTGGGTTGTACCGGTGGCGAAGAAGACGGCGTGGACAACAGCCACATGGACGCTTCTGCGCTGTACACTCAGCCAGAAGACGTTGATTACGCTTACACCGAGCTGAGCAAAATCAGCCCACGTTTCACCATCGCTGCTTCATTCGGTAACGTGCACGGCGTGTACAAGCCAGGCAACGTGAAACTGACGCCGACCATCCTGCGTGATTCTCAGGAATACGTGACTAAAAAACACAACTTGCCGCATAACGCGCTCGATTTCGTGTTCCACGGCGGTTCAGGTTCATCTCCAGAAGAAATCAAAGAATCAATTGGTTACGGCGTAATTAAAATGAACATCGATACCGATACCCAGTGGGCAACATGGGACGGTATTCTGAAGTTCTACAAAGAAAACGAAGCATATCTGCAAGGCCAATTGGGCAACCCTAAAGGCGTGGATAGCCCGAACAAGAAATACTATGATCCACGCGTATGGCTGCGCTCAGCGCAGGCTTCCATGGTGACTCGCCTGGAGCAGGCTTTCAAAGAGCTTAACGCTGTCGACGTACTGTAATTTTTCCGTACAGTACAAAAAAGGCCCGCAAGGGCCTTTTTTTATGCGTCTCATCCAGAAAATCCCACGAATTCAGGCCATTTTTGGCGCTTCGCCTTATTTTTGTTTACCCTTGTATTCGGAGTGTCGGAGTCAATCTGGCAGTTTTTGGCAATTTCCCGCGGGAAACTCAACAACAGGGCTAACAAATGGAAGATTTACATGTCGTTGATGGCATTAATAGTGCTGGTGGATGGCTGATACGTAATCAGGCGTTGATCCTGAGCTATGCGGTCAATATTGTGGCGGCGATTATTACCATCATCATTGGTATGTTCATTGCGCGCATCGTCTCCAATGCGATTAACCGCGTTCTGCTGGCGCGTCATATTGATGCCACTGTGGCAGATTTCCTTTCTGCAATGGTGCGCTACGGAATTATCGCTTTTACCGTCATTGCTGCACTGGGACGCGTTGGCGTACAAACCGCCTCTGTGATTGCCGTGCTGGGTGCTGCTGGCTTGGCTGTGGGTTTGGCGCTGCAAGGTTCGCTGTCCAACCTGGCTGCTGGCGTGCTGTTGGTGACCTTCCGCCCGTTCAAAACCGGTGAGTTTGTCGATCTCGGCGGCGTGATGGGTACCGTACAGAACGTGCAGATTTTCTCCACTACGCTGAAAAGCGCTGATGGCAAAATCGTGGTGGTACCCAACGGTAAAATTATCGCCGGCAATATCGTTAACTATTCACGTGAACCGATCCGTCGCAACGAGTTCATTATTGGTGTGGCTTACGATGCGGATGTCGATCAGGTTATTAGCCTGTTGCGTGAAGTGGTTGATGCGGACGAGCGCGTACTGCAAGACCTCGGCGTACAGATCGGCCTAAATGAACTGGCGGCTTCATCGCTCAACTTTGTGGTGCGTTGCTGGAGTAAAAGCAGCGATCTGCAAAACGTCTATTGGGATCTGATGAAGAACTTCAAACGTACGCTGGACGCGAACGGCATCGGCATTCCTTACCCGCAGATGGATGTGCATCTGCATCAGGTGAAGAGCGAGCAACAACAGCCTGCACGCAGCGAATAATAGAGAAGGGCACCTGCGGGTGCCTTTTTTATTACTCATTCTAATAGCCTATTAAATATTTCAATTTCCTCTAATATCTTCGCGTCACTATACTGCAGCGCATCTCCCCAGTTATTAAGGTTATTTCCGTGTTATCTGTTTATTTACAAGGGCTTGCCCTTGGTGCTGCGCTGATTTTGCCGTTAGGCCCGCAAAATGCTTTTGTGATGAATCAGGGCATTAAGCGCCATTACCATCTGATGACCGCATCGCTGTGTACCCTTAGCGATATTGCGCTGATCTGTGGTGGGATTTTTGGCGGCAGCGCGTTGCTGAATCAATCGCCTCTCTTATTGATGCTGATCACTTGGGCGGGCGTGGCGTTTTTGCTGTGGTACGGTTGGGGCGCGCTGCGCGCTGCATGGCAAGGTGATGTGTCGCTGGCATCTGATGCGGAGATAAAGCAAGGTCGCTGGCGCATCATCGCTACTATTCTGGCGGTGACCTGGCTCAATCCGCACGTCTATCTCGACACCTTTGTGGTGCTCGGCAGCCTCGGTAGCCAGCTTCCGTCTGAAGACGCGCGTCGTTGGTTTGCATTTGGCACCGTGAGTGCCTCAATTATCTGGTTCTTCGGCCTGGCGCTGCTGGCCGCGTGGCTGTCGCCGCGGCTGCGCACCGTGCGGGCGCAGCGCATTATCAATTTGCTGGTCGGCGGCGTGATGTGGTTTATCGCCATTCAGCTGGCGCGTCAGGGCATTGCTGCACTCTAATGCAGATGTAATCCGTACAGTGCGGGCAGCGCGCCCGCACTGGCGAGCAACTCCAGTCGAATCTGGCTAAAAATCACGCATTCTGGCACCAAGTGATGACACAGCGAGTGATGATTTTCCGTCACGTCTGCCAAAAGCATCTCATCAAGCCATACGCGATAATGTGTGGTGCAGTGCGGCGTCACAGCCTGTGCGTGGCCCATTTGCACCGTTTCCATCGCATGGTCGAAGTCGTTGTCGAACAGCAAGGTAATGTGTTTCGCCTGCTGCGGTTCATTCCAATGCCAGCTGACGTTGGGATGCGTGTCATCCTGCGCCGGCACCCAGCAGTTAGTGTGCTGTTCCGGGCGCAGCTTGCCGTTGAGCAGATAGTCGCCGTGCCACAGCTGCAGCGGCGTTTCCAGCGCAAAGGCCAGCAGGATTTGCTGTGGAGCCCGGCGCGGCAGCCAGAAATCAAACTCATCAACGCCGTAATCGCCATCGTTAATCTGGCGTGTGCGTTTCGCTACGCGCGGATTGAGACTGTTGAACACCATCATCACGCCCGGCAAACGCTGGCTGGTTAATGCAACCTCAATCGCAGCGTTCTCCTCAAAGGCGATAAACAGATAGCGATCGCAATCGGCGCGATAATCAAAGCTCAGTCGATAAGTGCCTTGCTCAGTAACCGTGATACTTTGCGTGCTCAGTTGGCAGTCGCCGCAGGTATTGGCCGGATTAGCGCTGGTGAGCAGCGATACCTGTAATTTCTGCGCGTTGGCGGCACGCAGCTGCACGCTGATTGCCGGCAAGCGTTCGCCCGCTTTGAGCGGCAGCAGCAACGCACAGCGAGATTGCAGCGGCTGCCAACCGGCATCGGCGGGCAGGGCGCGCAACTCTAAGGTGCTGCTCACCGTGACATACGCCTCGCGCGCTGGGTTGGCCAACGGATGTCGCGGGATAAACGCACCCTGACGCAGCAGATGCTGCTGCAGCTGCCCAACGCGCTCAGGCTGCGCCAGTTCGGCGGGCGTGATCTGCTGTTGCTGGCACAGCGCCGCCGCGCGGCCCACCACTTCGCCCAGCACGCCGCAGGTGCACATGACGCGTGCGCTGCCAAAGGCGACGTGCGTAGCGGAGATCAGTCGGCCGGTGAGCAGCAGATTGTCCAGCGACTGGCTGTAGAGCGCGCGGAAGGGAATGGTGTAAGTCCCTTTGCTGTGGAACTGACGACAGCCATCGTGTTCGCTGTAGACGCCGTCGGCCGGATGCAGATCAATCGACCAGCCGCCATATGCCACTGCATCGTAGTGGTCGCGTTGTTCGATGATGTCCTGCTGGCACAGCATCGTCTCGCCGAGAAAACGCCGGCTCTCGCGCTTGCCGGGAATCAGGCCAACCCATTCGATGGTGAGGTTATCGGCATCGGGAAATTCACCGGAGTTTTTGATGTAATCCCACACGCCCCAGACAATTTTCCACAGTTCCCACTTGATGGTTTCGCTCTCATGCACGGTATCGAGCCGTCCGCCCCATTCCAGCCACCATAAATCGCAGCCGTTCAGCTCTGAACTTAGCCGTTTATAGCGCGGAATGGCGGTGATCTCTTTTAGTGCGAAAGAGGGCGCAAAGAAGCGTACCGGTTGTGCCGTGCGCTTGGTGTAGAAGTAAATGGAATGACCGAGCTTGTGGCCGAAATTCTCGCCCGGCGCCATCTTCTCGCCAAACTCCTCCACGGATTCCGCGCCCACGCGATGCGCCGCACCGGCCAGATAGCCCAATACGCCATCGCCGCTGGCATCGATAAATTGTGTAGCCGAAACCCGATAACGCGTTTGATTAATGGCGTTAAACGCCTGCACTGACAGCAAACGGCGGCCAGATTTTTCGATATCGGTCACCACCGTATTGAGCAGCAAAGTCAGGCCGGGCTGCGCCTGTACGATGTCCAGCAGCACCATATCGAACAGTACCGGATTGCCCTCTTTATTGCGCCACAGGTTCTCCTCCATGATCTCGCCCATGATGCCGCCTTCGCGCGCCCAGCGATTGTTATTGCCCATGTGTGAGGTCGCACCGTTGGCCCACAAGCGCACTTCGCTGGAGGCGTTGCCGCCCAGCACCGGGCGATCCTGAATCAGCACCACATCAAGGCCATCGCGTGCGGCGGCCAGCGCGGCACACACGCCCGCCAGTCCACCGCCGACGATCAGTAACTCCGCTTGTAGTCGTTGTTGCGGAAAGTGGCGCTCATTTTGCGTAGAGAAAGTCTGCATCATTTCATTCCTCTGACTCTAAGGCTAAGATTGGAGTTTGCCCGCCGCAGGTGATCTATGTCTTCTCAACCGAACCAAAGCCTGATTGACGGTATTCGCTGTCTGCAATATCTGGTGTCCAGTGATAAGGCCGTGGGTTGCCGTGAACTGGCGCGCCAGATGGGGATGAACAGCACGCGTGTGAATCGACTGCTGATGACCATGGCGTCGATTGGACTGACGACGCAGGATGAGCATCGACGCTATCTGCCTGGCCCCGGTATTCACGCGCTGGCGGCACAGGCGATTCGCGGATCTTCGCTGTTCGCGCAGGCGTTGCCGCAGCTGGAACGCCACGCGCCGCGCGATATCGTGGTGGCGCTGGGCGTGTTGTGGGAGGATCAGGTGATCTACATCTGGCACTCGGAACCCGGTGAACGCATTAACGCCAGCCAGGCGCTGGCCGGTTTCCGCATGCTGCCCGCGTGGCAATCGGTGATTGGCGTGTCGTTGCTGGCGGCGGAAAGTGACGAGGCGCTGCGCCCGCGTTTTAGCGAAGAACAGTGGCTGCAAATCGCGCCGCTGCTGGCGCGTAAGCGTGCTGAGGGTTACCTGATCTGGCACCGCGATGATGGCGAAATCAGTATGGCGCAGCCGATTGATCACAATCGCGCGGCATTGGCGTTCGCCAAAATCTGGCAGGACGATGAGGCGCACCTCGCGCAGCGCCTGCAACAGTTGCAATCGCTGGCGCAAACCGTGTTCACCCCGCGCTAACATGATCGATTTTCCCGACAATAAACAGGTAACTGCAGATGCCAATCGCGGCCAGCACGGCGATAAATGCCAGGGCTGGCGCGAAGTTATCGCCGTCGATTAACGCACCAATGGCAATCGGCACCACGATGGATGACAGCGCACCGGTAAAGTTAAATACGCCGCCCGCCAGACCAATCAAGTGGCGCGGCGCCAACGCCGTGACAAACACCCAGGTAATAGTCGCCAGGCCGTTGCCGAAGAACGCCAGCGACATAAACAGAATAATCAGCGTGGAATCGTCGGTGTAATTGGCGCCAAGGATAAACAGCGTCAGGAACAGGCCAAGGATCACCGGTAGCTTGCGCGCCACGCTAGCGGAGATACCGCGACGTATCATGCGATCTGAGGCAAATCCGGCCAGCAGCACGCCGCAGAAGGCGGCGAAGTAGGGCACCGAAGCAACGTAGCCGCTTTTGATGAAGCCCATGTGACGATACTCCACCAGATACGTCGGGAACCAGGTGAGGAAGAACCAGAAGGTGGCGGAAATTGTGAACTGGCCAATGTAGATGCCGACCAATTTACGACTGCGGAACATCTGCGCCAAATCGCCCCAGCGCGCTATGGGCTGCTGCGAATTTTGTCGACTCTCCAGCAGCGCACCGTTGTCACGCAAATAGCTGAGCTCAGCTTTTGACACGCCTTGATGCTGATTCGGCTCGCGGTAGAGCCAATACCACACCAGCGCCCAAATCATCCCCGCAAGTCCGGTGATCAAAAACAGTCCGCGCCAGCCAAAAGCATCCTGCAGATGAAACAGCAGCGGCGTCATACACGCCAGGCCGACAAACTGCGCTGAGGAGTAAATGCCGATGGCACTGGCGCGCTCTTGCTCCGGGAACCAGCTAGAGATCACCCGGTTGTTGGAGGGCATCACCGGCGCTTCAAAAGCACCGACGCCGAGCCGCAGACCAAATAGCGCGCCAAAGCTGTTGGCAAGCGCGTGCAGCGCGGTGATCAGCGACCAGGCAAATAAACCGACGCCATAAACCACGCGCGCGCCAAGGCGATCGATGAGGAAGCCGCCGGGAATTTGTAGCGCAGCGTAGATCCAGCCAAAGGCGGAAAAGATCAATCCCATCTCCATGGGCGAGAAGCGCAATTCGCCAGCCATTGCCGTAGCGGCAACCGACAGGTTAGTGCGATCCATATAGTTGATAATGATGTTAATAAACACCAGACCGAGCATCAGAAAGCGCGTACGTCCCGCGCGAGCGCTGGCAACGGTTTGGCTAAGTGGCTGTTCTGTCATTGGCAACTCTCCCGAACTCAGGGGTGTTTCTTTAATAGAAACGAATAAGTGTTTTATTGGCGAATCCGTACAGCTAAATTTGCGATCGCGGCTACGTTAAAAAGGAGATTGCTCGAACTTTTGAGCCGTTTACTAATCAGATAAGCACACATGTTAATGTGTTTTAGGTTTAGCCATAATGGCGACCTGCAAATTGAATCCCTCAAGGAGGACTTTCGTGAAACTGAAAGCACTGGCGCTGGCCGCCGTAATGAGCACGGGCGCACTGTCCGGTTTAGTTCAGGCAGGCGAATTGCCGAATGGACCGCATGTGGTGACTTCTGGACAGGCAAGCGTTGATGCCACGCCAGATCTCGCGACGCTCGCGATTGTGGTGAATGTTTCGTCGAAAGACGCGGCAGAAGCGAAGAAACAAGCTGATGATCGCGTGGCGCAATATTTCGATTTCCTGCAAAAGAACGGTATCGAGAAAAAAGATATTGATGCGGCAAACCTCAGCACGCAGCCAGAGTACGATTACACCAAAGAAGGTAAGTCGGTACTGAAAGGCTATCGTGCCGAGCGTCAGGTACAGGTAACGCTGCGCCAGCTGGACAAACTCAACGAGCTGTTGGATGGCGCGTTAAAATCTGGCCTGAATGAAATTCGTTCGGTCGAGTTAGGTGTGGCGAATCCGGACAGCTACAAAGAGAAGGCGCGTAAAGTGGCCATCGCTAATGCTACGCAGCAGGCTAACGCGCTGGCAGAAGGGTTTAACGCTAAGTTAGGTTCGGTTTACAGCATCCGCTATCACGTTGCGAACTATCAACCGATGCCGATGGCGCGCATGTATAAGGCCGCCGCAGTACAAGCTGATACCACCGCGCAGCAAACTTACGAGCAGCAGAGCATTCACTTTGACGACCAGGTAGATGTCGTCTTTGAAATCAAACCAAACACACCGTAAGGTTTGATATCAGGTCGCCATGAAGGGCGACCTGATCTTTACGCTGGCAACACATCCTGACGCAGCACGCGATGTCCGTGCGCAATCAGCGCGTCGGTCACGCTGCGCATCAAACGACTTTCCGGCGCAAACCGGTGCCAGTACAGCATACGACGCTGATACAGGCCTGGCGTCAAATCCACCAGTTCACCTTGCGCTAACTCGCGCTCAATCTGCAGATGCGGAATCATACAGCACACCGAACCCTGACGCGCCAGCTGCACAAAGGCTTCTGACGAGTTAACGATGTGGCAAGGCACGCTGCCCGGCGACAGGTCAAAGTTCTGCTGTAAAAACGCCTGATGCATATCGTCCAGATGATCAAATGCCACCGCCGGCGCTTTCAGCAGCGCAGAGCGTGTTACGCCGTTCGGGAAATAGCGAGCAGCAAAATCAGGTGAGGCGCAGAACAGATAATCGAGCGCACCCAGTTGATCCACCAGACAGCTTGGCAGCGGCTGCGGCTGAATACTCACCGCGCCGACCACTTCACCGCGACGTAGGCGTTCCTGCGTGCGGGTTTCATCTTCCACCTGCAAATTCAGGCGCACTGGGGAATCGGCCAGCACGTCTTTCAGCGCGGGCAGCAGCCAGGTGGCCAGGCTGTCGGCGTTGACCGCCAGCGACAGCAACAGCGGCGTGGTTCCACCGTTATCATCACCCAGCCACTCCTCTTCCAGCAGTTCAACCTGATGCAACAACGCCAGTAACTTTTGTCCCTGCTCGGTCGGACGCGGCGGCACGGTGCGCACCAGCAGCGGCTGACCAAATAAATTTTCCAGCTGTTTAATACGCTGCGAAACCGCCGATTGGGTAATGCAGAGTTTTTGTGCCGCACGCTCAAAGCCGCGCTCGCGAATCACAGCATCCAGCGCCTGAAGCGTTCGATAATCCGGGCGTTTCATTGTTGTTCTCTCTCGTTCAGGGTGGACATTACTATGCCATAAAACTGTCAAATTGTGCTGCGGCGCATTTTTGCGGGCTGGCTTCCAAAGCGTTAAATCGGCTGTCTAACTGTCGCGCTTTTTTACAGCGCCTTGTTTTATACTACGCGCACTTCGATGTCGCACAGGTTTTAAACATACCATGACCCAGGATGAACTGAAAAAAGCGGTAGGTTGGGCAGCCCTGCAGTACGTAGAGCCCGGCACCATTGTCGGCGTAGGCACGGGATCGACGGCAGCGCATTTTATTGATGCACTCAGCACCATGAAGAATCAGATTGAAGGTGCGGTTTCCAGCTCGGAAGCCTCAACGGAGAAACTGAAAGCGCTGGGCATTCACATCTTCGATCTCAACGAAATTGATGAGCTGTCGGTGTACGTTGATGGCGCCGATGAGATCAATCCGCAGATGCAGATGATCAAAGGCGGTGGCGCAGCGCTGACGCGTGAGAAAATCGTTGCGGCGGTGGCGAAGAAATTTGTCTGCATTGCCGATGCATCGAAAGAAGTTGATGTGCTGGGCCATTTCCCGCTGCCGGTTGAAGTGATTCCGATGGCGCGTTCGTATGTGGCGCGTGAACTGGTCAAACTCGGCGGCTTGCCTGAGTATCGCCAGAACGTCATTACCGACAACGGCAACATTATTCTCGACGTGCATAATCTGCGTATTCTCGATCCCATTGAGCTGGAAAAAACCATTAATGCGCTGCCGGGCGTAGTGACCGTTGGCCTGTTTGCGGGACGTGGTGCGGACGTCGCACTGATTGGTACCGCAGAAGGCGTGAAAACCATCGTAAAATGATCTGTCCGGCGCGCGTAATGCGCCGGTTATTTCCATCCGCAAAACATCTTTTCTCACCAGGCTGAAATTTGGTGACTTATGTCACAAAAGATTCATCAGCAGTAAGTTCGTACTTCGTCCATTAAGGATGTCACGATTTTGTACGGCATTGTGCTGTCTCCGCGTGGGCGCGTGCTGGCTCCCAGGCAATCGTTTGTATTGCTGCGCACGAAATTTTTGATATTTTGACAGAAGGCTACCTTATGGTAGTCCTCATTGAATTCTGAATAGGGTCGGGAAATGGCAAAGGTATCACTGGAAAAAGACAAGATTAAGTTCCTGCTGGTGGAAGGCGTTCACCAGAGTGCGCTGGAAAACCTGCGTGCAGCAGGCTACACCAACATCGAGTTTCACAAAGGGGCGCTGGATGCGGAGTCGCTGAAATCCTCCATCCGCGATGCGCACTTCATTGGTATCCGTTCCCGTACCCAACTGACTGAAGAGATCTTTGCTGCCGCAGAAAAGCTGGTAGCAGTCGGCTGCTTCTGTATCGGTACCAACCAGGTTGATCTCGCGGCAGCGGCGAAACGCGGTGTGCCGGTGTTCAATGCGCCGTTCTCCAACACCCGTTCAGTTGCAGAGCTGGTGATTGGCGAAATGCTGCTGATGCTGCGTGGCATTCCGGAAGCCAACGCCAAAGCGCACCGTGGCATCTGGAATAAAGTCGCCAACGGTTCGTTTGAAGCTCGCGGCAAGAAACTGGGCATCATCGGTTACGGCCACATCGGCATGCAGCTGGGTGTACTGGCAGAAAGCCTCGGTATGCACGTGTTCTTCTACGATATCGAAAGCAAGCTGCCGCTGGGTAACGCCACTCAGGTGCGTCATCTCTCCGATCTGCTCAACATGAGCGACGTGGTCAGCCTGCACGTTCCTGAAACGCCATCCACTCAGAACATGATTGGCGCGGAAGAGCTGGCGCTGATGAAGCCGGGTGCGCTGCTGATCAACGCCGCGCGCGGTACCGTGATCGATATTCCGGCGCTGTGTGATGCCCTGGCGAATAAACATCTGTCCGGTGCCGCTATCGACGTCTTCCCGGTCGAGCCTGCGACTAACAGCGATCCGTTTAACTCACCGCTGTGCGAGTTCGATAACGTGATCCTGACGCCGCACATTGGTGGTTCAACGCAGGAAGCGCAGGAAAACATCGGTATCGAAGTGGCTGGCAAGCTGGCGAAATACTCCGACAACGGTTCTACGCTGTCTGCGGTTAACTTCCCGGAAGTCTCACTGCCGATGCATGCGGCAAGTGCTAGCCGTCTGCTGCACATCCATGAAAACCGTCCGGGTGTGCTGACCGCCATTAACCAGATTTTTGCCGAGCAGGGCATCAACATCGCCGCGCAGTATCTGCAAACCACGCCAATTATGGGCTACGTGGTGATCGATATTGATGCTGAGCAGGATGCAGCGGATAAAGCGCTGCAGGCGATGAAGGCGATTCCGGGCACCATCCGCGCCCGTCTGCTGTACTGATTAAACAGGGCGCCATTGGCGCCCTTTGTTTTTCCTGCTCACGCTTCCCACTGCCACAGTTTCGATGGCGTCAGAATCGCGGGGAGCGGCACATCCCATGCGGCAACCGGCAATGCTTCTACGCGCTGACAATCATGTGCGATGCCCACCGGAAGAAAACCATGCTGCTGCCAGTTTTGCAGCGTGCGATCGTAGAATCCGCCACCCATTCCCAAACGTTGGCCAGCATAGTCAAACGCCACCAGCGGCACCAGCATCACATCCAGCTGATCCAACGTGGCCAGTTGCGTGATATCCAGCGGCGGTTCCGGGATGTGAAGTTTATTTGGCGCGAGTGGCGTTTCTGGCGAGTAACGGATAAACAGCAGATTGCCCGGCGAGAAGGGATGAAGCACCGGTAAATAAACCTGCTTTTTTTGCTGCCAAAGTTTGGCGATCAGTGGGCGGGTGTTGATCTCTCCATCGACAGATAAAAACAGCGCAATGCGTTGGGCATTAGCGATCGGTACAATGTTGATGGCGTGTTCAGCCAACTGATCGGCGGCTTGTTCCTGTTGCTCAGACGTGAGATTACGGCGCAAATGGCGCACATGCTGACGGATGTCTTGACGGTCGAGAAGGGAGGGCGCTGGCATGATATCTATATCCCCGGAATAATCGCTTCTTAAAAGCGATTATATCATGTGCACCGGGGAAACAGACTTGCTACTAAATGGAGATCTCCGAGATGCCGCCGCAGGCTGTAACCCTTGAACCCTTGGTTCAAGGTGAACATGCCGTCACAACTATTAGGCTTCTCGGACGGACCGAGCATGCGCACAAATTGTGGAGCGTCACATTCTGTTGGTATGAAATATCGGCTCAGGGGACTGGCCCGCTTGCAAACATCTCAGAGAAAATTTACTTCACCGTCACTATAGCATGAGTGACCATGAAGCTTTATTCAAAATTAGGGCCCTGGCGGTCAGTTATGCGACCTTGCTCTACTAACGCTTGTTCAATGGTCTGCTGCAGCATGCGGATACGTTGTTCCATGTTTGCTGCATAGTCGCGCGTCTTACCTTTCTCTTGTGCCAACTCGTGGCAGATGTTTAACGCGGCGATGAACACCAGTTGCTCTGTATTGGTGACTCTAGTGCGAACTTTTAAATCTTGCAACCGTTGATTGAGATCCTCTGCGGCCAGATTCAGCGCATCTTGCTGTTCAGGCGGGCAATTCACTCTTAACGAACGACCAAAAATTTGAATATCTACTGGTTGTGCAGACATGCCACCATCCTAACTGATTACTTCGATCGCATCTCCCTTACCGGTCAATGGGTTGGGAGGTGCGAAACTATATATACCCGAGTTATAACTTACAACCCCTTTTCTGGAAACCCAGAGGCACCTGGTGGTAGCATAACACGAACTTATTCTGCCAACGACGACCAAAGCTTATGTCTTTACAGAACGCAACGCCGAGTTACAACGCGCTGGCCGCGGCCCTTTCACAGCAGGGCGTGGGCATGACGCCAGCCGAAATGCATGGTCTCCTTTCCGGGATTCTGTGCGGCGGCAATCAGGATACCAGTTGGAAAACCATGGTTCACGATCTCACCAACGAAGGCATGGCATTTTCGCAGAGCCTGTCTCAGCCGCTGCAGGCGCTGCATGAAAGCCTGGCGACCACGTTGGAAGACGAAGGTTTTATGTTCCAGCTGATGTTGCCGGAAGACGATGACATCACGGTATTCGATCGCGCGGATGCGCTGGCCGGTTGGGTAAACCACTTCCTGCTCGGTTTGGGTGTCACGCAGCCGAAGCTGGAGAAAGTGACCGGCGAAACTGGCGAAGCGATTGACGATTTGCGCACCATCGCACAACTTGGCTATGACGAAGATGAAGATCAGGAAGAGCTGGAGCAGTCACTCGAAGAGGTGATTGAGTACGTGCGCGTTGCCGCTCTGCTGTGCCATGACACCTTCACGCGTCCGCATCAGCCAACGGCACCAGAAGTACAGAAACCTACGCTACATTAAGCGCGTCAATGCGGGTGCGTTGTGGCCCGTCTTCAACAGGGAGTGCAAACATGATTACCTTGGATACGTTTCAACAACGTCGTCAGGCGCTGATTGCCCGCATGGCGCCAGGCAGTGCGGCGTTAATTTTTGCTGCACCTGAAGTGACGCGCAGCAACGACACCGAATACAGCTTTCGTCAAAACAGCGACTTCTGGTACTTCACCGGTTTTAATGAACCGCAGGCGCTGCTGGTCTTAATCAAAAGTGATGATAAGCACAATCACAGCGTGCTGTTCAATCGCGTGCGTGACCTGACGGCCGAAATCTGGTTTGGTCGCCGCCTTGGCCAGGATGCCGCACCGGCGAAACTGGGTGTCGATCGCGCTTTGCCGTGGGATGACATCGGCGAGCAGTTGCATCAACTGCTTAACGGCCTGGATGTGGTTTACCACGCGCAGGGCGAATACGCAGAAGCCGATCAGCTGGTGTTCAGCGCGCTGGACAAACTGCGTCGCGGCTTCCGTCAAAACCTTAGCGCGCCCGACACAGTTACCGACTGGCGTCCGTGGGTGCACGACATGCGCCTGTTCAAAAGCGCAGAAGAGATTGAGATTCTGCGCCGCGCCGGAAAAATCAGCGCGCTGGCGCACACGCGAGCGATGCAAGCCTGTCGTCCGGGCATGTTCGAATATCAGCTGGAAGGCGAAATTCATCACGAATTCAATCGCCACGGCGCGCGTTTCCCCTCGTACAACACCATTGTCGGTTCGGGCGAAAACGGCTGTATTCTGCACTACACCGAAAACGAATCGGAAATGCGCGATGGCGACTTAGTGCTGATTGACGCAGGCTGTGAATTCCACGGCTACGCGGGCGATATCACCCGCACCTTCCCGGTCAACGGCACCTTCAGCGAGCCGCAGCGCGCCATCTACGACATCGTGCTGGCTTCGCTCTATAAAGCGTTATCGATGTTCCGTCCGGGCATCAGCATCCATGACGTCAACGACGAGGTGGTGCGCATTATGATTACCGGCCTGGTCGATCTCGGCATTCTGGATGGCAACATCGATACGCTGTTTGAAGAGCAGGCGCATCGTCCTTTCTTCATGCACGGTTTGAGTCACTGGCTGGGGCTGGATGTGCACGATGTCGGCCATTATGGCACGCCAAGCCGCGACCGCGTGCTAGAGCCGGGCATGGTGCTGACGGTTGAGCCTGGCTTGTATATCGCGCCAGATGCCAAAGTACCGCCACAATATCGCGGCATTGGCATTCGCATCGAAGATGACATCGTCATCACCGCCGACGGCAACGAAAATCTCACCGACAGCGTAGTGAAAGACGCCGATGCGATTGAAGCCTTGATGGCGGCGGCACGTCACGCATGAGCATTTTGATTGCCGGCGGCGGCATGACCGGTGCGACTCTGGCGCTGGCGATTTCACATCTGACGCAAGGCCAACTGCCGGTTACCCTGATTGAGCGCAGCCAGCCCGACAGCCGCGCACATCCTGGCTTTGACGGACGCGCGATTGCCCTGGCTGCTGGCACCTGTCAGCAGTTAGCAGATATCGATCTGTGGCGCTCGCTGGCCGATTGCGCCACGCCCATCACCGATATTCACGTTTCCGATCGCGGTCATACCGGCTTTGTTTCGCTTAAAGCGCAAGATCATCAGTTGCCTGCGCTCGGTCAGGTGGTTGAACTGTTTGATGTCGGCCAGCGGCTGTTTCAACGCCTGCAAAAAGCGTCAGGCGTCACGCTGCGCTGCCCGGATCATGTAACTTCGGTAGCGCGTACGGCGGATAATGTGCAGGTGATGTTGAACAGCGGCGAACAGCTGGCAGGCGCATTACTGGTGGCCGCCGACGGTTCGCGTTCACCTTTAGGCGCGTCCTGCGGTATCACCTGGCAGCGCGACGATTATCAGCAGTTGGCGGTTATCGCCAACGTGTCGACGCAGTTGCCGCATCAGGGCCGCGCCTTTGAGCGCTTTACCGAATACGGCCCGCTGGCGCTGTTGCCGATGTCCGGCAACCGCATGTCGCTGGTGTGGTGCCACCCGCTTGAAGCGCAAGCAACGATTAAGCAGTGGGATGATGCGACCTTCCTGCAAGAACTGCAGCGCGCATTCGGCTGGCGTCTGGGGCGCTTCACGCATACCGGTCAACGCGAGCATTATCCGCTGGCGCTGCAAACCGCTGAACGTCAGGTGACACATCGTCTGGCGCTGGTGGGCAACGCGGCGCAAACGCTGCATCCCATTGCCGGACAAGGCTTCAACCTGGGTCTGCGCGACGTGATGTCGCTGGCGGAAACGCTGGCAGGCGCATATCGTCAGCAGCAAGATCCCGGCAGTTTCGCGGTATTACAGCATTTTGCCGCGCGACGTCAGCCCGATCGTGCCGCCACTGTTGGCGTCACTGACGGTTTAGTCCGACTGTTTGCTAACCGCTATGCGCCGTTGGTAGCAGGACGAAATCTTGGGCTGGTGGCGATGGACCATCTGCCTTGGCTACGAAATCCACTTGCCGCGCGCACGCTCGGCTGGGTTAAGCGTTAAGCACGAATTAAGGGGCAGCAATGCAAACTTTTGATGTGGCAATTGCCGGAGGCGGCATGGTGGGTTTGGCCGTCGCCTGCGGACTTCAAGGCAGCGGCTTACGCGTTGCCGTGCTGGAAAAAGCACCCGAGCCACAGTTTGATCCGGCGGCCAATGCGTCGATTCGCGTCTCCGCCATCAACGCTGCCAGTGAACGTCTGCTGCAAAAGCTCGATGTCTGGTCGAGTATTCTGGCGCTGCGCGCCAGCGCCTATCACGGCATGGAAGTGTGGGATCAGGACAGCTTCGGCTCAATCAGCTTTGATGACGAGCAGCAGGGTTTATCGCATCTTGGCCATATTATTGAAAACGAAGTGATTCTTAGCGCGTTGTGGCAGCGTGCCAGTCAGAGCAGCGATATCACGCTGTTTGCTCCGGCGCAGCTGCAGCAAGTGGCGTTTGGCGATAACGAAGCCTTCATTACGTTGCAGGATGGCAGCATGATGAGCGCACGTTTGCTGGTGGCGGCCGACGGCGCCAATTCGTGGCTGCGCGATAAAGCGGATATCCCGCTGACTTTCTGGGATTACGAGCATCACGCGCTGGTGGCGAACATCCGCACCGATATGCCACATGATGCGATTGCGCGTCAGGTGTTTCACGGCGACGGTATTCTGGCGTTCCTGCCGATGCAGGATCCACACTTATGCTCGATCGTCTGGTCGCTCGCGCCACAGGAAGCGGCACGCCTGCAATCGATGCCGGAAGCGCTATTTAATCAGCAGCTGTCGGTGGCGTTTGATATGCGTCTTGGCTTGTGTCAGGTCGAGAGTGAACGTAAAACCTTCCCGTTGACGGCACGTTATGCGCGTAACTTTGCCGC
The DNA here is from genome assembly GCF_042666835.1 of Pantoea sp. GCM10028869. Taxonomy (NCBI): domain Bacteria; kingdom Pseudomonadati; phylum Pseudomonadota; class Gammaproteobacteria; order Enterobacterales; family Erwiniaceae; genus Pantoea; species Pantoea sp. GCM10028869. Next base: position 101,428 of record NZ_JBHTGO010000009.1, on the reverse strand, counting down.
GCACCGTTTGGCGCTGGTCGGCGATGCCGCCCACACCATCCATCCGCTGGCCGGGCAGGGCGTAAATCTCGGCTTTATGGATGCGGCTGAATTAATTGGTGAAATTCGTCGATTGCATCAGGAAGGCAAAGACATTGGTCAGCATCTCTATCTGCGTCGCTATGAGCGCAGCCGCAAGCACAGTGCGGCGATGATGCTGGCGGGGATGCAGGGTTTCCGCGAGCTGTTTGCTGGCACTCATCCCGCGAAAAAGCTGCTGCGTGATGTTGGTCTCAAGCTCGCCGACACGTTACCTGGCGTTAAACCGCTGATGCTGAAACAGGCGATGGGGCTTAACGATCTACCCAGATGGATACGCTAATCATCTCAGCTGACGGCGCCCAATTGGGCGCCGTTTTTCTTTGCTGCACCCCAATGATGCAGCGATGCACCGCGATCGCGCCTCGTTTGATTTATTCTAATTTGACGCCTTAATTCGCATTAGATTAATTCATGTCATGGCCCTGCGCATGCCGGACCATTTCTTAATCCTGTGGCGTGTATTCCCTCAATTTGCTGCATGAAAGTAATTTAGTCGTATTTTGTGCGAGGCTAATCACAATAATGCAGTGATTTATGCTGGGCGTTGTTCGATGATTTGATGAAAGGTGATAGTGTTTCGCCCTCGTTTTCCTCATGGTTAATTGCCACATTAGGTGATAACTTCAGCACAAAGAGAACGTTTGCGTCAGCCTCATTAGGCGACGCAGGCGCGTCACACTCACTTGTCTTCACAGGATGGTTATGACTCAGCAAACGCCTCTATTCGAACAGCATCAGGCAAGCGGTGCACGCATGGTGGACTTCCACGGTTGGATGATGCCGCTGCATTACGGCTCGCAAATGGATGAGCATCACGCGGTGCGTAACGATGCCGGCATGTTTGATGTTTCCCACATGACCATCGTCGATCTGCACGGCGCACGCACCCGCGAATTCCTGCGCTATCTGCTGGCAAACGATGTCGCCAAGCTGACCCAGCCGGGCAAAGCCCTGTATACCGGCATGTTGAATGCCTCTGCTGGCGTCATTGATGATTTGATTGTTTACTTTATGAGCGAAGATTTCTTCCGTCTGGTGGTGAACTCCGCTACGCGAGAGAAAGATTTAGCCTGGATTAAACAGCATGCGCAGCCGTTTGGCGTTGAGCTGACCGAACGTGACGATCTGGCGCTGATTGCGGTGCAAGGTCCAAACGCGCAGCAGAAAGCACAAACGCTGTTGAGCGCCGCTCAGCGTGATGCCGTTGCCGGCATGAAACCCTTCTTTGGCGTGCAGGCCGAAAACCTGTTTATCGCTACCACCGGCTACACCGGCGAAGCGGGTTATGAGATTGCCATGCCAGCGACTGAAGCTGCCGCTTTCTGGCATCAGCTGTTGGCCACAGGCGTTAAACCGGCTGGACTCGGTGCGCGTGACACGCTGCGTCTGGAAGCGGGCATGAACCTGTACGGTCAGGAGATGGATGAGGGCGTTTCGCCGCTCGCCGCCAATATGGGCTGGACCATCAGCTGGGAACCTGCCGATCGCGATTTCATTGGCCGTGATGCTCTGCAAGCGCAGCGCGAGCACGGCACCGAACAGCTGGTTGGCCTGGTGATGACCGAAAAAGGGGTGCTGCGTAACGGGTTAACGGTGCGCTTCACCGATCAACAAGGTCAGCCGCAGCAAGGTATTATTACCAGTGGTTCCTTCTCACCAACCCTGGGTTACAGCATCGCGCTGGCGCGTGTGCCAGCCGGCATTGGTGATCAGGCGATTGTAGAAATCCGCAACCGTGAAATGCCCGTGAAAGTTACCAAACCGATTTTTGTTCGCGCCGGTAAGCCGGTTGCCCAGTAATTTTTTTTCAGGAGAAATGGCCAATGAGCAATGTGCCAAGTGAATTGAAATACCGCGATAGCCACGAATGGGTCCGTAAAGAAGCCGACGGCACCTTCACTGTGGGTATCACCGAACACGCACAGGAACTGCTGGGCGATATGGTGTTTGTCGATCTGCCAGACGTCGGTGCCACCTTCGCGGCCGGTGATGACTGCGCCGTTGCGGAGTCGGTGAAAGCGGCTTCAGACATCTACGCGCCACTGAGCGGTGAGATTGTGGCGGTGAACGACAATCTGGGCGATTCGCCAGAGCTGGTCAACAGCGCGCCGTACGCCGATGGTTGGCTGTTCCGCATCAAAGCCAGCGACGAATCAGAACTCGACGCGATGCTGGATGCCGATGCCTATAAAGCCGCAATCGACGAGTAACCGGTAGTGGCAGAAGGTGACGCGCTGCGTCACCTTCTTTTTTATCTGCCTGATTTAACGCCATTTTTGTAACCCAGCCCGATTCAGGATTTACTGCAAATGACCCAGACTCTCAGCCAGCTTGAACACAACGGTGCTTTCATTGAGCGCCACATCGGTCCTACGCCGGAACAACAGGCCTTAATGCTGGAAGCGATTGGTGCCAGTTCGCTCTCCTCATTGATCAGTTCTATTGTGCCTGCCGACATCCAACTGCCAGGCCCGCCTGCAGTAGGCATTGCGGCGACCGAGCAGCAAGCGCTGGCAGAGCTGAAAGCCATTGCCAGTCAGAACCAACGCTACAAATCCTGGATCGGCATGGGCTACAGCGCGGTGATCACGCCGCCCGTCATCCTGCGCAATATGCTGGAAAATCCAGGCTGGTACACCGCGTATACGCCGTATCAGCCAGAAGTGTCGCAGGGCCGTCTTGAGGCGCTGCTCAACTTCCAAACTCTGACGCTGGATCTGACCGGTCTGGACATCGCTTCCGCGTCACTGCTGGACGAAGCGACCGCTGCTGCTGAAGCAATGGCGATGGCCAGGCGCGTTAGCAAACTGAAAACCGCCACCAAATTCTTCATCGCCGATGACATCCACCCACAGACGCTGGATGTGGTGCGCACCCGCGCAGAAACCTTTGGGTTTGAACTGATTATTGATCGTGCTGACAAGGTGCTGGATCACGATGATCTGTTCGGCGTGTTGTTGCAACAGGTGGGTACGCACGGTGAAGTGCACGATTACCGCTCACTGATTGCCGAGCTGAAAAGCCGCAAAGTGGTGGTGAGCGTAGCCGCAGATTTCATGGCGCTGGTGCAGCTAGAGGCGCCAGGCAAGCAGGGCGCAGATATCGTCTTTGGTTCTGCCCAGCGTTTCGGCGTGCCGATGGGTTACGGCGGACCACACGCCGCGTTCTTCGCCAGCCGCGACGAGCACAAACGCTCGATGCCTGGTCGCATTATTGGTGTATCGCGCGATGCCGCCGGGAAAACCGCGCTGCGTATGGCGATGCAAACCCGCGAGCAACATATTCGTCGTGAGAAAGCCAACTCCAACATCTGTACATCGCAGGTGCTGCTGGCGAATATCGCCGGTCTCTACGCGGTGTATCACGGTCCGGTTGGCCTGAAACGCATTGCCTCACGTATTCACCGTCTGACCAGCATTCTGGCCGCGGGCCTGCAAAACGGTGGCCTGAAGCTGCGCCACAACAGCTGGTTCGATACGCTGACGTTTGAAGTGGCCGATAAAGCGGCGGTGCTGAACCGCGCGCAGAGCTTCGGCGTCAACCTGCGCAGCGATATCCACAATGCGGTTGGCATTACGCTGGATGAAACCACCGCCCGTGAAGATGTGCTGGCACTGTTCGCCATTCTGCTGGGCGATGCGCACGGTCAGGACATTGATGCGTTGGATGCCGCCGTTGCTGCGGAAAACAGTGCGATTCCGGCTGGTCAGGTGCGTGAAAGCGCCTTCCTGACGCACCCGGTGTTCAATCGTCATCACAGCGAAACTGAGATGATGCGCTACATGCACAGCCTTGAGAAAAAGGATCTGGCGCTGAACCAGGCGATGATCCCACTCGGTTCGTGCACCATGAAACTTAACGCCGCGGCGGAGATGATTCCAATCACCTGGCCGGAATTTGCCGAACTGCATCCATTCTGCCCGGCTGAGCAGGCGTCGGGTTATCTGCAGATGATTGGCCAGTTATCGCAATGGCTGGTGCAGTTGACTGGCTACGATGCGCTGTGCATGCAGCCCAACTCAGGTGCGCAGGGCGAATACGCCGGCCTGCTGGCGATTCGTCGTTACCACGAAAGTCGTAACGAAGGCGGCCGTAATGTTTGCCTGATCCCGAGCTCGGCGCACGGCACCAATCCGGCATCGGCGCAGATGGCGGGCATGTCAGTTGTGGTGGTGGCGTGTGATAAACAAGGCAACATCGATCTTGGCGATCTGCGTGAGAAAGCCGCGCAGGTGGGTGAGCAGCTGTCGTGCATCATGGTGACCTATCCGTCAACACACGGCGTTTATGAAGAAACCATCCGCGAGGTGTGCCAGATCGTGCATCAGCACGGCGGCCAGGTATATCTCGACGGCGCCAACATGAATGCGCAGGTCGGTATCACCACGCCAGGTTACATCGGCGCGGATGTATCGCACCTTAACCTGCACAAAACCTTCTGTATCCCGCACGGCGGTGGCGGTCCGGGTATGGGCCCAATCGGCGTGAAAGCGCATCTTGCACCGTTCGTGCCAGGTCACAGCGTGGTGCAAATTGATGGCGTGCTGACACAGCAGGGCGCGGTATCTGCCGCACCGTTTGGTAGCGCATCGATTCTGCCAATCAGCTGGATGTATATCCGTATGATGGGCGCAGAAGGTCTGAAGCAAGCGAGTTCGGTGGCGATCCTGAACGCCAACTACATTGCCAGTCGTCTGCAATCGGCCTATCCGATTCTATATGCCGGCCGCGATGGCCGCGTGGCGCACGAATGTATTCTCGACATTCGCCCGCTGAAAGAGCAGACCGGTATCAGCGAGCTGGATATTGCTAAGCGTCTGATCGATTACGGTTTCCACGCACCAACGATGTCATTCCCGGTTGCGGGTACGCTGATGGTTGAACCCACGGAATCGGAAAGCAAAATCGAGCTGGATCGCTTTATCGATGCGATGCTGGCTATTCGCATGGAAATCGATCGCGTTGCCGATGGCGAATGGCCGCTGGAAGATAATCCGCTGGTGAACGCACCGCACACGCAGACAGAAATCGTTAGCGACTGGGCGCATCCGTATACCCGTGAGCTGGCCGTATTCCCGGCCGGTAGCGCCAATAAATACTGGCCGACGGTGAAACGTCTGGATGATGTATTTGGCGATCGCAATGTGTTCTGTTCGTGTGTACCAATGAGCGAATACCAATAATTTAGCCGTCATACTTTGAGCCACAGCGGCGTTGGCTGCGCTCATTCACCCCGGTCACTTACTGATGTAAGCTCCCGGGGATGAATGAACTTGCCGCCTTGCTGTATCTCAAATTATTTAGGCTAAAGTAGCGGGTGATATTTATGAAAGGGCCGATTGTTCGGCCCTTTTTTGTGGAGGCAAAAATGGATCTGGCTTTGATTACCGGCGGTAGCCGCGGCATTGGACGCGCAACCGCACTATCGCTGGCGCAGGCGGGTTATCGCGTGGCGATCAACTATCGTCAGCGTGCAGCCGAAGCGGCAAGCGTGGTGGCAGAGATTGAAGCGCAGGGCGGCAGTGCGTTTGCGCTGCAGGCCGATATTGGCGATGAAGCGCAGGTCATACGTATGTTTGCCGAATTGGACCAGCAAGAGGGCGTGCTGCGAGTGCTGGTGAATAATGCCGGTATTTTGTTTACCCAATGTCGGGTGGAAGATCTGGATGCCGAACGTATTCAGCGCGTGTTCGCCACCAATGTCACCGGCACGTTCATCTGCTGTCGTGAGGCGGTAAAACGCATGGGCACGCATCATGGCGGCAAAGGGGGCGCCATCGTCAATGTGTCATCCGCTGCGTCACGTCTCGGTGCGCCAGGCGAATATGTGGATTACGCCGCCTCAAAAGGGGCGATGGATACGCTGACTAAAGGGTTGTCGCTGGAAGTGGCATCGCAAGGCATTCGCGTCAACAGCGTGCGTCCTGGCCTTATCTATACCGACATGCACGCCGATGGCGGCGAGCCGGGTCGAGTCGATCGCCTGGCGAGCGCATTGCCAATGGGACGCGGCGGCCAGGCAGAAGAGATTGCTGCAGCAATTGCCTGGCTAGCGAGCGATGCCGCGTCATACGTGACGGGCACCTTTATCGATGCGGCTGGCGGACGATAATCACCAAGCCGGTATCAATACCGACCCCATAAAACAGTATCCGTGCGGAGTGTCGCCTCGCATGGCGACCGATTCATTCAAACCCTCGCCTGTCACACCCACTCACAGATTTATTTTAGCGTACATGTGTACTCTGAAAATTATCCCGGTTACTCTGGTTGCTCAGAAATAGCACACTCGCTTTTTCCGTTGTTCAGGAATCCCCCTCATGGTACAAACCCCAATTATTGCCCAGGGCTACTCATTGGCAGAAGAGATCGCCAATAGTATCAGCCACGGAATCGGCTGCATTTTCGGCATCATTGGCCTGGTGTTGATGTTGACACAAGCCGTTGAATCCCAAGCTAACGTTACCGCGATCACTAGTTACAGCCTGTACGGCGGCAGCATAATTTTGCTCTATCTCGCCTCAACGCTGTATCACGCCATTCCCCATCAAAAAGCCAAACACTGGCTGAAGAAATTTGACCACTGCGCCATTTATCTGTTGATTGCTGGCACTTATACGCCGTTCTTGCTGGTGGGGCTCAATTCGCCGCTGGCACAAGGCTTAATGGTGGTGATCTGGAGCCTGGCGCTGGCCGGTATTCTGTTTAAAATCGCCTTTGCCCACCGCTTTGAAGCGCTGTCGCTGGTGACCTATCTCGGTATGGGATGGTTGTCGCTGGTGGTGATTTATCAGCTGGCGATCAAACTGTCGCCGGGCGGGATTTGGCTGCTGGCTGCCGGTGGCATTGTCTATTCGCTAGGGGTGATATTCTACGTCTCGCGCCGTATTCCTTACAGTCACGCCATCTGGCACGGTTTTGTGCTCGGCGGCAGCGTATTGCACTTCTGCGCGATTTATTTTTATGTGATGTAAGCTCAATCCAGGTCGCCGAAAATGGCGACCTTACGTGTTTAGTACGGACCCGGCCCGCAATTATTCGGTTAATGAATACGGCAGCGGCTGAATGGTCAATTTGCCACTTTCGTCGCCTTCCACGCGCAATACGCTATCTGGCTCCAAATCATTATTCATCACCACCTGTACCCAAACGCTGCCGTCATCCAGCTGCACGCCGCTCAATACGGTGCCGGTGCGACGCCATTTATCGCCCATCTGCAGCTCCATCGAACCGCCAACCTCCGGCACTTTGCTGGCTTTACCTGCCAGCCAATAGAGTGCGCGTTTGTTCGCACCGCGGAATTTGGCGCGTGCCACCATCTCCTGGCCGGTGTAACACCCTTTTTTGAAGCTGATGGCATCCAGCGCCTGTAGGTTAGTGGCTTGTGGAATCAACTGCGCGCTGGTGGCGCTTTCAATCACCGGAATGCCGGCTTCGATATCCAGCGCCAGCCATTGCAGGCTGTCGTTGAACTGCGCTTCTCCCGCCAGTTTCTCTTTCAACGCATTCGCCTGTTCAGGTGTGGTCACCAGCAGGAAACGTTCGGCTGGCTGATCAAACCACAAAAGCGTGCTCTCACCTTGCTGTACTACCGGCGTTTCGGCATCCGGCAGTGTGCTGAATACGCCTGCCAGCGCGGCGCGCGCCTGGAAACCGGCAACGCCGAGCAGCACCGCTTCATCATCAGCGACGATGGTGACTTTGGCGAACACCGCGTATTTCTTCAGTTCGGTAAGCTGCTGCTCACGCAGGTTGCGACGCACCACGTAAGCGTAACCTTCGCTGCGATGGAACAGACGAATGTTGCTCCACATTTTGCCTTTGGCATCGCAGTGCGCGGCGGGACGATGCTGCGTCTCGCCCATCGCCGCGACATCCAGCGTCAGCTGACCTTGCAGATAAGACGTGCTGTCGTTGCCTTGCACCTTAACCAGCGCCCATTCGTCGAGCGAAATCAGGGTTAAAGGCAGGCGTGACGATGCAGCAGGCTGGCGAGGTGGAAGGGTAAAAATCGACATGTCTCTTTCCTGATTAATGAGGTAATAGGTTGCAATGGTAAAAGAGCAGTGCGGCTTTGCAACCTGTTTACTGAATATGGCGCACAAATCGCGTGATACCCATTGCAAACTGGGGGATGTAACGCCGAGGTATTGCACAGGGTTAAGCACAGCGCCTGCAGCGAGAAAAAAAAGCAGGTACACTGAGCCCCACTGTTTTTAGTCATGGAACCTGAGACATGGAAATTAACGACAAAGCCCGCGTCCAATGGGCATGCCGTCGCGGCATGCTGGAGCTGGATATGGCTATCATGCCGTTTTTCAAATTTGAATATGATTCGCTGAACGACACCGATAAGCAGGTTTTTATCGCGCTACTAAAGAGTGACGATCCCGATCTGTTCAACTGGTTGATGAATCACGGTGAACCGGTTGATCCCGAGTTCAAACGTATGGTGAAACTGATTCAGCAGCGCAACCGTGAACGCGGTCCGGTGGCAATGTGATCTGCGAGCTTCACGCAGTGCGCGCGCACTGAATGTGACGCTTTCTCTACTGTGCACCGGTTTGCTGCTGGCGCTGGAGTGGCCTGACGCGTGGGCGTGGAGCAAAGCGCCGGTGTTAGTGCTGCTGCTGGCGGAGTGCTGGCGTAACGAGCGCCGTCTGGTACAGCGCGTAGGTCATTTGGGGCTGGACGTGAAGGGCAATTGGCTGTGGCGCGGCGTGCGCTGGCGAGCGGAACGTAAGGCGGATTGGTTGCCGTATGGCGTTTTGCTGGTGCTGCGTAATCAGCAGGGAAAACGCTGGCGGCTGTGGTTAATGCATGACAACCTGCCGCCCGGTGAATGGCGCACGCTGCGCGCCTGCTGTTTTCTAAGGGATGGTCAAACGCTGCCTTAAAGCAGCGCTGCGGTTTCCGTCAGAATCTGTTCGCACCACTGCTCAATGCGCTCATCGCTCTGTTCGAACTGGTTAACATCGTCGAGCGCCAAACCGACAAACTGCGTGCCATCGGCGGTCAGCGGTTTTTTGCTGGTGAACTCATAGCCTTCCAGCGGCCAGTAACCCACAAACTGCACGCCCATCGGCTGCAGCAGTTCGTGCAGCATGCCCAGCGCATCAAGGAACCATTCGGCGTATTCGCCCTGATCGCCCATGCCGTACAGCGCCACGATTTTTCCGCGCAAATTCAGCGCCGGAATCTGCGGCCAAATCGCTTCCCAATCTTCCTGTAACTCACCGAAATCCCACGTCGGAATGCCAAGGATCAGCAAATCGTACTGCTCCATCAGCGACGGATCGTCATCTTTCAAATTGTGCAGCGTGACTAATTCTTCACCGATAAAGTCGCGAATCTTCTCCGCCGTCATCTCGGTGTAACAGGTACTCGAACCATAAAACAAACCGATATTCATGCAATTAATGCTCTGTCTGAACCTGACTCGGGGGCAATTGTACCAGAAGCAGGCTACTTTCAGGCATAATGAGCACGATTTCACACGGGCGGAGAGTACAGTGCAGGACAGCGATCTGATCGAACAGTTTCTGGATGCGCTTTGGATTGAGCGTAATCTGGCGCAGAACACGCTCGCCTCTTACCGGCAGGATCTGCAAACGCTCACCGGCTGGCTGCATCACCACGATCGCACGCTATTAACGCTTGAAGCGCTTGATTTGCAGCAGTTTCTTGCCGAACGCGTTGAGGGCGGCTACAAAGCCACCAGCTCGGCGCGCACCCTCAGCGCCATTCGCCGCTTGTGCCAATATCTCTATCGGGAAAAAGTGCGCAGCGACGATCCCAGCGCGCTGCTGTCGGCACCGAAACTGCCGCAGCGTCTGCCGAAAGATCTCAGTGAAAACCAGGTCGAACGCTTACTGCAGGCACCGAGCATTGATGTGCCGCTCGAACTGCGCGACAAGGCGATGCTGGAGCTGCTGTACGCCACCGGTTTACGCGTAACGGAGTTGGTGGGTTTGACCATCAGCGATATCAGCCTGCGTCAGGGCGTGGTGCGCGTAATCGGTAAAGGCAACAAAGAGCGTCTTGTGCCGTTAGGTGAAGAAGCGGTTTACTGGATTGAATACTATATGGAACATGGTCGGCCGTGGCTGCTCAACGGGCAAACGCTGGACGTGATGTTTCCCAGCCAGCGCGCGCAGCAAATGACGCGGCAGACCTTCTGGCATCGCATTAAACACTATGCGACCCTTGCCGGTATCGATAGCGAAAAGCTGTCGCCGCACGTGCTGCGCCACGCATTTGCCACACATTTACTGAACCACGGCGCCGATTTACGCGTCGTACAGATGTTGCTGGGCCACAGCGACCTCTCAACCACCCAAATTTATACGCACGTCGCCACTGAGCGCCTGCGTCTGTTACATCAACAGCATCATCCGCGCGCTTGAGATGCGGTAACAAGGATTTAAGATGAAAAAGCAGCTAACGATGCTGGCTCTGCTGGTCAGTGCATTCACTGGATTGGCGCATGCCGATGACAACGCTATTCAGCAAACGCTGAAAAAACTGGGATTGCAGCAGGCTGAAATCCAGCCGTCCCCGCTGCCGGGTATCAAAACGGTGCTGACCGAAAGCGGCGTGCTTTACGTCTCCGAAGACGGCAAGCACATGATTCAGGGCCCGCTGTATGATGTCAGCGGCACCCAGCCGATCAACGTTACCAACCAGCTGCTGGACAAAAAAGTCACTGCGCTGGCGCCAGACATGATTGTCTATAAAGCGCCGAAAGAGCAGCACGTCATCACCGTGTTCACCGACATCACCTGCGGCTACTGCCGCAAGCTGCATGAGCAGATGGCCGATTACAACGCGCTCGGCATCACCGTGCGCTATCTGGCCTTCCCGCGTGAAGGTCTGAATGGTCAGGTAGAAAAAGCCATGCGCGCCATCTGGTGCAGCGCCGATCGTAACAAAGCTTTCGATGCAGCAATGAAAGGCGATGCGCCGCAGATGGATGCGCCAGCGACCTGCAAAATCAATATCGAGCAGCAGTATAAACTCGGCATCCTGTTTGGCATTCAGGGTACGCCTGCCATTCTCACGGATAGCGGCATGATGATTCCTGGCTATCAGGGACCGCAAGAGCTGAAGCAGGTGCTTGACGGCCAGAAGCGTGGCGGTTAACGCACAGTGATTCATTCAGTTGAATTGCGTCGGCGCGAAGCCGAGACCGAAGCCAGCTTACCCGCTGATTTGCCCCCTTTGCTGCGCCGCTTGTATCTGCAACGTGGCGTGAAAGAGGCGCTGGAACTGGAACGCGGCGCTAAACACCTGCTGCCGTGGCAAACGCTGGGCGGCATCGAAGCCGCCGTGACGTTGCTGCATCAGATGCTGCTGGCGGGCAAACGTATCGTGGTGGTGGGCGATTTCGATGCCGATGGCGCCACCAGCACCGCGTTAACCGTGCTGGCGCTGCGCAGCCTCGGCGGTAATGTGGATTATCTGGTGCCAAACCGTTTCGAAGATGGCTACGGTTTGAGTCCGGAAGTGGTCGAGCAGGCTAAAGCGCGCGGTGCGGAGATGATCCTCACCGTCGATAACGGCATCTCATCACATGCCGGAGTGGATACCGCGCATCAGCACGGCATTCCGGTGCTGGTTACCGATCACCACTTGCCGGGCGAAACCTTGCCCGCCGCCGAAGCGATTGTTAATCCGAACCTCAACGACAGCGAATTCCCCTCACGTTCGCTGGCGGGTGTTGGCGTGGCCTTCTATCTGATGCTGGCGCTGCGTGCGCATCTGCGTCAGCAAAACTGGTTTAGCGAGAGCCGCGCCGAGCCAAATCTGGCGGAGCTGCTGGATCTGGTGGCGCTGGGCACCGTGGCCGATGTGGTGCCGCTGGATGCCAACAACCGCATTCTGGTGTGGCAAGGTTTGAGTCGTATTCGCGCGGGCAAATGCCGTGCCGGGATTCGCGCGCTGCTGGAGATTGCCAACCGCGATGCGCGCCAACTCGCCGCCAGCGATCTCGGTTTTGCCGTGGGTCCGCGCCTAAATGCTGCCGGTCGTCTGGATGATATGTCGGTCGGCGTGGCGCTGCTGCTCACCGAAGATATTTCCCAGGCTCGCATGCTGGCGAATGAACTCGATGCACTGAATCAGACGCGCAAAGAGATTGAGCAGGGCATGAAGAGCGAAGCGCTGGCGCTGTGCGATGAGCTGGAGCGTCAGCATACCGATCTGCCGCTTGGACTGGCGTTCTACCATCCCGAGTGGCATCAGGGCGTGGTGGGGATTCTGGCGTCGCGCCTGAAAGAGCGCTTCCATCGCCCGGTGATCGCCTTCGCCCCCGCCGGAGACGGCACGCTGAAAGGTTCGGGCCGCTCAATTGCGGGTTTGCATCTGCGCGATGCGCTTGAGCGTCTCGACACGCTGTTCCCTGGCTTAATGATCAAATTTGGTGGTCACGCCATGGCAGCCGGATTGTCACTGGAAACCGCGAAGTACGAGGAGTTCCGTGCGCGATTTGCCGCGTTGATTGATGAGTGGCTGGATGGCGAAGCGTTGCAGGGCGTGATTTGGTCGGACGGCGAACTGCATGCGCAGGAGTTTACCCTGCATACTGCCGAAATGCTGCGCGAGGCCGGTCCGTGGGGCCAGGCATTCCCGGAACCCGTGTTCGATGGCAAGTTCAAGCTGTTACAACAGCGGTTAGTGGGCGAGCGTCATTTGAAAGTGATGGTCGAGCCGCTCGGCGGCGGCCCGCTGTTGGATGGGATTGCCTTCAACGTGGATACCACGCTGTGGCCAGACAGCAGCGTGCGTCAGGTGCAGCTGGCCTATAAGCTGGATATCAACGAATACCGCGGCAATCGTTCGGTGCAATTGATCATCGATCACCTTTGGCCGCTGTAGTTCACTACCAAAACGCGCAATGCATCGCGCCGCTACCTGTGCACGTATCCGTAGCGGCGCGATCTATCGCGCTCAGTTGACCGGTTAAACGTTTATCAGAAACTCACATCCACACCGCCGCGCAGCACTTTTTCGTCACCGCGATCGGCGAAGTGCTGATCGGCGCGCAGGAACAGGCGCGCGCGTGACGTCTGCGCCACATCCAACCGCACACCTAACCACTGCGAACGGCGATCAAGCTGCATACCGGGAATCGTGAAGCGGTTCTGGTCATCGCCAAATCCGCCCCAGCGCGCGCTGACATCCATCGACGGATTGTTGAATGCGTACTGATATTCGCCATACAGACTCAGCATGCTCCACAATCCAGCCGACCAATCCTGCCGTGCGCTGAGACTCAAACCGCTATATCCCACGCTGCGTCGATAGCTGTCGCCGTCGCCGCTCAGACCAAACGCGCTGCCCTTATCCTCAAACGCACCGGTATCCAGCCCGGTTTCACGCCAGCCGAGATAGGGTTCGAGGCGATAATTCTCCTCAATCGTCCAGCGATAGCCGCTTTGCAGCGCCGCCTGCCAGCTGTTGCTGCTGGTGGTCGATGACACCGGCGAAGCTTCATCCAGCAACACCAGACGCTTTAACTCATCGCGACCATGTTGATAGCTGAGATTGCCCTGCAGATACCATGCTGGCGTCAAATCGTAGCGGCCATACAGCATCGCGCCTTGCAGGCGATTACGGCTGGTGCCGCCGGTTTGGTCGTAGGTTGAGTCGATCTGATTCTGCGTCCAGGCCACGCCCACGCGCAGACCAGAAATACCCAAATCGCTATCCACGCCCAATGCGGTAAGCGTGTTGCGGTAATCGGTGCCGAGGTAGCCCGCCTGATCCAGTGAACCGCGCAGTTGACCGCTCTCCAGCCAGAAACCGTAACGATTGTCGGCGCTGGCATCGGCGATACGGTTACTCAACAGGCGGCTTTGATAATCCAGCGCGTTAAACAGTACCGCGTTGCTGGAAGCGTGCGCCTGACCGGAAAGTGAATTGATGGCGGCCTGCACACTGCGGGCATCTGCCAGCGACTGAAACGCTCCTGCTGCGCCCAGCGCTGACTGCTGCGCACTGCTCAGTGAACCCTGTTGCTGCCAGCTGTCCGCTACGCTAAACGCCTGCTCCAGATTCGCGGCCGTTTGCTGAGTGCTGGCGCTGTTCATGCCCAGCGCTGCCGCTACTGCTGCGGTATTTTTACGCGTCAGCTGGCCAGTGACGCTGTTAGCGTTGTAGCTGACCGAACCATCAAGAAACACGCCAGTATTGACCTGACTGAACTGGCCGCTAACACCCGCATCGCTGGTCAGCAGCGTTTCCTGCTGTTTCACCACATATGTTGATGAGGGGGGCGCGAGGTTCAGCGTGCCGTCCAGCGTAGAGTGGCCTGCTACACGCAGTGGGCTGTTTAACGCGATATTGAGCACGCCATTACTGCGTTGCTGGTAATCGCCTTGCACCTGCAAACCGCCGTTGACCGTTCCCTGATTGAGTAAGCTGCCGCCAATCACACCGCTGCCACCTAAAGTGCCGCTGCCGCTGACGTTGGCACTGCCAGCAATCGCACCCTCAATCAGCAACGTATTGGCGGCAACGCTGGTCTGGCCGAGGTAACTGTTGTTAGCGGTTAACCGCAGCACGCCGCCATTATTGGCGCCGTCGAGTATCAGGCCACGATCGCCGCTGATGGCATTCGAGAAGACATAGCTACCCGCATCCAGACTGGCGTGGAAATCATTGGCCCAGAACATTGCCGGACCGTTGAGCGCTTTCGCCTGGTTGAGATCGCCCCAGCCGAAGGTGTTGTTGTAAGGCCGCCCGTTGGCGCTATCCGCAGCGCCTGCGTAAGCATCGCTGCGATAAGTGGCGGTGGTCAGCAACGTTTGCTGCAGGTTGTAGCCGCTCATCCACGGAAAGCGCTGCAACACTTGCGAAGCGGCCGCAGCGGCGCGCGGCGCGGCAAACGAGGTGCCGTAGCTACGCGCATTTACCCAGGTACCATCGGCGTTATGAAAGCGATAATCGGTGTATCCCGGTGCGCTCAGGCACCATGCCGCGGCGTTACCACAGGCATCAAACGGCCCGGTTAACGCCGCGCGGTTCGCCGTGTCGTATGAGGTGCTGTCCATCACGCCGGTAACGGCCAGCATATTCTTTTGCAACGCGCTGTCCTGATAAATCAACGGCAGCTGCGCGTTAGGGGACGGTGTTGCAGTGCCGCCATTGCCGGTGATCACCACCGCCAAACCGTTAGCCGCTGCAATCTCACGCATGCTTTGCACCAGCACCTGATAGTGCGGCTGCGCATCGGATAGCGCCTGTGCGGAGGTTAAGCGCTCGCTGGAGGCGTACGACATATTGAAAACCCGCACGCCCTGGCTCAGCAGGCCGCTCACCGCACGGGCGGTATCGTCGTATTGAAAGATATTGTTCTGCGATGCCTGCGCCACATACAGTGTGCTGCCCGGCGACAGGCCTAATAACGTCAGCGCCACCACGGTGCCGTGACCGTTAATGCCCTGATTATCATTCAAACTACTGCCGCCGCCGACGTAGCTGGTGAACTGCACGTTGGCGTAATTGATTTCACTGCGATCGGGCGATAACCCTGAATCAACAATGCCGACTTTGCTGGCATTGCCTGAAGCGCTGGGCTGAGCTGGCGTGGGTGTCTCAGGCGTGCCGGTGGTGGGCGAGGTTGCCGCGCTACCGCCACCTCCGCCGCCACCACCACCGCAGGCGGCAAGTAACAAAGGCATTAACAAGGCAAGCAGTCGCGGTGAAGTGCGCAAACCGGGAATAAACATCGATACTCCTTCATGTCTCTCAGGACATGTTGTGCCCGCTCACGTTTACGGGCGCTGATTACTGTGTCATTCCCTGTCGAAGCTGCGCATTCCTGGCGATCGTGGTGACAAACGGTCTGGACGTCAGTGATGTCCATCGTGGGATAGTCACTGAGCAAAATGATAAAAGGGCGCTAATAAATCGATAGGCTGAATATCAGCTGCTTAATGGCGTTATTTGAGACGTGTCTGCTTTCTTGCAGGAAATTTCTCACAAGACAATTCTTAATGATTTATCGTTATAAATCATGATCTTTAATGACGTCATCTGGCGCCAATTGCCTAATTTTTGCAGGAAAATTCCTAAGAAGGTTCTGAAGGCGAGGTATTTGCGGAGGTGTTTGGGAAAGCGTAGCGGGTGAAGCTTTCCAGAAGGATAAGAACTTTTTTTCTTACGGCGGAGGCGCGCTCACTCAGGCGGCGTGCAATGCTACAAAGTGCGCACACTTTCGGGTAAACTAGCGCGTTAGTTTTTATCTCCTTTCACCGAATCGTCAAAAAAGACTGAAAAGCCATGTTTGAAATTAATCCGGTCAAAAATCGTATCCAGGACCTCAGTGAGCGCAGCGACGTTCTTCGGGGGTATCTTTGACTACGATGCCAAGAAAGAACGCCTCGAAGAAGTAAACGCCGAGCTGGAGCAGCCTGACGTCTGGAACGAACCTGAGCGCGCGCAAGCGCTGGGTAAAGAACGAGCTTCACTGGAAGCGGTAGTGGAAACCTTAGATCACATGACGCAAGGCCTGGAAGATGTGCAGGGCCTGCTGGATCTGGCGGTGGAAGCTGACGACGAAGAGACTTTCAACGAAGCGGTTGCCGAGCTTGATGCACTGGAAGTGAAGCTGGGCGAACTGGAATTCCGTCGTATGTTCTCAGGCGAATATGACAGCGCCGACTGCTACATGGATATTCAGGCCGGTTCCGGCGGCACCGAAGCGCAGGATTGGGCCAGCATGCTGCTGCGCATGTATCTGCGCTGGGCGGAAGCCAAAGGTTATAAAACCGAAATTATCGAAGAGTCAGACGGTGAAGTGGCCGGAACCAAATCCGCCACCATTAAAATCATCGGCGACTACGCGTTTGGCTGGCTGCGTACCGAAACCGGCGTTCATCGCCTGGTGCGTAAGAGCCCGTTCGATTCCGGCGGCCGTCGTCATACCTCATTCAGTTCGGTGTTTATCTACCCGGAAGTGGATGACAACATCGATATCGATATCAATCCCGCCGATCTGCGTATCGACGTTTACCGCGCCTCCGGTGCGGGTGGCCAGCACGTTAACAAAACCGAGTCTGCGGTGCGTATTACCCACTTGCCGACCAACATTGTGGTGCAGTGCCAAAACGACCGTTCACAGCACAAGAACAAAGATCAGGCCTTCAAGCAGTTACGCGCCAAGCTGTACGAATATGAGATGCAGAAGAAAAACGCGGATAAGCAGGCAGCGGAAGATAACAAATCTGATATCGGCTGGGGCAGCCAGATCCGTTCTTATGTTCTCGACGATTCACGCATCAAGGATCTGCGTACCAGCGTAGAAACCCGCAACACCCAAGCGGTGCTGGATGGCGATATCGATCGTTTTATTGAAGCAAGTTTAAAAGCAGGGCTATAAGGAACCGACATGTCTGAACAACAACCGCAGAGCGCTGATGCCGCCCTTGAGTTAAACAACGAACTGAAAGCGCGTCGCGAAAAACTCAGCGCGCTGCGTGAAAAAGGCGTGGCGTTTCCTAACGATTTCCGCCGCGATACCACGTCCGATGTGCTGCACGCCAGCTATGACGCGAAAGAGAATGAAGAGCTGGAAGCGCTGGGTATTGAGGTGAGCGTGGCCGGTCGTATGATGACGCGCCGCATCATGGGTAAAGCGTCATTCGCGACCCTGCAGGATGTCGGCGGCCAGATTCAGATCTACGTCTCACGCGACGATCTGCCAGAAGGCGTCTACAACGAGCATTTCAAGAAGTGGGATCTCGGCGATATCCTCGGTGCGCGCGGTAAGCTGTTCAAAACCAAAACCGGTGAGCTGTCGATCCACATCACTGAGCTACGTCTGCTGACCAAAGCGCTGCGTCCGCTGCCGGACAAATTCCACGGCCTGGCCGATCAGGAAACCCGTTATCGTCAGCGTTATCTCGATCTGATCTCCAACGACGATTCGCGCAAAACTTTTAAAATTCGCTCACAAATCATGGCTGGCATTCGTCAGTTCATGGTTAACCGCGACTTTATGGAAGTGGAAACCCCGATGATGCAGGTGATTCCGGGCGGCGCGTCTGCGCGTCCTTTCATCACCCATCATAATGCGCTTGATATCGATATGTACCTGCGTATTGCGCCAGAGCTGTATCTGAAGCGTCTGGTGGTTGGCGGTTTTGATCGCGTGTTCGAGATCAACCGTAACTTCCGTAACGAAGGGATTTCGCCACGCCATAACCCAGAGTTCACCATGATGGAACTCTATATGGCGTATGCGGATTACAAAGATCTGATCGAACTGACCGAAAGCCTGTTCCGTACGCTGGCGCAGGATGTGCTGGGCACCACGGAAGTGCCGTATGGCGATCACAGCTTCGATTTCGGTAAGCCGTTCGAGAAGCTCACCATGCGTGAAGCGATCAAAAAATACCGTCCGGAAACTGACCTGAGCGATCTGGAAGACTTTGATAAAGCGGTAGCGATTGCCCAATCGCTGCACATCAAAGTTGAGAAGAGCTGGGGCCTGGGCCGCGTCGTTACAGAGATCTTCGAAGAGACCGCTGAAGCGCACCTGATTCAGCCAACCTTCATCACCGAATACCCGGCTGAAGTATCGCCGCTGGCGCGTCGTAACGACGAGAACCCGGAAATCACCGACCGCTTTGAGTTCTTCATCGGCGGCCGCGAAATCGGTAACGGCTTCTCAGAGCTCAACGATGCAGAAGATCAGGCTGAGCGTTTCCTGCAGCAGGTGAATGCGAAAGAGTCTGGCGATGACGAAGCGATGTTCTACGACGAAGACTACGTCACCGCGCTGGAGCACGGCCTGCCGCCAACCGCAGGTTTGGGTATTGGTATCGACCGTATGGTGATGCTGTTCACCAACAGCCACACCATCCGCGACGTGATCCTGTTCCCGGCACTGCGCCCGACCGGTAAGTAGTATTTCGCCGCAGTCCCCCATCCTGGTCCGTGCTGGCTGTCCCCCTCCTCGGTCCTCCCCCATAAATGGGGGAGGAAGATGCTGCCATATGTGAGTCCTGAAGCTGCATGTGGCAGCGTCTCCTTCCCCCGCTAGCGGGGGAAGGCCGGGATGGGGGACAGCCAGCACATTCCCTCCCAACACAAAATTCCTGATGACAACCCGGCACGCTCTGTGCAGGATGGTTTTTTTCTTTTTCAGGGAATCACCATGAGTGCAAAAGCGGCAACGTTAGAGGGCCGGATTCGTCAGCACTGGGATCAACTCTCCAGCCACGAGCAGCGACTTGCCGATGTGCTACTCGCCGCACCAGGCCAGTTAGCCATGAACACCGCCACCGAACTGGCACACAGCGCGGGCGTGTCCAAAGCCACCACCACGCGCTTCTTCCGCCATCTCGGCTATGAAAGTTATGAAGCCGCACGTCGCCAGGCGCGTGACATGCAAAGCAGCGGTTCACCGCTCTATCTGCAACCGGCACCCAGCGCGTCGCCGTTGGCGAGCATCATGCAGCAGCATCTGGAAAGAGAGATCGCCAACCTGGTCAACAGCTATCGCACGCTGGACAGCGAACAGCTGCAGCAAGCGGTCAGCGCCATCAGCCAGGCGCGACGCGTGGTGGTAATGGGCTGGCGCCACAGCCAAACCATCGCGCATCTGATCTATCGAGACCTGATCCATATTCACTCCGATGTGCGTCTGCTGCCGCGTCCCGGCGATTCGCTGGCAGAGCATATCGCGGCTCTGACCGCAGAGGATGTGGTGATCTGCGTCGGTCTGCGTCGTCGCATGCCAGCGCTGGAGGCGGCGATGAACGCGCTGGCCGAGCGCAATGTGCCGATGTTGTATATCGCCGACGTGCTTTCCGGCAAACCGGCGCGCCATGCGCAGTGGGTAATCCGCTGTCACACCGACAGCAGCCTGATTTTCGACAGCACCGCCGCGCTCTCTGGCGTGTGTAATCTGCTCTGTTCACTGGTGGCCCGGCAAATGGGTAAAGCCAGCAACGATCATCTCGCGCAAATCGAAGCGCTGCACCAATCCCTCGACGAACTGGAATAATGCGCCTCGCTGGCGCATTGTGCGCCAGAAAAATCACCAAAACGGTGCAATTCTGTCCAGTGCCCACCCATCCAATTATCCCCGTCTTACCGTGTGTGAAATCGTAGAAATTAAAAATAAAAATTAAGAAACAGTCGTTTCCATTTGATTATACTAAATAAAATCTGGTTTTTATCAGGTTTCCCTGCATGGTAGTGAAAAAGCTGGCACAAAATATGCTCAGTAGAAAATGACATTTCACCAACACCAGGGAAACACCATAATGAAAAAAACAGCACTGCTGATTGCCGCACTTCTCTCTGTCGGCACCATGGCGCAGGCACAAGCCGATACGCTGGCCGACATCAAAAGCAGCGGCAAAATTACCGTCGGTATCGATCCAACCTTTCCTCCCTACGAATACACCGATGACAAAGGTGAGATCACCGGTTACAGCGTGGCGATCATGCAATCCTTCGCCAACGATCTCGGTGTGAAACTGGAGTTTCAGAAAACCGCCTTCAGCGGCATTCTGCCGGGCCTGATTTCGGGCTCTTTCAATGCCGAAGGTTCATCCCTCAACGTCACGGCGGAACGCGCGAAAAAAGTGCTGTTTACCGTGCCGTACAGCAAAACCGTCAACGGCGTGCTGGTGCGTGAAGCCGAAGCGAAAACCTTCAGCGGCAAAGCCCTGAGTCCGGAAAGCTTGTCGGGTCTGCGCGGTGCGGTGAAAACCGCCAGCGTGCCAGAGCAGCTGTTGAAGGGCTTCAACGAACAGTTGAAGAAGGAGGGTAAAAAACCGATCACCATCATCAATGTCGATTCACTCGATCAAACCGTCAGCACCTTGATGACCAAACGCGCCGACTTCGTTTATGACGACATCTCGGTACTGGCGCCGGTAGCAAAAAAATATGCCGGCAAAGTGGCGCAGGTGGGCGAAGTCGGCCCGTCGCAGTGGATGGGTTGGGCGACACGTAAAGAAGATGGCAGCCTGAACAAAGCCATTAGCGACCACATCCTGGCGATGCAGAAAGACGGCGAACTGACCAAACTGCAGCAGCAATATCTCGGCACCACCTTTACCGTGCCCGCCAGCGACTTCATTCCGCAGGAGTAATTATGTGCCAGTCCAACCTGACGGTGCCTGCCGGCTTTGGCAAAACCTTCCGCGTGCGCAAGGGCCAGTTTATTACCGTGATTGATAGCGAAGGGCAGCAGGCGGCCGATTTTGTCGCGGTGAACGCCGATGACCTGAACGAGAAGCTGTCGCCGGTGCACACGCGCCAACAGCTGCGCTCGCTGTTCTTTAAGCCGGGTGACGCGTTGTGGTCGAGTGAAAACCGCCCGATGCTGCGCATTCTTGCCGACAGCATCGGCATCCACGACGCCAACGTACCGGCCTGCGATCGCACCCGTTTCAGCATCGATTTCGGTGTCGAAGGGCATCGCAACTGCGTCGATAACCTGCTGGAGGGGATGAAGGCGTTTGGCGTCACCTACTTCTCGCTGCCGGAACCGTTCAACCTATTTCAGAACGGCCCGGTCACCGCCGATGGCCGCATGGAAGTGACCGATCCCAACAGCAAAGCGGGCGATAGCATCACCTTTGAAGCGCTGTGCGATCTGATCTGCGCGGTCTCATCCTGCCCGCAGGACATTATTCCCGGCAACGGCCTGCAGGTGACGCCAATCGACATCGTGGTCAGCGACCATTTTCACGCTCAGGAGATGAATCATGCTGTTAATGCGTGAAAGTTATGAAGAAACCGCCGTGCGCACGCTGGCTGAACCGGTGCAGGTTGCAGCGGGCAGCATCGGTTCGATTCGCGTGCTGCGCGGTCAGTTACTGCGCATCACCGCCCAGGGCGACGGCGCGGTGGCTTCGCTGTTTGGCTTTAGCCTGGCCGATCCCGCCGTGTGGCTGTCGGTGCATCACACGCGGGTGTTTAGCAACAGCTACCTGCTCGGTTCCGGCATGCGTCTGGTGAACAACCGTCGTCGTCCGATGATGGTGCTGGGCAAAGACAGCGTGAAGCGTCACGACCTGCTGCTGCCGGCGTCCACCACGGCGTTTCTCGCTGAGCGCGGTTATCCGGGCGAAGGTTGCCTCAATGCGCTGCGCGGCGAGCTGGCGCGTCTGGGCATGGTGGTGCCGAAGCTGCCGGATCCCATCAATCTGTTTATGCACGTCAAGCTGACGCGTGAAGGCGAGATTCTGCCGGAAACCAACCTGACCCAAGCTGGCGACAGCATTACCTGTCGCGTGGTGATGGACACGCAGTTCATCGTCTCCGCCTGTAACACCGGCATTGAGGGCAACGATCGTCCCGCGCCGCTGCTGCTGTCGGTGGCGGAAAACCTGCACGACTTTAACGCGGAGTAACGCATGGGGCTGGATCAACAGGTAGTGGCCGCGCTGCCGGAACTCGGACACGGCCTGCTGATGACGCTGGTGCTCACCGTGCTGGCGTCATTAGTCAGCGTGGTGATGGGGCAGCTCGGCTGCTTCCTGCAGCTGCGTCGAGCCTGGATCTGGCGCGCCATCGGGCGTTGCTATGTCAGCGTGATGCGCGGAACGCCAGCGATTGTGCAGCTGTTTGTGGTGTTTTTCACCTTGCCGCGGCTGGGATTGGGCGGTCAGCCGATGCTGGCGGCGGTGATTGCCATTGGCCTCAACAGCGGCGCGTACGTGGCGGAAATCCTGCGCGTGAATCGCAGCCTGGTGACGCGCGGACAGCTGGAAGCGTCGCGCACGCTGGGTCTGAGCCGCCTGCTGACGTGGTGGTACGTCATCAATCCCCAAGTGATGCGCGCCAGTCTGCCGATGCTGGTGAATGAATTCACCATTCTGCTGAAAACCACGCCGCTGGCGTCGGTGGTGGCGCTCACTGAACTGACCTACGCCGGACAGATCGTCATCGCCCGCACCTACGAAGCCACGCAGGTGCTGCTGCTGGTGGCGGCCGGTTATCTGCTGATCGCCATGCCGTTAATTGCGGCGGCGCGTCGTTTAGAAGCGAAGCGGAGGTTGGCGTAATGGATTGGCAGGCAATTATCACCTCTCTGCCGTCGCTCGGTGACGGCCTGCTCGCCACCTTGCAGCTTTGTCTGGTGGCGGCGCTCTGCTCGCTACTGTGGGGCGCGCTATTGGCCGTGCTGCTGATGCGTGCCTCGCGGTTCTGGCTGCGTTTGCTCAATCTTTACAGCGGGTTAACCCTCGCGCTGCCGCTGTTGGTGGTGATCTATCTGCTCTATTTTGTGCTGCCGGAATATGACATCACGCTGTCGTCGCCGGTGGTGGGCGTGCTGGCATTGACGCTCTACTACGCGCCTTACATTGCGCAGGTGATCCGCTCCGCCATTGATGCGCTGCCGCAAGGGCAGTGGGAAGCGTGCCGCGTGCTCGGCCTGAGCCGCAGCGAACAACTGCGTGACGTGGTGCTGCCGCAAACGCTGCCGCAGATGCTGTCGCCGCTGGTCGGGCTGATGATCGGTTTGATTAAAGACTCCGCGCTGCTGTCGATTGTCTCGGTGCAGGAGTTTATGTACGCCGCCAAACAGGCGATTTCGGATACCTACGCGCCGCTGGAGATCTATCTCACGGTGGCGCTCTGTTACTGGCTGCTCAACAGCGTCATCGACTGGCTGGCGCGCGGCCTTGAATCTCGCATGACGCGCTATCGTCGTGCCATGCAGCATTAATCAGGAGAACAACATGTCGGCTGAATTTCAGCATCGCGAAGCGGTGACCATCCCGGCACGCTACGGTAAAGCGGTGCGCCTGAAGAGAGGTGAAGCGGTGCAGGTGATTAACCTGCACGGCACGCAGGTGGTGGATTGCTGGGCGTACAACGCTGAGGATGTGAGTGAATATATGTGTATGGAGGCGACGCGCGTGTGGAATCAGCGTCTCAATCCCAAAGTGGGCGACAGCTTTATCACCAGCCAGCGCCATCCGATTTTGACGCTGGTGGCGGATACCTCGCCAGGCGTGCACGACACCTTTATGGCGGCCTGCGATGCGCGTCGTTATGAGCTGCTCGGCTGCACCGAACCGCATCGCAACTGCCATGACAATCTGTTTGAAGGCATGCGTGAGCTGGGCGTGACGCTGCCGCATGGCAATCTGGCCTCGTTTAATATCTTTATGAATATTCAGGTGCAGCCGGATGGCATCACGCTGAAGACGCTGCCGGTGGTGACGAAGCCGGGCGACTATATTGTGCTGCGCGCCGAGATGGACTGTTTTGTGGCGTTTTCCGCCTGTCCGCAGGATATCGTCAGCATTCAGGGGCAGGGCGACAACACCCCGCGCGATGCCGAGCTGCGTATTCTGACCAGCGGTTTTCCGCAGGTGCAGGTGCAGGGGGCGTGGGTTCCGGCTTGATGGTGCACGCAGTCCCCCATCCCGGCCTTCCCCCATGAATGGGGAAGGAGACGCCGCCACATGCAGCTCCCCAACTATCATATTGCAGCATCTTCCTCCCCCATTTATGGGGGAGGACCGAGGAGGGGGACAGCCAGCACCGACCCAGGAGGGGGACCGCCAGCACCGACAGCCAGCATCGACCGGGATGGGGGACAGCCAGCACGATCTAAGACTTCACCACCCCATCCAGCCACGCCTTAAAACGTGCGTACGGTACATACAGCGCCACATTCTTAAACAGCGTTTTGCCGCTTTTATTGTCATCAATCTGGCTGCTGTAACCGACAATCACCCCCGCCAGCGTATCATCGCTGGCGTTATACACCGCGCCGCCGGACATACCTTTCACCACGCCGGCATTGGCCGCCACCACCACACAGCTGGCTTTGTTCCAGTCATTCGCCAGCGTGGTATTGATCAGATTCTTGCCGCTTGACGCTACCGGCATCGCGGAAATAAAGCTGTAGCCATACAGATTCACGTCGTCACCGATATGGCTATTGCGGAACGGCGGCGGCAAATTGGCTTCGCTGTTTTTATGGTACACCACAGCAATATCGCATTCGGGATGCCAGGCTTTCACCCGATAGAGTGAATACTTCGCCACGTGGGCCGCCGTCAGGCTGTATTCGGGCGTGAGAGGAATGGTGGTGCCAAGCGCACCAATGCCCAGCACCGTTGGAATGCCAGTGACGGTCATATCGACGCGTTTTGCTGCTTCTTTGCTGTATTCGTAATGCCCAACAGAGCAGCCGCTTAGGCAGCCAACCGTTAGCGCGATGAGCCATCGCATACGCTTTCCCCTCGATTTTTGACACCCCATAACCGGGCAATCCATTGAGGTATCGGCAGTGCGCGTCCATCCTTTACTGTTTGATTTTGCGTCAAAAGCTGACTCACTGTGATAACGATCACATCCTTTTCAAGCGTAGCGCGGAAACCTCCATCTGTCTCAATGGTTAGTCAGTGACATTTTTCCGCGCAGGGATTATTGCTGCGGGCGCAAAATAGTCTTGCGGCGCGCAGGGTGGTTGGCATGGAAGGGCTATGCTTTAATAACAATGTGACGCAGTTCAAATTTTAATAAGCGTCTGTTGTCACCGTACTGCGTTCGCAGTGCGGCCCGCCTGCAAAAAATTATTGGGAGAGTGTGTTATGCCTGTTGCATTACTGGCGCTGGCGCTGAGTGCGTTCGCCATCGGCACCACGGAATTCGTCATTATGGGATTGCTGCCCGAGGTGGCGGGCGATCTGCAAGTGACCATTCCTTCTGCGGGATGGCTGATCAGCGGCTACGCGCTGGGCGTTGCTATTGGCGCGCCGATCATGGCGTTGCTGACCGCCAAACTGCCGCGTAAACGTACTCTGATTCTGCTGATGATCATCTTCATCATCGGTAACGTGCTCTGTGCATTGGCCTACACCTACAACCTGCTGATGCTGGCTCGTGTGGTGACGGCGCTGTGTCACGGTGCGTTCTTCGGCATCGGTGCAGTGGTGGCGGCGAGCCTGGTCGCACCAGGTAAACAAGCTTCTGCCGTGGCGCTGATGTTCACCGGTTTGACGCTGGCCAACGTGCTCGGCGTGCCGCTCGGCACCTGGTTTGGTCAGATGTTTGGCTGGCGCGCCACCTTCTGGGGCGTGGCGATCATTGGCATCTTCGCCTTTATCGCGCTGATGGTGAGCCTGCCGACCAACAAAGAAGAGAAGCCGGTGCATCTGGCGAGTGAAATCAGCGCGCTGGCCAACGGCAAACTGTGGCTGTCGCTGCTGATGACGGTGTTCTTTGCGGCGGCGATGTTTGCGCTGTTTAGCTACATTGCCCCGCTGCTGTTGCAGGTGACCGGTATCTCGGATCGGGGTGTTAGCTGGACGCTGTTCCTGATTGGCGCGGGTCTGACCGTCGGCAACATCCTCGGCGGCAAGCTGGCCGACTGGAAAGTGTCGTTCAGCCTGATCCTCAGCTTTGTGCTGATTGCGTTGTTCTCGCTGCTGTTCAGCTGGACCAGCCATGCGCTGTGGCTGGCGGAAATCACGCTGTTCCTGTGGGCGATGGCGACCTTCGCCACCGTGCCGGGCTTGCAGATTAACGTGGTGCGCCACGGCAAAGATGCGCCGAATCTGGTCTCTACGCTGAATATCTCCGCCTTTAACGTCGGCAATGCGCTCGGCGCGTGGGTCGGTGGCGCGGTGATCGAGAAAGGGTACGGCCTGACGTCGGTGCCGGTTGCCGCTGCTGCGCTGGCCGCGGTCGGACTGGTGATCTGCCTGATCACCTTCCGCAAAGCGGGCGGGCAGGGCGAAGCGGTCAACGCTTAAGCCAGCCGCTCGGCAATACGTTGTGGAAACGCCGCCACGTGCCGTTGCAGGTGGTCGCAGAAGTGATCGACCAGCGCCGAAGCCGGTCGATGCTGCGGCCGCACCAGACTGACGGTGAAGGGCACCGCAATACTGAAGCGACGCATCACCACACCGCTGTCGGCGTAATCCAGCGCCGTCAGCGGATTCACAATCGAAATCCCCACGCCCGCGCGCACCATCGCGCACACTGACGCCGCGCTGTGCGTCTCCAGCACCAGACGACGCTCCACATTCTGCTCATGAAACAGGGAATCCAGCAGCTGGCGATAGCTATCGCTGCGCGACAGGCTGACGTAGTTTTCACCGTGGAAATCCTGCGGCGTCAGCACCTCGCGCTGACACAGCGGATGCTGTGGCGGCAGCACGCACACTTCGTCACAGGTCAGCAGCGGCAAGCGTTCGGTGCCCGCCGGTGCGTGTTGGGTTTCGGTCAGGCCGAGATCGTAACGCTGTGCCGACAGCCACTCTTCCAGCAACGGCGACTCCTGCGGAATGATATTCAGGCTGACCTGCGGATAGCGCTGAAGAAAGGGCTGCAGCAGCGGCGGCAACAGCGACTGCGAAAACACGGGCAGGCAGGCGATCGACAATTCACCCTGACGAAACTGACGCAACCCTTCGGCGGCATCCATGATGCGATCTAGCCCGTACCACGAGCGCTGCACCTCTTCGTACAGCCGCAAGCCTTGCACCGTGGGCTGCAGGCGGCCGCGCACCCGTTCGAAAAGCTGCAGGCCGAGCTGCTGCTCAAGGCGCGCCAGTTCGCGGCTCACCGTGGGCTGCGAAGTATGCAGCAGCGTCGCCGCCTGCGTCAGGTTGCCGCTGGTCATCACCGCGTGAAAAATTTCGATATGTCGCCAGTTAATTTTTGCCATTGTCTCCTCCAGATAACCCATATCATATTTGTATAGACGTCGCTAAAAAAGATATTTTTCTGAATTGATGCGCTGTGGCTAAATAGCCTCAATGACACAGGAGAATTGACATGCCACGCCCACTCAATAACAGCGAAACCGCGTTAACTGCCGCCAACTTACTGCCGCTGGCGCAGCGTTATGCCGGCCCATTCTGGGCTTATGATGCGGCGATTATTCAGCAGCGCATTGCGCAGCTCGGCGCCTTCGACGTGGTGCGTTTTGCGCAGAAAGCCTGCTCCAACATTCACATTTTGCGTCTGATGCGTGCGGCGGGCGTCAAAGTCGATTCGGTATCGCTGGGTGAAATCGAGCGTGCTATTGCCGCCGGTTATCAGCCGGGCGGCGAAGATATCGTCTTCACCGCCGATGTGTTTGATCAGCCAACCCTGACGCGTATCGCCGAGCTGAAAGTGCCGGTCAATGCCGGTTCGGTGGATATGCTGCATCAACTGGGCGAGCTGTCACCGGGCCACGCGGTGTGGCTGCGCATCAATCCGGGTTTTGGTCACGGTCACAGCCAGAAAACCAACACCGGCGGTGAGAACAGTAAACACGGCATCTGGCACAGCGATCTGCCGCTGGCGCTGGCGGCGATTCAGCAGCACGGCCTGCGTCTGGTCGGCCTGCATATGCACATCGGTTCCGGCGTGGATTATGGCCATCTGCAGCAGGTGTGTGACGCGATGGTCGATCAGGTGGTGGCGTTTGGGCAGGATTTGGAAGCGATTTCTGCCGGTGGCGGTTTGTCGATTCCGTATCGTTTTGACGAGGAAGCCATTGATACCCAGCACTATTACGGCTTGTGGAACGGCGCGCGTGAGCGTATCGCTGCGCACCTCGGTCATGCGGTGAAACTGGAGATTGAGCCAGGCCGCTTCCTGGTTGCTGAATCGGGCGTGCTGGTGTCACAGGTACGGGCGGTAAAAGAGATGGGCAGCCGTCACTTTGTGCTGGTCGATGCCGGTTTCAGCGATTTGATGCGTCCGTCAATGTACGGCAGCTATCACCACATTTCTCTGCTGCCGGTCGATGGCCGCGCGCTGGGCGACGCCACCGTGGAGAGCGTAGTGGCCGGTCCGCTGTGTGAATCGGGCGACGTGTTCACGCAGTTGGAAGGTGGCAAAGTAGAAACCCGTGCGCTGCCTGTGGCGCAGGTCGGCGATTATCTGGTGTTCCACGATACCGGCGCGTATGGCGCGTCGATGTCGTCGAACTACAACAGCCGTCCACTGATTCCGGAAGTGCTGTTCGAGAATGGCGCGGCGCGTGAAATTCGTCGTGCGCAGACCATTCAGGAGCTGCTGGCGCTGGAGCTGATTTGATGAAGATCGTCGCGCTCAGCGAGGTGCCGCATCACGCCACGCAGATCACCGACTGGCTGTGGCAGGCGTTTGGTGACGGTACGTCGCGTGAGTTTTACCACAGCATTGTGCGCAGCAGCCTCAACGGCGCGGACTTTCCGGTGACCTTTGTGGCGCTCGACGGCGACATACCGCTCGGCACGGTGGGATTCTGGCGCTGCGATTTGATCAGCCGTCAGGATCTCACGCCGTGGGTGGCGGCGCTGTTTGTTGAGGAGTCCGCGCGCGGCAAGGGATTGAGCAAAGCGCTGCAGCAGCATGTGATCGATTTCGCGCAGCAGCGCGGTCATGACAAGCTGTGGTTATGGTCCACCTTTGGCGGCTATTACGAACGTTTTGGCTGGCAGTATCAATGCGACGCGCTGGAGTTCCCGGATGTGCGGGTGAAGGTGTATTCGCGGGATTTGTGATGGGTGCGCTTTGTCCCTCATCCCAGCCTTCTCCCGCAAGCGGGAGAAGGAGCCGCCCGAGCAAGCTGTAAATCCGAGGTTCACTCCACCTAATCATTCCCTCTCCCGCTTGCGGGAGAGGGTTAGGGTGAGGGAAAGCGCGCACCAGGATTTAACCCGGCCCACTCACCGAATGCCGTCTTACCAGCGTGGGGCTAAACATATTGGTCACTTCCGGCATCTCGCTGCCATTGGCTAACGCCAGCGCCAGTTGCGCGGCCTGTTGTGCCATGGTGACAATCGGATAACGCACCGTCGTCAAACGCGGACGCACATAGCGCGACACCAGCACATCATCAAAGCCAATCAGCGACATCTCTTCCGGCACGCGAATGCCGTTATCACTCAGCACCGCCAGCGCACCGGCGGCCATCGAATCGTTGTAGCAGGCCACCGCGGTGAACTGCTTGCCGCGTCCCATCAATTCGGTCATCGCCTGTTCGCCGCCCACTTCGTCCGGTTCGCCCCACGCCACCAAACGGTCATTACACGGCAAACCGTGCTCTTTCAGCGCGTCGTAATAGCCTTGCAGACGATCTTCGGCATCGGAAATGGTGTGAGTGGAGCAGATAAAGGCGATTTGCGTATGGCCTTGCTGAATCAGATGACGCGTTGCCAGCCAGGCGCCGTAGCGGTCATCCAGCGCGATGCAGCGATGTTCAAAGCCTTTCAGCAGGCGGTTCAGCAGCACCATGCCCGGCACCTGCTTCATCAGCATCTCTAAATCGTCGTCGGGGATTTTCTTAGCGTGTACCACTAAGGCGGCGCAGCGATGGCGCATCAGTTGCTCAATCGCCTGACGCTCTTTTTGCTCATTGTGGTAACCGTTACCAATCAGCAAAAAGTTGCCGGTCTGGCCCGCAACTTCATCCACCGCTTTGACCATCGCGCCAAAAAACGGGTCGGAAACATCGCCCACCACTAAACCCAGGGTTTCGGTGGATTGCTGCGCCAGGGCGCGTGCGTTGGCGTTCGGGTGATACTGCAACTGCTCCATTGCCGCCGTAACGGCGAGGCGAGAACTCTCGCTGGCTTTGGGCGAATTATTGATGACGCGGGAGACGGTCGCAACCGACACCCCAGCCATACGGGCAACATCCTTAATGGTAGCCATGCGATTATCGACATCCGGGAAAACGTTTACACATGCCACCAGTGTTACGGAAAACCCACCCTGTAGCAACCCGGCAGAATGCCAGCGCTGTCGCAAAAGCACGGAAAATCAGGCGCTCACAGCCGCGCTTTAGCTCGGTTACAGGCTCATGTTATGCTGCCAGACACAATCACACCTGCCTGCCGGACCCAAAAACCATGAAAAGTCGCGTGCCACACCTGGCGCACTGGGGCGCATTCACTGCCGTCACCGAAAACGATCGCCTGATTGGCTGTGAACCCTTCTTCGCCGATGCCGATCCCTCGCCGATGCTTAACACCATTCCTGAACTGGTCTATTCGGATAAGCGTATTCGCCAGCCGATGGTGCGCCGTTCATGGTTGAAGTCGCGCGAGAACAGCGATCGCACCTTGCGCGGTCGGGAAGATTTCGTGGCGGTGGATTGGGATACCGCGCTGGATTTAGTGGCGGAAGAGAATCGCCGCGTGCGCGATCGCTACGGCGCAGCGGGCATTTTCAACGGCTCTTACGGCTGGTCATCGGCGGGACGCGTCAACCACGCGCGCACGCTGATCCGTCGCTTCTATTTTCAGGGCGGCGGCGGCGTCGATCAGCAAGGTAACTACAGCTGGGGCGCGGCGCAGTTCTTCCTGCCGTACGTGATTGGCACCTACATGCCGCTCACCGGCCGCGTCACCGACTGGCCGGAAGTGGTGCAGCACGCCGACATCTTTATCGCCTTCGGCGGCCTGGCGCTGAAAAACGCGCAGGTGGCGTCCGGCGGCGCAGGGCAGCACAGCCTGAAACCGGCGCTGGAGCAGCTCAGCGCCAAAGGCACGCCAATCATTAACATCAGCCCAATGCGCGATGACTGCCCGGCGTTCGTCAATGCCGAGTGGATTCCGATTCGCCCGAACACCGACGTGGCGCTGATGCTGGCGCTGGGTTTTGAAATCACCAGGCGTAACGCGCTGGATGAAAGCTTCCTCGCCAGCCACTGTACCGGCTGGCCGCAGCTGCGCGGCTATCTGCTCGGTGAAAGCGATGGCATCGCTAAAACGCCTGAGTGGGCCAGCAGCATTACCGGCATTCCGGCGGCGCGCATTGCTTTGCTGGCGCAGCAGCTGATCGGCAAACGCAGCTTTATTACCTGCTCCTATTCGGTACAGCGCGCCCATCGCGGCGAGCAGCCGTACTGGATGATGATTGCGCTGTCGTCAATGCTCGGTCAGCCAGGCTTGCCGGGCGGCGGTTTCTCCTTTGGTCATGGCTCGATGAACAGCGTCGGCAATCCGCGTCAGGATGGCCCGGCACCCATGATGAGCACCGGCCCGAATCCGGGCAATTTGTCGATTCCAGTGGCGCGCATCAGCGACATGCTGCTCAATCCCGGCCAGCCGTACGCATTCCAGGGTGAAACCCAGCACTATCCGGATATCCATTTGGTGCACTGGGCGGGCGGCAATCCGTTCCATCATCATCAGCAGCTCAATCGTCTGGTGGAAGGCTGGCAGCGCCCGGATACCGTGATTGTGCAGGATATCGTCTGGACGCCGGCGGCGCAGATGGCGGATATCGTGTTGCCCGCCACCACCACGCTGGAGCGCAACGACATCGGCGGATCGTCGCGCGATCGCTTCGTGCTGGCAATGCATCAGGCGATCAAGCCGCAGCATCAGGCGCGCAATGATTTCGACATCTTCGCTGATATCGCCGATCGCCTCGGCTATCGTGATGTGTTCACCGAAGGGCGCAATGAGATGCAGTGGATTGAGCATCTGTATCAACAGTGCGCGGTAGCGCATGCGCGGCGTGATATTCCGTTCCCGGAGTTCGGGGAATTCTGGGAACGCGGTTTTGTCGAGATTCCCGAAGGCGGCAAGCCGTTCGTGTTTATGGATGATTTCCGCGCTAACCCAGAAACGCATCCAATTCAAACCGCCAGCGGCAAGATTGAGCTGTTCTGCCAAACTATTGCCGATTATCAGCTGGAGGATTTCGCCGGACATCCCGAGTGGCGCGAGCCGCAAGAGTGGCTGGGCGCTCCGCTCAGTTCACAGTTCCCGCTGCATATGATCTCGATTCAGCCATCCGATCGTCTGCACAGCCAGATGGACGCCACCGCCACGGTGCAAGGCAACAAAACCGCCGGACATGAGACGCTATATATGCATCCGCAGGATGCGGCAACGCGTGATATTCAGGATGGCGATGAGATTGAGGTGAGCAATGCGCGCGGGCGCATGCTGGCCGGTGTGCGCCTGACCGACGGGGTAACGCCGGGCGTGGTGATCATCGCCACCGGCGCCTGGTTCGATCCTGGCTTTGGTCGCGCCTGGCAACCGTGGGATCGCGCCGGCAACCCGAATGTCCTGACATTGGATATCGGCACCTCGTCGTTAACGCAGGGTCCTAACGCCATGAGTTGCCTGGTGGAAATCAAAAAACATCTGATGTGAATGGGCAACGAATAATCTCATCGCTGGTTACATTTTGCCGGTAACTGTTGCGTTTAGGCGATGGTTTCCCAGCGTGCCACCTTGCTACAGTCAGGGTCCCAGAGGTATTGATGGGTGAACATCAAAAAGTTTTCTTGATTACACCGACCTGCGCAGATGCGCAGGTTTTTTTTTGCTTAACGAATCGAAACACAGTTTTCCTGTCAACTCGCTTTACGTTTCTTTATAACTGCAAGCAATAAGCTTCAGATTCACTTACAGCAGCGGATTGCCATGCCTCAAATAAAAAAATTTCTGGGAAAAGACCAGATAAAAGCGCCCTTTAACCCGTTTCGTTTTCGCCTGATCTGCCTTGGCGTGTTCTGCTGTCTGGTGCTGTTGCTGATTTGCGTCGGTGACCTGCAGTTGATCAAGCATCCGATGCTGGAGCACGAAGCCGATCAGCGCTCGCTGCGTACCGTGACGCTGCCGACCAACCGCGGCACCTTGCTGGATCGCGACGGCCAGGCGTTAGCGCTGAGCGTTCCGGCGCGTGACATCATCGCCGATCCAATGCGTGTGCTGGAGGCAAATCCCGATTTCACCAGCGCCAAATGGGCTTATCTGGCGGTCGCGCTCAATCAGCGTCCGGAAGATCTGCGCGCGGCCATCACCGCCAACCCGAAAAAACGCTTCCTCTATCTGGGCCGCAAAATCGAACTCGGCATCGCCAAAGATATCGCCGAGCTGAAACTGAAAGGCATCAGCTCGGTGTATAACGACAGCCGTTTCTATCCGATGAGTGAAGCAGCTGCGCCGCTGATTGGCATAGTAGGGGCCGACAGCAACGGCCTGAACGGCATCGAGAAGGGCTTCGACCATGTGCTGCAGGGCGATCCGGGCAAAGAAGTTTATCGTCAGGATGGTGAAGGCAACATCATTGCGATGATCGATTACCAGCCGCCACAGCAGCCGCCAACCGTGCAGCTCAGTATCGATAAGTTCGACCAATTCACGCTCTACAGCAAACTGCGCGACGGCGTGCTGCTTAACAAAGCGGATTCGGGTGCGGCGGTATTGGTGAAAATCGATACCGGCGAGATTCTGGCGATGGCCTCTTATCCGTCGTTCAACCCGAACAACTATGAAAATGCCACGCCGGCGCAGATGCGTAACTCGGCGATCAACGACAGCTACGAACCCGGCTCCACGGTGAAACCGCTGGTGGTGATGGAAGGGCTGGAGCGCCATCTGGTGCGCGCCGATTCAGTGATCGATACCACGCCTTACAGCGTCAACGGCCACTTAATTCGCGACGTTGGCCACTGGCCGCGCCTCACCATGACCGGCATTTTGCAGAAATCGAGTGACATCGGCGTCTCGCACATTGCGCTGGCGATGCCCGCTGAAGCGCTGGTTAATACCTATCAGGCATTTGGCCTGGGTAAACCTACCGGGCTGGGATTGACCGGTGAGAGCGTGGGGTACTTCCCGCTGCACCGCGAGCGCTGGGCCGATATCGAACGCGCCACCTTTGCCTTTGGCTACGGCCTGCGCGTCACGCCGCTGCAGATTGCGCGTGAATACGCCACGCTTGGTTCGTACGGCGTCTATCGTCCACTGTCGATCACCAAAGTGACGCCGCCGGTGTTAGGCAAACAGGTGGCGAACCCGCAGGTGGTGCAAACCGTGGTGCATATGCTGGAGAGCGACGTACTGCCGGGCGGCACCGGGGTGAGAGCGGCGGTGCCGGGTTATCGTCTGGCGACCAAAACCGGTACCGCAGAGAAGATGGGCACCAGCGGCAAGTACGATGGCGGTTATATCAACTACACCGCCGGCATCGCGCCCGCCAGCCATCCGGAAGTGGCGCTGGTGGTAATGATCAACCATCCCACCGCGGGCGATCACTTTGGTGGCTCGGTGGCAGCACCGATCTTCGGCAACATCATGGGCCCGGTACTCAAGCACATGAACGTGGCACCCGATGCGATCTACAGTAAACCTTCTTCAGACAAATCTTAGTTAAATCAAAAGTGTAAGTGAGGTGTGGAGAATATTCACACCTCGTTTCACTTCCCCAAACACCGTTGCTTTTTGCACCTGTCTTTCACCGACTCAACGGTGCGAGTATCGAGATCCCAGAGGTATTGATGGGTGTGAAACAAGCTGCTTTGGCAGTACCCTGTTATTACACCGACCCACGCAGATGCGTGGGTTTTTTTTGCCTGTAATTTACTGCCGTGCGAACTCGCTCACACCTCTTGTCTGAGTCTTAACACTTCCCCGGCAACATAAAAATATCGGGTTGTGTAACCTGTAGATAACGCACCGCGATGTCGCATTCCATGGCGGTTCGCTAGCCCCTTACGGTGTTGGTAGCGCTTTAAGGGGCGATTTTTTATTGCGACTCGTTGAGGCCAACCCGCGATGCCAAAAACCAAAGACCGCACGCCAAAAGGCGAGGGCCGTTCTTCGGCGTTTCAGTTACGCATTCACCCGGAGCTGCACGAGCAGCTGCGCAGTGTGACTGACGACGACAACGTCACGCTGTCGTGCTGGTTAAAAGAGCTGGCGCGCCGCGAGCTGCGCCGCAGAGGCATCGAACCCAAAGGTTGAATCGGTTGTTATTGCGTGCACATAACCGTAGCGGCGCAATTCATTGCGCTCCGTTGACCTTTTTCCCGCTGTTATCTTGCGCAATAAATTGCGCCGCTACGAAATTTTCGATAATCGATTTCGGGGCTGAAAACCCGCAAAACGCTAAAAATCCCAACCCTTTATGGCACGAAAGGTTTACCATTTTCCTTTGGAAAATATATTTTACGCAACCTTAACAACCCCGCTTAACCCGCCTCCCTACAATGGCTTTCAAGTCATTACCTTCGTGACTATTCCCTTCCTATCTTTTAGAGAACAACTATGCGCCTGAAACTTCTTTCTGCCAGCGTGGTGTTTTTACTGGCAGCCTGTGACCAGGGCGGAGCAAAGCCCGCCGCATCCGCCACCCCGCAAGTAGGCGTGGTCAACCTCAAAGCGCAACCCGTTACGCTTGTCAGCCAATTGCCTGGCCGCACCACGGCGGTGAGAACTGCGCAGGTGCGTCCGCAGGTGAGCGGCGTAATTGAAAAAATCCTGTTCACTGAGGGCGGTGAAGTGAAAGCCGGCCAGCCGCTGTATCAAATCGATCCGGCCACCTATAAAGCGGCCTACGACAAAGCGATGGCGACCTGGCAGAACGATGCGATGGTGGTGAAGCGCTATCAGCCGCTCGCCAACGCGCACGCCATCAGCCAGCAAACCTACGACGATGCGGTCGCCGCCGCGCGTGAAGCGCAGGCCGATGTGGAAACCGCCAAAGTGAATCTCGACTACACGCTGGTGAAAGCACCGATCTCCGGCCACATTAGCCGCTCGCTGTACACCGCCGGTGCGCTGGTCACCAACGGGCAAACCGATTATCTCGCCACCATCACTCAGCTTGATCCGATCTATGTCGATGTCAGCGAATCCTCCACCGATCTGCTGCGCCTGCGCCGCGCGCTGGCCGACGGCAAAATCGCCAAAGTGGCCGACAACACCGCCGCCGTGGGCTTGTCGCTGGAAGATAACAGCCAGTACGCCGAGCAGGGCAGGCTGGCGTTCTCGGAAGTGAACGTCGATACCGCCACCGGCACCGTGGTGCTGCGCGCGGTATTCCCGAACCCGAATAACCAACTGCTGCCGGGCATGTACGTGCATGCCAGCTTCCCGCAGGGCATTCAGCAGCAAGGCATTTTGCTGCCACAAGAGTCGATCATGCATGACACCAAAGGTCAGCCGTATGTCTTTGTGGTGAAAAGCGACAACACCATTGAGCAGCGCAGCATCCACACCGGCGAGATGATCAAAGGAGAATGGCTGGTGACCTCGGGCCTGCAGCAAGGGGAAAACGTGGTGGTGAACAACCTGCAAAGCGTGCGCAGCGGGGTGAAAGTCACCACCAGCGCCGCCAACACCAACGACACGCCATCCGCCAATGCGGTGAGTCTTTCGATGACTGACGCAGCAGCGCAATAAGGGGGCGGCATGTCGAAGTTTTTTATTGAACGTCCAATCTTCGCCTGGGTTATCGCCATTATCGTGATGCTGGTCGGCGCGATTGCCGCCATCAGTTTGCCGGTCAATCAATATCCCAATATCTCCGCGCCAGCGGTCTCTATCTCGGTGACCTATCCGGGTGCCAGCGCCGAAACCACGCAAAACACCGTGGTGCAGGTTATTGAGCAGCAGTTGAATGGCCTGGATGGTTTGCGCTATCTGGAGTCGAGCAGCGCCTCGGACGGCAGCGCGCAGATCATCGCCACCTTTAATCAGGGCATCAATCCCGATATCGCCCAGGTTCAGGTGCAGGATCGCGTGTCGCTAGCGGAGTCGCAGCTGCCCACCGATGTCACGCAGCAAGGTATCCGCATCCGTAAGTACCAGAAAAACTTTATGATGGTTATCGGGCTGATCGCCAAAGACGGCAAGCTGACTAACGGCGATCTGGCCGACATGCTGGTGTCGAAACTGGAAGATCCGATCTCGCGTACGCCGGGCGTCGGCGACTTCATGGTGCTGGGATCCGAATACGCGATGCGCATCTGGCTCGATCCGGCCAAATTGTACAAATACAACCTGATGCCGAGCGATGTCACCACGTCGATTGATAACCAGAACGTGCAGGTGTCGTCCGGTTCACTCGGCGGTTTGCCGACCATTCAGGGCGCAAAAACCCAGGCGACGATCCTCGGCAAAACCCGTTTCACCACCGTGCAGCAGTTTGAGAATGTGCTGCTGAAGGTGAACAGCGACGGCTCGCAGGTGCGGCTGAAAGATGTGGCCAGCGTCGCGCTCGGGCCGCAAAGCTACGGCATCGATGCCACCATGAACGGCAAACCGGCCGCCGGTATCGCGCTGCGTCTGGCAACCGGTGCCAATGAACTGGATACCGCCAAGGCGGTGCGCCAAACCATCGCCGACCTGAAAGATTCGCTGCCGGATAACGTCGAGATTCAGTATCCGTACGACACCTCGCCGGTGGTCAGCGCCTCAATTGAAGAGGTGGTGAAAACGCTGATCGAAGCGGTGGTGCTGGTGTTCTTCGTGATGCTGATCTTCCTGCAAAACCTGCGCGCCACGCTGATCACCACGCTGGTGGTGCCGGTGGTGCTGCTGGGCACCTTTGGCATTCTGTCGGCGTTTGGTTACAGCATTAACACCCTCACCATGTTCGGTATGGTGCTGGCCATCGGGCTGCTGGTGGATGACGCCATTGTGGTGGTGGAGAACGTTGAGCGCGTAATGCACGAAGAGCAGCTCGATCCGAAAGCCGCCACCATTAAATCGATGCAGCAGATTCAGGGCGCGCTGTTTGGCATTGCGCTGGTGCTGTCGGCAGTGCTGCTGCCGATGGCGTTCTTCTCCGGATCGACCGGTGTCATTTACCGCCAGTTCTCGGTCACCATCGTCTCGGCGATGGCGCTGTCGGTGATCATGGCGCTGATCTTCACGCCTGCGCTATGCGCCACCTTGCTGAAACCGGCGGCGGCGGAGCATAAAAGCACCGGATTCGCCGGTTGGTTTAATCGCAAGTTCGACAGCGGGGCGATGCACTACACCCACGGCGTCAGCAAAGTGATTTCCCGTCGCGGCCTGTTCCTGGTGATCTATCTGGTGATCGTCGGCGTGACGGGATTTTTGTTCACCCGCGTACCGACCACCTTCCTGCCGGGTGAAGATCAGGGCTTGATGATGGTGCAGATCACGCTGCCGGTGAACTCGTCATCGCAGCGCACTCAGCAGGCGATCAACGATCTCAACGCCTATCTGCAACAGAACGAAGCGTCGGTGGTGACCACCACCTTTGGCGTGGCGGGCTTTAACTTTGCCGGTCGCGGCCAGAGCAACGCCATGGCTTTTGTGCGCCTGAAAGATTGGGGCGACCGCACGCACAGCGGGCAAAGCGTGCAGGATTTGGCGAACCGCGTGATGGCGCACTTTGCCAACTACCAGAACGCCAAAATCTTCGCCATGGTGCCGCCGGCGGTGATGGAGCTGGGCAACGCCACCGGTTTCGATCTCTATCTGCAGGATACCGGCGCGCATAGCCATCAGCAGATGATGGATGCCGCGCACCAGCTGATTACGCTGGCGAACAACGATCCACATCTGGCGCAGGTACGTCTTAACGGGCTGGAAGATGAGCCGCAGTATCAGCTGGAGATCAATGATGAGAAGGCCAGCGCGCTCGGCCTGAGCATGACCGACATCAACAACACTTTGTCGGTGGCGTGGGGCTCCAGCTACATCGATCAGTTCATGTATAACGGCCGCGTGAAAGAGGTCTATCTGATGGGCAAAGCGGACTCGCGCGTCACACCGTCGGATCTCGACAAATGGTACTTCCGCAACAGCAGCGGCACCATGGTGCCATTCTCCGCCTTCGCCTCGGGCAAATGGGTGTACGGCTCGCCGCACTTTGAACGCTTTAACGGCTTAACCGCTGAGGAGATCCTCGGATCGCCCGCGCCGGGCCAGAGTACCGGTGAAGCGATGAAGGTGGTGGAACAGCTGGCGAAGCAGCTGCCGCACGGTTTCCGCGTGCAGTGGTACGGCATTTCGTATGAGGAGCAGGCATCCGGCAGCCAAACCACGCAGTTGTATCTGATCTCGATTCTGGTGGTGTTCCTGTGTCTGGCGGCGCTGTACGAGAGCTGGTCGATTCCGTTCTCGGTGATCATGGTGGTGCCGCTCGGCATCCTCGGCACCATTAGCGCGGTGCTGCTGCGCGGCCTGCAGAACGATGTTTTCTTCCAGGTTGGCCTGCTGACCACCGTGGGGCTGGCGGCGAAAAACGCCATCCTGATCGTCGAGTTTGCCAAAGAGCTGCATGAGCGCGAGGGCAAAACGCTGGTGGAAGCGGCGGTAGAAGCGGCGCGGCTGCGTATCCGTCCGATTATCATGACCTCAATGGCGTTTATTCTCGGCGTGCTGCCGCTGACCATATCCAACGGCGCGGGCGCAGGCAGCCAGCATTCGATTGGTACGGCGGTGGCGGGCGGTATGATCACCGCGACTTTCCTCGCCATCTTCTTTGTGCCGATGTTCTACGTGGTGGTTTCGCAGTTCTTTGCGCGTAAGAAACAAACATCCGCAGAGGTGGTTAAAAATGAACATGAATAACTTCCGTCTGGCACTGTTGCCGCTCGCGCTGGCATTGGCCGGTTGTACGCTGGCACCGTACTATCAGCGCCCGGCGCTGCCGGTGGACGCTAAATACGATCAGGCGACGCCCGTCGGCAACGTCGCCGATTTGCCGTGGCAGAACTTCTTCACCGATGCCACGCTGCGCAACCTGATCCAGCTGTCGCTCGATAACAACCGCGACCTGCGCGTGGCGGCGCTGAACGTGCAAGAGGCGCAGCAGGGCGTCACGGTGCAGCGCGCGGCGCTGATGCCGTCGATCAACGCCACGGCCAGCCAGACTTCGGCGCATGAACCGGCCAATCTCTACAACACCAAAACCAGCGGCGCGGTGACCTATCACGAGCTGAACAGCGGCTTGAGCGTCACTTCGTGGGAGCTGGATTTCTTTGGTCGCCTGCAAAGCCTGAGCGATCAGGCGCAGGAAACCTATCTGTCGAGCGCCGCCACCGAACGCGCCACGCGCATTTCACTGATCGCGGAAGTGGCGACGGCGTGGCTGACGCTGAGTTCGGATAACGATCTGCTGCATCTGGCGCAACACACCGCGCAAAGCCAGCAGGAATCGTATCGCCTGACCAAGCTCAGCTACGACGGCGGTGCCAGCAGCGATCAGGATCTGGCGCAGGCCGAAAGCACGGTGCGGGCGGCGCAGGCGGACGTGGCGAGTTACACGCGTCAGGTGCGGCAGGATGTCGATGCGCTGCGCTTGCTGGTCGGCACCGATCTGCCCGCCACGCTGCTGTCACACGCCACGCTGGACGCCAACTGGCACTTCCCGGCCACGCCCGCTGGCTTACCGTCGGATCTGCTGACGCGTCGCCCGGATATCATGGCGGCGGAGCACACGCTGAAGGCGGCTAATGCCAATATCGGCGCGGCGCGTGCCGCCTTCTTCCCGAGCATCACGCTGACCGCGTCCGGCGGCTCCACCAGCAGCTCGCTTGGCAGCCTGCTGGGCGGCGGCACCGGCGCATGGTCATTCATGCCATCGATTAACCTGCCGATTTTTGACGGTGGTAAAAACCAGGCCAACCTGAATATCGCGCATATCGAGAAACGCATTGAAATTGCTGACTATGAGAAGGCGATCCAGACCGCGTTTAAAGAGGTGAACGATGCGCTGGCCGGTCAGGATACCTGGCAGGATCAGCTGAAGGCGCTGCAACAGGAGGTTGGCGCCAATCAGCGCGACTACGACTATTCCGTATTGCGCTTCAAGCAAGGCGTCGACAATTATCTCAATGTGTTAGTGGCCCAGCGATCGCTTTACAGTGCGCAGCAGTCGCTGATCAGTGCGCATCTCGGCCAATTGAGCCAGAAAATCACCCTGTACAAGGCGTTAGGCGGCGGCTGGAAATCTTAATCACCTTAACGAAACCCTTACGGTTCGCGTATGGAATTCGCGCGGGCATTCAACCGATAATGCGCGTAGTGATGATTTCCCCTTGAAATAGTCCCCTGTTTTACAGGGGATTTTCCGTTTTCTGGCTAACCTGAAGATCCTGATGACTAACAACGCTTCCCGCTCCCCTTTTTCCCGCTGGCTGAAATGGCTCCTGTTGTTGCTTGTGCTGTTGATTGTGGCGGGCGTGATCTGGCGCGTGGTCGGCAGTCACGGCGGCATGCCCGGCGGCGGAAAGCCGCCGGGCGCACGCGGCGGTCATCGCGGTGGCGCGGGCGGCCCGCCGGGCATGGCGATGATGGGCGGTGCCACGCTGGTGCACAGCGGCGTCGCCAGCAGCGCGGATGTGCCGGAATACCTCAACGCGCTCGGCACGGTGATCCCTAACGCCAGCGTCACCGTCACCAGCCGCGTCGCCGGACAGCTGGAAAAAGTGTTCTTCACCGAAGGGCAGAAAGTCAGCGCCGGCCAGCTGCTGGCGCAGATCGATCCGCGCAGCTATCAGGCGACGCTGGCGCAGTATCAGGGCGATCTCAATCAGAATCAGGCGTTGCTGAAAAGCGCGCAGTTAACGCTGGTGCGTTATCAGAAACTGGCGGCGCAGGATTCGCTGTCGCGCCAGGATCTTGATACCCAAACCGCCACCGTCGGCCAGTACAAAGGCGCGGTCGCCGCTGATGAAGCGCAGATCGCCAGCGCCAAACTGGATATCGAGTATGCGCGCATCACCTCGCCAATCAGCGGACGCGTCGGTTTGCGTCTGGTCGATCCCGGCAATATGGTGCAAACCACCGATACCACTGGCATTGTGGTGGTGACGCAGATGCAGCCCGCCGCCGTGACCTTTAGCGTGCCGCAGGGCAACATTCCGCAGCTGACCAAAGCGCTGCACGGCGGGCAAAGTCTGCCCGCCACCGCCTTTGATCAGGACAACAGCCGCGCGCTGGCGCAGGGCGAGGTGAAGTTCATCAGCAACCAGATCGATACCGCGACCGGCACCATTGAGCTGAAAGCCACCTTCCCGAATGAAGACGAATCGCTGTTCGCTAACCAGTTCGTCAATCTGCGGCTGCAAACCAACATCCTGAAAAATGCCACGGTGATCCCGGCGCAGGCGCTGCAGCTGAGCAGCGACGGCAGCTTCGTGTTTGTTATCAATAAAGACAACACCGTGACGCGCAAAGCGGTCACCACCGGGCCAACGTTTGGTGAAGATCAGCAGGCGATTCTCAACGGAGTGGAACCGGGCGATCGTCTGGTGACCGAAGGCATCGATCGCCTGACCAACGGCAGCAAAGTGCAGCTGGCGGATGAGAGTAAAACCACCGCGACCGCCGAGGCCAAATGAATCCGTCTCGCCTGTTTATCCAGCGTCCGGTCGCCACCATTTTGCTGATGGTCGGCGTGCTGATCGCCGGGATCTTCTCCTACCGTTTTCTCTCCACCTCGGCGCTGCCGCAGGTGGATTACCCAACCATTCAGGTCACCACGCTCTATCCCGGTGCCAGCCCGGATGTGATGGCGTCGTCCGTCACCTCGCCGCTGGAGCGCCAGCTGGGGCAAATGGCTGGGTTGAGCCAGATGACCTCCACCAGCTCAGGCGGATCGTCCATCGTCACGCTGAAGTTCAGCCTCGATCTGTCGCTGGATGTCGCCGAGCAGGAAGTGCAGGCGGCGATCAATGCCGCCAATAATTTGCTGCCGAGCGATCTGCCCAATCCGCCAACCTATAAAAAGGTCAATCCGGCTGATACGGCGGTGATTACGCTGGCGGTAAGTTCCGACACGCTGCCGCTGACGCAGGTGCAGGATCTGGTGAACACACGCGTGGCGCTGAAGCTGTCGCAGATTAACGGCGTTGGCATGGTGACGCTGGCGGGCGGCCATCAACCGGCGATTCGCGTGCAGATGGACCCGAAAGCGCTGGCGGCGCATCAGCTGTCGCTGGAGGACGTCAACACGCTGATCGGCAACAGCAACGTGAACGGCTCGAAAGGCGGCTTCGACGGCAAATATCACTCGGTGACCATCGACGCCAACGATCAGCTGCGTACCGCCGATGAGTACGGCAATTTGATCATCACTTACCAAAACGGTGCGGCGCTGCGGCTAAAAGATATCGCGCATATCGAGCAGGGACCGGAGAACAGCTTCCAGTCGGCGTGGGCCAACAACAGTCCGGCGATTGTGATCAGCGTGCAGCGCCAGCCGGGCGCCAACGTGATTCAGGTGGTGGACAGCATCAAAGCGCAGCTGCCGAAGCTGCAGGCGGCGCTGCCGGACGGC
This sequence comes from Pantoea sp. GCM10028869, assembly GCF_042666835.1. Lineage (NCBI taxonomy): Bacteria > Pseudomonadati > Pseudomonadota > Gammaproteobacteria > Enterobacterales > Erwiniaceae > Pantoea > Pantoea sp. GCM10028869. Next base: position 57,364 of record NZ_JBHTGO010000009.1, on the reverse strand, counting down.
GTGAAGATGAGCATCTTGTCGGATCGCACGCAAACCATTCGCGCCTCCATCAGCGACGTGCAGTTTGAGCTGATGCTGTCGGTGGCGCTGGTGGTGATGGTGACGTTCCTGTTCCTGCGCAACGTGGCGGCGACGCTGATTCCCAGCGTGGCGGTGCCACTGTCGCTGATTGGCACCTTCGGCGTGATGTATCTGGCCGACTTCAGCCTGAATAACCTATCACTGATGGCGCTGACCATCGCCACCGGCTTCGTTATCGACGATGCGATTGTGGTGGTGGAGAACATTTCGCGGCGGCTGGAAGAGGGCGAAACGCCGATGCAGGCGGCGCTGAAAGGCTCGCAGCAGATTGGCTTCACCATCATCTCGCTGACCTTCTCACTGATAGCCGTGCTGATCCCGCTGCTGTTTATGGGCGACGTGGTTGGGCGGTTGTTCCGCGAATTTGCCATCACGCTGGCGGTGTCGATTCTGGTGTCGATGGTGGTGTCGCTAACGCTGACGCCGATGCTGTGCGCCTATCTGCTGCAGCACATTCCGCCAGAAAAACAGTCGCGCTTCTCGCGTAAAGGCGGCGAACTGTTCGACAAGCTGGTGCGCGGCTACGACCGCATGCTGACGGTGGTGCTGAACCATCAGAAGCTGACGCTGCTGGTGGCGCTGGCGACCTTTGCGCTCACCGCGCTGCTGTATATCGCCATCCCGAAAGGCTTCTTCCCGACGCAGGATACCGGGCTGATTCAGGGCGTCACCGTGGCGTCGCAGGATGTGTCGTTTAGCGAGATGTCGAAGCGGCAGCAGGCGCTGGCGAAAGTGATTCTGCAAAATCCGTCGGTGGAGAGTTTGTCCTCAACCATCGGCATTGATGGCAGCAACACCAGCCTGAATAGCGGGCGCATCCAGATCAACCTCAAGTCGTTTGAACAGCGCGACGACAAAGCCGACGTGGTGATTAAACAGCTGCAACAGGCGGCGCAGCAGGTGGCGGGCATTCAGCTCTATCTGCAACCGGCGCAGGATTTGACCGTTAACGATCAGGTGTCGCCGAGCCAGTATCAGTTCACGCTGGATGATGCCGACAGCGAAAACCTGGTGCGCTGGACGCCAAAGATGGTCGCCGCCTTGCAGCAGCGTCCGGAGTTTAACGGCGTGGTGAGTAACCTGCAGGATCAGGGCCGCGTGGCTTACGTCGAGCTGAACCGCGATAAAGCGGCGCGCTACGGCATTACCGCCGCCGACGTCGATACCGCGCTGTACAACAGCTTCGGTCAGCGTCTGGTCTCCACCATCTTTACCCAGGCCAATCAATATCGCGTGGTGCTGGAAGTGGCGCAGCAGTATCAGCAATCGCCCGCTTCGTTTGATGATGTCTATTTGCCGGTGACCAGCGCGAGCAGCAGCACTTCCACCACGGATGACACCACCACAACCACCACCGGCATGGTGAAGCTCACGTCCATCGCCACCATTCACCAGCGCACCGGTTCGCTGATGCACATGCGGCTCAATCAATTCCCGGCGGTGATGGTGTCGTTCAATCTCAACAAAGGCTATTCGCTGGAAGAGGGGCAGAAGGCGATTGCCACAGTAACGCAGCAGCTGAATTTGCCGTCGAGCATCACCTTGCGTTATCAGGGCGAAACCTCGGCATTCCAGAGCGCCACCGGCAACACCCTGTGGCTGATTCTGGCGGCATTAATCACCATGTACGTGGTGCTCGGCATTCTCTATGAGAGCTTTATCCATCCGGTGACCATTCTCTCGACGCTGCCGTCGGCGGCGGTCGGCGCGCTGTTGACGCTGCTGCTGGCGGGCAGCGAGTTCAGCCTGATCGCGCTGATTGGCGTAATTCTGCTGATCGGTATCGTCAAGAAGAACGCGATTATGATGATCGACTTCGCACTGGAGGCGGAAAACAAGCAGCACATAAGCGCGCGGGACGCGATTCATCAGGCCTGTTTGATGCGCTTCCGCCCGATTCTGATGACCACCATGGCGGCGCTGCTCGGTGCGCTGCCGCTGATGCTGGCGTCCGGTTCCGGTGCCGAGCTGCGCCAGCCGCTCGGTCTGGTGATTGTTGGCGGTTTGATCGTCAGCCAGGTGCTGACGCTGTTCTCCACGCCGGTAATTTACCTGTGGTTTGATGGCATCGCGCAGCGCGGCAAGCGCTACATGCAGCGCAAGCAGCAGCAGGCGCGGGGCGAACGATGAACCTCACCCGGCTGTTTATCTTCCGCCCGGTTGCCACGTTATTGCTGACGCTGGCGATCCTGCTGCTGGGCGCGTTGGGCTATCGGCTGCTGCCGGTGGCGCCACTGCCGCAGGTGGATTTCCCCACCATCATGGTGAGCGCCAGCCTGGCCGGTGCCAGCCCGGAAACCATGGCGGCCACCGTCGCTACGCCGCTGGAGCGTTCGCTGGGGCAAATCGCCGGCGTCACCGAGATGACTTCCAGCAGTTCGCAGGGATCGACCAGCGTGATTTTGCAGTTTGATCTCGATCGTGACATCAACGGCGCGGCGCGTGACGTGCAGGCGGCGATCAACGCCGCACGCAGTTTGCTGCCGAGCGCGATGGAGTCGCTGCCGACCTATCGCAAAGCCAATCCATCGGATGCGCCGATTGTGATGCTGGCGCTGACGTCCGCCACGCGCACGCCGGGCGAACTCTACGATCTGGCCGAAAGCAAAATTGAGCAGGCAATGGGCCAGGTGAAAGGCGTGGGCGAAGTGTCGCTGATGGGCAGCGCCTTACCGGCGGTGCGCATCGATCTGCAGCCGCTGAAGCTGGCGCAGTATGGCATTTCGCTGGATACGGTGCGCAGCGCCATCGCCAACAGCACCAGCAATAAGCCGAAAGGGATTTTGCAGGGCAGCAGCCAGTCGTGGGTGGTGGACAGCAACGGCCAGCTGGATAAAGCCGCGCAGTATCAGGATCTGATCGTTACGTATCAACAGGGCAAAGTGGTGCGGCTGCATGATGTCGCCACCGTGTATGACTCGGTTGAAGATCAGTATCAGGCCGGTTTCCTCAATGCCATGCCATCGGTGATGGTGGGCATTAAGCGCCAGGCCGGTGCCAACATGCTCGACACCATTGATGCCATCAAAGCGCAGCTGCCGGCGCTGGAAAAAGATCTGCCCGCCGATACGCAACTGAAAGTGGTGGTGGATCGCTCGCCGACGGTGCGCGCCTCGCTGTATGACACCGAAGAGACGCTGCTGGTGGCGATGCTGCTGGTGATCGCCGTGGTGTTTGTGTTTCTGCGTAACGTGCAGGCGGTGATTATCCCGGCGCTGGCGCTGCCGGTCTCGCTGATTGGCACCTGCGCGGTGATGTATCTGTTGGGTTACAGCCTCGATAACCTGTCGCTGATGGCGCTGATTATCGCCACCGGCTTTGTCGTCGATGACGCGATTGTGGTGCTGGAAAACATCACGCGCCATATCGAAGAAGGGCTCAGTCCGCTGCGCGCGGCGCTGCGTGGCGCGCAGGAAGTGAGTTTTACCGTGCTGTCGATGACCATGTCGCTGATTGCGGTGTTCATCCCGATTCTGCTGATGGGCAGCATCATCGGACGCTTGTTCCGCGAATTTGCCGTCACGCTGACGGTATCGCTGCTGATTTCGATGTTTGTCTCGCTGAGCCTGACGCCGATGCTGTGCGCGCGCCTGCTGAAGCCAAAGCCCAAAGTCACGCAACGCCCGCATCCGCTGTATCAGTTTATCGAAAACCAACTTAACGCATTGCTGGCGGCTTATTCGCGTGGGTTAACCTGGGTGATGGCGCACCAAAAGCTGACGATGTTCAGCCTGGTGCTGACCGTGCTGCTCAACCTGTTCCTGTTTTCCGTGGTGCAGAAAGGCTTTTTCCCCAATCAGGATACCGGCCTGCTGATGGGCGCGCTGCGCGCCGATCAGAACATCTCCTTCCAGGCGATGAAGCCGAAAATGCTGCAGTTCACCCACATCATCCAGTCCGATCCGGCGGTGGAGAGCGTGATGTCGTCGATGGGCAGCGGCATGTTCGGCTCGCGCAACAGCGCCAACTTCTTTGTGCGCCTCAAGGATTTTGACAAGCGCGATGCCACCGCCACCGAAGTGGCGAACCGTCTGAGTATGAAAACCAGCCATATTGCCGGCGCGCAGATGTTCCTGATGGCGGCGCAGGATCTGCACATCGGCGGGCGCAGCGCCAACGCCACCTATCAATACAGTTTGCAGGCCGACGATCTCGATCTGCTACGTGAGTGGACGCCCAAAGTGCAGGCGGCGCTGGCGGCAATCCCGCAGCTGAATAGCGTCGATTCCGACTCGCAAACCGGCGGTCAGGAAGTGGTGATTAATATTGATCGTGACCGCGCGAAACGGTTGGGCGTGGATGTGCAGATGCTCGACACCCTGCTGAATAACGCTTTCAGCCAGCGTCAGGTCGCCACGCTCTATCACACGCTTAATCAGTATCATGTGGTGATGTCGCTGCAGAATAGCTACACGCGCGATCCGGCGATTTTGCAGCAGCTGTATGTGATTAACGACAGCGGCGATCACGTGCCGCTCGCCGCATTCGCCAGCTTCAAGGGCGGCAACGCGCCGCTGTCGGTGGCGCATCAGGGCCAATCCGCCACCAGCACCGTGGCGTTTAACCTTAACGATGGCGTGTCGCTGGAGCAGGCGCAGGCGCTGATTAAGCAGGCGATGGCGCAGCTCGGTTTACCCTCCACCATTCAGGCCGGTTTTGCCGGCACCGCCGCCGCCTTCGCCCAGCTTACCGCCACCATGCCGTGGCTGATTATCGCGGCGCTGGCGGCGGTGTATATCGTGCTCGGCGTGCTATATGAGAGTTACATCCATCCGCTCACCATTCTCTCAACGCTGCCGTCGGCGGGCGTGGGCGCGCTGTTGTTGCTGCTGCTGACCAACACGCAGCTGACGGTGATCGCGCTTATCGGCATCATCCTGCTGATTGGTATCGTGAAAAAGAACGCCATCATGATGATCGACTTTGCGATTCACGCCGAGCGCAGCCAAGGCATGACGCCGCAGCAGGCGATCACCCAAGCCTGTTTGATGCGCTTCCGGCCGATCATGATGACCACGCTGGCCGCCTTCTTTGGCGCGCTGCCGCTGGCGCTGGGCAGCGGCGGCGATGCCGACTTACGTAGCCCGCTCGGGCTGGCGATTGCCGGTGGTTTGGCGCTGAGCCAATTATTAACGCTGTTTACTACGCCGGTGGTTTATCTCTGGCTCGACCGTTTAAGCCGCGCCACGCAACGTCAGTGGCAGCGGTTGCGTCATGTGGAATCCCGATAGATGAAAATGTCTCTGAAAATTACGCCGTTGCTCACCGTGATGTTGCTGGCGGGCTGCGCGGTTGGCCCCGATTATCAGCGCCCGAGCATGGCGATGCCGACCCATTTCAAAGAAGCCAAAGGCTGGACGCAGGCGACGCCGCAGGATGCAAACAGCAAAGGTGAATGGTGGCTGGTGTATCACGATGCCACGCTGGCTAGCCTGCTGAAGCAGGTGAGCATCTCCAACCAGAACGTTGCCAGCTATGCCGCGCAGTACCGCGAAGCGCAGGCGTTAGTTGGGCAATCACGCGCGGAGTTGTTGCCGTCGGTAAGCTACGACGCCAGCAGCACGCGCAGCGGCAGCCGCGCCAGCGCCAGCGGACAACGTAGCGTCAGCAACAGCCATGCCGCCGATCTCAGCGCCAGCTGGGAGCTGGATGTGTGGGGCAAACTGCGGCGCACGCTGGAGGAGAACAACGCCAGCGCCGAAGCCAGCAAGGCCGAGCTGGCGAATATCACCTTGAGCGCGCAGTCCGAACTGGCGCAGGACTATTTCCAGCTGCGCATCATCGACGAGAAAATCGCGCTCTATCAGCGCAGTATCGCGGCCTATCAACGCTATCTGACGGTGATTGAAAACAAATATGCGGCGGGCAGCGAATCACGCGCCACCTTAGCGCAGGCGCAGATGCAGCTGGAGAGCGCCCGCGCCTCGGCGCAGGATTACCAGTGGCAGCGTGCACAGATGGAGCACGCGATTGCGTTGCTGCTGGGCCGAGCTCCGGCGGATTTCTCCTTGCCGGTGGCGAAGCTGGAGGCCGCGCTGCCCGCGATACCGAACAGCGTGCCGTCGCAACTGTTGCAGCGCCGTCCCGATATCGCCTACGCCGAGCGCAACGTGGCGGCGGCGAATGCGGCGGTCGGCGTGGCGATTGCCGGTTACTATCCCGATTTGACGCTGAGCGCCAGCGGCGGCGTGAGTTCATCGGCGATCAACAGTTTGTTCTCGCTGCCCAATCGCGTCTGGTCTTTGGGGCCGGAGCTGAGCGGTACGCTGTTAGATTTCGGCGCCACCTCAGCGAAAGTCGAACAGGCGCGCGCCGCCTATGATGCCAGCGTTGCCAGCTATCGCCAGTCGGTGCTGACCGGCATGGGCGAAGTGGAGGATTATCTGGTGCAGCTGAATACTTTGCAGGGCGAAATCGCCGCACAACAGCGCGCCACCGACGCGGCGCAGGAATCGGCACGCGTGACGCGCAATCAGTATGATGCCGGAATGATCGACTATCTCGACGTCGCCACCACCGAAAACAGCAGCCTGAGCGCGCAGCAGAGTTTGCTGTCGCTGCAGAGCACGCAGTGGGTCAGCAGCGTCGGCCTGATCGCCGCGCTGGGCGGTGGCTGGCAGCCATAAATCAGGTCAACACTGCGCGATAAATCGCGCCGCTACAAAAGCGCGCCTATTCCGTAGCGGCGCAATTTATTGCGCAATGTTGGTCGGGGCTAAGAATGCCAAACCAGCACGAATATCACTACGCCACTTGTCGAAAATCCCCAGATCCTGCATCGTAAGAGCCATTTTTATGATTGCTAAGGAGCTGGCATGCTACTCACTTTTTTCCGTTTCCTGTTCCGCCTGCTGTGGCGTGTGGAACTGCGCGGCGACCTCACGGCACTGCATAAAGAGAAAGTGCTGATCACCCCCAATCACACGTCGTTTCTGGATGGGGTATTACTGGCGCTGTTTCTGCCGATCAAACCGGTGTTCGCGGTCTATTCGTCGATCAGCGATCAATGGTTTATGCGCCTGCTGAAGCCGATCATCGACTTCGTTCCGCTCGATCCCACCAAGCCGATGTCGATCAAACATCTGGTGCGCATGATCAATCAGGGCCGTCCGGTGGTGATCTTCCCCGAAGGGCGCATCACCGTGACCGGATCGCTGATGAAGATCTACAGCGGCGCCGGCTTTGTGGCGGCGAAATCCGGTGCCACCGTGGTGCCGATGCGTATCGAAGGCGCGGAATATACGCCATTTGGTCGTCTGGCGGGCGTGTTTAAACGGCGCCTGTTCCCGCGCATCACCTTAACGGTGCTGCCGCCAACGGTAATCCCAATGCCTGAAGCCAAACGCGCGCGCGATCGCCGCACGCTGGCGGGCGAGCACCTGCATCATGTGATGATGGAAGCCCGCATGGCAGTGCGTCCGCGTGAGACGCTGTTCGAGGCTTTCCTGAATGCGCGTCAGCGTTATGGCGCGATGAAGCCGTGCATCGAAGACGTCAACTTCAAACCGGATAGCTATACCGGTTTGCTGAAGAAAGCGCTTGGCGTGGGCCGCATTCTGGAGCGTTACAGCCAGCAAGGTGAATACGTCGGTCTGCTGCTGCCGAACGCCACGGTGACAGCGGCGGCGATTCTCGGTGCCTCGCTGCGCGGGCGCATTCCGGCGATGCTCAACTACACCGCAGGCGTGAATGGCATGCGTGCGGCGTTGACCGCATCGCAGGTGAAAACCGTGTTTACCTCGCGGCAGTTCCTCGAAAAAGGCAACCTGTGGCACTTGCCGCAGGGACTCAGCGAAGTGCAGTGGATCTATCTGGAAGATCTGAAAGATACCGTTACGCTGCAGGACAAATTGTGGATTGTGGCGCATCTGCTGATGCCGCGCCGTGCCCAAGTGGCGCAGCAGCCGGAAGATGCGGCGATGGTGCTGTTTACCTCCGGTTCGGAAGGCCATCCCAAAGGTGTGGTGCACTCGCATAAAAGTCTGCTGGCGAACGTTGAGCAGATTCGTACCGTGGCGGATTTCACCCCGCGCGACCGCTTTATGTCGGCGCTGCCGCTGTTCCATGCTTTTGGTTTAACCGTTGGCCTGTTTACCCCGTTGCTGACCGGCGCACAGGTGTTTCTCTATCCGAGCCCGCTGCATTACCGCATCGTGCCGGAGCTGGTTTACGACCGTAACTGCACCGTGCTGTTTGGTACCTCAACCTTCCTTGGCAACTATGCGCGTTTCGCCAGCCCGTACGATTTTGCGCGTCTGCGCTATGTGGTGGCGGGCGCGGAGAAACTGCAGGAAGCGACGCGTCAGATCTACATGGAAAAATACGGCATCCGTATTCTCGAAGGCTACGGCGTGACGGAGTGCGCGCCGGTGGTGGCGATCAACGTGCCGATGGCGGCGAAAAATCACACCGTGGGCCGCATTCTGCCGGGCATGGATTCGCGTCTGATTTCGGTGCCGGGCATTGAGCAGGGCGGTCGCCTGCAGCTGCGCGGTCCGAACGTAATGAACGGGTATCTGCGCGTGGAAAATCCAGGCGTGCTGGAAGTCCCGGTCGCCGATAACGGCGAAGGCGAGATGGAAGCGGGCTGGTACGACACCGGCGATATCGTCAGCTTTGATGAAGGCGGTTTCTGCCAGATTCAGGGCCGTGCGAAACGCTTCGCCAAAATTGCCGGTGAGATGGTGTCGCTGGAGATTGTGGAGCATATTGCGCTGAAAGCCTCTAACGAGAAGCAACATGCGGCGTCGCTGCGTCCGGACGGTAATCGAGGTGAGGCCTTGGTGCTGTTTACTACCGACAGCGAGTTGGGCCGTGACACGCTGCTGAAAGCGGCGCGTGAAATTGGCGCGCCGGAACTGGCGGTGCCGCGCGATATCCGCGTGATGAAACAGCTGCCGATGCTGGGCAGCGGCAAACCGGACTATGTCAGCCTCAAGCAGCTGGCGGAAGAGGAGCAGGCATGAGCCAGGCGTTAAATAAGGATGCACCGCTGTTATCGCGCAACATGCTGGCGGTGATTGTGGCGCAGTTCTTCTCGGCATTTGGCGACAACGCGCTGTTGTTTGTGACGCTGGCGGTGCTGAAAAATCAGTTCTATCCGGACTGGAGTCAGCCGATCCTGCAAATGCTGTTTGTGGCCACTTACATTCTGCTCGCGCCGTTTGTGGGGCAGATGGCGGATAGCTTTGCCAAAGGTCGGGTAATGATGTTCGCCAACAGTCTTAAGCTGCTCGGCGCGCTGGTTATCTGTTTCGGCTTCAATCCGTTCCTCGGCTATACGCTGGTGGGGATTGGCGCGGCATCCTATTCGCCAGCCAAGTACGGCATCCTGACGGAGATTACCAGCGGTGAACGCCTGGTCAAAGCCAACGGCTTAATGGAAGGTTCGACCATTGCGGCGATTCTGCTGGGTTCGGTGGCGGGCGGTATTCTGGCGGACTGGAACCTGGTCGCCGCGCTGGTGGTGTGTGCCATGACCTATGCGATGGCGGTGGTGGCGAACATCTTTATTCCGCGTCTGACGGCAGCGCGTCCCGGTCAGAGCTGGCATTTTGGCGCCATGCTGCGCAGTTTCATCGCGGCCACTAAGCTGCTGTGGCGCAATGGCGAAACGCGCTTCTCGCTGCTCGGCACCAGCTTGTTCTGGGGCGCGGGCGTGACGCTGCGTTTCCTGCTGGTGCTGTGGGTGCCGGTGGCGCTCGGCATCAGCGATAACAAAACCCCGACCACGCTGAATGCCATGGTGGCGATTGGCATCGTGATTGGCGCGGCAGCAGCGGCGAAGTTGGTGACGCTGCAAACCGTGCGTCGCTGCATGCCAGCCGGTGTGCTGATTGGCGTGATGGTGGTGGTGTTCGCGTTGCAAACCAGCTTGCTCAATGCCTATCTGGTTTTGATGCTGATTGGTGCGCTGGGTGGTTTCTTCGTGGTACCGCTCAATGCGCTGCTGCAGGAGCGTGGCAAGGCGTCCGTGGGTTCGGGCAACGCGATTGCGGTGCAAAATCTCGGTGAGAATACCGCGATGTTACTAATGCTGGGATTGTATACCGTGGCGATTAAGCTGGGCGCGCCTGCGGTGGCGACCGGCGTCGGATTCGGCGCGATTTTCGCCGTGGCGATTGCGGTGTTGTGGTGGAAAGCGCGGAAGTAACAAAAGCATAGCGTCGTAGCGGGGCAATGTATTGCGCAATGGCGAATGCCGCACAAGTGGAAAAATGTGCGGCGTTTTTAAAGCGCGCGATAAATCGCGCCGCTACGGTGTGGTGCGATTTATGGCGCTGGATAGGTAAACTGGCGATGAATCGCTTCCAGTTCCTCTAACACCTCGGCATTCAGCGTCAGATTGAAACTCTCAACGTTAATCTTCAGCTGCTCCAGCGTGGTGGCGCCCAGCAAGGTGCTGGCGACAAACGGCTGTTGACGCACATACGCCAGCGCCATCTGCGACGGATCCATATTGTGTTTCTGCGCCAGCGCAACATAGGCTGCAATCGCCTGCTGTGACTGATCGCCGCTGTAGCGGGTAAAGCGACTAAACAGCGTATTGCGCGCACCGGCGGGTTTGGCACCGTTCAGGTATTTGCCACTCAACGTACCAAACGCCAGGCTGGAATACGCCAGCAACTCGACGCCTTCATGCTGGCTGATCTCCGCTAAACCAACCTCGAAGCTGCGGTTCAGCAGGCTGTACGGGTTCTGGATGGTAACGATACGCGGCAGCTCATGCTTTTCAGCCAACTGCAGATAACGCATCACGCCCCACGCAGTTTCGTTCGACACGCCAATGTAGCGAATCTTACCGGCGCGCACCTGTTCGGTCAGCGCTTCCAGCGTCTCCAGCAGCGTCACCGGCACGCTGGAATCGGTGTATTGATAACCCAGCTTGCCGAAGTAGTTGGTCTGACGCTGCGGCCAGTGCAGCTGATAGAGATCGAGATAATCGGTGTTCAGACGTTTCAGGCTGGCATCCAGCGCTTCGCGGATGTTTTTGCGATCCAGCGCCTGGTTCGGGCGAATCGAGGCATCCGCGCCGCGTACCGGGCCGGCTACTTTGCTGGCGAGGATGATTTTGTCACGGCTGCCGCGCTTCTTCAGCCAGCTACCAATGTATTGTTCGGTTAATCCCTGGGTTTCCGGGCGCGGCGGCACCGGATACATTTCTGCGGTATCAATCAGGTTGATGCCACTGCTAACCGCGTAATCAAGTTGTGCGTGGGCGTCGGCTTCGCTGTTCTGCTCACCAAACGTCATGGTTCCAAGCCCCAGCTGACTCACTTCCAGCGTGCTATGGGGAATACGGTGATAGTGCATGTGCCGGCATCCTTTTTTCATTATGAAAGGGAATGTTGTGTCCTTTGGGACTATAGCGTGTGAAGCGGCGCGGAAGGAAGAGGGGAAAGTTCGGGAAATCGCCTGCACAAGGGGAAAACGCGTGCAGGCAGGGCAATTTGGCACTTAACGCTCAATGATGGTTGAAACCTCGTCACCATTGATCTGCATCTGATGGCCTTGCTCATCGGTGTACTGTACCAATCCGGTCTCTTTGTCGATGGCGGGTTTGCCATCTGTCATGATCATGCGGCCATCTTTGGTCGCCATGACGTAATCACTGCTACAACCACTCAATAACAGCGTCACCAAGGTTAAACCTACTGCACTCACCAACCCTTTCATTCTTATCTCCTTCTCGCGACTTCAACAGCAAAAGTGTAGTAATAAATGCTTTCGTCGTTAGGAGTAATCGCATCATTCCTAAAATTATCGGCAGCAATATGCATTTACAGTAAAAAATGTCGCGCCAAAAGCGGACCGGTGAAGCTTTTCTTCAGATAAAAGCCGCGCGGCAGCGTCATGATTGGCTCGCCGTGTTCGCCAATCGCTTCGGTCAACGCTTTGCTGTTGGCGGCTTTAGGGCGGATTTGCAGCCAGGCACCGTGACGTGCGGTGATGCGCTCCACCTGACCGAGCACAATCATATCCATCAACTCTTCCCAGTCTTCGCGCAGCTGTTGCTCCTCTTCTGCACTCGGATGCCACAGCAGCGGCGAACCGACGCGGCGTTCGGCCAGCGGCAAAGCACGATCGCCTTCGATCGGGATCCACAGCACCCGCGCCAGTTTGTGCCGCACATGGCTGGTTTGCCAGGTTACGCCGCTATTGCCGGTTAACGGCGCGACGCACACGAAGGTGGTTTCCAGCGGTTTGCCCTGCGCATCTACCGGAATCGTTTTCAGCTCAATGCCGAGATGGGCGAAATCCTGCTCGGCTTTGCTGCCAGCGCTGGCACCCAAATGCAGCTCTAACAGCATGCCAACCCAGCCTTTATCGCGTTTCAAATCTGCCGGAATCGGCAGGTTAATCTGCGCCGCCAGCGCGGCAAAGGTCTGTCCCGCCAGCTGCTGTGCGCGCTGCAGTAATTCCGCTTCGTTTTCAGGTGGCGATGGCAATAACGGTGAGAAGTGCATGCTAAAACCTACATTGGTTAAAGAGTGAACAGTAAACGCGAGCCGGGTTTGTCCACATGGCAGTTAGTTGAATAAAGGTGATAATAGCATGATTCAGCATGCTTTTTTATTTCAATAGAATGGGACGATCCAGTGATATGGCCCGGTTATCCCAGCTTGTTATCGACAATGAACAGGTGTTGAACCTGGTTATCCACAGAAAAGTGGGGTAACACCCTTTTGGGCATACCCCTGTTTCCATTTACAGCCTTGACTTTCGCGTTTTGAACGCTTTTTTTCCTTTCTTTGACCAGGTTTAGGGCATTCTCTGTGGATAAAAACGTCGGTGATGGATCTTTAACCGATCGAAAAAACTGAGCGGAGTATAACTACGGATCCTGGTAACGATTTAACGGTTAATAAGTTATATCTCAATGAATATTATGATTTTTTTTAGTGTTGCTATGTTGGGTGATGAGATTTATCCGAAGGGGTTATTCAATTCATTCCCGTGTTCTGCACAAAGCTATCCACAGAAAAGGTGAATAAGATCGCCGATAAATGGGGGCATCTGTTTATAACTTGGCTAATCTCTGTGAGTTATCCTGTTTTTATTCCGCCTGCGGCCCGCTATCCAGTGGTTTACCGCCTGTAAGGAGTGTGAAACAATCAGGCTATTCAAATTTAGCTTTGAGGTAGTCCAGTGATCGATGATGATGGCTACCGCCCGAATGTTGGTATCGTAATCTGTAACAGGCAAGGACAAGTGTTGTGGGCCAGGCGCTTTGGACAGCACTCCTGGCAATTTCCTCAGGGAGGCATCAATCCGGGTGAAACTGCTGAACAGGCGATGTATCGCGAGCTGTTCGAAGAAGTGGGTTTACACCGCAAAGATGTTCGAATACTTGCTTCAACCCGAAACTGGTTACGCTACAAGTTGCCAAAACGTTTGGTGCGTTGGGACACAAAGCCGGTGTGTATCGGCCAGAAACAAAAGTGGTTTCTTCTGCAGTTGATGTGCAGTGACGCGGAAATCAATGTGCAGCACAGCAGCACGCCCGAGTTTGATGGTTGGCGCTGGGTTAGCTTCTGGTATCCGGTACGTCAGGTGGTCTCTTTCAAGCGCGATGTGTATCGCCGCGTGATGAAAGAATTCGCGGGCGTAGTGATGTCTATGCAGGAGAGTGCGGGGCAGCGTAATAATGCCGCCCAACGACGTAAAAGAGGATAGGCCACGCCCTTTATGCTCACTCAGTTACGCGAAATAGTAGAGAAAGTGGCGAGTGCTCCACGTCTGAATGAAGCACTCGACATTCTGGTAAATGAAATTTGCCTTGCGATGGAAACCGAGGTTTGCTCGGTTTATCTCGCCGATCACGATCGTCGTTGCTACTACCTGATGGCGACTCGCGGGCTAAAAAAGCCGCGTGGTCGTACGGTCACGCTGGCGTTTGACGAAGGCATTGTTGGCCTCGTTGGACGCTTAGCCGAGCCGATCAACCTCGCCGACGCGCAGAGCCATCCCAGCTTCAAATACATTCCTTCCGTTAAAGAGGAGCGTTATCGCTCCTTCCTCGGCGTGCCGATTATCAGCCGCCGCCAGCTGCTTGGCGTGTTGGTTATCCAGCAGCGCGAACACCGTCAGTTTGATGAAAGCGAAGAGTCATTCCTCGTCACGCTCGCCACGCAAATGGCGGGATTGCTGTCGCAGTCGCAGCTCGGTCAACTGTTTGGTCAATTCCGTCAGACGCGGGTAAAAGCGATTGCCGCTGCGCCGGGCGTGGCGGTCGCGCCGGGTTGGGTGGATGAAACCCAGCCGCTGCTCGATCAGGTTTCCGCTGCGTCCACGCTTGACGTGCAGCGCGAACGCGAGCGTCTGGTGCTGGCGATGGGCGAGGCCGGCAACGAATTCCGCCGCTTCAGTAAACGCTTTGCTGCCAGCGTGCAGAAAGAGAGCGCGGCGATCTTCGATCTCTATTCGCACCTGCTTACCGATGCGCGGCTGAAAAAGGATCTGTTTGATGAGATCGAGCGCGGATCGGTAGCGGAGTGGGCGGTTAAAACGGTGATCGAGAAGTTCGCCGAGCAGTTCGCCAATTTGCAGGATCAATATTTACGCGAGCGCGCTGGCGATCTACGCGTGCTTGGTCAACGTCTGCTGTTCCACCTCGATGATTCGCTGGTCGGCACCAATGCCTGGCCGGAACGCTTCGTGTTAGTCGCGGATGAACTCACTGCAACCACGCTGGCTGAATTGCCGCAGGAGCGTCTGGCGGGCGTGGTGGTGCGCGACGGTGCCGCCAACTCGCATGCGGCGATTTTGACGCGCGCGATGGGCATTCCAACCGTGATGGGCGCGGATATTCTGCCGGCGCAGCTCAACAAACGCTTGCTGATTGTTGATGGTTATCGCGGCGAAGTGCTGATCGATCCGGAACCGGTGCTGGTGCAGGAGTATCAGCGTTTAATCAGCGAAGAGAACGCGCTGAGCAAAATGGCCGAAGGCGTGGTCGAGCAGCCCGGCGAGCTGAAAAGCGGTGAGCGCATTCAGGTGATGCTGAATGCCGGCCTCAGCCCGGAACACGAGCAGGCGCTCGATAACTGGGTGGATGGCATCGGTCTGTACCGCACCGAAATTCCGTTCATGCTGCACAACGGCTTCCCGTCCGAAGAGGAGCAGGTGGCGCAGTATCAGGGCATGCTGCAGCTGTTCTACGACAAACCGGTGACGCTGCGTACGCTGGATGTCGGCGCGGATAAACAGCTGCCGTACATGCCGATCAGCGAAGAGAATCCGTGCCTTGGCTGGCGTGGCATTCGCTTAACGCTCGATCAGCCGGAAATCTTCCTGGTGCAGGTGCGCGCCATGCTGCGTGCCAACGTGGCGTCCGGCAACCTGAGCATTCTGCTGCCGATGATCAGCCATATCGATGAGATCGATGATGCGCGTCGTCTGATTGATCGCGCTGGCCGCGAAGTGGAAGAGATGCTCGGCTATGTGATTCCCAAGCCGCGCATTGGCATCATGATTGAAGTGCCGTCGATGTTGTTTATGATCCCGCATCTGGCGGATCGCGTCGATTTTGTCTCGGTTGGCACCAACGATTTGACGCAATATCTGCTGGCGGTTGATCGCAACAACACGCGCGTGGCGAACCTTTATGATTCGCTGCATCCGGCGATGCTGCGGGCGCTGCACACTATTGCCAGCGAAGCCCGCCAGGCCAAGCTAGAGCTCTGTTTGTGTGGTGAAATGGCTGGCGATCCAATGTGTGTCGCGCTGTTAGTGGGCATGGGATATCACCATCTCAGCATGAACGGCAAGAACGTGCCGCGGGTGAAATATCTGCTGCGCCATCTCGATTTTGAAGAGGCACAGAAGCTCAGCGAGCATGGACTGGCCGCGCATACTGCCTCGGAAGTGCGTCATCTGGTCTCCACCTTTATGGAGCGCCGTGGTTTAGGCGGTTTGATTCGCGGCGGGCGTTAACGGTTACAACTTCACGACCTGTAAAAAAAAGTGGCTGTGCTATCATGCGCAGCCTTTTATTGTCCCGTTTCAGGGCAGAAAAATGATGGTGAAAGATGACTGACGGCTACATTTCGTTTCCCCAATTCGATCCGGTAATTTTCTCTATCGGACCGGTTTCGCTCCACTGGTACGGCTTGATGTATCTGGTGGGCTTTGTATTTGCTATGTGGCTGGCGACGCGACGCGCCAACAAACCTGGCAGCGGCTGGAAAAAAGAGGAAGTGGAAAACCTGCTGTATGCGGGCTTCCTCGGCGTATTCCTCGGTGGACGTATCGGCTATGTGTTGTTCTACAACCTGCCGTTGTTCCTTGAGAATCCGCTGTATCTGTTTAAGGTCTGGGATGGCGGCATGTCGTTCCACGGCGGCCTGATTGGTGTGATTGTGGTGATGCTGATTTTCGCACGCCGTACCAAGCGCACGTTCTTCCAGGTAGCGGATTTCATTGCACCGCTGATCCCGTTTGGTTTGGGGGCCGGTCGTCTCGGTAACTTCATCAACGGCGAACTGTGGGGCCGCGTGGCGCCTGATTTCAAATACGCGATGTTGTTCCCCGGTTCACGCAGCGAAGATATCGCGCTGGCGGCCAATAATCCGCAGTACCAGGAATTGTTGAACACCTACGGCGTGCTGCCGCGTCACGCGTCGCAGCTGTATGAGCTGTGCCTCGAAGGCATTGTGCTGTTCATCATTCTTAACCTGTTCATTCGCAAGCCGCGCCCCATGGGCAGCGTTTCAGGCCTGTTCCTGATCGGCTACGGCGCATTCCGCATCATCGTGGAGTTCTTCCGTCAGCCGGATGCGCAGCTTGGTCTGTTTGAAGGCGGCGTCAGCATGGGGCAGATTCTGTCGATCCCAATGATTCTGGCCGGTGTAATTATGATGATCTGGGCGTATCGTCGTCGCCCGCAGCAACAAACTCGTGAGGTAAAATGAAACAGTATCTGGACCTAATGCAACATGTGCTGAATGAAGGCGCAGAAAAGGCCGACCGTACCGGCACCGGCACGCTCTCCATCTTTGGCCACCAGATGCGTTTCAGTTTGCAGGACGGTTTTCCGCTGGTCACCACCAAGAAAGTGCACCTGCGCTCGATCATTCATGAGCTGTTGTGGTTCCTGAAAGGTGAGACCAACATCGGTTACCTGAAAGAGAACAAGGTCACCATCTGGGACGAATGGGCCGATGAGAACGGCGATCTTGGCCCGGTCTACGGCAAGCAGTGGCGCAGCTGGGGCAGCGCCTCGGGTGAAGAGATTGATCAAATCGGTAAAGTGATTGAGCAGCTGAAGCGTGACCCCGATTCGCGTCGCATCATTGTCTCGGCATGGAACGTGGGCGAGCTGGATCACATGGCTCTGGCGCCTTGCCACGCCTTCTTCCAGTTCTACGTGGCCAACGGCAAGCTCTCTTGCCAGCTCTATCAGCGCTCGTGCGATATCTTCCTGGGGCTGCCATTCAACATCGCCAGCTATGCGCTGCTGGTGCATATGGTGGCGCAGCAGTGCGATCTTGAAGTGGGCGATTTTGTCTGGACCGGTGGCGATACGCATCTGTACAGCAACCATTTAGAGCAGGCGCGCCTGCAATTAACGCGTGAGCCGCGCCCGTTACCGAAGCTGGTAATCAAGCGTAAACCGGCTTCTATCTTCGATTATCAGTTCGATGATTTCGAGATTGAAGGCTACGATCCGCATCCAGCCATTAAAGCGCCCGTCGCCATTTAACGCCACTCCCGCAAGGTCGCCATTCATGGCGACCACGCCCATATCGCACCACAATCCTGAATCTGTCTCACAAAATGCTGTACCTCTCTGCACCTCTCCTCGATTTCCTGCGCAACGTTTCCCAACGTCGATTTCTCCCCCTTGTTGAACGTCATGTTGCTGGGCACATTAGCCGCCATGAACAGAAACGTTAACCACGGCTTCACTTTGCCCGAACTGTT
This sequence comes from Pantoea sp. GCM10028869, assembly GCF_042666835.1. Taxonomy (NCBI): domain Bacteria; kingdom Pseudomonadati; phylum Pseudomonadota; class Gammaproteobacteria; order Enterobacterales; family Erwiniaceae; genus Pantoea; species Pantoea sp. GCM10028869. The sequence continues at coordinate 39,358 of NZ_JBHTGO010000009.1, read as the reverse complement.
ATTGGTGATGGTGATCGCCGGCATACTTAGCGTCGGCGCGCTGCAAGGTTGGCAGCGCTGGCAGCAATATCAACAGCTGCGCGACAGCGTACTGCAACTGCAGGGATTTCTGCTGCGTTTGCGCGCCCATGCTAACTGGCACAACCGCGATCTCACGCTGTGGGTACAGAGCGGTGAAAACGGCTGTCTTGGGGCGGGACCTAAACCTGCAGAGGGCTGCGCACTGCCCTCGCGCTGGTTATTTAAACCGCCGCACGACAGCGTGCGCCTTGTCGGCATCAATGGTGACGTCGGTTTTTACGGTCGGCGTGATGTCGCGCGTCCTGGCAGCATCGATCTCGCCAGTGCGGCGGGACGCTGGCGCTTAATTATCTCCGCCAGAGCGCGCATCCGTGCCTGTCAGCCGGGAGAGAAAGGATGCGAATAGCGCAACGCGGATTCAGCCTGCTGGAGATGCTGATTGCCATGGCGATTGGCGCGGTACTGATGATCAGCGTCGGACGATTTTTACCGCTGCTGCTGGAGCAGAATCTGCGTCTGCAACAGCGCGTGCAGTTACAGCAGGAGCTGCAGCAGATCGCCAATACGCTGCAAAAAGCGCTGCGCCGAGCCGGCTATTGCCACGGCCAGTGCAGCGGTTCGGCGCTAACGATTGCCGCCAGCGGCAGCTGCGTTTTACTGCGCTGGGATGAGAACAGCAACGGGCGCTGGGAAGGCGTGGGCCACAGCGAAAGTGACTATTACGGCTATCGGCTGCGCAGCGGACAGCTTGAAATGCAGCGTGGCGTGGATGAGTGCAACAGCAGCGGCTGGGAGAAACTCTCCGATCCGGCGTTTCTCACCATCGATACCTTCAAGCTTGAACGGCAGGGATCGCGTCTGGTGCTGCAACTGGCGGGACACGCCAACAGCCAAAGCGTAGAGCTGGCAAGCTGGATAGAAGGAATCAATCTGTGAAGCAGCGCGGCAATAGCACGCTGGGCATGGTGCTGATGATGTTACTGATGGGCGGATTGACGCTACACGCCACGCGAACGCAGCTCTCGCAAGGCATGGTGTTAGTGGCTGATGAGCAGCTGCACAGTCAGGATTTCTGGCAGGCGCAGGCGGCGTTAACGTGGGGCAGCGTGCAAAACTGGCCGCAGGCCACCGGCTGGCAATGTCAGCAATGGACAGCAGAACAGTGGCAAAGCTGCCTGCTACGAATGGAGGATGACAATGCGTTGTTATCGGGACATGGAGAAGGGCGCGCGCTGTGGCTCTATCGTTGGGTATCCATCCCCAACACGCAACCCCAGCCGCAAGCGCATGGCTGGATCGATTACTGCCCGCTGTCGCAGCCGGCGCTGTGCCAGCCAGAAGCAGCAGGGCTTTAGCCTGGCGGAAACGCTGGTGGCGATGCTGTTGCTGGCGATGACCATCAGCACATTACTGCAATATCATCGCGCGCTGGCGCTGGGGTTTAGCCAGCAGTGGCAGCAGCGTCAGGCGTGGCGCGTTGCCGGTCAGGCGTTGCTTGGCCGTGACGTTGAGGGATGGCAGAGTCAGCGCCAGCAGCAGAGCCTGGCGGGCGGCTGCACGCTGGAGCGCGTCACGGTCACGGGGCCACAGCAGCGTTCCGCCTCACTGGCGCAGCTCAATTGCCACTAGCGGTAGGCATCGCAGGTGATAAACGGTAGAGTGGCTCGGCTGCGTTGTTGTCTTGTGTTTAGGAGAAATATGTTCCGGGTCTATCACTCTAATCAGCTTGATCTGTTGAAAAATCTGGCAGGTATTCTGATTGAAAATCAACCGCTGACCGATCCGCTGGCGGCTGAACAGGTGCTGGTACAAAGCCCAGGCATGGCGCAGTGGCTGCAAATGGAACTGGCTAACAGTTTCGGCATTGCCGCCAACATTGATTTCCCGCTGCCTGCGAGCTTCATCTGGAACATGTTCGTTAAGGTGCTGCCCGATATTCCTGAAGAGAGCGCCTTCACCAAGGCCAGCATGAGCTGGAAGCTGATGCATCGCTTGCCAACTTTGCTGGAGCAGGACGCTTTCCAGCCGCTGCGTCACTACCTCAATGATGACGACGATAAGCGCAAGCTGTATCAGCTCAGCGCCCGTGTTGCCGATCTGTTTGACCAATATCTGGTGTATCGCTCGGACTGGCTCAACAGCTGGGAGCGCGGTGAACGGATTGATGGCTTAGGCGAATCGCAGCAGTGGCAGGCGCTGCTGTGGTGCGATCTGGTTAACTTTACCGAAAGCCTGGGTCAACCGATGTGGCATCGCGCCAACCTCTATGCGCGCTTTATCCAAAAGCTGGAACAGGCGCAAATGCCGCCGCCGGGCTTGCCGCAGCGCGTGTTTATTTGCGGTATCTCCGCGCTGCCGCCGGTTTATTTGCAGGCGTTGGAAGCGCTGGGCCGTCACATTGATATCCATCTGCTGTTCACCAATCCCTGCCGTCACTATTGGGGCGACATTCAGGATTATGCCTTTTTGGCGAAGCTGCAAAGCCGCCAGCGCCGCCGCATCCAATCGGATGAGCTGCAGCCGCTGTTCCGCGATCCGGCTAGCGCGTCAGCATTGTTTAACGATATCGGCGAGCAGCAGTTGACCAATCCGCTGCTGGCGTCATGGGGCAAGCTGGGGCGCGATAACCTGTTTCTGCTGAGCCAGATGGAATCCGCCGCCAACGACATTGATGCTTTCGTCGAGGTGCCTCAAGACAATCTGCTGCACAGCTTGCAAGCGGATCTGCTCAATCTGGACGATAAAGCGGTCATTGGCCTCAACGCCGGTGAGCTGGCGAACAGCGCCGAAAAACGCCTGCTTGACCCTGAAGATCGCTCAATCACGCTGCAGGTGTGCCACAGCGCCCAGCGTGAAGTTGAAGTGCTGCAGGATCATCTGCTCACGCTGATGGAAGAAGATCCCGAACTCAAACCACGCGACATCATCGTGATGGTGGCGGATATCGACAGCTACGCCCCTTTTATTCAGGCCGCTTTTGCCAGCGCGCCGAACGAACGCTATTTGCCGTTCGCCATCTCCGACCGCCGCGCCAGTCAGGCGCACCCGGCAATTCTGGCGCTGCTCAGCTTGCTGTCTCTGCCTGAAAGTCGCTTTGCCTCCGAAGATGTGCTGGCGCTGCTTGAGGTTCCCGCATTAGCGCAGCGCTTCTCGGTGGATGAAAGCGGGCTGCGCCTGCTGCGCCGCTGGGTGATGGAATCCGGCATTCGCTGGGGACTGGACGATGCCAGCGTGGAAGCGCTGGCGCTGCCGGTAACCGGACAACACACCTGGCGCTTCGGCCTGCAGCGTATGCTGCTCGGCTATGCGCTGGAGAGCCGCAACGGCGACTGGCAAGGGATCCTGCCGTATGACGAATCCAGCGGTTTGATCGCTGAGCTGGCGGGGCATCTGGCGGAACTGCTATCGCGACTCGAAGAGTGGCGTGCGCGTCTGGCAGAAGAGCGCACGTTAGCGGAGTGGCAGCCGCTGTGTCGTGAGCTGATTGAGTGCTTCTTTAGCGGAGACGCCGAAAGTGAAGCCGCGCTGCTGCTGGTGGAAACGCAGTGGAAACAGATTATCGAGCAGGGCATGCAGGCGGCGTATCAACAGCCGATTCCGGTTACGCTGCTGCGTGATGAGCTGCGTTCACGCCTCGATCAACAGCGTATCAGCCAGCGTTTCCTCGCCGGTCCCATCAACTTCTGTACGCTGATGCCGATGCGTTCAATTCCCTTCAAAGTGGTGTGTTTGCTGGGCATGAACGATGGCGTCTATCCGCGCACTTTAGCGCCGCTGGGTTTCGACCTGATGCAGCAACAGATGCGCAAAGGCGACCGTAGCCGCCGCGATGATGACCGCTATCTGTTCCTCGAAGCGCTGATTTCGGCGCAGCAGCAGCTCTATATCAGTTACATCGGCCGGGCGATTCAGGACAACACGGAGCGCTATCCATCGGTATTAGTGAGCGAGCTGGTGGATTACCTGGGGCAGAGCTTCCGTCTGCCGGGTGATGAAGCGCTCGAACCTGATATCAGCGAGCAGCGCGTGCGTGAACATCTGCAAAAGCTGCATAGCCGCATGCCGTTTGCCGCAGAGAACTTCCAGCCGGGCGCTCACGGGCAAAGCTTTGCTGCGGAGTGGTTGCCCGCAGCCACCGGCAGCGGCGTGGCACAGCCGGATTTTGTGCAGCCCTTGCTGCCTGCACCGATAGAAACCTTGTCGCTGGAGCAACTGCTGCGTTTCTGGCGCCATCCGGTGCGCGCCTGGTTCCAGCAGCGCTTGGGGGTGGCTTTCTGGATGGAAGAGAGCGAGCTGCCCGACAGCGAACCGTTCGCGCCTGACAGCCTGGAACGCTACCAAATCAACGCCCAATTGCTGAATACGCTGGTCAACGGTGACGATCCGGCGCAGCTGTATGCGCGTCACCGCGCCGCTGGCAATCTGCCTTATGGCGCGTTCGGGGAACTTTTCTGGCAGAGCCAGACCGAAGAGATGCAGGAAGTGGCCGCCGAGGTGAGTGGTCAACGCCAGCCCGCTGAAAGTTGGGAAATCAATCTGACGATCGGCGCAGTGCAATTGACCGGCTGGCTGACGCAGGTGCAAGCTGATGGCCTGCTGCGCTGGCGTCCGGGCGTGCTGAACATGAATGATGGTCTGCTGCTATGGCTTGAACATCTGGTGTATTGCGCGTTGGGCGGCAGCGGTGAAAGCCGCATGTACGGCCGTAAACAGAGTCACTGGCGCTTCGCGGCGCTGCCTGCTGAACAGGCGCTATCGCTTCTGCATGCGTATGTTGCGGGTTACCAGGCCGGATTAGTCGAGCCGCTGATGCTGCTGAATAAATCCGGCGGAGCCTGGCTGGAAGCCAGCTTTGATAGCAAGTCGCAGCAGTTGCTGGAAGACGAAGCCACGCAGAAAAAGGCACTTAACAAATTGCTGCAAGCCTGGCAGGGTGGTTTCCAGGTGGAAGGCGAGGGCAGTGATCCCTATCTGCAACGCCTGAGTCGGTCTTTGGACGATGATGCCGTGCAGGCGATTACTGCCGCCGCACGCCAATGGTATTTGCCGGTGCGCCTGGCGCATCAGAATGATGAATAGCATGGGGATACGGCCTCGTTTGAGGTTGTTCCTGACACGATAAGAAAGTTTGTCTATTTCACCGCTGGGCACACAGCCAGCGGAAAAGGGTAATGTAAGGGGTTTAAATGCGGATTTACGCACGCTGGATTGGAGCGCTGCTGCTGAGCACGTTAGCGCTGAATGCCTTTGCCGATACCGATCGCGGCTGGCAACCCATCAATGACACCATTCGTAAAAGCGATCACGATCCACGCAGTTATCAGGCGATTACGTTAAACAACGGTATGACCGTGCTGCTGGTCTCGGATGCCGAAGCGCCTAAATCGCTGGCGGCGCTGACCTTACCGATCGGTTCGCTGGATGATCCTAATCAGCAGCTGGGTCTGGCGCACTATCTCGAACACATGGTGTTAATGGGCTCAAAGCGTTATCCGCAGCCTGATAATCTCGCCGAATTCCTGAAAAAAAATGGTGGCAGCCACAATGCCAGCACCGCGTCGTATCGCACGGCGTTCTATCTGGAAGTGGAAAACAGCGCGTTGCAGCCCGCAGTTGATCGTCTGGCCGATGCGATTGCTGAACCGCTGCTCGATCCGGTTAATGCCGATCGTGAACGCCATGCGGTTAACGCAGAACTGACCATGGCTCGCTCACGCGATGGCTTGCGTATGGCACAGGTGGGTGCAGAAACTCTCAACCCTGCGCATCCCGGCTCGCGCTATTCCGGTGGCAACCTTGATACGTTGAGCGACAAGCCAGACAGCAAATTGCATCAGGCGCTGACCGATTTTTATCACAGCCACTACTCCGCCAATCTGATGAAGGCGGTGATTTACAGCAACAAACCGCTGCCAGAGATGGCCGACATTGCGGCAAATACCTTTGGTCGTGTGGCTAATCATCAAACGACGGTGCCAGAGATTGACGTGCCGGTAGTGACCGACGCGCAGAAGGGCATCATTATCCATTACGTGCCCGCACAGCCGCGCAAGCAGTTGAAAATTGAGTTCCGCATCCCGAACAACAGCGGCCAGTTCCGCAGTAAAACCGATACGCTGATCAGCTACATTCTGGGCAATCGCAGCAAAAACACTCTCAACGACTGGCTGCAAAAGCAAGGGCTGGCGGATGGCGTCAGCGCCGGTGCAGACCCGATGACCGAGCGCAACAGCGGCGTCTTCGCTATCAGCGTGTCGTTAACCGACAAAGGTCTGGCGCAGCGCGATGAAGTGGTGGCTGCGGTGTTCAACTACCTTGATATGCTGCGCAGCAAAGGCATCAGTAAAGAATACTTCGATGAAGTCTCCCACGTGCTGGCGCTGGATTTCCGCTACCCATCAATTACCCGTGATATGGATTACATCGAGTGGCTGGTAGATACCATGCTGCGGGTGCCGGTTGAACACACGCTGGATGCGCCTTATCTGGCCGATCAGTTCGATCCCGCGGCAATCAAAACGCGTCTCGACGAAATGACGCCGCAGAACGCGCGCATCTGGTACATCAGTCCGCAGGAGCCGCATAACAAAGAAGCCTACTTTGTGAATGCGCCCTATCAGGTGGACAAAATCAGCGACGCCCAAATTAGCGACTGGCAGCAACGTGCCGCGCAGCTTCAGCTGTCGATGCCCACGCTGAATCCCTATATTCCGTCGGATTTCGCCATCATCCCCTCCGATGGCAAAACCTACGATCATCCGGTCGCACTGACCAATGGCGACAGCATGCGTATTTACTGGATGCCAAGTCAGCAGTTTGCCAGCGAACCGAAAGCCGCTATTACCTTAGCGCTGCGCAACAAATTGGCGATCAGCGATGCGCGCCAGCAGGTGCTGTTTGGGTTGAATGACTATCTCTCCAGCCTGGCGCTGGATGAATTGAATTCGCAGGCTTCGGTTGGCGGCATCAGTTTCTCCACCGGGGAAGATGATGGCATCGTGTTTAGCGCCAGCGGGTTTACCCAACGTCTGCCGGAATTGCTGAAGAAGCTGGTGGAGGGTTACGCCACCTTTACGCCGGACCAGCAGCAGCTGGAACAGGCCAAATCCTGGTATCTGGATCGACTGGAAGCGGCAGAGAAGGGCAAAGCGTTTGAGCAGGCGATTCAGCCGATGCAGATGTTGTCCCAGTTGCCTTACACCCAACGTGAAACGCGCCGCAATCTGGTGAAAGACATCACGCTGAAACAGGTCACCGATTACCGCGATGCGCTGATTCAACATGCAACCCCGGAGATGATGGTGGTGGGCAATCTCTCTGCAGAGCGCGTGAAACTGCTCGGCGATGAGCTACAGCAACAGTTGCACAGCGATGGCCACGGCTACTGGCACAGTGATTATGTGGCGGTGGATAAAGCAATGAAGGCCAATCTGCAGAAAGCCGGCAGCAGCACTGATTCAGCGCTGGCCGCGCTGTATGTGCCGTTGGGCTACAGCGAATATCAAAGCATGGCCAACAGCACCATGCTGAGCCAGATCGTTCAACCCTGGTTCTACAACCAGTTGCGCACCGAAGAGCAACTCGGCTATGCGGTGTTTGCTTACCAGATGCCGATCGGACGCCAGTGGGGCATCGGATTCCTGCTGCAAAGTAACAGCAAGCAGCCGGCGTTTTTACTGCAACGCTTCCAGGCATTTTATCCGCAGGCTGAACAGCGTCTGCGCAGCATGAAAGCGGAAGATTTCGCCCAGTATCAGCAGGCGCTGATCAACGATATGAAGCAGCGTCCGCAAACGCTGGATGAAGAGGCGAACCGCTTTAACCGTGACTTTAAACGTCAGAACTTTGCCTTCGATACGCGTGAAAAAGCGATTGAGCAAATTCAGCAGCTGACGCCAGCCGGCCTGGCCGACTTCTTCCATCAGGCGGTTTTAGCGCAGCAAGGCATGGCGATGATTTCGCAGATCGGTGGCAGCCATGATGGCGCGACCAAAGATGACTACGCCCAGCTGCCGGGCTGGACCACATGGGATGAGGTTCAGAAGTTGCAGCAGTCGTTGCCCGTGAAGAGTGATGCGCAATGAGTCTGCTACCTGAATCGCTCAATCCTCTGACGCTGCCGCTGCGCGGTGAGCGTCTGATTGAGGCCTCAGCCGGCACCGGCAAAACCTTCACCATCGGCCTGCTCTATCTAAGACTGCTACTGGGATTGGGCGGACAACATGCTTATTCGCGCCCGCTGTCGGTAGAAGAGATTCTGGTGGTGACCTTTACCGAGGCCGCGACCGCTGAACTGCGCGGGCGTATACGCGCCAACATTCACGAGCTGCGGCTGGCCTGCCTGCGCGGCGTCAGCGGCAACCCGATGCTGATGCAGCTGCTGCAGGAGATTCCACAGCCCGCCGATGCGGCTTCGCTGCTGCTGGCCGCTGAACGACAGATGGATGAAGCCGCCATCTTCACCATCCACGGCTTCTGCCAGCGCATGCTGAATCTCAACGCCTTTGAGTCCGGCATGCTGTTTGAACAGCAGCTGATTGAGGATGAACAGCTGCTGCTGCGCCAGGCGACTGCCGATTTCTGGCGTCGTCACTGCTATCCGCTGACGCTGGATGTCGCGCGAGTGATTGTCAGCGAATGGAACGGCCCGGAGCAGTTGCTTTCCACCTTGCGTCCGTGGTTGCAGGGCGAATCGCCCAGCCTGCGTCTGCCGCCTGCCGACAGTGAAACCCTGGCTTCGCGCCACAGCGAAAACCTGGCGCGTATCGCCGCGATGAAAACGCAATGGCTGGCGGTGGGTGACGAAGTGCTGACGCTGGTGGGGCAATCTGACGTGGATAAGCGCAGCTACAGCAGCAAGAATTTGCCGGTTTGGGTCAATAAAGTCAGCTTTTGGGCGCAGAGCGAAACGCGTGATTATCAAGTGCCCGCCGAACTGGCGCGCTTCGGTCAGCGCATGCTTGAAGAGAAGACCAAAAAGGGCAGTCCGCCGCATCACAGTGTGTTTGACGCCATCGACACTTTCCTTGCTCAGCCGCTGTCGCTGCGCGATCTGGTGATTGCGCGTGCGCTGGTAGAGGTGCGCGCTGCGGTGCGCAAAGAGAAACGTCAGCAGGCACTGTTGGGTTTTGATGACCTGCTGAGCCGCCTCGACGAAGCACTGCAGCAGCCGAGCGGTGAGCAACTGGCTCAGGCGATTCGCCAGCGTTTCCCGGTGGCGCTGATTGATGAGTTCCAGGATACCGATCCGCTGCAATACCGTATTTTCCGCACGCTTTATATCAATCAGCCAGCGCATGCGCTGCTGTTGATTGGCGATCCCAAACAGGCGATTTACGCCTTTCGTGGCGCGGATATTTTTACCTATATCCGCGCGCGCAGTGAGGTCAGTGCGCACTACACGCTGGATACCAACTGGCGCTCGTCGCCTGCGATGGTCAACAGCGTTAACCAACTATTTGCGCGCCTCGACGCGCCCTTCCTGTTCGCTGAGATCCCGTTCCAGCCGGTGCAGTTTGCGCCTCCCAACCAGCAACTGTCGCTCAGTATCGATCAGGTTGAGCAAGCGGCGTTACGCTTCTGGCTGCAGCCGGGCGAAGGCTGCAGCGTTGGGGATTATCAACAACGTATGGCGCAGCAGTGTGCGGCCGATATCAGTCGCTGGTTGCAGGCCGGGCAGCAGCAGCGCGCGATGCTGGGCAAAGCGCCCAATTTGCGGCCGGTACAAGCCTCTGACATCACTGTGTTAGTGCGCAGCCGTAACGAAGCTAACCTGATTCGCGAAGCACTCAATCTGCTCGGTATTCCGTCGGTTTACCTGTCGAATCGCGACAGCGTTTACACCACGCCGGAAGCGCGTGAGCTGTTATGGCTGTTGCAGGCGGTGCTGGCGCCGGAGCAGGAGCGTATGCTGCGCACTACACTGGCAACCTCGCTGTTTGCTTTTGATGCCTCGCAGCTGGATGCGCTGGATCAGGACGCGCGCGGCTGGGATGAACTGGTGGATACCTTTGCCCGCTGGCAGCTGGTGTGGCAGCAGCGTGGCGTCTTGCCGATGCTGCGCGAGATGATGCTGGAGCGTCAGCTGGCGGAAAATCTGCTGGCATCGGAGAACGGCGAGCGTCGTCTGACGGATTTACTGCATCTCGGCGAACTGCTGCAGGAAGCGGCTGCGCAGATGGATAGCCCACACGCGCTGGTGCGTCATCTGGCACAGCAGATCGCCCGCCCGGATAGCCAGTCTGCCAGCCAGCAACTGCGTCTGGAGAGCGATCGTCATCTGGTGCAGATTGTCACCATCCACAAATCTAAAGGGCTGCAATATCCGTTAGTGTGGCTGCCATTCGCCGCCGGTTTTCGCGAGGCGGATACCGCGCTTTATCACGATCGTGAGAGCTTTAACGCGGTCCTGGATCTGCAAGCCGATGAAGAGAGCCTGGCGCTGGCCGAACAGGAGCGTCTGGCGGAGGATTTGCGTCTGCTCTACGTGGCGTTGACCCGTTCGATCTATCACTGCAGCGTCGGCGTGGCACCGCTGTTTCGCGGCACGCGCAAGAAAGAGGGCGAGAGCGATTTGCATAAAAGCGCGCTCGGTTTTCTGTTGCAGCGCGGTGTAGCGGCAACAGCCGAACAGCTCGGCGCGTTGCTGCATAACATGGACGCGGCGGGCACCGAAGTGGTGCTGGCCGAAGATATGCAAGCCGAGCGCTGGCAGGTTGAGGCGGTCGCCGATAGCGAGTTGGGGGCGCGAAGCGTAACGCGCGTGCTGGCCGACCCGTGGCGCGTCACCAGTTATTCCGGTTTGCAGCAGCACAGTTCTCACCGTCTGCTTGAGGTGATGCCGAATTTCGATGTGGAAGCAGCCGGCGAAGAGGATCGGGAAGAGGAAGGGGAAGCGGCGCTCACGCCCCATCACTTCCCGCGCGGTGCTGCGCCGGGAACGTTTTTGCATGAGCTGTTCGAATCGCTGGATTTCCCGCAGCCGCCTTCCGAGGAGAAGCTGGCGCAACATCTGCAGCAAAACGGCTATCCGCTGCACTGGCAGCCGATGCTCAGTGCGTGGATCAGGCGTGTATTGAGCACGCCGCTTAACGTGCAGGGTATTCATCTGGCGCAGGTGCAGAGCAGCGATCGTTTGGTGGAGATGGCGTTCTATCTGCCAATTGACAACGTGCTGACCGCGCGTGAACTGAGCGCGTTGATTGCTCAGGATGCGTTATCGGCGCAGGCTCCGCCGCTCGATTTCCGTCAGGTGCAGGGCATGCTGAAAGGCTTTATCGATCTGGTGTTCCGCTGGCAGGGCAAATATTACCTGCTGGATTACAAATCCAACTGGCTCGGCGACAGCCATGAAGCTTACACGCCGCAGGCAATGGCGCAGGCGATGATCGACCACCGCTACGATTTGCAGTACCAGCTCTATACGCTGGCGCTGCACCGCTATTTACAACATCGCGTGCCGGATTATGATTATGAGCAGCATTTCGGCGGTGTATTTTATCTCTTCCTGCGTGGCATGGACGGCAGCTCGCCAGACAACGGCGTGTTTCATACCCGTCCCACCTTCGACTTCATTTCACAACTGGATAGCCTGTTTCGCGGGCCGGGAGCGACAGCATGAGCGGTATGACCGCGCTTTTAGCACAGGCGGCTGAGCTGCGTTTGCTGCGTTCGCTGGATGTCCAGTTCGCTCAACTGCTGGCTGATGATGATCAACCGGCGCGTTTGCTGCTGGCGGCCTGCCTGAGCGCGGAAGCGGGAGATGGGCATGTCTGTTTGCCGTTATCACAGCTGAACCGCGACAACCTGTTTAAAGGGCGTCATGCGGAGCTGGCCCAGGCTATCTGGCAAGCGGCAGGCGAACCGCAGGATTGGCCGGCAATTTTAGCCGGCTGGTCGGCGCTGAGTAGCAGCGAGCAAGCGGCACCCATCGTGCTGAGCGAAGATCGTCTCTATCTGCATCGCCTTTGGCACAACGAAGGGCAGGTGGCGCGTTTCTTTCAGTCACAGTCGACAGCACAGCCTTTTGCGCCTGAACAGGTCAGGAAAGTGCTGGATCAGCTGTTTGGCAGCGAGCCGGATAACTGGCAGAAGATTGCGGCTGCGGTGGCGCTGACGCAGAAAACTGCGGTGATCTCGGGCGGTCCCGGAACCGGAAAAACCACCACGGTGGCAAAACTGCTGGCGGCACTGATCCGTCTTAGCGAAGGCGCGTTACGTATTCAGTTGGCTGCACCAACCGGCAAAGCGGCGGCGCGTCTCACCGAATCGCTGGGCAAGGCGCTGCAAAAGTTGCCGGTGAGCGAGGCGGAGCGGCAGCGCTTTCCGGCCGATGCTACCACGCTGCACCGCTTGTTAGGCGCGCAGCCGGAAACACAGCGCCTGCGCTATCACGCCGGCAATCCGCTGCATCTGGATGTGCTGGTGGTGGATGAAGCCTCAATGGTCGATCTCAGCATGATGGCGAATTTGATTGCCGCATTGCCAGCGCAGGCGCGCGTGGTGTTCCTCGGCGATCGCGATCAGCTGGCATCGGTGGAAGCGGGCGCGGTGCTCGGTGATATCTGTCGCTGTGCCGAAGCCGGTTACAGCCCAATGCGCGCTGCGCAGCTAAGCGAGCTCACCGGCAGCGGGGTGGCGGGCATCGATGATAGCAGCGCACCCGCGGTACGCGACGCGATTTGCCTGCTGCGTAAAAGCTACCGCTTTGACGCCAACTCCGGCATTGGCCAACTGGCCGCAGCGGTTAACGCCGGTGATGCAAAGGCGGTTGAAACGGCATTCAAGGCTGGTTTTAGCGATATCACCCGTCAACCTTTGCAGGATGCTGATGCGTATCAGGCGATGCTGACAGAGATTGCCGCCGGTTATCAGCCGTTCCTGAAACTCATTCGCCAACGCGCTGATCCTGCTGAGATTATCGCGGCGTTTGGCCGATATCAGCTGCTGTGCGCACTGCGTGAAGGGCCGTTTGGCGTGCAGGGATTGAATCAACGTATTGAGCAGAAGCTGATGCAGCTGCAGCTGATTCGTCGTCCAACCGGCGGCAGTCGCTGGTATCAGGGACGTCCGGTGATGGTGACGCGTAACGACAGCGCATTGGGCCTGTTTAACGGCGATATCGGCATTACGCTGTTTGATGAGGAAGGTCTGCTGAAGGTGTTCTTTCCGTTGCCGGATGGCAGCATCAAGGCGGTGCAACCGAGCCGCTTGCCGACGCACGATACCGCGTGGGCGATGACGGTGCATAAATCGCAGGGTTCGGAGTTTGACCACACGGCGTTGGTGATGCCGGCGCAGTTCCTGCCGGTGTTAACGCGCGAGCTGATTTATACCGCGATTACCCGCGCGCGTAAGCAGCTGACGTTGTACAGCGATGACGGCGTGTTCCGTCGTGCCGTGCAGTTGCGTACCCAGCGACGCAGCGGATTACTGGAGCGGTTGAGCGGGGAGTAATTAAGTATCGATTCCGCACAATCCGTTGCGGCGCGATGAATCGCGCATATCAATGGCGGCAGCTTGCCCATGCGGATATTGCGCAATAAATTGCGCCGCTACGGTATGTGCAACTACGCAACGGCACAGTTAAATGATGCGACTACCCCAAATCCGCCATCAGCACCTTTGAACGGCGCTGATAGTTATACATCTGCTTCTTGCTCTCGGGCAGGGACTCAATATCCACCGGCGTAAAACCGCGCTCCTGGAACCAGTGAATGCTGCGCGTGGTTAACACAAACAGCTTCTTTAGCCCCATCTGACGTGCCTGCAACGCCACGCGATCCAGCAACAGTTCGCCACGCGACGAGCTGCGATAATCCGGATGCACTGCCACACAAGCCATCTCACCAATCTGCTCGTCCGGGAACGGATAGAGCGCGGCACAGGCGATGGTTAAATTATCGCGCTGAATAATGGTGAACTTATCAATCTCCATCTCCAGCTGCTCGCGGGAACGACGCACCAGAATCCCTTGCTGCTCCAGCGGGCGAATCAGTTCGAGAATACCGCCGATATCGTTGATGTTGGCGCGACGAATCTGCTCGGCCGACTCCATCACAATCTGGGTACCGATACCGTCGCGCGAGAACAGTTCTTGCAGCAACGCACCATCTTCCTGATAGCTAATCAGGTGGCTGCGACGCACGCCGCTGCGGCAGGCTTTGACCGCACCACGTAAGAACCGCACGGTGCCAGAGAGGAAATCGCCATCGCTCTCCATTTCATCGATGCGCGCCTGGGCTTCATTCGGGAACAGTTCAGAAATAATCGCGCCTTCGCGATTGGTCACCCCCTGTTCGGAGCAGAAACCAATCATCTTCTCGGCCTTCAATTTAATTGCCAGCTGCGTCGCCACTTCTTCTGACGTCAGGTTAAAACTCTCGCCGGTCACAGAAACCGCTACCGGACCGAGCAGCACAATCGCATCGTTATCCAGCTGACGATGGATCGCTTCCTCATCAATACGACGAATACGCCCGCTGTGGCAGTAATCAACGCCATCATCCACCCCCAGCGGCTGCGCAATGATGAAGTTGCCGCTCACTACGTTAATGTGCGCGCCCTGCAGCGGCGTGTTGTTGAGGCTCATCGACAGACGCGCGGTGATATCCAGCTGTAAACGACCGGCGGCCTGCTTTACCAGCTCAAGTGATTGCGCATCGGTAACGCGCGTATGTTTGTGATAAATCGGTTCCAGCTGTTGCTGGGCCATGCTGGCGTCAATCTGCGGACGCGCACCATAAACCACCACTAAGCGAATGCCGAGGCTATGCAGCAGACCGATGTCATTAACGATGCTTGAGAAGTTCTCATGCTCGATGGCTTCGCCACCCAACATGATGACAAACGTCTTGTCACGATGGGTATTTATATAGGGAACGGTGTGGCGAAAACCCTGAACCAGTTCTGTACTGCGTTCCTTCACGGCAAAGCCCTCTATGCATGTTTATTCGTAATTTTCGTATTTTTATGCTCTTTTGCTCTTTATTGCAAGCGCCGGGCCTGACGTTACTTTACGATTTTCATGATGCAACACGCGCTAACAGACTGCATTATCTGGTTTTTCCGGCAAGACAAGACGATTCTCATCGAGTAAAGTTTTCACTTTCTTGCCATCGAGTGATGATTTTTTAGACATAACACAGCAGTTGGAGCGGCATGTCCGAAGCTTTTACACGACGACGATTATTACAGGGCGCTGGCGCATTATTAATGCTAAGCGTGACGCGTACCGGGCTGGCTGCCAGCCAGCATATTGTGGCGGTGCGCATCTGGCCCTCATCGACCTACTCCCGCGTAACCCTGGAATCAAACGTTCCCCTCAAGTACAAACAGTTCACGCTGGGGAATCCCGATCGTCTGGTTATTGATATCGAAAATATGCACATCAACCCGGTCCTGAAAGGAGTCGATAAGCTGGTGCGCGTGGACGATCCCTATATCAAAACCGCACGCGTCGGTCAGTTTGACGCTAACACGGTGCGACTGGTGCTGGAACTCAAGCGTAGCATTGCGCCCAAGACATTTACTCTTGCGCCAGTGGCAGGTATCAAGCATCGCTTAGTGGTCGATCTCTATCCTAATCAGCAATCACGGGAAGAGGATCCGCTACTGGCATTACTGCAGAATTACAATCAGGGCGATCTTGAACGCGATCAGCCGGTGCAGGCGGCGCTGCCGGGCAAAGCGGGGCGCGATCGACCGATTATCATCATGATCGATCCTGGCCATGGTGGTGAGGATCCCGGCGCGCATGGCAAATATAAAACGCGTGAGAAAGATATCGTGTTGAAGATCGGTCGCTATCTGAAGGCGCTGATCGACAAAGAGCGCAACATGAAAGCTTACATGACGCGCAATGAGGATGTGTTTATCCCGCTGCGTGTCCGCGTGGCGAAAGCGCGAAAGCAGCGTGCGGATCTGTTCATTTCGATCCATGCTGATGCCTTCACCAGTCGGGCCGCGCGCGGTTCGTCGGTGTTTGCCCTTTCGACCAGCGGCGCTACCTCAGCGGCGGCGCGCTTCCTCGCACAAACGCAGAATGAAGCCGATTTGATTGGCGGCGTCAGCATGAGCGGCGATCGTTATCTCGACCACACCATGTTCGACATGGTGCAGCGGCAAACCATCAGCGACAGCCTGAAGTTTGGTAAAGAAGTGCTGTCACGCATGGGACATATCAATCACCTGCACAAGCGCACCGTCGATCAGGCGGGATTTGCGGTGCTGAAAGCGCCGGATATTCCCTCGATTTTGGTGGAAACCGCGTTTATCAGTAATGTCGAAGAGGAGCGCAAGCTGCGCACGGCGCGCTATCAGCATCAGGTGGCTGAGGCGATTCTGCATGGGATTAAGGCGTATTTTGATAAGGGTGCGGCACTAGCGCATCGCTGAGGAGGGCGGCAGCAATGCCGCTTTTTTCCGGACGCCAGAAACAAAAAAACACCCGTTAAGGTGTTTAAATGATTGGTTGCGGGGGCCGGATTTGAACCGACGACCTTCGGGTTATGAGCCCGACGAGCTACCAGGCTGCTCCACCCCGCGTCCGTCTGTCGCATTAAGCGACTTTTCACATTGTATTCTTCTTAAGACAATTGGTTGCGGGGGCCGGATTTGAACCGACGACCTTCGGGTTATGAGCCCGACGAGCTACCAGGCTGCTCCACCCCGCGTCCGACTGACGCATTACACGACACTTCACATTGTCTCTTCATTTAAGAAGAATTGGTTGCGGGGGCCGGATTTGAACCGACGACCTTCGGGTTATGAGCCCGACGAGCTACCAGGCTGCTCCACCCCGCGTCCGTGGATGCGCACTATACTCTGGACGCGCGGCGATGCAACCCCTTTTTGAGACAAAACGTCAAATTTACAGTCAGTTGATGAATAAACTCGCCATTGGGTGGATTATTGTACAGATGTGAGCGTGACCGCTGATGGCAGATTTCATTCTCTCTGCCCCTTTGCTATCGTCGCCGGGCAAACAATCGATAAAAAGAGAAGGTTATGAAAGGACATTGGGCGAAGTATGCACTTACTGGCGCATTTATCGCGCTGTTAGCAGGCTGTAGTTCCAAACCGACCGACCGCGGTCAACAGTATATCGATGGCAAGCTGGAGCAACCGCTTGGGCTGGTCAACCAACCGAATGCTAAAGGGCGTCCGGTGAACGGCAAAGACTTTAGCGATCAGGTAGTGCAGATTCAAACCGCCTCATCCGGCCTGTTCGGGCGCAACAACGGTACTTACAGCGCAGTGCAAAACTGGCTGCTGTCCGGCGCGGATACGCGCCAGCTCAACCAGTTTGGTTTGAATGCTTATCAGATGGAAGGCACTGACAATTACGGCAATGTGCAGTTCACCGGTTACTACACGCCGGTTGTGGAAGCGCGTTATACCCGTCAGGGCGAGTTCCAGTATCCGATTTATCGTATGCCACCGCGTCCGCGTGGACAGAAACTGCCGAGCCGTGCTTCTATCTATAATGGTGGGCTCGACGATCGCTACATCATTGCCTATAGCAATTCGCTGATCGATAACTTCATGATGGATGTGCAGGGCAGCGGCTACGTTGATTTTGGTGATGGTCGTCCACTGCGCTTCTTTGGTTACGGCGGCAAAAATGGCTGGGCTTATCACAGCATCGGCAAAGAGCTGATCGATCGCGGTGAAGTGAAGCGCGAAGATATGTCGATGCAGGCGATTCGTCAGTGGGCGCAAGAGCATTCGCCACAGGAAGTGCGTTCGGTGCTTGAAACTAACCAATCCTTCGTCTTCTTCAAACCGGAAGAGTATGTGCCGGTGCGCGGTGCCAGCGCGGTGCCGCTGATTGCCAAGGCTTCCGTTGCCTCCGATCGTTCATTGATTCCGGCCGGAACCGTGCTGTTAGCCGAAGTGCCGCAGCTGAACGAGAAGGGCAAGTTCAATGGCAAATATGAGATGCGTCTAATGGTGGCGTTAGACGTGGGTGGCGCGATTAAAGGCCAGCACTTCGATATCTATCAGGGCGTTGGCCCGGATGCGGCGCATCTGGCCGGTTTCTACAACCATTATGGCCGCGTCTGGGTGCTGAAAGCCGCGCCGGGCACCGGTCAGCCGCTGTTTAGCAACCCACAAAATGGCAACAACGGTTCGCTGCTGTTAGGTTCTAATTAATGTCCCGTTTTCCCGGAAAGGTTAGGTTATGACAGTAGTAAGCGACGCCTGGCGACAACGTTTTGGCGGCACGGCGCGTCTCTATGGCCAGGACGCGCTGCAGCGTTTTGCCGACGCGCACTTTTGCGTGATCGGTATTGGCGGCGTGGGTTCGTGGGCGGCGGAAGCCTTAGCGCGCACCGGCATAGGTAAAATCACCCTGATTGATATGGACGATGTCTGCATCACCAATACCAACCGCCAGATTCACGCGCTGCAGGGCAAAGTGGGCCAGGCGAAAACCGAAGTGATGGCGGAACGTATGCGCGCCATCAATCCGGAATGCGAAGTGATCTGCATCGATGATTTCATCACGCCGGAAAATACCGCTGAACTGTTATCGGCGGGTTTTGACTACGTGATTGATGCGATTGACAGCGTGCGCCCCAAAGCCGCGTTGATCGCCTGGTGTCGTCGCAACAAGATCCCGCTGATAACCACCGGCGGCGCGGGCGGCCAGATCGATCCCACGCAGATCCAGGTGAGCGATCTGGCGAAAACCATTCAGGATCCGCTGGCGGCCAAGCTGCGTGAGAGATTGAAAGGGGATTTTAACGTGGTGAAGAACAGTAAAGGCAAGCTCGGCATCGACTGCGTATTCTCGACGGAAGCGCTGATGTATCCGCAGCCGGACGGCAGCGTGTGCACTTCACGCTCCACCGCCGAAGGCCCGAAACGCATGGATTGTGCCGCCGGATTTGGCGCGGCGACCATGGTTACCGCCACGTTCGGGTTTGTGGCGGTTTCCCATGCATTGAAGAAGTTTCTGGCGAAGGCAGCGCGTCAAACGGCCTGAGCGTGCTGACGGGCAGCGCGTTGCACCGCATCCGCCAGCGCCTGTAAACCGCTGCTGCGCGACGCACTGAGCTGTGCGCGCAGACCTAACGTATCAAACAACGCCAGCGGATCTTGCTGCAGCAAGTCGGCTGGCGTTTTGCCTTCCACCGCCGTCAGTAACACCGCTAGCAATCC
Organism: Pantoea sp. GCM10028869; assembly: GCF_042666835.1. Taxonomy (NCBI): domain Bacteria; kingdom Pseudomonadati; phylum Pseudomonadota; class Gammaproteobacteria; order Enterobacterales; family Erwiniaceae; genus Pantoea; species Pantoea sp. GCM10028869. Next base: position 20,170 of record NZ_JBHTGO010000009.1, on the reverse strand, counting down.
GCGCACGATGCGTCCTTCGCTGTCACCATAAAAGTGCAGCGTGCCGTTGTTCAGCAACTGGCTGCTTAGCCAGACGCGATTTTCACAGCCCGTGAGTTCGATATCTGGCGTCTTTAACTCTTCCGCTAACGCAGGCAGCTGGCGGCTGAGCTGGATCAGTTGACGATAGCGATCTTCCCACTGATGAAAATGGGTGAATTTTTCCGTCAGGCTGGCGGCGGTAATCAGATCGCCGAACGGATGCGGGGCGAGCAGGGTTGATGTCATGGGCTTATTCACTCAGTAAGTCTACGGCATGGCGCATGGCGCGCACCAGCGCATCCACGTCCTGCAAATTATTATAGGGGGCGAACGAGACACGCAGCGTGCCGGTGACGCCCAGCGCCGCCATCAGCGGCTGCGCACAGTGCTGCCCGGCGCGCAATGCGATGCCATGCTCGGCGAGCAGCGTAACGATATCGCTGTGGTGAATGCCGGCAATATCAAACGCCAGCAGGCTGGCATTGCCACAGCGGAAGCTGCGAAAACCGGGGATCTCGCTCAGTTGCTCTTCGGCGAGGCTCGCCAGTTGCTGGCTCCACATTTCGGCCTTTTTGCCATCATGTTGCGCCAGCCACTGCAGCGCGGCACTCAACCCCACCACGCCGGCAACGTTAGGCGTTCCGGCTTCAAAACGCCACGGCACCGGCTGCGGTGTGAAACTGTTAAAATCGACCTGCGTCAGCATTTTGCCGCCGCCTTGCCATGGATCCATCGCTTCCAGCAGTTCCGCTTTGCCATACAGCACGCCAATGCCCATTGGGCCATAAAGCTTATGGCCGGAAAAAGCATAGAAATCAATATCCTGCGCCTGTACATCCGGCGGACAATGCACCACACCTTGTGCGCCATCGACCATCACTTTGGCACCGACGTCATGGGCTAAACGGATCGCCTGCGCCAGATCCGGACAGCCGCCGGTGACGTTCGACATCTGACCAACGGCCAGCAATCGGGTACGTGAATTGAGCAGTGCTGGTAACAGCGTGATATCCGGCAAACGATCGTCGCCCAACGGCCATTTCACCACTTTCGCGCCCGCCGCTTTTGCCACCATCAGCCACGGCACCAGATTGGCGTGATGTTCGGCTTCGCTAACCACGATTTCATCGCCAGCCTGCAATCGCGGAGCCAGCCAACTGTTCGCCACCAGATTGATCGCTTCGGTGGTGCCGCGCGTCCAGACAATCTGCCGATCGTCCGCAGCATTGAGCCAGCGCGCCACTAATCCGCGCGCCTGTTCGTATTTTTCCGTTAATGCGCGAGCGGCAGCGAACTGGCTGCGATGCACGGTGCCAGCGCTGAGGCTGTAGAACTGTGCGGTTGCGTCGATCACCGCCTGCGGCTTGAGCGCAGTAGCCGCGCTATCGAGGTAGATTCCGGCATCGCTCAGCGCGGGGAACTGCTGGCGGAAGGCGCCGGGAGAAAAAATGGTCATACTCAGCCCACTGTTAATCATGTTAGGACCAGGCTGAAAGCTGGCCCGTTGCCTGGCAAAGCTGGAAAAGCGCGTTATGCTAATTATTGCAAGGTTTGAACCGAAACCCGCATAACGCGTCGCTATTCATAGTCGATTTCACTGGCGCTACCTTTGGTGAGCGCATGCGGGTGGTTTAATGCAATCAATCTGCAAGGAGATAGAAGATGAATAAACTCACCGCAGTGCTGGCCGTGTGTACTCTGGCCTTTACCCTGTCCGCATGTTCCAGCAATTACGTAATGCACACTAACGATGGTCGCACCATCGTCGCCGATGGCAAACCTAAAGTTGATGACGAAACCGGTATGATCAGCTATCAGGATGCCAATGGCAACAAGCAGCAGATTAACCGCTCTGACGTCAAAGAGATGGTGGAGATGGGGCAGTAAGGCAAAAAAAAAGCACCGCAATTTGCGGTGCTATTTAAAATCACTATGGACAGACAGGGTAAATCTACAGGAATTAAAAACTTGATCTGCAAGCGTCAGATCAAAATGCAAACACAACATCACGACCACAAGCCAAAAGCTCTCCAAAAGTCTGCGATCTCTCGCACGTTTCCAGAAATCTTTTCGTTCCGGCTCAGGAAGTGCGGCAACTATAGGTATTTGCTGGAGCTTCCTCAACGGACAAATTATAATGTCTCGGATTAAAAAAACTAATACCTAGCGACTTTGTATAAGTTGAAGTATTACCTTGTCAATCCGGATACGGAAAACCATGTCTAAACGCCTTCCGCCGCTTAATGCCTTACGCGTCTTCGATGCTGCTGCCCGTCATTTGAGCTTCACCAAAGCCGCTGAAGAGCTGTTTGTTACCCAGGCTGCTGTCAGCCATCAGATCAAATCTCTGGAAGATTTCCTCGGTCTAAAGCTGTTTCGCCGGAGGAATCGTTCGCTTTTACTGACAGAAGAAGGTCAAAGCTACTATTTAGATATTAAGGAGATTTTCTCCGCACTAAACGATGCGACGCGTAAATTACAGGCGCGCAGCGCTAAAGGTGCGCTGACCGTCAGTTTGCTGCCGAGTTTCGCCATTCAGTGGCTGGTTCCTCGCCTTTCCAGCTTTAATATGGCTTATCCGGGCATCGACGTGCGTATCCAGGCGGTGGACCGTGATGAGGAGAAATTGGCGGACGATGTCGACGTGGCGATTTTCTACGGTCGTGGCAATTGGCCAGGCCTGCGGGTTGAGAAATTGTATGCCGAATATTTGCTGCCAGTCTGCTCACCGATGTTGCTGACGGGTGATCATCCTCTCAAATCGCCGGCCGATTTGGCGCACTGCACGCTGCTGCATGATGCATCGCGCCGTGACTGGCAATCCTATACGCGTCAGCTGGGCGTGCAGCATATTAATGTGCAACAGGGCCCGATCTTCAGCCACAGCGCCATGGTGTTGCAGGCGGCGATTCATGGTCAGGGCGTGGCGCTGGCGAATAATGTGATGGCGCAGAGTGAAATTGAAGCCGGTCGTCTGGTATGTCCTTTTAACGACGTGTTGGTCAGTAAAAATGCTTTTTATCTGGTTTGTCATGACAGCCAGGCAGAACTGGGTAAAATAGCCGCCTTTCGTCAGTGGATCCTGGAAAAAGCGGCCAATGAACAAGAAAAATTCCGTTTTCGCTACGATCACTAATGCGTTGCTGGCTGCACAATGATGTGCGCATTACCTTGAGGATTGTTTGATGTCCAGTCGTGCCATGTTTGTTTTTGCTGCCATTAGCGGATTTATGCTGGTGGCGTTTGGTGCTTTCGGCGCGCATGTGCTGAGCAAATCGCTCGGCCCAGCCGAAATGGCGTGGATACATACCGGGCTTGAATATCAGGCGTATCACACGCTGGCGGTGATTGGCCTGGGTGCCGCTATGCTGCGTCGTGCCAATATCTGGTTTTACTGGAGTAGCGCCGCGATGGCGCTCGGTATCGTGTTGTTCAGTGGCAGCCTCTATTGTCTGGCGCTGTCGCACATGAAGTTTTGGGTTTTTGTTACGCCGGTGGGAGGCTTATGCTTCCTTATTGGCTGGTTCTTGATGTTGATTGGCGCACTGCGTCTGAAACGAAAGGCAGATCGCCATGAATAAAGTTTTACTCTATTGCCGTCCAGGATTTGAGAAAGAGTGCGCGGCAGAAATCAGCGCGAAAGCGGCTGAGCGCGAGATTTACGGCTTCCCGCGCGTCAAAGATGACTCAGGTTACGTGCTGTATGAGTGCTATCAGCAGCAAGATGCTGAAAAGCTGATCCAAACGCTGCCGTTTGCCGAACTGATTTTTGCGCGGCAGATGCTGGTGGTGGGAGAGCTACTGCGCGATCTGCCACCAGAAGACCGCATCACGCCGATTGTCGGCATGCTGACCGGTGTGGTGGAGAAGGGCGGTGAACTGCGGGTTGAAGTGCCGGATACCAATGAAGCGAAAGAGCTCACCAAGTTCTGCCGTAAATTAACCGTGCCGCTGCGTGCCAGCCTGCGTGAAAGCAAAATCCTGCTTAATTACGAAACGGCTAAGCGTCCGGTAGTGCACGTGTTCTTTATTGCGCCGGGCACCTGTTACGTCGGCTATTCGCTGCCGGAAAACAACTCGCCATTCTACATGGGGATTCCGCGCCTGAAATTCCCCTCCGATGCGCCGAGCCGTTCTACGCTCAAGCTGGAAGAGGCGTTTCACGTGTTTGTGCCTGCGGATGAGTGGGATGAGCGTTTAGCCAGCGGCATGTACGCCGTCGATCTCGGCGCTTGCCCCGGCGGCTGGACCTATCAACTGGTGAAACGCAGCATGTGGGTTTTTGCGGTAGATAACGGCCCGATGGCGCCAAGCCTGATGGACACCGGACAGGTGACGCACTGCCGCGAAGATGGTTTTAAATTCCGTCCGCCGCGTACCAATATCAGCTGGCTGGTGTGCGACATGGTGGAAAAACCGGTGCGCGTCGCAAGCCTGATGACCGAATGGCTGGTGAATGGCTGGTGCCGCGAGGCGATATTCAACCTCAAGCTGCCAATGAAAAAGCGCTACGAAGAAGTGACACAGAACCTGACGATGATTGATGACGCGTTGAAAGCGCAGGGTATTAATGCCCAGATTCAGGCGCGCCAGCTTTATCACGACCGCGAAGAAGTCACCGTTCACGTACGCCGGTTGTGGGCAGCGGTGGGCGGCCGTCGCGACGAGCGCTAATCCTGCTTCATACTTTGCGCTACAGCGGTCCTGCTTCATACTTTGCACTACAGCGGCGTTGGCTGCGTTTGCTCGCCCCGGTCACATACTGATGTATGCTCCCGGGGACTCGCGCACTTGCCGCCTTGCTGTAGCACAAATTATTTCGCAGGATAACTGTTTTACACAGTCGCTATTTATGGCGACGGCTGTTTCGTTTGAAATCTCAATGTATTGAGATTGCCTTGCAGTACCAAATCACGTTTTAACGTCGATACTTTGCGGCAAATTTCTGCCATTTCCCGCTGTTCCTGCAATTTTCCCTGCCATTTGCTCGGTACCTGATCCCATTGCTGATAGATCGCATCCAGCGATCCAAACTGCATCAACAACTCGCGGGCGCTTTTCGGGCCAATGCCGGGCACGCCGGGAATTTTGCTGCTGCTGATACCACACAATCCCCAATAGTCGGGCAACTGCGCGGGCGTTACGCCAAACTCTTGCTCGATAAAAGGCACATCCAGCCAGCGCTTCTGGAAATAGTCGCGAATACGAATGTTAGGTGCCAGCAGCTGGCAATAACCTTTATCGGTAGAAACAATCGTTGCTTGATGACCAGCGTCCGCCATTTTCACCGCCAGCGTGGCGGCGAGATCGTCGGCTTCGTCTAAATCAGCCACCCAGCAGTTAACGCCTGCTGCGCGGAAGGCGTCCTGCAGCGCGGGCATCTCCAGATGCAAATCCTCCGGCATCGGCGGGCGACCCGCTTTGTAATCCGGTAATAGCTGATGGCGCCAACCGGGCTGACGCTCATGGCTATCAAACACCGCCACCACGTGCGTGGGTTGTGTATGTCCCAATAACTGATGCAAGGCGGCAACGCAGCTGTCGCGGCATGGCGAACCCTGAACAGCGTGCAGACGGCGAATCAGATTGAGTGCATCAATGATAAGAAGATGAAGCGACATAGCGATAGCGGCAGCCCGCAGGCTGCCTTCCTGATGAGTTATTTGATGATTTCGTAGCAAGGCGTGTAGGCGCTGCCCGGCAGCTTCATGCGCTGCTGTGCGACAAAACCTTGCAACAGTTCGTCCATGCGGTGCATGAGATTGGCATCGCCGTGCAGTTTGTACGGGCCTTTCTCGCGAATTTCACGAATTCCGATCTCTTTGACGTTACCCGCCACAATGCCGGAGAAGGCGCGACGCAGATCGGCTGCCAGCAGCTCGGCGGGCTGATCCGGGAACAGCTTCAGGTTTGCCATATTCTCGTGCGTCGGCAGGAAGGGCACTTGCAATTCGGGTGCGATACGAATCGACCAGTTGAAGCTGTAGGCATCGCCGGTTTCGCGGCGATACTCTTTCACCTGCGGCATGGCTTTCTTCATCAGACGCGCCACTTCAGCGGCATCATCAATGATAATTTTGTAGTGCTTGCGTGCGGCTTCGCCCAGCGTATTAACGATGAAATCATCCAGCACGCGGAAGTAGTCGGCGCTCTCTTTGGGTCCGGTCAGAATCAGCGGCAATACCTGATCGCTGTTGTGCGGATTCATTAAAATACCCAACAAATACAGCAGCTCTTCGGCTGTGCCCACGCCGCCAGGGAAGATCACGATACCGTGGGCGATACGCACAAAGGCTTCAAGGCGTTTTTCGATATCCGGCATGATGATCAGCTCATTGACCAGCGGATTCGGTGGTTCGGCGGCAATGATTGAGGGCTCAGTCAGGCCGATAAAACGGCTGTCATGATAACGCTGCTGCGCATGTCCTACCGCCGCACCTTTCATCGGTGCTTCCATGACGCCAGGTCCGCAACCGGTACAGATGTTGAGTTCGCGCAGGCCCATTTGCGTGCCGACGTTGCGGCAATATTGGTATTCCACCGCATTGATTGAGTGGCCGCCCCAACACACTACGGTATTCGGATATTCGCCGATGTGCAGTGCACGCGCGTTACGCAGAATCGAAAACACCTGATTGGTGATATGCGCAGAGTCTTCCGGCTCCTCGTTCTGGTAGCGTTCTGTTGCCGCCAGTTGTCCGTTTACAAACAGAATGTCGCGCAGCACGGCAAACAAGTTTGCCTGCAGCGAACGAATAATCCGGCCATCAACAAATGCCTCTTCCGGCGGGTTAATCAGCTCCAGTTTCACACCGCGCTCACGGCGCAACACGTTGATGTCGAAGTTTTCAAAACGCGAAAGCAATTCCTGGCTGCTGTCGGTCTGGCTACCGGAGTTGAGTACCGCAAGAGAACAGTTACGAAACAGCTGATAAAGGTCGCTGCTAGCGGTGCGCTTCAGCATGTCGACTTCAAGCTGGGATAGCAGATCCATCGAGCCAAGCGGGCTGATATGTGTAATCAAGAGAACTCCTTTACACGCAAATGCGTGGCTGATGACGCTGCGCTTAACTTATTAACGCAGCGACGAAAATCCCTGGTCGCGCATGCTTCGATCGCGCCTTCAACAGAGTAACGTTGTCCGCTGTGAATGCTCAAGGGGAACCGCGCATCCGTGCAGCGGCCTGCGAGGCGTCTCGCAAACTATTACTGGCGAACCAGGCGGGAAAATCCCGGAGAGAAGGGCACGTTACTGCGCCACGGATTGATATCCAGACCCCCGCGTCTGGTGTAGCGTGCATAAACGCTCAGGGCTTCTGGCTGACAAAAGCGCTGAACGTCGTTGAAAATGCGCTCAACGCACTGCTCATGAAACTCATTATGCTGACGGAATGAGATGAGATAACGCAGCAGCGCTTCACGGTTAATACGCGGGCCTTTGTAGCGAATCATCACCGAGCCCCAATCGGGCTGATTGGTAATTAAGCAGTTCGATTTCAGCAGATGGCTAACCAGCGTTTCTTCAACAATTTCACGGCCTGCAGCCTGCGCCAGATAATCTGCATTGAAGGCGTAATCGTGGATTTCGATATCCTGTTCATCAATCACTTCGCCACTGAAGTGGCCGATCGGCTGGCCTTCCACTTCGCTGAGACGAAACAGCGCCACGCTGACCTGACCCTTCGCGCAGGCGCTGAGATCGCGCTCCAGCGTCTGACGCACTTCGCCCCAGTCGGCGAAAACGCTCTGATTAAAACTGTTAAGATAGAGCTTGAAACTCTTCGACTCGATCAGGTTTTGGCTATCGGCGCGCAGTACCACTTCGCCCACTGCGACCTGCGGAACGCCTTTGCTGTTGAGCCAGGAGAGTTCGTAGAGCGTCCAGATATCTGCGCCAGTAAACGGCAGATTATCGGGATACAGCCCCAGCGGCTCACGGTTAAGGCTGCGCGGCACGGATTGCAGCAGCGTGTTATCGTAGCGATCAACATAAGCCGTGGGCTTACCTAAGGTCAGGCCGCTTAATGCCTGATCCCGGTTTTCAGAAGACATAACGGTTACCACTAAATTTCATCAAAGTGGTTAAGTGTAACCTAACACCTGCGAGAATATGAATGATGCAGCAAACCGTAGATGCTCTGCGTGAGTTTACCGCCCGCTACGTGGAACATTGGCAGCAACAAACCGGACATTTTCCCGCCAGCGCCGATCTGCTTGGCGTTCCCTCCGACTGCATCATCAGCACGCTGGATGACCGCGTGTTGTGGCAGCCGCAGCCGTTTACGTTACCGGCCACGCTTGAAGCGGTAGAGCGTGCGTTGGATCTGCAACTGCAACCAGAAATCAGTGCGTTTTACACCAGCCAGTTTGCAGGTGATATGACGGCAACCTTTGAACAGCAGCCCATTACCCTGCTGCAGGTATGGAGTGAAGCGGATTTCACTCGCCTGCAGGAAAACCTGATTGGTCACTTGGTTATGAAGCGCCGCTTAAGACAAGCGCCAACGCTGTTTATTGCCACCACCGACTCAGAGAATGATGTGATTGCGCTGTGCAATCTTACCGGCGAGGTCATTATTGAGGAGCCTGGCACTAAAAAGCGTGAAGTCCTGGCAACATCGGTTGAGAAGTTTCTTAATGCTTTACAACCGGTTACTCAGTCATTTGCAGATTTTTAGGCTGCGCTTTGTGAGAGATCTCTCACGTTACGTGTGAGAGATCGCTAGATCATTGCGCAGACTTGCGGAAGCGCTAAATGTAAAAATATTGTGAATCATGAACTTATGGCATCAATCTGAAAATTAAGACAGGACTTAATCCATTAACGCTTCTTACTGGCTTGTTATTGCGATGGTTTCTGGGAGAATAGTCACCACTGGCAGGATGCTGGAGATTAAGAGACGTTCAGGAGAATGTCAGCCATGAGGCGGGAACGTAACGGAGTTTACGGCACAAGGAAGGCTTCAGGACGAAGCAGGACACTCAGGATTGAGTATAAAGGACACCTCCAGGACGGAGAATGAGAGCCACGCGGAACGTGGCGGGCCAGGATGCTAAGGACCAATGTCATGATGACAAGCGACGGAAAGCGCAGGAAAAGTTGTCATGGATGAGCAGGGAGCACAGCAGTAGCTGGAATGCTGCAAACGAAAACCGGGAGCACTGTAATCACAGTGCTCCCTTTTTTTATGCCATTTTTACGCCGGGCGTGACTGATGGTATGCTTGCCGCCCAATTTTTCTCTGGAGGTGGCGCATGTCGTCGCAAATGATTTTTCAGCGCCTGCAGCAGGTCGAAGCGGTGATGCGTGAACACGGCCATTGGCAGTCACAATCCCCCGAGGCGGGCGCCTTCGCCAGTACCGAACCTTTCTGTCTTGATACCATGGAGCCGCTGCAATGGCTGCAATGGGTATTCATGCCACGTTTTTATGCGCTGCTCGAAAGCGGCGCGCCGTTGCCGCAGAATTTTGCCATCGCTCCCTATTATGAAGTCGCATTGCCAGCCGACACGCCGGGCTATGCGGTGCTATTGCTGACGCTCAGCAAGTTTGATGCGCTGTTCCAGGAACCTTCCGCCTGATGCTCGAAATCCTTTATCAAGATGCGTGGCTGGTCGCGGTGAATAAGCCGGCCGGTTGGCTGGTGCATCGCAGCTGGCTCGATCGCAATGAAAAAGTGGTGGTGATGCAAACGGTGCGCGATCAGATTGGCCAGCATGTGTTTACTGTGCACCGCCTCGATCGCCCAACGTCCGGCGTGTTGCTGATGGCCTTATCGAGTGAAGTCGCCCATTTACTGGCGCAGCAGTTTGAACAGCATCAGATGCAGAAAACCTATCATGCGGTGCTGCGCGGCTGGCTGGAAGGCGGCGCGACGCTGGATTATCCGCTGGTGGAAGAGCTGGATAAGATTGCCGACAAATTTGCCACCCAGGAACCTGTTGCCCAACCGGCGGTAACGGATTACCAGGCGCTGGCACACGTTGAGATGCCGGTCGCCATCAGCCGCTATAACACCGCGCGCTATACGCTGGTGGAGATGGCGCCGCACACCGGGCGTAAACATCAGCTGCGTCGCCACATGGTGCATCTGCGTCATCCGATTATTGGCGACAGCGCGCACGGCGATCTGCGTCAGAATCGCGGTGCGGCGGCACATTTTGGCCTCAATCGCCTGATGCTGCACGCCAGCGCACTCAGCTTTACCCATCCCGTTACCGGCGAGCCCATAGTGATTCGCGCCGGGTTGGATCGCGTCTGGCAGCAGATGCTTGAGCAGTTTGGCTGGCAGGACCAGATCCCTGAAGTTCCCAGGGTTGAGTTTGCCATGGATGCAGTCCAGGATAAGCCGACAGAATAAAGGAGCGGCAAGATGGCAAAGATTGGCATTTTTACAGGTACGGTTTACGGCAATGCGCTGCTGGTAGCTGAAGAAGCACAGACGGTGCTGGAAGAGCAGGGCCACGACGTGAAGGTGTTTGAAGATCCGTCGATGGCGGATTGGCAGGCATACAGCCAGGATGTGGTGCTGATTGTCACCTCAACCACCGGTCAGGGCGACTTCCCGGATAACATTGCCCGCCTGTATGTTGCAGTGCGTGATCAGCTGGGTTATCAACCAGAATTGCGTTATGGCGTGATTGGCTTGGGTGACAGCAGCTATGACAATTTCTGCGGTGCAGCTAAAACCTTTGATGCCACCTTGCAGGAGCAGAGCGCGCAGCGCATCGGCGAGGTGCTGTTGGTGGATGCGACGGAAGATCCGGAGCCCGAATCAGTGACCTCACCGTGGGTGGAGAGCTGGAGTAAGTTGCTGTAAGGACTTTTCCCTCACTCTAACCCTCTCCCGCCTGCGGGAGAGGGAATATTTAGAGGGTGCAGCCCGCACGGTTTGTTCCCTCTATCGCGAAGTGGGAGAGGGCCCGGGTGAGGGCAATAACCATCACGTTACCGGCGCCGGATTAAACACCGCCAGCTGATTACGAATCCCCCAACGATCCGACCACGTCTGCTTGCGCCCGCTGGCAATCTCCAGAATCAACTCAAACAGTCGCCAACCGACCTGTTCAATACTCTCTTCGCCCGTTGCAATAGTTCCGGCATTAATATCCATCAAATCATGCCAGCGTTCGGCCAGCGCATTGCGCGTTGCCATCTTGATTACCGGAATGGCGGCCAAACCATAAGGCGTGCCGCGCCCGGTAGTGAACACCTGCAAGGTAATGCCTGATGCCATCTGCTGCGTGCCACACACGAAATCGCTGGCTGGTGTGGCCGCATAAATCAGCCCGCGTTTGGTGGGGCGCTGTCCTGGCGATAACACTTCAACAATCGGGCTGCGACCTGACTTGGCAATCGAACCCAGCGCTTTCTCCACCACATTCGCCAGCCCGCCTTTTTTGTTGCCCGGCGAGGGATTGGCGCTGCGATCGGTTTGGCCCTGGCTAAGATAATCGTCATACCACGCCATCTCTTCCAGCAGCCGTTTGCCGACCGCTTCATCCACCACGCGCGGCGTCAGCAGATGGATAGCATCCCGCACTTCGGTCACTTCCGAGAACATCACCGTCGCACCGCAGCGCACCAGTAAATCAGAAGCAAATCCCACGGCGGGGTTCGCCGTTACACCCGAGAAAGCGTCGCTGCCGCCGCACTGCGTGCCGATCACCAATTCCGATGCTGGACAGGTTTCGCGCTGACGTTGATTAAGCTTTTTCAAATGGCGTTCGGCGACCTGCAGGATTTCATCCACCATCGCGCCGAAGCCCACCAGCCGCTCATCCTGCAATCGCACAATGTCGTTGTCATCCAGCGAAATGGCCTGCACATCCGGTGTGCCGGTCAGCAGACGTTCGGGCTGTAACTTCTCGCAGCCGAGGCTGACGATCATCACTTCGCCACCAAAATTGGGATTCAGCGCCAGGTTATGAATGGTGCGAATCGGCACCACCGCGGCGGGCGCATTGATTGCCACGCCGCAACCGTACAGATGATTCAGCGCCACCACGCCATCGACATTGGGATAACGCGGCAGCAAATCACGCTCAATGATCTGCACTACATAATCCACCACGCCCGCCACGCAGTGAACGCTGGTGGTGATGCCGAGCAGGTTGCGCGTGCCCACGCTGCCATCTGCGTTGCGATAGCCTTCGAAGGTATAACCTTCCAGCGGCGGCAGCGCGGGCGGCACATTGTTTGCCAACGGCAAACTGTTGAGTGGCGGCGCTTCGGGCAGCGCTACCAGTGATTCTTCAATCCAGCTACCTTGTGGGATGGGGTGCAGCGCGTAGCCAATCACTTCACCGTAGCGCAGGATCGCGCCTGCTTGCGGGATATCGCTTAGCGCGACTTTATGTCCCTGCGGCACATGCTCAGTCAGTTGCAGTCCGTCGTCGAACCGGGTGCCAGACGGTAATCCCTGATTGTTGACCACGATCGCCACGTTATCGGCATCGTGCACTTTGATATAGAGCGGTTTTTCTGTCAGAGGACGGTTCATTGCTCACCTTCCAGTTCGTCGCACCGTACGTAGCAGCGCGGTTTAAAATACGTCCATCACGTCATCGTTTTTTGCCAGCCTCAGTATATGCAGGGGTATTTGCCGTATGCATTGTGCAACTGACTGGCTTTAAGGAGATTTATCAGGGGAATTTGGTTCGTTTATCCAAACACAAGTGAAGGGACTCACAAACTGCCGTTATCCTGTACGTTAACCAGGCAAAATCAGGGAGCAAAAAAGCGTTCCGTGAGCCACGCCGCAGCGTTATGTGCAGATGCCATAAAATCATTCTCTTTCAACCCTAATCCTCATGCGTTCTTCCAGTGTTTCGCCGCCAGGCTGTTCCTATACTGATTCTCGTTCTTCAACGTTAGGTTATTCGTCACGACGCATCATCGTATTGCCAAATATAAAAATCGCCGTGTTTAACCCGACTTCATTCTGATACCCAACGCGATGTGTATGCAGTCAGAGTGGATGTAGCGTTAGCTATATTTCAGGAGTGCATCATGAATAGTTTCAGCCAGACAGCGGAAGCAGTGCAAAAGCGCACTAATGCCCGTTACTGGATTGTGGTGATGTTATTTATCGTCACCTCGTTCAACTACGGTGACCGCGCAACCATTTCGATTGCCGGTTCGGCGATGTCCAAAGAGATCGGCCTTGATTCGGTCGGCCTTGGCTATATCTTCTCCGCCTTTTCCTGGGCGTACGTGATTGGGCAGATTCCGGGCGGCTGGCTGCTCGACCGCTTCGGCTCAAAACGCGTCTACTTCTGGAGCATCTTCCTCTGGTCGCTGTTTACCTTGCTGCAAGGCTTCGTCGATCTGTTCAGCGGTTTTGGCATTATCATTTCGCTGTTCCTGTTGCGCTTCCTGGTCGGCCTGGCTGAAGCGCCATCCTTCCCCGGCAATAGCCGCATTGTTGCGGCCTGGTTCCCGGCACAGGAGCGCGGCACCGCCGTCGCAATCTTTAACTCGGCGCAATACTTCGCCACGGTAATCTTCGCGCCGATCATGGGTTGGCTGGTCTCCGAAGTGGGCTGGGCGCACGTGTTCTGGTTCATGGGCGGATTGGGCATCATCCTCAGCTTTATCTGGCTGAAAGTGATCCACGATCCCACCGATCATCCGGGCGTCAACAAAGCCGAGCTGGAGTACATGGAGCAGGGCGGCGCACTGATCAACATGGACGTCAAAAAGGATGACCGCAAAGTGAGCTGGAGCGAGAAGTGGTTCCAGATCAAACAGCTGCTGACCTCACGCATGATGCTGGGCATCTATCTCGGCCAATACTGCGTCAACGCCTTAACCTACTTCTTTATTACCTGGTTCCCGGTGTATCTGGTGCAGGCGCGCGGCATGTCGATTCTGAAGGCCGGCTTTATTGCTTCGATTCCTGCGGTGTGTGGCTTCCTCGGCGGCGTATTGGGCGGCGTGATTTCTGATTACCTGATGCGTAAAACCGGTTCGCTGAACATCGCGCGTAAAACGCCCATTGTGCTCGGTATGCTGCTCTCCATCTCGATGGTGATGTGTAACTACACCGACACGGAATGGGTGGTGGTGTTCTTTATGGCGCTGGCATTCTTCGGCAAAGGCATTGGTGCGCTGGGTTGGGCGGTGATGGCAGATACCGCACCGAAAGAGATCAGCGGTTTGAGCGGTGGCTTGTTCAACATGTTCGGTAACTTCTCCGGCATCGTCACGCCAATTGCCATCGGTTACATCATCGCCACCAGCGGATCCTTCGAGGGCGCGCTGATTTATGTCGGTATCCATGCCTTTGTCGCCGCATTTAGTTTCCTGGTGATTGCTGGCGATATCAAACGCGTTGAACTGAAAACCAGGCCATAAGGACGGAATATGACTACGCAAAGCACGCCGGTCATCACCGATATGCAGGTGATTCCGGTTGCCGGTTACGACAGTATGCTGCTCAACATCGGTGGCGCGCACAGCGCCTGCTTCACCCGCAATATCGTGGTGCTCACGGATAGCGCGGGACACACCGGCGTCGGTGAAGCGCCGGGCGGTGAAACCATCTACCAAACGCTGGTTGAGGCGATTCCGCAGGTAAAAGGTCAGCAGGTTGCCCGCATGAATCGTCTGGTGCAGCAGGTGCACAAAGGCAATCAGTCGGCGGATTTCGATACCTTCGGCAAGGGCGCGTGGACCTTCGAGCTGCGCGTCAATGCGGTGGCCGCGCTGGAAGCGGCGCTACTGGATTTACTCGGCCAATGTCTCGGCGTGCCGGTGGCGGAACTGCTCGGTCCGGGCCAGCAGCGCGATGAGGTCACGGTGCTCGGCTATCTGTTCTATCTCGGCGATCGTCGCAAAACCGATTTGCCGTATCTGACTGGCGAAAATGCCAGCCACGACTGGTATCACTTGCGTCATCAGGAGGCGCTGACGCCGGAATCTGTGGTGCGTCTGGCGGAAGCGGCGCAGGACAAATATGGCTTCAAAGATTTCAAACTCAAAGGCGGCGTGCTGCCGGGCGAGCAGGAGATTGAGTCGGCGGCGGCGCTAAAAAAACGCTTCCCCGATGCGCGCATCACCGTCGATCCCAACGGTGCCTGGACGCTGGATGAAGCCATTCGCTTGTGTAAAGGCATGGGCGATGTGCTGACCTACGCCGAAGATCCGTGCGGTGCCGAGCAGGGCTATTCCGGCCGCGAAGTCATGGCCGAATTCCGCCGTGCGACGGGGTTGCCGGTCGCCACCAACATGATCGCCACCAACTGGCGCGAGATGAACCACGCGGTGATGCTCAATGCCGTCGACATCCCGCTGGCCGATCCGCACTTCTGGACGCTGAGCGGTGCAGTGCGCGTGGCGCAGCTGTGTGATGACTGGGGGCTGACGTGGGGCTGTCACTCCAATAACCACTTCGATATTTCACTGGCGATGTTCACCCACGTTGGCGCCGCTGCGCCGGGTAAACCCACCGCGATTGATACGCACTGGATTTGGCAGGAGGGCGATCAGCGCCTGACCAAAGAGCCGCTGCAGATCCGCAACGGCAAAATCGCCGTGCCGGATAAGCCGGGCCTCGGCGTCGAGCTGGATTGGGATCGCCTGCATCAGGCCAACGCGTTGTACAAATCACTGCCAGCGGGCGCACGTAACGACGCCACCGCGATGCAGTATCTGGTTCCCAATTGGTCATTCGATCGCAAGCGTCCAGCCTTTGGTCGCGGCTAAGTTTAAGGAGCAGGAAATGAGTCAGACACCGAAAATAACATCGCTGCAGGTCATTCCGGTGGCCGGTCACGACAGCATGTTGCTTAACCTGAGTGGCGCGCATTCGCCGTTCTTTACCCGCAACATCGTCATCATTAAAGACAATGCCGGACACACCGGCGTCGGTGAGATTCCGGGCGGCGAAAAGATTCGTCAGACGCTGGAGGATGCGGCGGCGCTGGTGGTGCAGAAAACCGTTGGCGAATACAAGAACATCCTCAACCTGGTGCGCAGCACCTTTGCCGACCGCGATTCCAGCGGACGCGGCAACCAAACCTTTGATTTGCGTACCACCATTCACGTGGTTACTGGCATCGAAGCGGCGCTGCTCGATCTGCTGGGACAGCATTTAGGCGTGAACGTCGCCTCGTTGCTCGGCGATGGTCAGCAGCGCGACCGGGTAGAAATGCTCGGCTATCTGTTCTATGTCGGCGATCGCAAGAAAACGTCGCTGCCGTATCAGAGCCAGGAAAATGACAAATGTGATTGGTATCGCCTGCGCCACGAAGAAGCGCTGACACCGGATACGGTGGTGCGCCTGGCGGAAGCGGCCTATGAAAAATATGGCTTTAACGATTTCAAACTGAAAGGCGGCGTGCTGCGCGGTGGCGAAGAGGCCGAAGCGGTGACGGCGCTGGCGAAGCGCTTCCCGCAGGCGCGTGTGACGCTTGATCCTAACGGCGCCTGGTCGCTCAACGAGGCGATTCTGCTCGGTAAGCAGCTGAAAGGTGTGCTGGCCTATGCGGAAGATCCGTGCGGTGCTGAGCAGGGCTATTCCGGTCGCGAAGTGATGGCGGAATTCCGCCGCGCCACCGGCATGCCGACCGCCACCAACATGATCGCCACCGACTGGCGTCAAATGGGCCACACGCTGTCGCTGCAGTCGGTCGATATCCCGCTGGCCGATCCGCACTTCTGGACGATGCAGGGTTCGGTACGCGTGGCGCAGATGTGTCACGACTTCGGCCTGACGTGGGGCTCGCACTCTAACAACCACTTCGACATTTCACTGGCGATGTTTACCCACGTTGCCGCCGCCGCACCGGGTGCGATTACCGCCATCGATACGCATTGGATTTGGCAGGAAGGCAATCAGCGCCTGACTAAAGAGCCGCTACAGATTAAAGGCGGCATGGTGCAGGTGCCGCAAAAACCGGGTCTCGGCGTCGAGCTGGATATGGATCAGGTGATGCAGGCCAACGCGCTGTATCAGAAACACGGTTTGGGCGCGCGCGATGATGCGCAAGCCATGCAGTTCCTCGTACCGAACTGGACCTTTGATAACAAGCGTCCGTGCCTGGTGCGCTAACTTTTCCGGCTCCCCGCGCGGGAGCCTGCTGTAACCGACAGGAGTGAAGACAATGAGCAATGCCTGGCCGAACCCTTTTCGTCGCCGTTTGCTGGCAGGAGAAACCCTGATTGGCAGCTGGTGCGCGCTGGCTAATCCCCTTACCACTGAAGTGCTGGGCCTGGCGGGCTTTGACTGGCTGGTGCTGGATGGCGAACACGCGCCGAATGACATCACCACCTTTGTGCCGCAACTGATGGCACTGAAGGGCAGCCACAGCGCGCCGGTGGTGCGTCCGCCGTGCAACGAACCGATCATCATTAAGCGCTTGCTGGATATCGGCTTCTACAACTTCCTGGTGCCGTTTGTGGAAACCGAGGAAGAGGCGATTCGCGCGGTGGCATCAACTCGCTATCCACCGGCGGGCATTCGCGGTGTGTCGGTTTCGCATCGCAGCAACATGTACGGCACGCTGCCGGATTACAACAGCACCATTAACGACAACATCACGGTGCTGGTGCAGATCGAAACGCAACAGGCGGTGGACAACATCGATGCTATCGCCGCGGTGGAGGGGGTCGATGGCATCTTCGTTGGGCCGGGCGATCTCTCGGCCGCGCTCGGCTATCTGGGCCAGCCTGCGCATCCCGAAGTATTGAAAGTGATTAAACACGTCTTCGAACGCGCCAAAGCAGCGGGGAAACCGAGTGGCATTCTGGCGCCGGTGGAAGCCGATGCGCGCCGCTATCTGGAGTGGGGCGCCAGCTTTGTGGCGGTAGGCAGCGATCTGGGTGTGTTCCGTAACGCCACGCAGGCGCTGTGTGACAAATTTAAAAAATAACTGACTGAGAGGAAAGGCAATGAAAATTGGATTTATCGGCCTCGGCATCATGGGCAAACCGATGAGTAAAAACCTGGTGAAAGCCGGTTATTCGCTGGTGGTGCGCGACCATAATGTTAGTAACGAAGCAGAGTTGGTGGAGCTGGGCGCCACCGTAGCCAAGACGCCAAAAGAGGTGGCTGAACAGGTGGATGTGTTGATCACCATGGTACCGAACTCGCCACAGGTTAAAGAGGTGTGCCTCGGCGCTAACGGCATCATCGAAGGCGCGAAGCCGGGCCTGATTGTTATCGACATGAGTTCCATTGCGCCGTTGGCCAGCCGCGAAGTGCATGATGCGCTGGCGGCGAAAGGCATCAAAATGCTCGATGCGCCAGTCAGCGGCGGCGAGCCGAAAGCGATTGAAGGCACGCTGTCGGTGATGGTGGGCGGCGATAAAGCGGTGTTTGATCAGTGCTACGACATCATGAAAGCGATGGCGGGTTCGGTGGTCCACACCGGTGACATTGGTGCGGGGAATGTGACTAAGCTGGCAAATCAGGTGATCGTGGCGCTTAACATCGCGGCGATGTCAGAAGCGCTGTCGCTGGCGACCAAAGCGGGCGTTAATCCTGAGCTGGTTTATCAGGCGATTCGTGGTGGTCTGGCAGGCAGCACCGTGCTGGATGCCAAAGCGCCGATGGTGCTGGATCGTAACTTCAAACCGGGCTTCCGCATCGATCTGCATATCAAAGATCTGGCCAATGCGCTGGATACCTCGCACGAGATCGGAGCGCATCTGCCGCTGACTGCCGCAGTGATGGAGATGATGCAGGCGCTGAAAGTGGATGGACAGGGCACTTCCGACCATAGCGCGCTGGCCTGCTATTATGAAAAATTGGCGAAAGTTGAGATCACCCGGTAGTGCAATCGTCCGGCGTCTACGGATGTCGGGCGGCTCGCTGCCTTCGCAGGACGGATGTCCGTCATCAACCGCGCTGGATTGCCTATGAAAATTGTCATCGCACCGGATTCATATAAAGAGAGTTTATCCGCCCTGGAAGTGGCTTCGGCGATTGAAGCGGGATTCCGCGAGATCTTTCCCGAAGCTGAGTACGTGAAAATACCGGTTGCCGACGGTGGTGAAGGCACGGTTGAAGCGATGGTGGCGGCAACGCAGGGAAACATTGTCCGGCTGACGGTTACTGGACCGCTCGGCAAGCCAGTGGAGGCGTTCTACGGTTTGTCAGGTGATGAGCGTACCGCATTTATCGAAATGGCGGCAGCCAGCGGGCTGGAGTTAGTGCCCGCGGCACAGCGCGATCCGCTGATTACCACCTCGTTCGGCACCGGTGAGCTGATCAAAGATGCGCTCGATCGCGGTGTCGATCACTTCATTATCGGCATTGGCGGCAGCGCCACCAATGATGGCGGTTCCGGCATGATGCAGGCGCTGGGCGCACAACTGCTGGATGAGCACGGCAAGCAAATCGCCTACGGCGGCGGCGCATTACCGCAGCTGGCGCGCATCGATATCGAACAGCTGGATACGCGTATTAAGCAGTGTCGCTTTGAAGTCGCCTGCGATGTCAGCAATCCGCTCACCGGTGATAAGGGCGCTTCGGCGATCTTCGGTCCGCAGAAAGGCGCGACGCCGGAACTGGTGCAGCAGCTGGACAAAGCACTGGAACATTACGCCACCCTGATTCATCGCGATCTGGATATTGATGTTTTACACATTGATGGTGGCGGCGCGGCGGGCGGCATGGGCGCGGCGCTGCATGCGTTTTGTCAGGCCGAGTTACGCAGCGGCATTGAGATTGTCACTGAAGCCTTGGGCCTGGCCGAGCAGGTGAAAGATGCCGATCTGGTGATTACCGGCGAAGGGCGCATTGATAGTCAAAGCATTAACGGCAAGGTGCCGATTGGTGTGGCAAAGGTCGCGAAGCAGTTTAATAAACCGGTGATTGGCATTGCCGGAAGTTTAACCGCGGATGTCGGCGTGGTGCACCAACATGGGCTGGATGCGGTGTTCAGCGTGCTGTTTAGCATCTGCTCATTGGATGACGCGCTGGCCAACGCGGCGCAGAACGTGCGCCTGACGGCGCGCAATGTGGCGGCGGTGATAAAGCTGGGGAAAGGGAGATAGTTTTCCCTCACCCTAATCCTCTCCCTGTACAGTCCGGGGACATGGTAGACAGGTGTTCGGGGACATGGTGAACACTTTTTAACATCCTTTACCCATGGTGATCGACTTTTTCTTCAGGTCGATCACCCCCACTTTTGTGCTGTA
>NZ_JBHTGO010000008.1:0-204082 GCF_042666835.1 Pantoea sp. GCM10028869 | reverse complement strand
AATTTGCCTGGCGGCTTTAGCGCGGTGGTCCCACCTGACCCCATGCCGAACTCAGAAGTGAAACGCCGTAGCGCCGATGGTAGTGTGGGGCCTCCCCATGCGAGAGTAGGGAACTGCCAGGCATCAATTTAAGACCCGTTACCGGGTCATGACCTTCCCTGTGACGCGGGAAGGGCGAAACACCTGAAATCAGAACGATTGTCTGATATCAGTACAGAATCGGTGGAGCGGTAGTTCAGTTGGTTAGAATACCTGCCTGTCACGCAGGGGGTCGCGGGTTCGAGCCCCGTCCGTTCCGCCACCCTAATTAGGGGCGTAGTTCAATTGGTAGAGCACCGGTCTCCAAAACCGGGTGTTGGGGGTTCGAGTCCCTCCGCCCCTGCCAGAAAATAATCCTTTGCTTCGGCAAAGGATTTTTTTTGTCCAAATTCGGCAGTGAAATGAGTTTGAGTTTCACTGTGATCCACTCAAACTCCCTCATTTATTATCTTATTGTGTCAAAACCGGATATTTAAGCAGCTGACGAATGTGACTTTGCTGATCGCTATTCTGCAGCCACACCGCATATAACGGTCGCACGGCGACGGGTGTATCTGGAATAACCATCAAATCACTATAAATGCCGTGCCAAAAATCAGGTAAAAAGGCACAAGCACCGGTGGTATGCAGTAATTCGCGTGTTAAATGTGCGGATGTGGTGGTTAATACGGGAACATCATCACTAGACAGATAACTTTCATGCTGATGAAAATCTGCGCCCCATTCCAGCTTGATATAGTCATATTTTTCACGCTTCTCGGTTTTACGCGCCCGGAATAATGCGAGCGAAATATGCCCTATTTGCTGGCTGGTTAACTCATCCATTTTTGGCGCTTCAGTTGTGATCAACAGGTCCAACTGACGTTCATGCAATTGCTTAACCAGTAAATGTCGCTGGGCGATACGTGCCTCGAGATGAAGGCTTTCTCGATTCTCATAAAGTGTTTGCAACCAGGGAGTTAAGTACGCTTCCCAAAGGGATGCGCTACCTCCTATTGAAAGCTCATGATGCTGTTGTGTATGCGAAACTTCCTTTTTGGCCATCAGCCAGGTGCTCATCAAGCTTTCGGCATAGGGTAATAAACGCTCGCCTGCTGAAGTCAGCCGGATGTTATTACGGTGACGAGTAAAAAGGTTTACGCCCAGCTGATTTTCCAGCTGACGAATGCGAAAACTAACGGCAGATTGCGTGAGGTAAAGCGCTTCAGCAGCACGCCCGAAATGGCGTGTTCTGCTCACTTCGAGGAAAGTTTTCAGTAATTCCGTATCCACTGCATTCTCCCAAAAATTGTTTGTCGTACTGATTTAAATGTTTTGTTTTACACTCTGTCAAGCCTATCTAATACTCCGCGCCATAAATAGCACGGCCATATGAGAGTCAGGAGCGTGTAAAATGGCGGATAGCTTCGCAACAACGAATCGTTTCTTTGATAACAAACATTACCCACGTGGTTTTTCGCGTCATGGTGATTTCACCATTAAAGAAGCTCAGCTTCTGGAGCGCCACGGTTACGCCTTTAATGAACTGGATCTCGCTAAGCGTGAACCCATTACAGAAGAAGAGCGTTCATTTTTAGAAGTATGTCGTGGTCTTCGTGAGCCACAAACGGAAGCTGAACGTGTATGGTCGAAATATACCGCACGTATCAAGCGACCTAAGCGTTTCCATACGCTATCTGGCGGCAAGCCGCAGATGGATACGGTGGAAGATTTTAGCGATAGCGATGATTAAGAATAGCGGGGCTTATATAAGCCCCGTTTTTTATTCCAGAGTCTTGTGCAGATAGATCATTAAGCGGTCGATGCTGCGATATCCCACCGCTTCCTGCAAATGACTACGAGTAATCTGCTCTTCACCTGCTAAATCAGCTATTGTCCTGGCCACCTTTAAAATCCGCTGCCAGGCGCGTACTGAAAGCCCCAACGAATTCAACACTTCTTCCAGCCATTCAGCATCCTGCTGCTTCAATGGACACCAGCGCAAAATCTCTGGGTTAGAGAGATGAGCATTCACTTTTCCGCTGCGTGCTGTTTGAATCTTTCGTGCGGCGAGGACGCGAGTTAAAACTTCAGCGCTGCTTTCGCTGACTTGTTGTTTCTTACTCAGAGACCCACTGGGAAGAAGTGGGACCTCTAACGATAAATCAAAGCGATCGAGAAAAGGTCCTGATAACCGATTGAGATAGCGCAACACCTGCTGAGGTGATGAGCGATTATGGTTGCCCTGATAATGCCCGGTCGGGCTGGGATTCATCGCGCCGATCAATTGAAAGCGCGCGGGATACGTCACTTTAGCGCGCGTGCGTGAAATGGCGATTTCCCCGGATTCAATCGGTTCGCGCAAAGCATCAAGCGTTCTGCGCTCGAATTCTGGCAGCTCATCGAGGAATAACACGCCATTGTGTGCCAAGGAGATTTCTCCCGGCCGCGGCAAGGAGCCGCCCCCAACCAGCGCATAGAGTGATGAACTGTGATGAGGCGCTCTGAACGGCCGTTTGCGCCACTGATGATGGAGATTGCCACTGCTTACCAGACTGGCGATAGCGGCGCACTCCAGCGCTTCCTGGTCGTCTAACGGTGGCATGATACCGGGCAGACGCGTCGCTAACATGGTCTTGCCGGTGCCAGGCGGCCCAATCAGTAATAGGTTATGCCCGCCAGCTGCGGTGATCTCCAGTGCACGTCGGCCCTGATCCTGGCCAATGATATCGCTGAGGTCCTGCTTTTCCTGTTCAAGCGTTTCGGGCTGATAATGCGCGACAGTGAGAGTGGTTTTGTTATGGAGAAACGCACAGATTTCTACCAGATGTTTGCCAACCAGCGTCTCGCCTTGTTGAATCAACCCTACATCCTGTTGATTCTGTTCAGCTAACACCATTTGTCTGCCTGCTTGCAGTGCCGCCATCGCAGCTGGAATAGCGGCCTGAACGCCACAGAGCGCGCCGTTAAGTGCTAACTCCCCCAGGAATTCAAATTGCCCCAGTTTTGCGTCTGGCAGCTGCTCAGAGGCCGCCAGAATGGCGATAGCGATGGGGAGGTCATAGCGTCCGCCCTCTTTTGGCAGATCGGCAGGCGCCAGATTGATGGTGACGCGTTTCGCCGGGAAGGTGAACCCGCTATTAATAATCGCGCTTCGCACCCGTTCCCGCGCTTCTTTTACCGTGGTTTCAGGCAGTCCAACCAGCGTCAGGGCCGGCAAGCCGTTGCTGATGTGCACTTCCACCGTCACCAGCGGAGCCTGAACACCCAGCGCAGCTCGTGTTAATACCTTCGATAAAGACATAACCGCTCCTTGTTGTCCTTATCATCAAAGCAGCCAGACAGATGAACAATGGCTTACTGCTCAACTTCAGAGCCAGATTCCTTACATTCCCTGATAATTGCCGCTCTTTCACTGAAAATCTGAGCTTGCTCGTAAACTCCAAATGAAGATTACGACGCGGGAGTTATGAATTTTTATCACAAATGTAAATAACCTTTTATTTACAATGTGATAACGGCGGGCCGCCAGCGGCATCATAAAATTTTCCAATGAAAATTATTGTCAACGACACGCTAACTATGGTAACTCTGTAGGTATTACTTCGAACAATCGAAAAAACAAACAACACATGAAAGCCCTTCTACAAGTGATTAGCCTAGTCGTGATTAGCGTGGTGGTGATTATTATCCCACCGTGCGGGGCATCGCTTGGAGAAAGAAAGGCTTAAAAATCAAGTCTGGAATTCCAAAAACCCCCGCACCGAAAGGTCCGGGGGTTTTTTTTTGACCAGGCTAAATATCAGCAAATTAGCGAGGAACAGATTATGAGCAGTAGCATAAAATTCTGTTGTTCCCCTAGGAATACAGGAGAATAACCATGACAGGTGCACAGTGGGTAGTTCAGGCTTTACGCGCGCAGGGTGTCGATACAGTGTTTGGCTATCCTGGCGGCGCAATCATGCCAGTGTACGATGCGCTCTACGATGGCGGCGTGGAACATCTACTGTGTCGTCATGAGCAAGGTGCGGTGATGGCTGCTATCGGTTATGCCCGCGCAACCGGCAAGACTGGCGTATGTATCGCCACTTCGGGGCCCGGCGCCACCAACCTGATCACCGGTTTGGCGGATGCGATGATGGATTCGATCCCGGTTGTGGCGATCACCGGCCAGGTATCATCGGCCTTCATCGGCACCGACGCCTTCCAGGAAATAGACGTTCTTGGTTTATCGTTAGCCTGCACCAAACACAGTTTCCTCGTTGAATCGCTTGATGATTTACCCTCAGTGATGGCAGAAGCTTTTGCCATCGCGCAATCGGGTCGTCCCGGCCCGGTACTGGTCGATATCCCGAAAGACATTCAGATCGCCAATGGCGAACTGACGCCTCATCTGCTGCCAGTTGAGGAAGAAATCGGCCACTCCGCGCAGCACATTGCAGAGGCGCGCACATTGATGGCGCAATCGCATAAGCCGATGCTGTATATCGGTGGCGGCGTGGGTATGGCGCAGGCGGTTCCAGCCTTACGTGCCATGGCGCAGGAAACCGGTATTCCGATGGTTTCTACGCTGAAAGGTCTTGGCAGCGCGGATGCCAGCAGCGATCTCTATCTCGGGATGCTGGGCATGCACGGCACCAAAGCCGCTAACCTCGCGGTACAATCCTGTGATTTGCTGATTGCGGTTGGCGCGCGTTTTGACGACCGCGTTACTGGCAAGCTGGACACCTTCGCGCCGCACGCCAGCGTCATCCATATCGATATTGATCCTGCCGAGCTGAACAAACTGCGCCGTGCTCACGTTTCACTACAAGGCGATATGAATCAGGTGCTGCCGGCACTGAGCATGCCAATGCACATTGATGGCTGGCGCAAGGAAGTTAGCGCGATGAAAAGCGAGTTTGACTGGCGCTACGATCATCCAGGCGAAGCCATTTATGCGCCGTTGTTGCTGAAGCAGTTGTCTGACCGCAAAGCGGACAGCGCCGTGGTCACCACCGATGTAGGTCAACACCAGATGTGGGCCGCTCAGCACATGAGTTTCACCGCGCCAGAAAACTTCATCACCTCGAGCGGTCTCGGCACTATGGGCTTTGGCCTGCCGGCGGCGATTGGGGCGCAGGTAGCACGTCCGGAGGACACAGTGATCTGCGTGTCTGGCGATGGTTCTATCATGATGAACATTCAGGAGCTGGGCACCATCAAGCGCGGCAAGCTGCCGGTGAAAATTCTGCTGCTGGATAACCAGCGTCTCGGCATGGTGCGCCAGTGGCAGCAACTGTTCTTTGATGGTCGCTACAGCGAAACCATTCTGACCGACAACCCCGATTTCCTCACGCTGGCCAGCGCGTTTGATATCCCAGGCCAGCACATTAGCCGTAAAGATCAGGTCGACGCCGCCCTCGATGCTCTGCTGAACAGTGAAGGTCCTTACTTCCTGCATGTTTCGATAGATGAGCATGAAAACGTCTGGCCATTGGTACCGCCGGGTGCCAGCAACGCAAACATGATGGAGAAAACCGCATGAATCAGCATCAATTGTCTATTGAAGCCCGCTTTCGTCCTGAAATATTGGAGCGCATTTTGCGTGTCGTGCGTCACCGTGGTTTCCAGGTGTGTGCGATGAATATGGCCACCGCGGTCAATGCGGAGAACATTAATATCGAAATGACCGTTGCCAGCCAACGCTCAGTCGATTTACTGTCTTCGCAGTTAAGCAAACTTATGGATGTCGCTTGCGTCGAGATCCAACAACAGACAACACAACAAATCCGCGCATAGTCGCCAAAGGAAAAAGCAATGAGTACGAAGAAAGCAGACTTTATTTGGTTCAATGGTGAGATGGTTAAGTGGGAAGACGCCAAGGTCAGCGTTATGTCTCACGCCCTGCACTACGGTACTTCTGTGTTTGAAGGCGTGCGTTGCTACGACTCACACAAAGGTCCAGTGGTGTTCCGCCACCGTGAGCATATGAAGCGTCTGCATGAATCCGCTAAAATTTATCGTTTCCCGATTAAAGCCAGCGTTGATGAGTTGATGGAAGCGTGCCGCGAAGTGATCCGCGTGAACAAACTGAAAAGCGCTTATATCCGTCCGCTGGCCTTCGTGGGTGACGTGGGTCTGGGTGTGAACCCGCCAGATGGCTACACCACCGATGTAATCATCGCTGCCTTCCCTTGGGGTGCTTACCTGGGCGCTGAAGCGCTGGAAAACGGTATCGATGCCATGGTTTCTTCGTGGAACCGCGTTGCACCAAACACCTTGCCAACCGCCGCGAAAGCGGGTGGTAACTATCTCTCCTCTCTGCTGGTAGGCAGCGAAGCGCGCCGCCACGGCTATCAGGAAGGTATCGCGCTCGACACCAACGGCTATATTTCAGAAGGTGCTGGCGAAAACTTGTTCGAAGTGAAAGATGGCATTCTGTTCACGCCGCCGTTCACCTCTTCAGCGCTGCCGGGCATCACCCGTGACGCGATCATCAAGCTGGCGCAAGACATGGGTATTGAAGTGCGTGAGCAGGTTCTGTCGCGCGAATCCCTGTATCTGGCCGACGAAGTCTTCATGTCAGGTACTGCAGCGGAGATCACTCCGGTGCGCAGCGTCGACGGCATTCAAGTCGGTGAAGGTAAACGTGGTCCGGTCACCGGTCGTATCCAGAAGGCATTCTTTGGCCTGTTCACTGGCGAGACGGAAGACAAGTGGGGCTGGTTGGATCCGGTTAACGCATAACGAGATTTTTTGCGGGCGTCAGATGGCGCCCGCAACCTTATTATTACTGGAGTAAATAGAGCATGCCTAAGTACCGTTCCGCCACCACCACCCATGGACGTAACATGGCCGGTGCCCGTGCCTTGTGGCGCGCGACAGGAATGACCGACGACGATTTCGGTAAGCCGATTATCGCCGTGGTCAACTCATTCACCCAATTCGTACCGGGCCACGTGCACCTGCGCGATCTTGGCAAACTGGTTGCTGAGGAAATCGAAGCAGCTGGCGGCGTGGCCAAAGAGTTCAACACCATTGCGGTGGATGACGGTATCGCCATGGGTCATGGCGGCATGCTGTATTCACTGCCTTCACGTGAGCTGATTGCCGATTCAGTGGAGTACATGGTTAACGCGCACTGCGCCGATGCCATGGTGTGTATCTCCAACTGCGACAAAATCACCCCAGGCATGCTAATGGCGTCACTGCGCCTCAATATTCCGGTGATCTTTGTGTCTGGCGGCCCGATGGAAGCCGGTAAAACCAAACTGTCTGATCAAATCATCAAGCTGGATCTGGTTGATGCAATGATTCAGGGCGCCAATCCGAACGTCAGCGATGCCGACAGCGATCAGATCGAACGTTCTGCTTGTCCAACCTGCGGTTCCTGTTCCGGTATGTTCACCGCCAACTCGATGAACTGTCTGACCGAAGCGCTGGGCTTGTCGCAGCCGGGTAACGGTTCACTGCTGGCCACACACGCCGATCGTAAAGAGCTGTTCATCAATGCCGGCAAGCGCATCGTTAGCCTGACCAAACGCTACTACGAGCAGGATGACGTCAACATGCTGCCGCGTAACATCGCCACCAAAGCGGCGTTCGAGAATGCGATGACGCTGGATATCGCTATGGGCGGTTCCACCAACACCGTTCTCCATCTTCTGGCTGCCGCGCAGGAAGGCGAGATCGATTTCAATATCTCCGATATCGACCGTCTGTCACGCAAAGTGCCGCAGTTGTGCAAAGTGGCGCCAAGTACGCCGAAATATCACATGGAAGATGTGCACCGTGCGGGTGGCGTTATCGCCATTCTCGGTGAGTTAGATCGCGCCGGTTTGATCGACACCAGCGCGCGCAACATCCTGCAGCAGAGCATGCGTGAAACCCTGGATCAGTACGACATCATGCTGACCAAAGATCAGGCGGTGAAGGATATGTTCCGCGCCGGTCCTGCTGGTATTCGTACCACCAAGGCGTTCTCGCAGAACTGCCGTTGGGACACGCTGGATGATGACCGTACCGAGGGTTGTATTCGTACTCGCGAACACGCGTACTCGCAGGATGGCGGCTTAGCTGTGCTTTACGGCAACATTGCCGAAGATGGCTGTATCGTTAAAACCGCGGGTGTAGACAAAGAGATCCTCACCTTCAAAGGCCCGGCGAAGGTGTACGAAAGCCAGGATGATGCAGTTGAAGCGATCCTTGGCGGCAAAGTGGTAGCCGGCGACGTCGTGGTGATCCGCTACGAAGGACCGAAAGGCGGACCGGGCATGCAGGAAATGCTCTATCCGACCACTTATCTGAAATCCATGGGCCTTGGCAAAAGCTGCGCACTGATCACCGATGGTCGCTTCTCTGGCGGCACGTCAGGCTTATCGATTGGTCACGCCTCTCCGGAAGCGGCGAGCGGCGGCACCATCGCGCTGGTGAAAGATGGCGACATGATTGAGATCGATATCCCGAACCGTGGCATCAAGCTGGCGGTACCGGATAACGAACTGCACGCCCGTCGTGAAGAAGAGCAAGCGCGCGGCGATGCGGCTTATACCCCGCACGGCCGCGTACGTGAAGTCTCCTTTGCCCTGCGCGCCTATGCATCACTGGCGACCAGCGCAGACAAAGGCGCGGTGCGCGATAAGTCCAAGCTGGGAGGCTAACCGATGGCTGAGTCTCAACCGCTCTCCGCGACGCCAAACGGCGCGGAGTATTTGCGCGCAGTGCTGCGTTCACCGGTGTATGAAATTGCCCAAGTGACGCCACTGCAAAAAATGGAAAAAATTTCATCGCGTCTTGGCAACACCATTCTGGTGAAGCGTGAAGATCGTCAGCCGGTGCATAGCTTCAAGCTGCGCGGGGCTTACGCGATGATTGCCGGGCTGAACGAAGAGCAAAAAGCGCGCGGCGTGGTGACGGCTTCGGCTGGCAACCATGCGCAGGGCGTGGCACTCTCGGCCAGCACGCTTGGCATCAAATCACTGATTGTGATGCCGCTGGCCACGGCAGACATCAAGGTTGATGCAGTACGCGCATTTGGCGGTGAGGCTTATCTGTTTGGTGCCAACTTCGACGAGGCGAAAGCCAAAGCGATTGAGCTGGCAGAGCAGCAGGGTTACACCTTCGTTCCTCCGTTTGACCATCCGGCAGTGATCGCCGGGCAGGGCACGCTGGCGATGGAGTTGCTGCAGCAGGACGCGCATCTCGATCGCGTCTTCGTGCCGGTAGGCGGCGGCGGTCTGGCGGCGGGTGTCGCGGTGCTGATCAAACAGCTGATGCCGCAGATCAAAGTGATCGCCGTGGAATCGGAAGATTCAGCCTGCCTGAAGGCCGCGCTGGATGCGGGTGAACCGGTAGATTTGGCGCGCGTGGGCTTGTTTGCGGAAGGCGTGGCTGTCAAACGCATCGGCAGCGAAACCTTCCGTCTGTGTCAGGAGTATCTCGATGACATCATCACGGTGGATAGCGATGCAATTTGCGCAGCGGTGAAAGATCTGTTCGAAGATGTGCGTGCCGTGGCGGAACCTTCCGGCGCGCTGGCGCTGGCGGGTATGAAGAAGTACATCCAGCTGCACGACATCAAAGGTGAGCGCCTGGCGCACGTGTTGTCGGGTGCCAACGTCAACTTCCACGGCTTGCGCTATGTCTCCGAACGTTGCGAACTGGGCGAACAGCGTGAAGCGCTGCTGGCGGTCACCATTCCAGAACAGCAGGGCAGTTTTCTCAAGTTCTGTCAGACCATCGGCGGGCGCTCCATCACCGAGTTCAACTATCGTTACGCGGATGCGGATAACGCCTGCATTTTCGTCGGCGTGCGCTTAACGCGCGGGCTGGAGGAGCGCGGTGAGATCATCAGCCAACTGAGCGAAGCCGGTTATCACGTGGTGGATCTGTCGGATGACGAAATGGCCAAGCTACACGTGCGCTACATGGTGGGCGGACGTCCATCGAAGCCGCTGCGCGAACGCCTGTTTAGCTTTGAATTCCCGGAAGCACCGGGCGCGCTGCTGAAGTTCCTGCAGACGTTGGGTGCGCACTGGAATATCTCGCTGTTCCATTATCGCAGCCACGGCACCGATTATGGCCGCGTGCTGGCGGCATTTGAAGCCAACGATCAGGAACCGGATTTCGAAACCCATCTCACCGCGTTGGGTTATGAATGGCATGACGAAGCGAGCAATCCGGCGTTCCGTTTCTTCCTCGCCGGGCAGTGATTACAGCTGGTGCCAGAACGCATTGATAAGCGGCTCTCCGAGCCGCTTTTTTTGTACGCAAACGCCGAGTTCCAGCGGTGCGACAGACTCCACATTCTCCAGCGTCAATACGCGATTGCGCACCGGTTCCGGGCTGTTCTCCAGCACCACATCCGGCAGCAGCGCAATACCACATCCCAGCGCCACCATCGACACAATCGCTTCATGCCCGGAAACCGTGGCATAAATCTGCGGATTGGGCATGCGCTGGCGACGGAACCATAAATCGATGCCACGGCGTGCAGGTCCTTGGTCCGGCAGGATAAACGGAATCTGCGCCCAATCGGGTTGCTCCTGCGTCGCCTGATTGCGCACCGGGCAAGGCAGCGCCGGGGCGATCAGCACCAGCGGAATCAGGCCCAGTGGCGTAAAATCTATGCTGGCCGGCAGCGATTCTGGGCGACCGGCAATGGCGAGATCGGCGTCGCCGGACTGCACCATCTCAATCGCATCGGCGGCATCACCGGTGGTGAGTTTGATCTCTACCTGCGGATGTTCAGCGCGAAAGCGATCAAGAATCGGCGGCAGATGGCTGTAAGCGGCGGTTACCGAGCAGAACAGGCGCAGTTCGCCGCTCAGCGACGGGCCGTTAAGATCCATCACATGGCGTAACTGCTGATACTGCAGCAACGTCTGCTGCGCAAACTGGCGCAGGCGCTCACCGGCTTCGGTGAGCGTGACGGTGCGGTTATCACGCAGGAACAACGCGTGACCGACATCCTCTTCCAGGCGCTGAATCTGGCGCGAAAGGGTTGAAGGGCTGACGTGCATGGCACGCGCGGTGCGACCAAAGTGGCAGCTTTCAGCCAGATGAAGGAAGAGTTTCAGGTCTCGTAAATCCATGCGCGTATCGCCTCAAGGTTATGTTGCAAATTATGCAATGTCACCTTGCTAATATATCAATTTAAGCAACGGATTTCCTGTCATATGATGGGGTCATTCGCGGCGTAAGAGACAACGTCGTTACTGAACAAAAACAAACACAACATCTAACCGGAGTACCCATGGCTAATTACTTCAACACATTGAATCTGCGCAATCAGTTAGCGCAGCTGGGCAAATGTCGTTTCATGTCACGCGACGAATTCGCAGATGGCGCTAGCTTCCTGAAAGGCAAGAAAGTGGTCATCGTTGGCTGTGGCGCTCAGGGTCTGAACCAGGGTCTGAACATGCGTGATTCTGGTCTGGACGTGGCGTATGCCCTGCGTGCTGAAGCGATTGCTGAGAAGCGTGCCTCTTTCCGCAAAGCGACCGACAACGGCTTCAAAGTCGGTACTTACGAAGAGCTGATCCCACAGGCCGATCTGGTGGTTAACCTGACGCCAGACAAGCAGCACTCGGCGGTCGTTCAGGCTGTTCAGCCGCTGATGAAAGATGGCGCTGCGCTGGGTTACTCACACGGTTTCAACATTGTTGAAGTGGGCGAAACCATCCGCAATGACATCACCGTAGTAATGGTGGCACCGAAGTGCCCAGGTACTGAAGTACGTGAAGAGTACAAGCGTGGTTTCGGTGTACCTACGCTGATTGCCGTTCACCCGGAAAACGATCCGAAAGGCGAAGGCATGGCGATTGCTAAAGCCTGGGCAGCAGCGACCGGCGGCGACCGTGCAGGCGTGCTGGAATCTTCCTTCGTTGCGGAAGTGAAATCTGACCTGATGGGCGAGCAGACCATCCTGTGCGGTATGCTGCAGGCCGGTTCTCTGCTGTGCTTCGACAAGCTGGTAGCTGAAGGTCACGACGCGGCTTACACCGAAAAACTGATTCAGTTCGGCTGGGAAACCATCACCGAATCACTGAAGTTTGGCGGCATCACGCTGATGATGGATCGCCTGTCTAATCCGGCAAAAATCCGTGCTTATGCGTTGTCTGAGCAGCTGAAAACCATCATGGCACCGCTGTTCCAGAAGCACATGGATGACATCATCTCTGGCGAATTCTCTTCAGGCATGATGGCTGACTGGGCTAACGACGACAAAAACCTGCTGACCTGGCGTGAAGAGACCGGCGCAACGGCATTCGAAAACGCACCGCAGTTTGATGGCAAAATCGAAGAGCAGGAATATTACGACAAAGGCGTCGTGATGGTTGCGATGGTGAAAGCAGGCGTTGAGCTGGCATTCGAAACCATGGTTGACGCGGGCATCATCGAAGAGTCGGCTTACTACGAATCACTGCACGAGCTGCCGCTGATTGCTAACACCATCGCACGTAAGCGTCTGTATGAAATGAACGTGGTTATCTCGGATACCGCAGAATACGGTAACTACCTGTTCTCCTTTGCGGCAGTTCCACTGCTGAAAGAGTTCATGACCACGCTGCAGCCGGGCGATCTGGGCAAAGCAGTTGAAGGTACGCAGGTGGATAACGCGCAGCTGCGTGACGTCAACGAAGCCGTTCGTCAGCACCCAATCGAATCTGTAGGCCGCAAACTGCGTGGCTACATGACCGATATGAAACGTATCGCTGTCGCTGGCTAAGCCACGCGCGACACTGTTTTCAGCACAATAAAAAACCCCGGCTTGCCGGGGTTTTTTTTATTCGTGCTCGCTGTTGCTCTAGGTGTGTACTCGCTGTCCCCCATCCCGGCCTTCCCCCGCTAGCGGGGGAAGGAGACGCTGCCACATGCAGCTTCAGAACGAACATATGGCAGCATCTTCCTCCCCCATTTATGGGGGAGGACCGAGGAGGGGGACAGCGAGCACATACCTAAGGGACAGCAAGCACACACGACCCAGAGTACAGCCAGCTCAATCACACCGCTTCATACAGCGTCTGATTTCGCGTCTCTTTACAGGCAATCAGCGCGATCAACGTCAACACCGCCATCGAAGCCAGATAGAAGCCCACCGCCTGCAAACCGTAATGGGCGTTCAGCCAGGTGGCGATATAAGGCGCTACCGAGGCACCAAGAATCGACGACAGGTTGTAAGAGAACGATGCGCCGGTATAACGCACTTCCGTTGGGAACAGCTCTGGCAGCAGCGCGCCCATCGGACCAAACGTCAGGCCCATAATGCTCAGACCAAGGATCAGGAAGCCCATTACCAGCACCTGAGAACCGGAACCCAGCAGCATTGGGAACATCAATGCAAAGGCGATAATCATCAGCGTAATGGTGATCATGGTTTTACGACGACCAAAGCGATCGGCCAGCAGACCGGCAATCGGCACCATCACACCAAAACCAATCACCGCCACCATCAGCATCCACAGGAAGCTGTTACGTGAATAGCCGAGGCCAGCCGGTGCGGGTGCGGTGCCGTAACTCATCGAATACACGGTCATGATGTAGAACAGCGTGTAAGTGGCGAGCATGATGAAGGTGCCGAGAATGGTGGCGGTCAGATGCTTACTCAGCAGCGTGCCAATCGGCATTTTCACCTGTTTGTTCTCTTTCTGCACTTTGGCGAATACCGGGCTTTCATGCAGCGAAACGCGCACATACAGGCCAATTAACACCAGCACCGCAGAGAGAATAAACGGCACGCGCCAGCCCCAGTTCATGAACTGCTCGTCGGTCAGCAACCATGAAAGCAGCAGGAACGTGCCGTTAGCGAAGAAGAAGCCAATCGGCGCGCCGAGCTGTGGGAACGAACCATAAAGCGCACGTTTCTTCGCCGGAGCATTTTCGGTCGCCAGCAGTGCTGCGCCGCCCCATTCGCCACCAAGGCCAAGACCCTGACCAAAACGCGCCAGCGCCAGCAGCAGCGGCGCTGCCACGCCAATGGTTTCATAACCTGGCAGTAAACCAATCAGCACCGTCGAGACGCCCATGGTCAGCAGCGATGCCACCAAGGTGGCTTTACGGCCAACGCGGTCGCCAAAGTGTCCAAACACGGCAGAACCGATAGGACGCGCCACGAAGGCGATCGCGAAGGTCGCCAGCGACTGCAACGTGGCCACGGTCGGATCGCCCTGCGGGAAGAAGATGTGCGGGAAAATAATCACCGCAGCGGTGGCATAGATATAGAAATCGAAGAACTCAATGGCGGTGCCGACAAGCGATGCCACAACCACTTTGCCACGTGAATTGACCGGCGTGTCGTCGTGTTTTTTGTCGAGTGTTTCTGTGATGGAGGCTTGCATAAGTGTTTCTTAATTGTAAATGTAGACAGAGAATCTTACGCACCTGGTTTGCGGCATTCAATGGCGAAAAACCGCGTCAGACCGGGCTTTTCCGGCGAATAAGTGGATAATTTCTGAGTTGCTGCGATCAGTGGCGGATGGGAACGGGAAGTGTCACTTTTTTGGCGGGAATCTCTGCAAAAGGGCCAAATTAAAGTGACCCTTTAGCGTTTCCTGCTGGTTTTTGCTGAAAAAGCAGCCAGCAGGAGACATTTTTAGCTAGTACGGCAATTGTAACAACCTCGTTGGCTTATTTAGCCTGATGCGGCTGCGGCATCTCTTTATCATCTTTGTATTTGGCGGTGGCGATCCACGCGGCGCAGAACAGCGTCAAACGCGCAAAGAAGTAGAAGAACGCCATTAAGCCGAGTACTGAACCAAAGGCCGCGCCCGACGGCGAGCTTGCCAGCTTCGGCAGCGTCAGCGTCATTACAAACTTGATCACCTCAAAGCCAATCGCCGCCAGCAGCGTGCCGCGGAACAGCGCTTTTTTACGCGGCTTGTGGCGCGGTAAAATCCAGAAGATCCACAGGAACAGCAGATAGTTAGCCAGGATAGAGATAGATAACGCAATCACCGTCATCGCTGGGCGCAGCCACTCAATGTCTTCCAGCCCCAGCGCGTTAACGATCGCTGCCTGCGCCGCGCCGGCAATCGAGGTCAGCGACAGCGTAATCACCAGCGCAAACATCAAACCCAACAGCGAAATCAGATCGCGCGCGTACTTCTTCCAGAATTTCTCCTGATCGTCCGGCGTGCGTTCCCACACGTCGCGTGACTGCGCGCGCACCGCTTCACGCAGGTTGCCCATCCAGTTAATGCCGGAGTAGAGCGCCAGCAGCAAACCGGTTAATCCCACTGTGGCACGCTGCTGAATCGCGGTATTCACCGTATTTTTCAGCGTGGTGGCCAGCGTCGGATCGCTGATGCTGTTAACGATTTTGTTGATCAACTCGGTGAGCAAATCCTGATTCGACGCCAGCACAAAGCCGACCGCCGCAAAGGAGACCATCAAAATCGGTATCAGAGAGAGAAAGGAAAAGTAAGTGATCGCCGCGCCAAACTGGCTACCGAGGCGATCGTTGAAGCGTTCCAGCGCGCGCATAAAGTGCGCCACCGCCGGAATCGCCTGGAACCAGGCAGCGAAGCGCGACACATTTTGAATCGAGCCATCCACGGTTTTATTGCCGGTTTTAATGTCAATCAGCGGCTTGGCTTCTGCCTCGGCCGCGGTCTGTTTAGGGGTTTTGTCCGTCATAGACGATAGTCATCCTGTTCACTGCGAAAATACAATTATAGTCTGCTAAGTTACATATTCCTGCAGGACTTGGCTGAGCCATTCCATAAACACTCGCACGCGGCGCGCCACGTTGCGGCGATGCGGATAAAGCAGCGAGATGGGCATCGGTTTCGCCGGGAAATGATGCAGCACTTCCACCAGTTGCCCCGACTCCAGTAGCGGCTGTACGCCAATCGCCGGCACCTGAATAATGCCGAGCCCTGCCATGCAGGCGGCGCGATAGGTTTCGGTGCTGTTTACCGTCACTACGCCGCCGGTTTGAACGTAATGACACTGTTTGCCATCAAAATATTCAAAGCCCAATGAAGGTTGTCCCAGCTGCTGGGTGTAATGCACCATCGCGTGTTGCGACAGATCTTCCAGCCGCACCGGCATGCCGAAGCGGGAAAGGTAGCCGGGGCTGGCGCAGTTGATCAACGCGTGCGAGCCGATTTTCCGCGCAATCAGCCCGGAATCTTTCAGCTCGCCGACGCGCACCACGCAGTCAAATCCTTCGCGAATCACATCAACCTGACGATCGCTGCTGCTCAACTCAATTTCCAGACCGGGATAGTGCTGCAAAAACTCCGGCAATCGTGGCAGCACAAAGCCGGTCGCCATCGCCACCGACATGTCCACGCGCAATTTGCCGCTTAAGGTGCCGGGATCGTGCTGGAACAGGCTGTCCATGTCGTCGAGCATCGACAGTAAATCGAGGCAACGATCGTAATAAACCAGGCCGTCCTGCGTCAGGTGCACACGTCGCGTGGTGCGATGCAGCAGGCGCGTCCCCATTTGATTCTCCAGCGCCTGTAGCTGGCGGGATACGCTGCCTTTCGGTAAACCTAAGCTTTCTGCCGCACGGGTAAAACTGCCCATTTCTGCCACCCGCACAAAAACCTGCATAGCGTGAATTTTATCCATGTTGTTCACCGATTGTTGTTGTTAGTGAAACAGTGCTGCGTATTCCTCTGCGTTTATAGATCAATTATTCACGAATATCCTTAACACGTGTTCAATTTTCCAACTGGAGCGAAACATGAGTCATAAAATTGCATTGATTACCGGCGGAAATCGCGGTTTAGGCAAGAATGGGGCGCTGAAACTGGCTGCCAAAGGCACTGATATCCTGTTTACCTATCGCGGTCACGCGGAAGAAGCGCAGGCGGTTGTGCAGGAGATTGAAGCGCTGGGCGCGCGTGCGGTGGCGTTGCAGTTGGATGTAGGCGACACAGGCACGTTTGACGGCTTCGTGGCGCAGGTGAGAGAAGCGCTGCAGGAAACCTGGCAGCGTGACAGCTTTGATTATTTAGTGAACAATGCCGGTCACGGTCATTACAAGCTGTTCGCAGAGACCAGCGAAGATGAGTTTGACGCGCTAGTGAATGTGCACTTCAAAGGGCCGTTCTTCCTGACGCAAAAACTGCTGCCGCTGATCGTTGATGGTGGACGCATCCTGAATATCTCCAGCGGTTTAACCCGTTTAACGCTGCCAGGTTCAGGCACGTATGCCTCAATTAAAGGCGCGATGGAAGTGTTAACGCGCTATCAGGCCAAAGAGTTAGGCGAGCGCCATATCCGCGTCAACATTCTGGCGCCAGGCGCGATTGAAACCGACTTCGGCGGCGGTCGCGTGCGTGATACCAAAGATCTCAACGATCATATCGCTTCAGTCACCGCGCTGGGCCGCGTTGGCTTGCCGGGTGATATCGGCGATGCCATCAGCGCGATTCTCAGCGATGAAACCGGCTGGATCACCGCACAGCGCATTGAAGCCTCAGGCGGCCAAGGTCTGTAAAAATATAAACTGATGCACATATTCGTAGCGGCGCAATTTATTGCGCAATAAATTGCGCCGCTACGGATGGTGCAGATTACAATTACAGCTCAATCGTCCCGTCAATCACCGTCACGGTTTGGCCACCAATCCAGATCGCTTTATCGCTAAAACTCACCTGAATGCGACCTTCCCGCTGAATCGCGCTGCCCTGACGTGCCCGATAATCCCGCGTTTGCTTGTTAGCCTCGAAGTAGCGTGCCAGACAGGCGTTGGCGCTGCCGGTCACCGGATCCTCAGTCAAGCTGCCGTTCTCAACCAGCAATGCGCGTACTTCATACTGCTCGTTTTCGCCCGACGGCAACGCACCAAAAATTGCCGTACCGTTAACCTCAGCATGCTGATGTAAACGGTGTAAATCGGCTGCTGACGGCACCACATCCAGCACCGCTTGCGCGCTACTCATCGGAATCAGCAGCCAGCGAATACCCATATCAACGATGGTCGGCATTTGGCTGAGATCGAAGCATTCACTGTTCAGCGCGCTGCTCATCAGCGCATCACTGAACGGCGTTAATGTGGCGGCAGGCGCGGCAAACGCCAGCGCACCGTCATCGCTGATTTTCACCTCAACCAGACCAACGCCGCACTCCTGCACGATTTTGCCCGGCGTTTTCAGCGGCCAACCGGCTTCCAGCAGCGCATGCGCGGTGCCTAACGTCGGATGCCCGGCAAAAGGCAGTTCACCTTCGACGGTAAAAATGCGCACGCGGTAATCCGCCGCCGCATCCTGTGGCGGCAGCACAAAGGTGGTTTCCGACAGATTGGTCCAGCGCGCAATCGCCGTCAGCTGCGCGTCACTCAATCCCTGTGCATCCATGATCACCGCCAGCGGATTACCTTTAAACGCCGACGAGGTAAACACGTCCACCTGTTTAAATGCGACCTTCATTGTCACTCCTTCCTCGTTGAGGTTGTCTGAAATCGGGATTTACATCCTGCTGATTGCGAAAGGCCAGCAACAGGGCTATGAATAGATTAAGAATTCTGGAATCGGAGTCCGCAATGTTAAAAGTTCTTGGCCGTACTTCATCAATAAACGTGCGAAAAGTTCTGTGGCTGTGCGCAGAACTCGATATTGCGTACGAATTAGAACCCTGGGGCGATGATCCACAATCGCTGCACTCGAAAGAGTTTATGGCACTCAATCCCAACGCCATGGTCCCGGTAATAATCGAGGACGACTTCGTGCTGTGGGAATCCAACGCTATTCTGCGCTATCTCGCCAACAGCAATGGCGGCGAATGGCTCTATCCCGACAATCCCCGCGCGCGCGCGCCAGTTGATCAGTGGATGGATTGGCAAGCCACCGAACTTAACACGTCCTGGCGTTACGCATTTATGTCGCTGGTGCGCAACTCGCCGGCGCATCAGGATCCCCGCTTGCTGGCGGCGGCGGTGAAAGGCTGGACGCACACCATGAACATACTCAACCAGCATCTGGAGAAAACCGGGCGCTATGTCGCAGGCCGCAATTTTTCGCTGGCCGATATTCCGGTTGGGCTGGCGGTGAACCGCTGGTTTGAAACCCCGCTGGAACACCCTGACTTCCCGGCGGTGCAGACTTATTACGAACGCCTGACCGAGCGCGAGCCTTACACCACCTGGGGCCGCAACGGCAAACCCTGATCCTGTCCCGGCGCGAGGCCTGTCATTTCACAGGCCAGCGCGCCGGTGCGCTGTAGCGCCCACGTATAACGTTCATCAAACGGGTAGCAGCAGGAGAGGCGCAACGCATGTCTGTAACGATCGCTCAGGGAGTAGAGCGCGCCCGGCGTCACACAGATTTGCTCCTGCAGCAGACGATGGAACATCTCTACGGTATCAATGTTCCCCGGCAGTTCGACCCAAAAAACAAACCCGCCGCGCGGCAGGGTAGCGCGCGTGCCCTGCGGAAAGTGGCGTGCCAGAATCCCGCGCGCCGCATCCAGATTGGCGGCATAGCGCCGACGCAGCGTGCGCAGATGATGATCGTAGCCGCCGCTGGCAAGAAATTCGGCCAGGGTTTCACTTAACAAGCGTGATTCCGCCATCGACGACACCGCTTTGAGGTGAGCGATAGCGTCATGAAAACGCCCGGCAGCAGTCCAGCCGACGCGGAAATCAGGCGCCACGGTTTTGGTAAAGCTGGTGCAGTAAATCACCCAACCCTCGCTATCAAACGCCTTTACTGGCGGCGACAGCGGCCACTCAAACTGCAATTCGTCGTACAAACCATCTTCCAGCAGTGGAACGTGGTAAGTGTTCACTAACTTCGCCAGCCGCTTTTTATTCTCTAGCGGCATCACATATCCCAGCGGGTTCTGCGCGCCGGGCATGGCGATCACCGCCTGAACCCGCTTCTCCTGCAGCAGCATCTCCAGCGCATCCAGCGACAGTCCCTGCTGCGGATCGGTAGGAATTTCCAGCGCTTTCAGCCCCAGCGACGCCAGCAGCGGGAACAGGAAGAAATAGGTCGGCGACTCCAAACCAATGCAATCGCCGGGTTTAGTCACCGCGCGCAGCGCCAGCTGGAGTGCTTCCATGCAGCCGTGCGTCAGTGTGATCGCCTGCGGCGGCAAGTTGATGCCGTTGTGCAGGGCACGACGCGCAATCTCCTCCCGTAAGCGCTCACTACCGGGTGGAAGCGCATAGCGTCCGATAATGTCGGGATTTTGGCGCAAAATCGACGCAGTAATTCGCCCGATTCGTGCCGCCGGATAGAAGGTGCCATCCTGCGGACAGGCTAATGAGATATTGGTGTAATCGGGATTATTTTGCGCCGCGAACACTTGCTCAATCAGCTCCAGCTTCTGCGCGCTGGGATCGTTGATTTTTGCCGGTAGCGGTTTTACTGAACGCGTCACGGCGGGCAGCACGCCACGCACGTAATAACCCGATTGCGGCCGCGATTCAATCAGGCCGCGATCTTCGAGGATTTGCCATGCATTGAGCACGGTATTGATACTCACCTGATGCGATTGTGCCACGCGGCGTATCGCCGGCAGCCGTTTACCCGGCTTCAGCGTGCCCTGATGTATCGACTCGGCAAAGCTATCGACCAACTGCTGATACAGCGTTTGACCGGATGAGAGTGGAAGGGACACAAAAGCCTCCGCGCGCGATGGGTACAATTCATTTTTGAGACAACTGTACCCATTACAATAGTGGTTTTGTGTCTCTGTTTCCATTGCAACATACGCATTAGCATGAAGGCATCATTGATTCTTCAGGAAGCGCATCATGCTCGATCCCTCATTCTTCAGCTACGTCACCGTGATGTCGATCACGCCGGGTCCAAATAACCTGCTGCTGGCAACGTCGGGTGTTAACTTTGGCTTTAAACGCACGCTGCCGATGCTGTTTGGCATCCTGCTAGGCTGCGCAATACAGATGCTACTGGCGAGCGTGGCGCTGGATGCGCTGCTGCACTGGATGGGCGCGATTCGCCTGCCGCTGACGGTAGTCGGCTGTAGCTATCTGCTGTGGCTTTCGTGGAAGATTTTCCGCGCTGGCGCGCCGCAACTGCGTGAACGCCCGCGTCCCATGACGCTAATTGGCGGCATCTGTTTCCAGGCGGTTAATCCCAAGGCCTGGTTGATGGTCACCAACGTGGCGCTGATGTACGCCAACAGTAACGGCGTGCTGACGGTGCTGTTGGGATTCGCCGCACTGAATCTGCCGTGCATTTTGATTTGGGCAGCGCTGGGCGATCGCCTTCGCAGCCATCTGCAGGTCGCGTGGAAACGTCAGGCGTTTAACAGTTTGATGGCGCTTTCGCTGGTGGCGACAACAGTGTGGATGTTGTACGACGCGGTGCTGCTGAGCTAGCCATAAAAAAGAGGCCGCTTTCGCGGCCTCTCATCTTGCCAACATCTGATACTACCTTGTTACTTGCCCACCACGTGCGCGGTTTCGCGCGCTTCATCGTTGGCGGCATCGGGTGTAATCACCGGCTCGTAGTCGAGTTGCAGTACGCGACTGGTATCGGCCAGCACTTTCTCGGTCAGTGCGACGTCGCCGTTCAGCTTGCGGCCCCACGATGGGATCACCATGCGGATTTTGGTCTGCCACTCCGGTGAACGCATCTGTTCCGGGAAGGCTTTCGCCATCAGCTCGAGCATAATCGGTGCGGCGGTGGAGGCGCCCGGTGAGGCACCCAGCAAGGCGGAAATGGTGCCATCTTCCGAAGTCACCACTTCAGTACCAAGACGCAGCACGCCACCTTCAACGGCATCGTTCTTGATGATTTGCACGCGCTGGCCGGCAGTGACTAAACGCCAATCTTCCTGCTTCGCCTGCGGCACGTAAGCGCGCAACGCTTCCATACGATCGCTGTCGCTTTGCAACACCTGATCAACCAGATATTTCACCAGGTCGAAGCTCTTCAGGCCAACCTGCACCATCGGCTTGAGGTTGCTGGTGTTCATCGCGCCGAACATATCCAGCAGCGAACCCTCTTTGAGGAATTTGGTTGAGAAGGTAGCAAACGGCCCAAACAGCAGCACCTGTTTGCCATCCAGCACGCGGGTATCGACGTGCGGCACCGACATCGGCGGTGCGCCGACGCTGGCTTTGCCATACACCTTCGCCATATGCTGTTTCACCACGTCAGGATTTTCCGTCACGAGGAATGAACCGCCCACCGGGAAACCGGCGTAGCCTTTCACTTCCGGAATGCCGGATTTCTGCAGCAGCGGCAACGCCGCACCGCCGGCACCGATAAACAGCTGGCGCGTGGTCAGCACACGATTTTCACCGCTGGCCAGATTATGCAGCGTGACCTGCCAGCGACCGTCGCTCAGGCGTTTGATATCACGCACTTCCTGGCGCAGACGCAGGCGGAAATTGGCTTTCTTCTCTAAAGAGGCAATCAGCTGGCGCGTTACTTCACCGAAGTTCACGTCGGTACCCATTTCGGTCCAGGTCGCCGCCACTTTCTGTTTGCTGTCGCGGCCGTTCATCACCAGCGGAATCCACTCCGTGATTTGATCGCGATCTTCAGAGTAATTCATGCCGCGGAACAGCGTGCTTTTCTGCAGCGCATTGAAACGCTTACGCAGGAATTCAACGTTATCGTCGCCCCAGACGAAACTCATGTGCGGCGTACTGTGGATAAAGCTTTTGGGATTGCGCAGGTTGCCTTTCTGCACGTGATACGCCCAGAACTGACGCGAAATCTGGAACGATTCATTAATCGCGACCGCTTTGGCGATGTCGATGCTGCCATCCGCCTTCTGCGGCGTATAGTTGAGCTCCGCCAGCGCGGCGTGACCGGTTCCGGCGTTGTTCCAGCCATTAGAGGATTCAACGGCCACATCATCAAGACGTTCAACCATCTCAACTGACCAGTCAGGCTCGAGATCTTGCAGCCATGCGCCCAAAGTCGCACTCATCACGCCTGCGCCAATCAGCAGTACGTCGACGTCTTTTCGTTCCTGAAGGTTTGCACTTTCCATTGAAGCGGCGGCGAGCGCCAGATTTACCGCAGTAGTACTCATGAGGCGACATCTCCTCTCTCTGTTGACCTGAAGCTCAACAGGTTCGCAGGCGAAATAGCCGCGCTTCTTTCGAGCGCGTGGCGCTATCTCTCAAAGGTTAAGACTCAGGTATAAGTCACGGGGACGATAACGGTTAACTGCACGTTATGCATATGCATCCGAATATAACATTCTCGTATCGGAATTAAACGTTTGTTTATTTTTTAAAGGCGGAAATGATTCAGCATAAGAATTAATCAGCTCAACCTCGCGGTCATAAGGGATTTTTATCTCTTAATCAGACGGTTAGCGTAATGCAGTTGTTACGCTATTGTGAGGGGTTTTGACCGGGGTGAAAACGGCGGGTGATATGCATCACATTTTAACGTGTTGAAAAATATATGTTTTAACTAAATTGATTATTTATGCGGATTTTATGTTGCGCGATATTTCGCCATGTCGTGTAAAAGT
Source organism: Pantoea sp. GCM10028869 (assembly GCF_042666835.1). Taxonomy (NCBI): domain Bacteria; kingdom Pseudomonadati; phylum Pseudomonadota; class Gammaproteobacteria; order Enterobacterales; family Erwiniaceae; genus Pantoea; species Pantoea sp. GCM10028869. Next base: position 180,658 of record NZ_JBHTGO010000008.1, on the reverse strand, counting down.
AATGTTACATTTTTGTGGTGATGAATTGAGGTCTGGCCGCGTAAAGCTGCCAGAAGAAAAATGCATCACCTTGCCGGAAAAACGATCAGCGCGATCGGCGGCGCCACAGGAAGCGAATGACGAAAAACTCGATCGCGCCCAGCAGCAAAAACCACAAACTAAAGACGATGGTATACAGCTGATTAACATCCATCAAATGCAGGCTTTCCTGCAATTGTTTTGCCAGCTCAATACCAAATGAAGGCGCGGGCAGCAGCAGGGCGGAAAGAAAGCCTAGCAGCAGAATGCCGCCTGGGATGATCAGCGTTTCGAATGGGTTATTCATGGTCATTGTCCAAATCAGTTAGCGCGGGCATTAGCGCATAAAACCGCGCTACGGTGCAATCCCCGCGCCGGCTCGCGCTCAGAAATTTCTTCTATTCCATTCACTTAGCGACAAAAATAGCGGAAGTTAAGAGTTATAGCCTTTGCTATACTTAAATCCCTGATTTTACTGTCTTTTTTTTGGCGTTTTTGCGTGTTAGACTGCGCGCACTTTTTCATTACTGAACAATAAATGCGGAGAAGTAGCGGCTTTAGCGCCGGTTCCGCGGCATTGATTGAAAACCCATGACATTTATCGCAACCCTGATTTTGGCCTTTGGCATGTCGATGGACGCTTTCGCCGCAGCACTGGGCAAAGGCGCGTCGCTGCATCGCCCAGGTTTCAAAGAGGCACTGCGAACCGGCCTGATTTTCGGCGTTATCGAAATGTTGACGCCGCTGATTGGCTGGGCAATTGGCCTCGCGGCCAGCCGCTACATCATGGCGTGGGATCATTGGGTGGCATTCGTGCTGTTAACCGTGCTGGGCGGCCGTATGATGATGGAAGGTTTTCGTCAAACCGCTGACGAGCCGTGCGAAGCGCCGCAGCGTCATGGTTTTATGGTGCTGGCGTTAACCGCCGTCGCCACCAGTCTTGATGCGCTGGCCGTCGGTGTTGGCCTGGCGTTCCTGCAGGTGAATATCATCATGACCGCCGTCACCATCGGCGCGGCGACCACTATCATGGCAACCACCGGCGTATTGGTTGGACGCTTTATCGGCCCGGTGATGGGCAAATGGGCGGAAGTGTTGGGCGGCGTAGTGCTGATCAGCATTGGCTGCACCATTTTAAGCGAGCATTTAGGCTGGTTTAACTAACCACGTTGTCGTTGTGCCATTTATGGCGGCCTCTTCTTCACACCCGCACTAATCCCCAATTCTGTGATCTACTTCAAAAATAATTGCGGTAAAAACGCTCAGCGGCTATACTTTTTGCGTATTTCTTCAACAATTTTTGAACCAGGTGCTTTATGAAACGCTTTTTCCGCTACGTGTTCCGTTCTTATGTCGAGACTTTCAAACACGTACCGCCGGGTGCTTTAAACTAAGCATTCCGTCAAATACCCTCGATAATCGCGGTCAGGGATCGACCTGTGGTTATCAACGATTTTCTTATCTCTCCAGCCGCTAATCTCCCCATTTTTCCCCTAACTCGCTGATAAAACTCCTCAGCCATTAGATTTCGATCTGGCTATAGCCGCACGTTATACCCCGCTACTAAACAAGCATTCGTCACCCCATCTTCTGCGTGAAATAGTCAATTCAGGCCCTATAAACCGTCTGAAACGAGAAACATCATGCTGATCCCACAACCTTATTTACTCTTCCTCGGCGATGTAACCGATCCACTGGCCGCTAAAACCGCACGCGGCATTCACGTCTGGCGTCCAGAGCAGTGCGTTGGCGAAATCAAACTGCCGGGCTGCACCGTCACGCTTGGCCTCGACGTCCTCGACATCGCCGCTGCCAAAGCGCGCGGTGCCAAAACGCTGGTGCTCGGCACCGCCAATGCCGGCGGTTACTTGCCCACGCATTGGCTCGACACGGTAAAAAGCGCCATCTCTGCCGGGATGAACGTGGCCAGCGGTTTGCACCATCGTCTGGTGGATGAGCCGGAGCTGGTGGCGTTGGCCAAAGAGTTCGGCGTTGAGCTGTTCGACCTGCGCCACATGCGCCCAAAACTGGAGGTCGGCAGCGGTAAAAAGCGCACAGGTAAGCGTGTACTTACTGTCGGCACCGATTGCTCAGTAGGCAAGATGTACACCTCGCTGGCGCTGGAAGCCGCGATGCGTGAACGCGGCATGCAAGCCGATTTCCGCGCCACCGGCCAGACCGGTATTTTGGTCGCGGGCGAAGGTATCGCGATTGATGCAGTGATTGCCGACTTCATCGCCGGCGCGGTCGAAGCGCTGTCGCCAGCCAATGACGCCGATCACTGGGATATCGTTGAAGGTCAGGGTTCGCTGTTCCATCCTTCCTATGCTGGCGTCAGCATGGGCCTGATCCACGGTGCGCAGCCGCACTGGCTGGTGATGTGCCATGAAATGGGGCGTCCGCATATGCGTCATCTGCCGCATCAGCCAATGGTCAGCCTGAAAGATTGCGTTGAAGCCAACCTGCGCGCAGCGCACGTCACCAGCGACGCGGTTCAGCTGGCCGGTTTCGCCATCAACACCTCGAACTACAGCGAAGACGAAGCGCGCGCCTATTGTGCAGAGATCAGCGCCGAATTCGGCGTGCCTGCTACCGATCCGGTGCGTTTCGGCATTGCGGATATCGCCGCGCTGCTGCAGGAGCGTGGCTAACATGCGGCGCATGCAGATTGAAGTGCTGGAGCTGCCGCTGGCGCGTCCGTTCGCCATCTCACGCGGTACGCGCACCGCAGTCACGGTGATTCGCGTGACGCTGGAGCAGAACGGCTTTATTGGCCGCGGCGAATGTACGCCAACGCCGCGCTACGATGAAACGCCAGAAAGCGTCAACGCCGAACTGGAAGCGCTGCGCGCTGCCATGGAAGCGGGCCTGAGCCGCCTCGATCTGCAAAGCCGTTTATCAGCGGGTTCAGCGCGTAATGCGCTGGACTGTGCGCTGTGGCGTCTCGATGCCGCGCTGGCGAAGCACACGCTGTGGCAACAGTGCGAGCGTCGTCAGCCGCCATCGGTGATCACCGCCGAAACTCTCAGCCTCGACTCCATCGAAAACATAGCCGCCGCCGCTGCCGATGCGGTATCACGCGGCGCCATCCTGCTGAAAATCAAACTTAATCGCGACGACATTCTGGAGAAAGTCGCCGCGATTCGTCAGGCCGCGCCGCGCGCCACCTTAATCATTGATGCCAACGAAGCCTGGTCGGGCGTGGATTTGCCCAGCCTGTTCAACGCGCTGGCGAGTTTTAACATCGCGATGGTCGAGCAGCCGCTGCCGGCGGGTCAGGATCAGGCGTTGCAGCGCTTCACGCACCCGATTCCGGTGTGTGCCGACGAGAGCTGCCACACCCGCGAGGACATCGCGCCGCTGCGCAATCGCTACGAGATGATCAACATCAAGCTGGATAAGTGCGGCGGTTTGACCGAAGCGCTGGCGATGGTGGAAGAGGCGCAGAAGCACGATATGCGGTTGATGGTCGGCTGCATGCTCGGTTCTTCACTGGCGATGGAAGCGGCGCTGCCGGTGGCGATTGCCGCTGAACATGTCGATCTCGATGGCCCCATTTGGCTGGCCGCCGATAGCTCGCCCTTCCTTTCTTACGCTCAAGGCCAAATCTGGCTGTAACCCGCACGCGGAGCAACGATGACGGACACTTTACTCACATCCAACGCCGCCAGCGTTGCCGGTTCAGAACCGGTGCTCGCGATTCAGGATCTCAGCGTCAGTTTTCGCGGCCGCAGCGGCGAAAATCAGGCGTTGAAGGGCATCAGTTTTAACATTCATCAGGGCGAAATTGTCGCCGTGGTGGGCGAAAGTGGCTCGGGTAAATCGGTCACCTCGCTGGCGGTGATGGGCTTGCTAGCCGCATCCGGGCGTATCGATCGCGGCAGCATGCAGTTCCGCGATCGTCAGGGCCACGTGCATCAGCTTGCCACGCTGAATGAAACCCAGCGCCGTGCTTTGCGTGGTCGCGAAATGGCGATGATATTTCAGGAGCCGATGACCTCGCTCAATCCGGTGCTGCGCGTCGGCGATCAGCTGACTGAAGCGCTGCGTGACCATCAGATTTGCGATAAAAGTCAGGCCGACTCGCGCGCACGTGAATTACTGCGCCAGGTGCGCATCGCCGATGTGGACCGCGTAATGAAAAGCTATCCGCATTCGCTGTCGGGCGGCATGCGCCAGCGCGTGATGATTGCGCAGGCGCTGGCCTGCGATCCGCAACTTTTAATCGCCGATGAGCCGACCACCGCGCTGGATGTCACGGTGCAGGCGCGCATTCTGCATATCCTGCGCGACCTGCAACGCGAGAAGCAGATGGCGGTGCTGTTCATTACTCACGACATGGGCGTGGTGGCAGAAATCGCCGATCGCGTGGTGGTAATGCTGCGCGGCGAAGTGGTTGAACAGGGCACGGTAACTGAAATCTTCAACGCGCCGCAGCATCCTTACACTAAAGCGTTACTGGCGGCGGTGCCGAAACTTGGCGATATGCGTGAGCACGCATGGCCGCAGCGTTTTCCGCTGTTGGGCAGCAATGCTAGCGATAACAGCGAGCAGCGCACCGCGCGCTATGACGAAACGCCGCTGCTGGATGTGCGTGGCCTGAAAGTGTACTACCCGATTCGCAGCGGGATTTTCTCGGCGCTCACCCATCAGGTGCACGCGGTGGAGCAGATCGACTTCAGCCTGTGGCCGGGCGAAACCCTGGCGATTGTCGGCGAAAGCGGCTGCGGCAAATCCACCACCGGCCGGGCTCTGATGCGGCTGATTAACAGCGACGCCGACAGCATCCATTTCCAGGGCAATGAAATCGCCAACCTGAAAGAAGCGCAGTTCCAGCCGCTGCGCCGTGAAATCCAGATGGTGTTTCAGGATCCTTACGCCTCGCTCAATCCACGTCTCACTGTCGGCTTCACCATTGCCGAACCGCTGCTGCTGCACGGCAGGGTGAAATCGCTGGAAGAAGCGTCGCCGCAGGTTGATGCGTTGCTGAAAAGCGTGGGCTTATTGCCGGAACATGCGCGGCGCTATCCGCACGAATTTTCCGGCGGCCAGCGCCAGCGTATTGCGATTGCGCGCGCCATGGCGTTGAAACCCAAAGTGATCATCGCCGACGAAGCCGTCTCGGCGCTGGACGTCTCAATTCAGGCGCAGGTGGTGAACCTGATGATGGATCTGCAACAGCAAACCGGCGTGGCGTGGATTTTTATCTCGCACGACATGGCGGTGGTGGAACGTATCGCTAACCGCGTGGCGGTGATGTATCTCGGCCAGATTGTTGAGCTGGGCCCGCGCCAATCGGTGTTCAACCAGCCACAACATCCTTATACCCAACGTCTGCTGGCCTCGGTGCCGGTGGCCGATCCCCAGAACCGGCAACCCCGCACTTTCGAAGAGGGCGAAATTCCTTCGCCGCTGCGCAAGGTGGGAGAAACGGTCATTAAACCGCGTTATCGCCAGGTTGCTCCGCAACACTGGGTCGCTGACTTTGTTTCGCGCTAACCCTCAATACCAGGAGATTTCATGAATCCGATTTTTCGCCGTACTGCGCTTGCGCTGGGATTGACCCTCTCGCTGGCCGCCGCCGCTCAGGCGCAGGATCTGCGCATTTCGATGTATGCCGATATCACCGGCCTCGATCCGCACGATACCTCCGATAACGTCAGCTACTCGGTGCAGAGCGGCATCTTCGAGCGTCTGTTCCAGTTCGATGCAAAGATGAAGCTGCAGCCGTGGCTCGCCACCAGCTACACCAGCAACGATAGCGCCACCGAATTTACCCTGACGCTGCGTAAAGACGTGACCTTCCAGGACGGCACGCCGTTCGATGCTGAAGCGGTGAAAGCCAACCTCGATCGCCTTGCCGACCAGAGCAAAGGCCTCAAGCGCAACAGCCTTTACAAGATGATTGCCAAGGTAACGGTGCTGGCGCCGGATCAGGTGAAAATCGATCTGAACCAATCGTTTGGTGCCTTCATTAACACGCTGGCGCATCCGTCGGCGGTGATGTGGAGCCCGGCGATTCTCAAGCAGTATCCGGAAGAAGCGCAGCTGCGTCTGCATCCGGTCGGCACCGGCCCGTTCAAGTTTGTAACGTGGCAGCCGGGCAAAGCGGTGACGCTGGCGAAATACGACGGCTACTGGCAAAAAGGCTGGCCGAAAGTGGATAACGTGATCTTCTCGCCCAGCCCGGAAGATGCCACGCGCGTTGCGGCGCTGAAGTCGGGCCAGGTGGATGCGATCTGGCCGCTGCCATCCGATCTGATCGCCACCGTGCAGAGCGACAGCAAACTGGCGGTGCAGCGCGATCCGAGCATTTATCTCTATTACATGGCGATCAACACTCAGCACAAACCGCTGAATGATGTGCGCGTGCGGCAGGCGATCAACTACGCCATTGACCGCGATCTGTGGCTGAAAGTGGCGTTTGCCGGCATGGGTAAACCGGCCAGTTCGGCGATTCCGGAAGGCGTGCAGTTCTACCAGAAGCAGAGCGCGCCTAACTATCGCTATGCGCCAGATGAAGCCAAAGCGCTGCTGAAGGCCGCCGGTTATCCGAATGGCCTCGATCTCAAACTGTGGGTCACCAACGCCACCGCCAGCGTGCGTGCCGCGCAGGTGTTAAAAGCGCAGCTGGCAACGGTGGGCATTCGCGCCACGGTCACGCCGATGGATTCCGGCACACGCAACGCCAAACTGTGGGGCGTGAAGGATCCGAAACAGGCGGAATTTGATCTCTATTACGGCGGCTGGTCGACCTCAACCGGTGATGCCGATTGGGTTTTGCGTCCACTCTACGCCACCGAATCCTGGGTGCCGACCTCGTATAACGTTTCGTACTTCAGCAACGCCGAAGCCGACAAAGCGATTGCCGGTGGCTTAGCCACCGCCGATCCGGCCAAGCGTGGTGAAGCCTACGCCGAAGCGCAGAAAGTGTTGTGGAAAGAGGCACCGGTAGCGTTCCTCGGCACGCCAGACAACCTGGTCGGCAAACGCAGCACGCTGAGCGGTGTGTCGATGCTGCCGGATGGTAACTTCCTGTTTAATCAGGCGACGTTTAAGTAAAGGTTGGGTGGGGTTGGGGGCTCGCTGTCCCCCTACGAATGTGCTTGCTGCACCCCACGAATGTGCTCGCTGTCCCCCTCCTCGGTCCTCCCCCATAAATGGGGGAGGAAGATGCTGCCACATGTTAGTGATAAAGCTGCATGTGGCAGCGTCTCCTTCCCCCGCAAGCGGGGGAAGGCCGGGATGGGGGGCAGCCAGCACGGTCTGGGGGCAGCCAGCACCATCTGGGAGCAGCCAGCACCATCCCAAAAAATAAAGGAACCGCATGTTCGCATACATCATTCGCCGACTGCTGGAGATGATCCCCGTATTGCTGGTGGTCTCGCTGCTGGTCTTCGGCTTCATCAAACTGCTGCCTGGCGATCCGGCGCGTATCTACGCCGGGCCGGATGCGCCTTTGGCCGCGGTGGAAGCAGCGCGTCAGCATCTCGGACTTAACGATCCGCTGCCGCAGCAATATATCAACTGGATCGGCGGCTTGCTGCGCGGCGATCTGGGCGTCACTTATCGCACCCAACAGCCGGTGCTGGACGTGATCAAACAGGGCTTTATGCCGACGCTGTGGCTGGCGCTGGCCGGGTTTGCCTGGTCGGTGATTCTGGGCCTTTTCCTCGGCGTATTTGCCGCGCTGAAACGCGGTAAATGGCAGGACTGGACCTTAATGAGCGTCGCCGTCGGCGGCATCTCCATGCCCACTTTCTGGCTCGGTCTGCTGCTGATCCAGTTCGTCGCCATGCCGTTTGGCCTGTTTTCCGTCAGCGGCTTTAACCAGCCCAGCGACATCGTGTTACCGGCGATCACACTCGGTTCCTCGGTGGCAGCGGTGATGGCGCGCTTCACCCGTTCGGCGTTTCTTGAAGTGGCGCAGGAAGATTACGTGCGCACCGCCAAAGCCAAAGGGCTGCGCAATCGGCTGATAACGTGGAAACACGTGATGCGCAATGCGTTGATCCCGGTGATCACCATGCTCGGTTTGCAGTTCGGTTTCTTACTCGGCGGATCGATCGTGGTCGAAAGCGTGTTCAACTGGCCGGGATTGGGCTGGCTGTTGATCGAGTCGATCAAGGCGCAGGATCAACCGGTGATCCAGGCATTAGTCATGCTGTTCGTGTTTGAATTTATCGTCATTAACCTGCTGGTCGATCTGCTGTATGCCGTGGTCAACCCAGCAATTCGCCTGCGACAGGAGCCCTGATGAGTCTGCAATCTCTGCCTGCCCACGCGCAGGAGGCGATCCGTTCGCCGTGGCGCGATTTCCTGCACGCGCTGGTGCGTAATCCGCTGGCGCTGGTCTCCGGCGGCTTTGTGCTGCTGCTGGTGCTGGTGGCCATTTTCGCTCCGTGGCTGGCGCCGTGGGATCCGATGGCGCCAGACTGGATGGCGCTGTCATCGCCGCCGTCCAGCACGCACTGGATAGGCACCGACGAACTCGGTCGCGATCTGTTCAGCCGCATCATCTTTGGCGCGCGCATCTCGCTGTATGTTGGCGTGCTGTCGGTGACGCTCGGCATGGTGGTCGGCGTGCTGCTGGGCCTGCTGGCGGGCTATTACGGACGCTGGATCGATATGCTGATTATGCGTGGCTCCGACGTGCTGTTCGCCTTTCCCGGCATGCTGCTGGCGATTGCGGTGGTAGCGATTCTCGGTCCGGGACTCAACAACGTCATCATCGCGGTGGCGATCTTCAGCGTGCCGGTATTTGCCCGTATCGTGCGTGCTTCTACGCTGTCGCTGAAACAGGCAGCTTATGTTGAAGCGGTGCGCTGCGCCGGTGCGCCGGATCGCGTGATTCTGCTGCGCCATATTCTGCCGGGCACGCTGTCAAACGTGATTGTCTATTTCACGATGCGTATCGGCACCAGTATTCTGACCGCTGCCGGGCTTAGTTTTATCGGCCTCGGCCCGGAACCCGATGTGCCGGAGTGGGGCAATATTCTGGCGATGAGCCGCAGCATGATGATGGCGGGCTTGTGGCACGTCAGCGTGTTTCCGGGTCTGGCGATATTTATTACCGTGCTGGCGTTTAACCTGCTGGGTGATGCGCTGCGCGACACGCTCGATCCCAAACTGAAGAGCTAAGCATGGACTTTCAACAACTGCAGCGCGACCTGCTGCTGCAACGCTGGCGCAACGAGCGTCAGCTGGGACAACCGCGCAGCGCCAGCGGGCCAACCAATCGCATCAGCGATGTGCCGGGCGTGCGCGTCGGTCACTACACGCTAGCTGACGGCGAGCGACAAACCGGCGTTACTGCGATTGTGCCGCCGGGCGACAATCTGTTTACCCAGCCGCTACCTTGTGCGGCGGCGGTGTTTAACGGTTTCGCCAAGCCGGTTGGCCTGGTGCAGGTTGAAGAGTTAGGCGTGCTGCAAACGCCGATTCTACTGAGCAACACGCTGGCGGTTGGCACGCTGTTTACTACGCTGGTGCGCGATGCCATCAGCCGCAACCGCGAGTTGGGCCGCAGCTTGCCCACGGTCAATCCGCTGGCGCTGGAGTGCAATGACGGCTGGCTTAACGATATTCAGGCGCTGGCGATCACCGAAGCGATGGCGCAGCAAGCACTCTATGACGCCACGGCAGATTTCGAGCGCGGCAGCGTCGGTGCCGGGCGCGGCATGAGCTGTTTCAGTTTGAAAGGCGGTATTGGCACGGCATCGCGCAGTATTCCGTCGCTCAACGCCACGCTGGGCGTGCTGGTGCTGGCGAACTTTGGCGCGTTAACCGCGCTGACGCTGGATGGCGTACGCCTGGGTGAAATGATCGCGCCGCTGCTGCCGGAACTGACGCCGCAGCGCGATGCCGGTTCCATCATCATTATTATGGCGACCGATGCGCCGCTCGATGCACGTCAGCTGAAGCGCGTCGCCAAACGCGCCGGTGCCGGTTTGGGACGACTGGGCAGCTATTGGGGCCACGGTTCGGGCGATATCGCGCTGGCGTTTTCCACCCAGCCGCAGCCGCAACCGCCAGAAGAGTCCACGTTGGAACCGCTGCTCGCCGCCGCCGCCGATGCCACCGAACACGCGGTGCTGGATGCCTTACTCAGCGCCGAATCTGTCACCGGTTTTCGTGGCCATCATCGGCCGTCGTTAACGGAAGTATTGGATAAATTAATGTGATGAAAATCTTTATCTCAGCCGATATCGAAGGCATCGCCGGCGTGATGCGGCCGGAACAGTGTTCACCCGGCCACGCCGAATACCAACTGGCACGCGGACTGATGGAACAGGAAGTTAACGCCGCTATCGATGGCGCCTTTGCTGGCGGCGCAACGGAAGTGGTGGTGGCCGACAGCCACGCGCAGATGACCAACCTGCGTGCGGAAAATATCGATCCCCGCGCGCGCATGGTGCAGGGCAAACCGCGCGGCTTATCGATGGTAGAAGGCATTGAGCAGCAGCCGTTTGATGGCCTGTTCTTTATCGGCTATCACAGCGCGGCGGGCGAACCGGGCGTGCTGGCGCACACCATTAACGGCCGTGCGTTCTGGCGCATTCACATCAACGGCAAGGTGATGGGCGAAAGCGACATCTACGCTGCAGCCGCGGCTGAACAGGGCACGCCGCTGTGGCTGGTGAGCGGCGACGACCAGCTTAAAGGCTGGATTGCCGAGCATTATCCTTCGGTGGATTACGTCTGTGTGAAACGCGCCATCTCGCACACCTGCGCCGAATCCATTAGCCCGCAGGCAGCGCAAAATGCCATTCGCGCTGCAGCGACGGCCGCCGTGCAATGCAAACGCCAGGTCAGCACCACGCGCCTGATCGCGCCCTATGAGATGCAGCTGCAAGCCAGCAAACCGGTACTGGCGGATCTGTTCAGCCTGATCCCCGGCGTGACGCGCATTGACGCGGTTACCGTTGGCTATCGCGCCGATGACATGAACACGTTGATTAGCCTGCTGAGCGCCTTCTCCTATCTGGCGACCACGCAGTCGTAATGTAAAATGTGCGATAAATCGCGCCGCTACCAATATGTGCACATACCGTAGCGGCGCAATTTATTGCGCGATGTGGAAAATAGCGTCATCAGGTCGGTCCGCATTTCCTGCTGAATTTTGCTAACCTGCGCGCAATTTATATATAACAACGAGGCAGTCATGCAGCTCTGCAGTTTTTATCTTATTGAACAGCAAAGAAAAAGTTACGGTATTGTGCAGCAAGAGGGCGTGATTGATATCGGCTTGCGTCTTGGCGCTGACTGCCCGGACCTGAAAACCTTGCTGCAACGCGGCGCGTTAAGCGATCTCGACGCCTATGTGTCACAGCCGATTGATCACCCGCTTAGCGCCATTCGCTTCCTGCCGGTGGTGGAAAATCCTGGCAAAGTGTTCTGCGTTGGCATGAACTACGCTGACAAACGCAAAGAGTTTGCCGAGACCCTTGAAGCGCCGACGCTGTTTGTGCGTTTCGCGGATTCGCTGGCGGCGCACCAGCAGCCGCTGCTGAAACCCGCTACCACGCAGGAATTTGATTACGAAGGTGAGCTGGCGGTGATCATCGGCCAAGCGGCCTATCAGGTGAAAGCCGCCGATGCGTTGCAGCACGTTGCGGGCTACAGCTGCTTTATGGATGCCACGGTGCGCGACATGCAGTTTACCTGGTTCACCGCCGGGAAAAACTGGCAGCAGACCGGCGGTTTCGGACCGTGGATGACTACAGCTGACGAGATCCCCGATCCGCAGCAGCTGGCGATCAAAACCTGGCTCAATCAGCGCGAAGTGCAGAACGACACCACCGCCAGCATGGTGCATCCGGTGGCGAAGATCATTGAGTACATCTCCGCGTTCAGCCCGCTGTCGCCAGGCGATGTGATCATCACCGGTTCACCGGGCGGCGTCGGTAAAAAACGCACGCCACCGCTGTTTATGTTCCCCGGCGATGAGATTGAAGTCGAAATCGAGAAGATAGGACGCCTGCGCCACCGTATCGCCTAAATGCGCAATAAATTGCGCCGCTACTAATACGTGCACATACCGTAGCGGCGCGATTCATCGCGTTGTTTTGACTTTCGTGCACCGACACGACATTGCGCAATAAATTGCGCCGCTACGGTATGTGCGCTCTGTTTGACCATTACGCGATTTTCAACGCGTAAACGTCACCACGCGGCTACGATTCAACAGCAGCCGCAGCGTGTCGCCTTCGCGCGCAATCGCGAAGCGCTTCTCCCACGGTCCATCCTGCGCGGTGGCTAATAGGCGATCGTTGCCCAGCGACTGCAAACGCGCACGAATCGCCGCCGGGCCGATGCCCATGATTAAGCTGTCGCCCTCAATCACCAACTCGCTGCGCCACTGCGGCGCGAACCAGCGGCCCTGCAGATGATCGAGGCTGGCCTGATCGGCCTGCACCGGCATAAAACGTCGGGCGGCATGACCAATCTCTCCCACAATCGCCGCGCCAGCATGGCGTAGTTGCATCGGGAAAGTGCTGGAGAGCGACACCGCCGTGCCGTGCACATCGTCACGCCACAAGGTTTCGCCTGCGCCGAGCCAGGTGGCGGTCGCGCCTTTGATTTCCAGCCAGTCGGCGGCGTCTTCCGCCACGTAAAGTCCGGGCGTTAAATCGTGTCCTTTCTCCGGTAACGCGCGATTGAGCAGCGCCGCCATCACGCGCAGCACGCTTTCTGAGGTGATGACATCTTCGCGGTTGGCGACCAGCGCCACGCCGATTTTCAGCTCCGGATGCAGCAGGAAATAGCTCTTATAACCGGCATGCGAACCGCCGTGACCGAACAGCGTCTGGCTGCCGAGCGTCGAGCTGGTGATGCCCAAACCGTATCCGCTGGTGCGACCATCGTTGAGATGACGCGGCGCGCTCAGGCGCTGCAGCACGCCCGCGCCCGGCCCGCTATCGGCCAGCAGGCTTTGCAGCCAGCGCGTCAGATGATTCAGGCTGCCAGTGACGCTGCCCGATGCCGAGAGATGCAAACCGGCGCTGGAGAGCTGCCACTGCGCGCCGTTTTGCCAGTAGCCGGGCACTAAACCGGGCACAATATCGAACCAGCTTTCCGGCGCAATCAGGTTGATGTCCAGCGGATCACAGATGTACTGCTGCAGCAGGTCATTAAATAACACGCCTTTGGCTTTCAGCGCCTCTTCAACCAGCCGATAGCCGGTGTTGGTGTAGGAGATTTCGCTGCCGGGCGCGTAGTTGAGATCGCCTTCGCGCGCGACAAAATCCAGCAGGTCGTCGGCGCGGGTGGCGTTGTACACCGACAATCCCAGCAGCGATAAGGTTTCACGCACGTCCGGCAAACCGCTGCTCATATCCAGCGCCTGGCCGACGGTGATCTGGCCGTTGGCGCCGCGCAGCTGCGGCAGATGCTGCACCAGCGGATCGTCGAGCTTGAGATAGCGGCGTCCCGGTCCGGTCACCAGCGCGGCAAACAGATGTTTGGTGATGGAGGCGAAACGCACCACGCTGTCGGCGCTAAACGGCGTTTGCTGCGCCAAATCAGCCAATCCGGCGCAGTGCGTTGAGTGAATCTGCTGCGCATCAAACAGGATCATCGCACCGCCCGGCGCGCCTGGCTGTTGCCAGCTTTCAGTGATCTGTTGTGCGACATCCGCGGCGCGTTGCCAGTAAGCGGTCATGCCGGTTCCTCCAGCGTCATGCTGAGATCGAAAAGTTGGGCGGTATGCGGATGCTGGATGCGCCGCGCGCGCAGATCGTCGGCGCTCAGCTGTTCCACCATCTCGCCATTCTGCATCACGCCAATGCGCTGACACAGGTGCGTTACCACCGCGAGGTTATGCGTCACCATAATGTAGGTGAGTTTGCGCTCGCTGCGGAGATCGCTGAGTAAATTGAGGATTTCGGCCTGCACCGACACATCCAGCGCCGAGGTCGGCTCATCCAGCAGCAGCACTTCCGGTTCAGCGATCAGCGCGCGCGCAATCGCCACGCGCTGACGCTGGCCGCCCGACAGCTGATGCGGATAGCGGAAACGCACCGACGCGGGCAAGCCCACTTCGCTTAACGCCTGGCTGATGCGCTGTTCGGCGCGATCAAGCTGATGCACCAGCAGCGGTTCGTGCAGGATGCGATCGATGGTCTGGCGCGGGTGCAGCGAACCAAACGGATCCTGAAATACCATCTGCACCTGACGATAGAAGGCGCGGCTGCGTTTGGCGCTGAGCTGCATGCCACCAAACAGCATGCTGCCTTGCCAGTCGGCATTCAGTCCGGCGAGCGCGCGCAGGATGGTGGATTTGCCCGAACCGCTTTCACCAACCAGGCCAAAGCTTTCGCCGTTACCGACCGTGAAGCTGACGTCTTTCACCGCCGTGTGCGCACCGAAATTGATGCGCAGGTTATCGATTTGAATCATAAATTATTCTCGCCACGCGGCATCGCGCTGCAATACGGGTAAACGCTCGCGCGGATGGCGCAACGACGGCAAACACGCCAGCAAACCGCGCGTATAGGGATGCTGCGCCTGCTGCAACTGCCCGGCATCGAGCAGCTCAACGATGCGGCCGGCGTACATCACCGCCACGCGATCGCAGAAGTGCGACACCAGCGGCAAATCGTGGCTAATCAGAATCAGCCCCATGCCGCGCGCCGACACAAGCTCATCAATCAGCTTAAGGATCTCCGCCTGCACCGTGGCATCCAGCGCGCTGGTGGGTTCATCGGCGATTAACAGTTCCGGATCGGGTGCCAGCATCATGGCAATCATCACGCGCTGACCCATGCCGCCCGACACTTCATGCGGATAGCGTTGCGCCACGGCTTCAGGGTCGCGAATCTTCACCTGCTCCAGCAGCTCAATCGCCGCCTGCATCGCCGCTTTATGGCTGCCGCCTTTGTGCTCGCGCCAGGCTTCGGCAATCTGCTGGCCGATGGTCATCACCGGATTGAGCGAATATTTCGGATCCTGCAGGATAAAACCGACGCGCTTGCCGCGAATTTTGCGCAGCACTTTCTCGCTGGCTCCGCGTAGATCGATGCCGTCAAAGCGCAGCACATCGGCGCTCACTTCCGCGTTGCCCGGCAGTAGCTGCATCAGGCTGCGCGCGGTCAATGATTTGCCGGAGCCGCTTTCGCCGACAATGGCAAACTTCTCGTGGCCAACGCTAAAACTGACGCCGCGCACTGCTTCAACGGTTTCGCTGCGCGAGCGGAAGGCAACGCGCAGGTTCTCAATTTCCACCAACATTTAGCGCTCCTTAGGATCCAGCACGTCACGCAGACCGTCGCCGAGAAAGTTGAACGCCAGAGACGTCAGGAAAATCGCGATACACGGCATCAATGGCACCCACCATTCGCTGAACAGGAAACGACGCGCGGTGGCGATCATCGTGCCCCATTCCGGTGACGGCGGCTGCGCGCCCATGCCGAGAAAACCGAGGCTGGCAGCGGTGATGATGATGGAGCTCATGTCCAGCGTGACGCGCACAATCAGGCTCGGCACGCACAGTGGCATGATGTGGCGCAGGATAATGCGCAGCGGCGAAGCGCCGGTCAGACGGCTGGCGGCGATAAAGTCGCTGTGGCGGAACTGCAGGGTCTCGGCCCGCGCCAGACGCGCATATGGCGGCCACGACGTCAGGGCAATCGCCAGAATCGCGCTCTCCACGCCGGGTTTCAGCGCGGCGACAAACGCCAGCGCCAGAATCAGACGCGGAAAGGCGAGGAAGATGTCGGTCAAACGCATCAGCGCTTTATCGATGAAACCGCCGGCATAGCCGGCGATGCAGCCAATCAGCAGACCGAGCGGCGCGGTGAGCAGCACCACGGCGATCACCATGCCGAGCGTGGTGCGGCCACCGTAGATAATGCGCGTCCAGACATCGCGCCCCAGCTCATCGGTGCCGAGCCAGTGCGCGGCGGAAGGGGCCGCCAGACGGTTTTCCAGATGCTGCATACCGGGTTCGAACGGCGTCAGCCAGGGCGCAAACAGCGCCAGCAGCAGCATCACCGCCACCACCAGCAATCCGGCCATCGCCAGCGGATTACTGCGCAGGCTGAGCCACAGGCGATAACGCCGGCCCCACACCGCCTGGCGGCGATTGGCTGGCGTGTCGTCGAGCAGCCATTCTCGTGAGAAGAAGATCATTTTACGCGCGGGTCCCAAAGTCGATAGAGAAGATCAGCCAGCTGATTGAGCAGCACATACACGGTGCCGACCAGCAAAGTGGCGCCGATCACCGGGTTCATGTCGGCGTTCATCAGCGATGTAGTGAGATATTGGCCGATGCCAGGCCAGGCGAAGACGTTTTCCGTCACCACCGCGCCCTCCAGCAATCCGGCGTAGGTCAGCGCCAGCACCGTAACCAGCTGAACCGCCACGGTGGGAAACGCATGCCGCCAAATCACCCGCCGTGATGACAAACCTTTGGCGCGCGCGGTGATCACGAACTCGCCGCTCAGCGCGTTAAGCATAAAGGTGCGCGTCATACGCGTGATGTAGGCCATGCTGAAGTAGGCCAGAATCAGCACCGGCTGCGCCATGTGGGCCAGCGCATCCCAGAAGGCGTCCATTTCCCCGGCCAGCAGCGAATCAATGGTGAGGAAGCCGGTGACCTGCGGCACCATATCCTGCCAGATGATGTCCTGCCGACCGGGGCCGGGCGCAATGCCGAGCACCGCGTAGAATATCAGCAGGCTCAGCAGCGCCAGCACGAATACCGGCAGCGAATGGCCGGCGAGACAGATCACGCGAATGGTTTGATCGACCCACGAACGTTGTCGTACCGCCGCCCACACGCCGAGCGGAATGCCGATCAGCGCCGCGATGACGATGGCCGCCGTTGCCAGCTCCATGGTGGCGGGGAAGAAGCGGGCGATATCGGTAATCACCGGATTCGAGGTGAGAATCGATTTACCGAGATCGCCATGCAGCAGTTGATTGAGGTAGTGACCAAACTGCACGTAAAGGGGCTGATCCAGCCCCATTTCCGCACGTACGCGCTCAACCACCGATTGCGGTGCGTTATCACCGACCGCCGCCAGCACCGGATCGGTGGGCATGACGCGGCCAATGAAAAAGGTCAACACCGACAGACCAAACAGCGTCAGCACCAGGCTTCCCAGGGTGCTGACGATTCTCTTCAGTAACGGCATCAGGCTTTTTTCACCTGCGCATACGGCCACTGCTCCAGTACGGTCATGTGGACATCACTCAGCGCTTTGCTGGTGGCCACGTTTTTGGTCTTTTGCATCATGAAAATAAACGGGCTCTTCTCGCGGCCTAACTGCTGAATCTGCTGATAGAGCGCGATGCGCTTCGTCGGATCCGGCTCATGCAGCGCCTGCTCGGTGAGTTTGTTAAATTCATCGTCTGACCAGCTGCAGCGCCACGCCAGCGTTCGCGCACGCGCGTTATCGCTGTTGTCGGTGTTAACGCAGAAGGCTTCGGTGTTGGAGTTGGGATCAAAATAATCGGCGCCCCAAACCGTCAATGCCAGCTGATGCTGTCGCGCACGCATCTTGGTCAGCACCTGGCGGTTTTCGGCGGCGATCAGTGACACTTTGATGCCAATCGCGCCCAATTGCGTCTGAATTGCCTGCGCGATGTCCGGATAGGGTTGCATGGAGTAGTGATCGAGGGTGATTTCGAAACCGTCCGGATATCCCGCTTCGGCCAGCAGCGCTTTGGCTTTCGCCACATCTTTGTGGAATGGCGTATCGTCCAGCGCCGCCGGGAAGCCGCTCGGCAGGAAACTCTGATGGGTGACAAAACTCATCGACAGAATGTTTTTCTGAATGCTGTCGTAATCCAGCGCCCACTTCAGCGCCTGCCACACCTGCGGTTTTTTCAGGTACTGATTATTGGTGTTACACGACATCAGCATGATGGCCGACAGCGACTGATTCACCAGCGACACGTTGCTGTCGTTTTTCACCTGCAGCAGCTGTTCGGTGGTGAGGTCATACGCGGCATCGACATCGCCTTTTTTCAGCATCAGCGCCTGCGCGGCTGGGTCGGCGATGTGTTTGAGGATCACGCGTTTGGTTTTGCTGGCGCCTTTATATTGCGGGCTAATCTCCAGAATCACCGTTTCGCTGGCATTCCAGGTGCGCAGGGTAAAGGCACCGGAACCGGCGCTGTGCTGTTTCAGCCAGCCGTTACCGAAGTCATTGTTCTGCTGGTTCGCCAGACAGGCTTTCTTCGACACGATGCTGCCGACGGTGGCGGACAAGCAGTAGAGCAGGAAGGTTTCGGCCGCCGGCGCGCCGAGTTTCATCTCCACGGTGTGCGCATCTTTCGCGGTGACCCGCTGCGTCACATTGTCTTTGGTAAAGCCGAACTGGTTGATAATAAAGGCCGGGCTCTTATCCAGCTTGACGATACGCTCAATGGAGAACGCCACGTCTTCTGCGGTAAGCGGCGAACCATCGGCGAATTTGGCCGCCGGATCGAGATGGAACGTGTAAGTGCCGTTATCGCTGCTGACGTCCCAGCTTTGCGCCAGTTGACCAATCACTTTATCGGCTTGCTTGGGATCGGGCGTGACTAGACGTTGATAGAGGTTGCCGCAGATCTGGCCGCCGGTGGCTTCGAAGCTTTCGTGTGGATCGAGGCTGGTGATGTTATCGAGCTGCATCGCGATCACCAGCATGGTCGGCGGCGTCGCGGCAAAGGAAGAATTCAGGCTGAGGTAGGAAACAACAGGTACAGCAGTGCATCCTGCAAGAAAACGTCTTCTGGTAACCATGTAAACTCCCAACTTATTGATAATTAAAATAAAAAATCGTTATTTGATTGTTTTTTGTCTTGACTTTAGGCACCCACCGGAGGATTAATACCGGTTCTACGTCCTTTGTTTCACGCGTGTGGTTTTGCCCTTTTATGGTGCAATTTGCTCCGCCAGCTGGCAGTGCTGCGCTTTCCCCCGAACATGGAACTGAACAACATGTCTGACTCGATTACCCTCGATATTCCGGTCTTTGACGGCCACAACGATGTGCTGAATAAGCTGTGGCAGCACCATCAGCCGGACGCGGTTAATGCCTTTTTTACTGGCACCAAAACGGGCCAAATGGACTTGCCGCGTATCCGTCAGGGAAATATGGCAGGTGGCATTTTCGCCGCCTGGGTGCCGTCCCACCCTCTGATTGCAAGAAGTGCGCCAGACCTCGCAGATTTTCCTCAGGAAATTATCAACTCAGCGCGCGACGCGACGTTTTCCATGCTGGCGCTGCTGCTGCGCATTGAGCAGGCCTCGAATGGCCAGGTGAAGATTTGCCGCAGCGTGCGCGAGATTCGTCACTGCATGGCGAACAAGGTGTTAGCGGTGGTGATGCACGTCGAAGGTGCGGAAGCGCTGGATACCCACGGCGAGCTGCTCGACATGCTGTACGCCAGCGGCTTGCGCACGCTGGGACCGCTGTGGAGCCGCCCGAATCAGTTCGGCGACGGCGTGCCGTTCCTCTATCCCTCGTCGCCAGATATCGGCAACGGCCTGACGGCTGCGGGCAAGCAGCTGGTGCGCGACTGTAATCGCCGCCGCATCATGGTCGACTTGTCGCATATGGATGAGAAAGGCTTCTGGCACACCGCGGAAATCAGCGATGCGCCGCTGGTGGCGAGCCACTCCAACGCGCATGTGCTCAGCGCGCAGTCGCGTAATCTCACCGATCGCCAGCTGGCGGCGATTGCCGAAACCAACGGCTTTGTCGGCGTCAATTTTGCCGTTCCGTTCCTGCGTGAAGATGGCGATCGCCATGCGCCGACCGGCGTCGATGCCATCGTGCGCCACGTTGAGTATCTGCTGGAAAAAGTGGGGGAAGAGGGCGTCGGTTTTGGTTCGGATCTTGATGGCGCCACCATGCCGGGCGATCTGAAGGACGTGGCCGGATTCCCGCTGCTGGTGCAGGCGCTGGCGCAGCGCGGCTATTCACGCGAGCTGCTGGAGAAGATTTGCCACGGCAACTGGCTGCGCGTGCTTGAAGCCACCTGGGGCGAATAATCATGCGGCTGCGGCATATTGAAGTCTTTCAGGCGATTGTGCAGACCGGCAGCATCAGTGCGGCGGCGCGTTTGCTAAATGTGTCGCAGCCGAATGTCAGCCGCGTGCTTAATCACGCCGAGCAGCAGCTCGGTTTTGCGCTGTTTGAGCGGCGCGCGCAGGGCATGGTGGTGACGGCAGAAGGGCGGCGCTTGCTGCCGGAAGTGGAAGATATCTATCAGCGTTTACAGGCGATTACCCAGCTGACCGAGCAGCTACGGCGCGGCGAAGGGCAAACGGTGCGCGTCGGTGCTGCGCATGCGTTTGGTCAGATGGTATTAGCACCCGCGCTGGTGAACTGGCGGCAACAGGCGGCGTCGGTCAGCGTGGAACTGGTCACCGAGCACTTCAGCACCTTGTGCCGCATGCTGATGGATAATCAGCTCGATTTCGCGCTGGTGTTTGGTCAGCAGGTGGATGCCGATTTACTGGCGGAACCGCTGTTTCAGTCGTCGATGGTGGCGTTGCTGCCGCGCGATCACACCCACCATGAGCCGGTGACGCTGGAGTGGCTGTGCGCCAACAACCTGTTGATGATGCAGAATCAGGATCCGCTCGGTCGGGTGCTGCACCGCGCGCTGCGCGATAAAGGGCTCAATCCGGCGGTATCACTGTCGATTAAAACCTATTCGGTGATTGCCGATATGGTGCTGGCGGGCGGCGGCGTCGGGATTGTCGATCTGTTTACCGCGTGCCGTTATGCCGACCAGCTCAAGTTGTTGCCGGTCGCGCAGCCGCTACCGTTTGAAGTGATGTTAATCAGTCGCCGCGATCAGCCGCAGTCGCAATCAACGCTGCAGCTGAAACAGGTGATTCGCAACAAGCTGTGGGAGATCGCGCGCCAGTGTGAATCGCAGTTTTTCACCCCCTGAATCTGTAGCGGCGCAATGTATTGCGCATTGCTCGGTTGGGCACGTTGCTGACATCGACATGCGCGATAAATCGCGCCGCTACAGTATGTGCGGCGCTATGCACGATCAAACCCCATCGGTAATCGGCTTACGCACCAGCAGCAAATAGGCCAGCGCACCCACCACCGTCACACCGGCGCAAATCATCAACGCCAGGCTAAACGACTTGGTGGTATCCAGCACCCAACCGGTGATCACCGGGGCGAACGAGGCGAACACGAAGCTGGCGAAGTTCTGGATGCTGCCGACCGAGGCGGTCATGCGCGCCGTGACGTTGGCGTGAATCAAACCCCAGCACGATGTACCGGCAAAGTGGATGCAGAACAGCGCCATACCAATCATGGTGACCGCGCTGGTGGTGTCGGTGGCACGCGTTACGAAAGCGGTAAACGCGGCGGACAGCAGCATGCCGGTGACGATTGAGATCTTACGCACCTTCACCGCATCATGGCCGCGACGCACCAGCGCATCGACCACATAACCGTTCAGCAGCATGCCCGCCGCGCCGAACAGGAATGGAATCGCAGCCAGTAAACCGGTGCTTTTCAGATCGAGGTGATAAGTGGATTGCAGATAGCCCGGCAGCCACGCGATGTACAGCCACGCG
The DNA here is from genome assembly GCF_042666835.1 of Pantoea sp. GCM10028869. Taxonomy (NCBI): domain Bacteria; kingdom Pseudomonadati; phylum Pseudomonadota; class Gammaproteobacteria; order Enterobacterales; family Erwiniaceae; genus Pantoea; species Pantoea sp. GCM10028869. The sequence continues at coordinate 159,096 of NZ_JBHTGO010000008.1, read as the reverse complement.
GTGTAGTTGATGCCGCTGAAGCCAATCATCATGCCCCACATGGTGCGCTGCTTAAACAGGCCGCGCCACTCGGCAAAACTCAGCGGCTCTTTGCGCGATGCCACGCTGCCCGCCTGCAGATAGTGAATCTCTTCGCCGCTCAGCGTGTTGTTATCGCGATCGCGGTACATCAGATACCAGCCGATGGCGAGAAACATGCCGAGCACGCCGATAGTGATAAACATGCCGCGCCAGCCCATCACCATCATCATCGCGGCCAGAATCGGTGGCGCAATCGACAAGCCAATCATCGAAGCGGCGTTAAACATGCCCATCGGCATGCCGCGATCTTTGATGTTGAACCAGTCATTGATCACCTTCACGCCGCAGGGGTTCATCGGCGCTTCGCCAATACCTAACCCGATACGCACCAAAATAAACTGGGTGAAGTTATGCACCAAACCGGCGGCGGCCTGGAACAGCGACCAGAAGAACATACCAATCGCCAGCATGATGCGCGGCCCTTTGCGATCGAGCAGCGCACCGCACGGCAGCTGCGCTAAGCCATACGCCAGCGAAAAGGCCGATAGCAGCACGCCAATTTCAGTCGCGGATAAACCCAGTTCTCCCCGAATGGTCATATTGGCGACCGACAGCGAACTGCGGTCGAGATAGTTGATCATGGCGGCGAACAGCAGCAGCAGCATGGCGGTAATCTGGATCTTTCTGATGCGCGGCGAGCGCACCACGTCACTGCGTGCCGGGATAAAATCTTGCCCGTCTGCAGCCGGTTGTGGCGCGTTTTCGCGGCCACGAGCCGAAGTATTTTCCATTGCGACCTCCCGGATCTGGGTACTTATCGTTATGCGTTTGTGTGGGATCCTGGGGCAGCAAAACGGTGCTGCCCCAACGGATTGACTTCGAGACTAGAAGCAATCAGATCGGGATGTTGCGGAGATGTTTCAGATTCGTGCGGGAGCTAATGCTTTGCGGTTTTTAATCGGTTTTTAATTGTACTGGCGGATAGACCGGATCATCGATGTTTTGGCGGTGCCGAGATGATTGTGTAGCGCACATAACGCTTCGACATCCTGACGGCTAATTAGCGCTGTCAGGATCGCCATATGTTCCTCCAGCGCCACGATATTTCTCTGCTTAAGATCGGTTTCATCCCATTGATAATGCGAGTGAAAAATCACGGAAATAATCTCCAGCGACTGATTAAAAAACGGATTGTTGGCGGCGGAGAGAATCAGCGTGTGCATCTCTTTATCCAGCGCGGCGAAGTGGCGGTAATTGCTGGCAATGGTGTCACGCAGCGAACGATGGCGATCCAGCAGGTCGCGCGCCTGCATCCAGCGCTCATCCTGCGAGGGCAGGTTGAGAAAACGGGTCAGCGCGTGGGTTTCCAGCATTTCACGCAGCTCAAACAGGTTCTCGGCATACTTCTGATCGAACTTCTTCATGCGCCATTGTCCGCGCTTCACCGGTTCCAGCAGGTCATAACGCATAAAGCGCAGCAGGAATTCACGTACCACAACCGGACTGACCTTCACCTGCTGGGCTAACTGCAGCTCGCTAAAGGTATCGCCCGGCATCAGCTGACGTTGATTGATCAGGTTGAAAAAGGTCTGCTCAAACTGCAGCGCCTGCTGATCGATCGGCGGCGTCAGGGCGTTAAAACCATCTTCTTCGCTGGGATCGCGCACGATAACGTAGGTTTCATCCACCTTTTCCAGCACGCCGCGCTCATGCAGATGCTGCAAAGTGTGGCGCACCGTAGTGCGGCTGATGTTGAACATCTCAGCCAGCGCCGCCTGCGGTGGCAACGGCGAACGGATATGCCGTTTGGCAATGCCTTCCAGCATCTGGTTAATCACGTTCTGACGTAGATTCTGGCTGCGGCTCATACGCGTCTCCGGTTTTTTATCTATTAAAAACCATACAAAGCCCAAAAAAAGCGGTTGGCTTCACACTTCCCCCAACGCAAAACGCTGCCATCGGCGATTTTCGCCATAACTGCGACAACAGCACAGGAGAAGCCAATGACAACGATGAAAACGCTGGTGGTCGCCGAGCCGCGCCAGATGGTATGGCAGCAGCGCGCGAAGCCGACGCCCGCCGCCCATGAAGTTCTGATCAAACCGATCGCCGCCGGCATTTGTGGCACCGATATCCACGCCTGGGCCGGAAATCAGCCGTTTTTCAGCTATCCACGTGTGTTGGGGCATGAGCTGTGTGGCGAAGTGGTAGAACTCGGCAGCCAGACCAGCGGCTTCAGGCTGGGCCAGCGCGTGGCGCTGATTCCCTACGTTGCCTGCCAGCAGTGCGATGCCTGTTTAAGTGGCAAAACCAACTGCTGCGAAAAAATCTCGGTGATTGGGGTGCATCAGGATGGTGGTTTTTGCGAATACCTTAGCGTGCCGACCAGCAATTTGCTGGCGGTGGATGAGGTTGATCCCGAAGCCGCCGCGCTGATTGAACCCTTCGCCATCAGCGCGCATGCGGTGCGCCGTGCGGCCGTTACGGCGGATGAGCAGGTTTTGGTGGTGGGCGCAGGTCCGATTGGTCTTGGCGTGGCCGCGATTGCGGCGGCAGCGGGGGCGAATGTGGTGGTGGCCGACACCAGCGAGCAGCGCCGCGCGCACGTAGCGCAGAAGCTGGGTTTGGCGACGTTGAATCCTTTAGAAGCGGATTTTGAGGCGCAGTTGCGGGCTGAGTTTGGTGGACGTTTGGCGGCCAAAGTGATCGATGCCACCGGCAGCCCAGCGGCGATGAACGGCGCGGTGAAACTGATTCGTCACGGCGGCATCATCGTGTTTGTCGGCCTGCATAAAGGCGATCTGGTGATCCCGGATATCGAGTTCCACAAAAAAGAAACCACGCTGCTGGGCAGCCGCAACGCCACGCTGGAAGATTTCGCGAAAGTAGGCGAACTGATGGCGAACGGGCAGCTTCGTGCCGACATGATGCTCAATCGCCATTATGATTTTTCTACGCTGGCAGAGCGCTTTGAAGCGGATGTGATTAACAACCGGGAACTGATTAAGGGCGTGATTCACTTCGAACGTTGATATTGGCACCAACCGTAGCGGCGCAATTTATTACGCAAAAAGGGGTTGGCACGGTGCCTTCACTGATGCGCGCGATAGATTGCGCCGCGACAACACTGTGCCTCCTTCACCATATTGTCTGCATTGCCAAGCCAGCGTATTATCTCCCGCCTAAGGTGATGGCGTGCCACCTTCCCCAACCGCCGTTCTGGTCACAGACGGCTGATGACGCCTGACAACACTCGTATCCCTGCGCGGGAGACGGCGGTGTGTCAGGTGTTATTCTGTCCTGCCGCGGCCCTGCGCGTCATTCATATCAGGAGCTCCAAACTATGTTGAAATCGTTACTGGCGGTGGTGCTGGGCGGTGCGGTGGGCTGTACGCTGCGTTGGTTGATCTCATTACGTTTTAACGCACTGTTTCCCAATTTGCCGCCCGGCACCTTGATGGTGAATCTGGTAGGCGGTTTTATCATCGGCGCGGCGCTGGCCTTTTTTGTGCGTAATCCGCATATCGATCCCTTTTGGAAACTGTTAATTGTCACTGGTTTGTGTGGCGGCTTAACCACCTTTTCCACTTTTTCTGCAGAAATTGTTGGGTTGCTACAATCAGGTAAATACCTTTGGGCGATGTCGAGCGTGATGGTGCATGTTATTGGTTCGCTGCTGATGACCTTCGCCGGTTTTGCCGCGGTCAATCTGCTCGGATAACCATCGCGCTTGAAATAACTCCTCAGAGGTAGATACTGATCGCCATTCTGTGCGCGTGACGCACAGAATTTGTCACCGATTATCCGGACGATTAAGGAGCTGTGTCATGCGTTGTAACCCTAAATTCCTTAACCTGGTGTTGTTAAACGGTGAACCTGAGGAGAAGCTGCGTGCCGCACGCGCCGCCGGTTTCGATCAGGTTGAGATCTGGCGCGACGATGTACAAGCCAGTACGCCACAGTTAGCGAAGCAGTTGCAGCTTGGCTTCACCAATGTGCAGGTGCTACGCGATTTCACCGGTGCGCCGGATCGCGACCGCCAGCAAAAACGCGAAGAGCTGCGTCAGTTTATTCAGATTGCCCAAACCATCGGCTGCGACACCATTCAGGCACCGGCCAGCACGCGTGAAGATTGTGTGGCGGCGCGTATTGATGAAGATTTACGTTGGATGGCATCGGAAGCCGCGCGCTACAACATGCGCATCATGTATGAGCCGATGGCGTGGTGCAGCGTAGATAACACGCTGCCGCTGGCGTGGGAACGCTTGCAACGGCTGGACCAGCCGAATATCGGTTTGGTGGTCGATCTGTTCCACATCTGCGCGTTAGGCGGCGATGCGTCGCAGCTGGATGGCATTCCCGCTGACCGTATCTACGAAGTGCAGCTGTGCGATATGGCCGACATGCCACCGCAGGATAAGCAGCCGCTCAGCGAGTACGCGCGTCACCAGCGCCTGTTGCCGGGCGATGGCATCATCGAAGTGGAACGCTTTGTCGATAAGCTGAAAAGTGCCGGTTACAGCGGGCCGGTCGGCATTGAAGTGTTCAACGATAAGTTGAAGGCGCAGCCAGCAGACGTGGCTGCGCAAAAAGCGTGGCAGGCGTTAAATCGTTACTGGCCTTAATCCTGCAAACATTGCGCAATAAAACCGGCGGCATCCATCGCACCCTGCGATGAAATGGTGTGGCCGGTTGCCGCTTCATAACGCGCTTCCACCGTCACGCCAGCCTGCTGTAAACGTTGCTCCGCCGATACGCTTTCGCTAAACGGAATCACCTCATCGGCTTTGCCGTGAATCAGCAGCGCGGGCGTATACGGCTGCGGCGTTAATGCGCCATCAAACGCCAGACGGCCGGAAAAGGCCACCACGCCAGCCAGCGGATAACGGCCCGACGCCAGCGCATCTAACGCCATGATCGAACCCTGCGAAAAGCCCACCAGAATCACTTTGTCCCACGCATCCGCCATGCCGTGCTGCGCCATCAGCTGCTGCAGCGTGTTATCAAAGGCCGCGCGCGCTTCACGCACGCGCGACGGGCGGTTTTCGGGCGTGATGCCGGTCAGGCTAAACCACTGATATCCCATCGCGTGTTCAAAAGGATAGGGCGCATTCGGCGAGGCAAACGCCACATCCGGCAGCAGGCGCGCCCAATGTTCGCCGAGCACCGCGAGATCATCGCCGTTGCTGCCGACGCCATGTAAAAAAATCACTAACGCTTTTGCCATCGCCCTGTTCCTTATAAATCGTAGGCCGCCATATCCGGGCCAACCGGCACAATGCCGTTGGGATTCAGCGCTTTAATTGAATAATAGCCCTGCTTGATGTGATCGATATTCACCGTCTGACGCACGCCAGAGACCGAAAGCATACTCTTTAGATAACGATCGAGCAGCGGATAGTCGCGCAGGCGGCGCAGGTTGCATTTAAACAGGCCGTGATAGGCGGCGTCAAAGCGCACCAGCGTGACGAACAGGCGGATATCCGCTTCGGTTAAGCGCTCGCCGAGCAGGAAAGTACGGCCATCCTGCAAGCGCAGCTCCAGCTCATCCAACTGGCTGAACACATCGTTAAACGCCTGCTGATAACTCACCTGCGTGGTAGCAAAACCGGTGCGATAGACGCCGTTATTCAGGCGCGGATAGATCGATTCGTTTAGCGCGTCGATCTCTGCGCGCAGATCCTCGGGATAAAGATCGATGCGATCGTCCGCCAGCGCGCCAAAGCCGCTGTTCAGCATGCGCAGGATATCGGCTGACTCATTATTGACGATGGTTTGCGTCTTTTTGTCCCACAGCACCGGCACGGTGGCGCGGCCGGTGAAATCGGCATCGGCACGGGTGTAGAGTTCGTGAAGGTATTCGGCTTTATTCAGCCAGTCGCGATCTGCGCCAGGATAATCACCGAAGCGCCAGCCTTGCGCGCCGAGCTGCGGCTCAACCACCGACACGCTGATGACCTTATCCAGCCCTTTCAGACTGCGCGCCAGCAGCGTGCGCGAGGCCCACGGACAAATCAGCGCCACATAGAGGTGATAACGATCCGGCTCGGCAGCGAATGCGCTGGAACCATCTGCGCTAATCCAGTGACGAAAACGGGATGTCTGGCGCACAAATCCGCCTTGTTGATCGGTGGCTTGCACCGGATGCCACTCTGCACTCCACTTACCGTTTACCAGCATCGTCTTCTCTCCTCAGTGTTGATGAAGTGAGCATACAGCGCTGCTGGTTAGGCGATAATCCGGGCAAAATGGCTTTCATTGCTTCCAAATTGGAAGGAATCAGCCGGGCGGATGGTGCTGGAAATGGGCGGCGAGGAAATCGATCAGCAGCCGGGTTTTCTGCGCCAGATGACGCGCCGGCGGATAGAGCGCGAACAGGCCCATGGGCGGCGTGGCGAATTCCTCTAATAGCGAGACGATTTCACCGCGCTGCAGGGCGGGTGCGGCAATAAAACCTGGTAGCCGCGCAATGCCCAATCCGGCGATCGCCGCCTGCAAACAGGCTTCGGTATTGGAGAAACAGAGACGACCGCGAATCGGCATGCTGACGCTGTCGCCGCACGGCGTCACGAACGGCCAGTGCCAGGGATCGCGGAAATTGGTATCGCTGATGCACTGATGAGCCGCCAAATCGCGCCAGTGCTGCGGCGTGCCGTGTTGCAGCAGATAACCGGAAGACGCCGCCACGCGAATCGGCACATCGCCAAGGCGGCGCGCGATTAGGCTGCTGTCATCAAGCTTGCCGATGCGAATCGCCATATCAAAGCCTTCATCGACAATGTTAACTGCACGATCGGAGAAGTTCACGTCGAGTTCGATCTCCGGATAATGACGCGCGAACTCCACCAGCACGCTGGCCAACACCGCAGTACCAAAGGTACCGGGCGCGCTGATTTTCAGGCGGCCGCTCGGCGTAGTGGCGCTGTCGCGCACCGTGGCATCCAGCGTATCAAAGGCTTCCAGCAGGGTTTTTACCCGCTCGTAATAGGCGCGACCGATTTCGGTGGGCGAGAGCGCGCGCGTGCTGCGTTTAAACAGCTGCACCCCGAGTTCCTGCTCCAGCCGGGAGACCAGCTTCGACGCCTGGCCGCTGCTGGTGCCGAGGCGTTCAGCCGCACCGGCAAAGCTGCCCACTTCCAGCACGGCGACAAACATGCGGTCACAATCGAGGCGATCCATGGCGTTTCCTGACGGCTAAAAAGCCTGAGTATACACATGCCTAAAGGGCGCGCGATAAATGGCGCCGCTACGGAACTATCCACAGGTCGGTTGCGGGCACAAAGCAAGGTATACACATTCAGTGCGCTGCACCTTTTCCCACGCGGGAAAACCTGTTGAACTAGGCGCCTGCTTTCATCAGGCCGGGAGCCGTGAATGTCTTTGCTACATCTGTCATCGCTGGCGGAGATTGCCGCCGTCGAATGGGATGCGCTGTTACCTGACGATCAACCGTTTTTACGCCACGCATTTCTCTTGTCACTTGAAGAGAGCGGCAGCGTGCGGCCCGAAAACGGCTGGCAGACGGATCACCTGCTGTGGCGCGAAAACGGCACGCTGCGTGCCGCGATTCCGGGCTATCGCAAACGCCATTCGCGCGGTGAATATGTGTTCGACCATGCGTGGGCGGATGCCTGTCAGCGCGCCGGTATTCCTTACTATCCGAAATGGCTGGGCGCGATTCCGTTCAGTCCGGTGACTGGCGCACGCCTGCTGGGCGATGAAGAAGCGGTGCTGAAACTGCTCAGCGTGCTGCCGGATAACCTCTATCAACACGGTCTGAGCGGCGCGCACATCAACTTCACCACGCCGTTCGCCAACCACATCATGCAGCAGCAGCCAGACTGGCTGGAGCGCCTCGGCTTGCAGTATCACTGGCATAACAAAGGCTACCGCGATTTTCAGGATTTCCTCGACACGCTGATGTCGCGCAAGCGCAAACAACTGCGTAAAGAGCGTGAGCAGGTGATGAGCAGCGGCTTTGAATTCAGCTGGTATCGCGGCGATGAGCTGCGCGAGGATCAATGGGATTTTGTTTACACCTGTTATGCCAACACTTACGCGGTGCGCGGCCAGCGGCCCTATCTGACGCGCCACTTCTTTAGCCTGCTGGCGGAGCGCATGCCGCATTCGATTCGCGTGGTGATTTCCTCGCTACAAGGGCAACCGGCAGCGATGGCGTTCTGCTTAATGGACGGCAGCACGCTGTACGGCCGCTATTGGGGCTGTCTGGCGGAGTTTGATCGGCTGCATTTTGAAACCTGCTTCTATCAGGGCATGGATTTCGCCATCGCGGAAGGTGTGCAGCGTTTTGATGCGGGCGCGCAGGGCGAGCATAAGCTGGTGCGCGGCTTTGAGCCGCACATCACCCATTCGTGGCACTATTTGTGTCATCCCGGCTTGCGCGATGCGGTGGCGGATTTTCTGCTGCAGGAACGGGAAGGCGTGCGCGGCTGGGCGATTGAAGCGCGCGACGCCTTACCGTATCGGCGTGGTGATTAATCCGCGCCGACAAAACCGCCGGTCTGATGCTGCCACAGGCGCGCGTAAAGTCCGCCGTGCGCCAGCAGTTCGCGGTGGTTGCCCATCTCGACAATCTCACCCTGCTCCAGCACCACCAGACGATCCATTTTGGCGATAGTGGAAAGACGGTGCGCGATAGCAATCACCGTTTTGCCCTGCATCAGCGTTTCCAGGCTCTCCTGAATCGCCGCTTCCACCTCGGAATCCAGCGCTGAGGTGGCTTCGTCCATGATCAGAATCGGCGCGTCTTTCAGCAACACGCGCGCGATGGCGATACGCTGACGTTGACCGCCCGACAGCTTCACGCCGCGCTCGCCCACGTGCGCATCCAGCCCGGTGCGGCCTTGTGGATCGGAGAGCAGCGGAATGAACTCGTCGGCGCGCGCGCGGATAATCGCCGCCTGCAACTCCTCTTCCGTCGCATCCGGACGCCCATACAGCAGGTTTTCGCGAATTGAGCGATGCAGCAGCGACGTGTCCTGCGTGATCATACCGATTTGCCCGCGCAGGCTCTCTTGCGTCACTTCGGCGATGTTCTGATCGTCAATCACAATGCGGCCGCTGTTGATGTCATACAGCCGCAGCAGCAGATTCACCAGGGTGGATTTACCGGCGCCGGACGGCCCAATCAAACCGATCTTCTCGCCCGGCTTGATGTTGAGGTTGAGGCGATTGATCACCTGACGACTGCCGCCATAATCAAAGCGCACATCCTCAAAACGAATCTGGCCGCGCGTCACCTGCATGTTTTTCGCATTCGGTTCATCCTGCACGCTCAGCGGCTGCGCGATGGTATTCAGGCCGTCCTGCACCATGCCGATGTTTTCGAAGATGCCGTTCACCACCCACATGATCCAGCCGGACATGTTCACCAGACGAATCACCAAACCGGTCGCCAGCGCAATCGCGCCAACGCTGATCAGCGACTGGCTCCACAACCACAGCGCCAGGCCGGAGGTGCTGACAATCAGCAAGCCATTCAGCGTCGAGAGCGTGATATCCATGGTGGTGACCATGCGGCTGGCGTGCTGGGTTTTGTCGGTTTGCTCCTGAATCGCCTCACGCGCGTAACGCTTCTCCAGATCGTTATGCGAAAACAGTTTGATGGTGGCGATGTTGGTGTAGCCGTCGACAATGGTGCCCATCAATTTCGAGCGCGCTTCCGATGACACCACCGAACGCTGTTTAACGCGCGGCACAAAGAAGCCCAGCGACACGCTGTAAGCCACAATCCAGATCATCAACGGAATCATCAAGCGCCAGTCGGCTTCGGCGAACAGCACCAGCGAGGTCACCGCGTAAATCACCACGTGCCAGATGGCGTCCACCAGCTGTACCGCCGAATCACGCAGCGAGTTACCGGTCTGCATGATGCGCTGGGCAATGCGCCCGGCAAAATCGTTCTGGAAGAAATTCAGGCTTTGACGCAGCACGTAGTTGTGATGCTGCCAGCGGATCATGCTGGTCATGCTCGGGTTAATACTTTGATGTACCAGCATATCGTGCGCAGCAATCACCACCGGCCGTAGAATCAGCGCGACAAAACCCATCCACAGTAATATTTGCCAGTTATCGCTGAACAGCGAAGCGGGCGTCGAGTGATTAACCAGGTCAATGATGCGGCTGAGATAGCTGAACAGCGCCACTTCGATCAGTGCTTGTGCCAGCCCGACAATCAGCAGCGCGACAAAGCTCGGCCACACCTGACGCAGATAGTAGAAGTAGAACGGCCAGACGCTGGCGGGTGGGGAATCGGTTGGCGCATCCTGGAAAATATTGATAAAACGTTCAAAACGGCGATACAACATAGAATCACTCTTCCCGAAATGGTGAGAGTTAACAGCTTAGTGCATGTGAAAAGGGATTACCGACATGGATTTACACATTCGCGGTCGTGAGCCGGGCGATGCCGCCGCCTACCAACGCCTTTACAGCCATCCTGAAGTCTATCGCTGGACCACGCAGTTGCCGTGTCCGAGCATAGCGACCTGGCAGAAAAAATTCGAAAAGATGGATGAGCTGGGATACATCGGCTTTGTTGCGGAGATTGAGGGTGCGATGGTCGGTGAGCTCACGCTGTTTGTCGAACAGCGTCCGCGTACGCGCCACAGCATCAGTTTTGGTATCAGCGTCGATCCGGCGTTTGGCGGGCGCGGCATTGGTGAAAAGCTGATCCGCAACGCGATGGATTACGCCTTCAACTGGCTCGGCATCATGCGTATTGAGCTGGAAGTGTTCCACGATAACGAACGCGCGCTGCGCCTGTATCAAAAGCTGGGCTTCGAGCGCGAGGGCGTGAAGCGCAAAGCCTGCCTGCGCGACGGCGAATATCACGATATCGTGCAGATGGCTAAACTAAAAAACTGATGGGTTTTGCGCAATAAATTGCGCCGCTACGGAATTGTGCACGCATTCGTAGCGGTGCGATTCATCGCTCGCGTTTGACCTTTTACTGACTCTTCTCAACGTACTTCTGCATATTCTCTTTGGTCACCAGCTCGAACGGGATCCACACGTGTGAATCCACTTTCTCGCCTTTGATCAGCTTCTGCGCCACATCCACCGACGTTTTGCCCTGGCCGACCGCATCCTGGAAAACCGTGACCTGAATTTTGTCCTGCGACAGCGCTTTCAGGCCGTCTGGCGTGGCATCAATACCGCCAATCAGCACCTTTTTATTGCTTTTAGCCAGCGCCATCGCCGCGCCAATCGCCATCTCATCGTTGTTCGCAGCAACGATATCAATCGCTTCATCGTTGCCCAGCCAGTTATTCATCAAATCCATGCCTTCATTGCGCGCGTAGTTGGCGGGCTGTTTCTGCACCACTTTCATGCCGGGATATTTCGCCACCACTTGCTCAACGTCTTTGGTGCGTTGCAGCGCACCGGCGTCGGTCAGGTTACCGATCATGATCGCCACATTGCCTTTGTAGTTAGCCATTTTCGCCAGCGCTTCCATCTGCAAGGTGCCGGATTCACGCTCGTCGGAGCCGACAAACACCACGCCGGCCGGCAGCGATTTATCGCCCGGCGTGCGGTTGACGTACACCAGCGGAATTTTTGCCTGTTGCGCCAGCCTGGTGAGCTGCGGCGTGCTGGCGGAATCGACCGGATCGACGATGATGGCATCCACGCCCGCACCGATAAAACTCTGCACCTGATCGGTCTGACGTCCCACATCGCCGCGTGCATCTTCAAACTGAATATCAAGCCCACGCGCTTTGGCTTCTTTATCAATCGACTGGCGAATAATGGTGAGGAAGTTTTGATCGAAGTAGGCCATCGACACGCCAATTTTTTCCGCCAGCGCCGAGGCTGACGTTGAGAGCAGGCCGAGCAACACAATCGCCTTGAGGATTTTCATCGCAGACTCCAGAGTAAGCTGGTTATTAGAATGAATGTTTCATCGATATTAAAAATGGCTCAATGAAATCATTTTCAGCCTACGAGCCCGCCACGCGGCTGACAATCGGCAAGGTTGGATTTTGCAGCTAAGCGCACACTTTGCTCTCGGGTGCGTCTTACTTTGCGCGCTCATAGTTGCACTGCGAAGGATTTTCTTAGAGTTGGCGCACATTGCGGTGCAACAGCCTGCTGATTTTTGAGGTTCTGTGCAGCGCCGCACCTTGCTTTGTGCTGGCTGCCAATTCTGGCGCTAATTAGCACTGTCGATTCCGCCATTCGCCCAATGACCACGCCTGAAACCGCTTCCTATAGTTGCTCAACAGGGAAATAAAGCGGTATTCCGGCACGTTCATTTGAGGAATTCAGCCCATGCTAAAAGCCAATCATCGTCCACAGAACAGCCACGTACGCGTTGGGATCCTTTGCCTGATCCTGTTTCTTTCCGTGGTGGCGTATGCCGACCGCTCGATCCTGTCGATCTCAGGATCGGCGATCAAAGATGAGTTTGGACTTTCGGCGATCCAGCTTGGTCTGATCCTCTCGGCATTTAGCTGGGCCTATGTGATCGGCCAGATCCCCGGCGGCCTGTTTCTCGATCGCTTTGGCACCAAAAAAGTGTATGGCGTGACGCTGGCGCTGTGGTCGATCTCCACGTTGCTGATGGGCTTTGTCGGCGAGTTCTCCAGCGGCATGACCATGGCGCTCACGCTGATGTTTGCGCTGCGTTTCGCGCTGGGCCTGATTGAAGCACCGAGTTTTCCCGCCAATGCGCGCGCAGTGATCATGTGGTTCCCCAGCGCTGAACGCGGCCGTGCTTCTTCACTCTTTGCCTCGGCGCAATATTTTGCCGTCGCCATCTTTTCGCCGCTTTCCGGCTGGCTGGTGTCGCGCTTCGGCTGGGAATGGCCGTTCTTTGTGCTGGGCGGCATTGGCGTGCTGGCAGTGTTTGTCTGGATGGGCTTAATGCGCAGCCCGCGCCATCATCCGCAGGTCTCGGAAAATGAATTGCGCTACATTGAGCAGGGCGGTGCGCTGGTTGATATCGATTCGGCACAAACGCTAAAAGCGCGTCCGCCGTTGAGCAAAGCGATGTTCAGGAAGCTGCTCAGCAACCGCATGCTGTGGTGCGCCTATATCGGCCAATACTGCATCATCGCGTTGAGCTACTTCTTCATTACCTGGTTCCCGATCTATCTGGTGCAGGCGCGCGGCATGAATATTCTTGATGCCGGTTTTGCCACCATCGCACCAGCGTTATTTGGTTTCCTCGGCGGCATCAGCGGCGGCTATATCTCTGATAAGTTGCTGGCGAACGGCTGGAGTTTATCCTGGGCGCGTAAAACGCCGTATATCGTCGGCATGCTGATGGCGGCATCGCTGGTTCTGGCGGCGGTGATCCCCAGCAACGTCGGCATTATCGCCATGATGTCGTTCGCCTTCTTTGGTAAAGGCGTGGCGGCGGGCGCCGGAACCTGGACGATTGTCAGCGATACCGCACCGAAAGAAGCGGTTGGCCTGGCGGGCGCGATTTTTAACGGCATCGGCAATATGGCGGGTTTTATCACGCCGCTGCTGTTCGGCATCATCGTCGGCTTGACCGGCAGCTACAGCATCGGGCTGGTGTTTGTCGGCGCGCACTGCGTGGTTGCTGCACTGCTGTTCCTGCTGGTGATGGGACCGATTGAACGTATTGGTGAGGAGCAGAATTCCGCAGCTTCTTATGAAAAGCAGGAGAAAGCGCGCGGTATTAAAGCGGTTTAATCATCGGCTCATAAATTTTTGGAATCCCGATCTGAAATTCGTTATGATGTTAAAAAATGCACTTGAGCACAGTGCGTCAGTGCAATAAGTTGCCCACCATGTTTACATCAGGTGTGGTAGTAGATGAAGGGTTCAATTCACAGTTTCAGGGACGATTGGCTGCGATTATTTTTTGTTTATGCAACACCGCATAAGCATATCCCGGCCATGATTGAGTCCGCATTGGCGCGCAAGCTCGACATCATCCATGCCGCAACATCGCATCATGATTTGCGTTCACCACCGGGTAATCGCTTTGAGGCCTTAAGACCTCCGCTATTGGGATATTATTCAATACGGATAAATGAGCAGTATCGACTAATTTTTCAATGGGTTAATGGCACGGCAAGAGATCTCTATCTCGATCCACACACTTATCGTAAACACCGCTAGCAGCCACTTGTGGCCAACTGCTAACCGTTAAAGAGAAGCAACAATGAAACAGGCGATGCGTAAACCGACCAGCGTTGGCGATGTTCTGCAGTACGAGTTCCTCGAGCCGCTTAACCTCAAAGTGAATGACCTGGCAGAGATGTTGAACGTGCACCGCAATACAGTCAGTGCATTGGTGAATAACAACCGTAAACTGACCACCGAAATGGCCTATAGGCTGGCAGCTGTTTTCGATACTTCAGTCGATTTTTGGCTGAATCTGCAGCGCCATTTGGATCTATGGGAAGTGGAAAACGATGCCAGAACACAGGAAGAGTTGAGCAGGGTAACGCCGTTAAGTGCCTTTCTGGCGCAGCGTTCAGCGGTTGTAGCCTAAAATCATGGTCGCCATAAATGGCGATCCAACGTCGTAAAATTCGCATTTATACGTACCTCGCGCGCAAACCTCACCGATCGCACAAATCCACTCTGAAGATTTTTTGCTCAGCTGCCGATACCTCCTTACCACCCACTGATATTAAGGAGCGATATCGTGATAAAGCTGATTAATGTTGACGAACTGCGGCAGGGAATGTTTATCCACAAACTGGAGGTTTGGTGGGTCAAAGATAAGCGCATTCGCAACCAAATGCTGATCACTGATAAACGCCAGATCGCGATGATCCGCAATGAGGGGATCCTGCAGTTATGGATCGATCTCGACAAATCGGTAAAGGCACCCGTCACGCCTGCGCCGAAAAAAGAGATTCCTCAAACCCCGTTTTTCCAGGAGATGGATCAGGCGCAAAGCATCTTCAATCAGGGGAAACCGCAGGTGCTGGCGATGTTTAACGAGGCGCGCATGGGACAAGGCCTCGACCTCGATTACACCCTTGATCTGGTTGATCAAATTGCCGGTTCGATCACCCGCGAACCCACGGCGCTGCTGAGCGTGGCGCGCCTGAAGAATCACGACGATTACACCTATCTGCACTCAATGGCGGTGTGCGGTTTGATGATCTCGCTCGGCAAAAAAATGGGCCTCGATGAGCATCAGCTGCGGCGCGTTGGTATGGGCGGTTTGCTGCATGATGTGGGTAAAGCCGCAGTGCCGCTGGAGATTCTCAACAAACCCGGCAAGCTCAGCGATGAAGAGTTCACCGTGATGCGTCAGCATCCGATCGTGGGCGCGCAGATGTTAATGGACGCCAATGCCGGTGAAGATCTGCTGGATATCGCCCTGCATCACCATGAAAAGTATGACGGCAACGGTTATCCGCACGGACTGAAAGGCGACGAAATCTCACTGTATGCGCGCATGGCATCGGTGTGCGACGTCTATGATGCCGTTACCTCGAATCGCCCTTATCGCAAAGGCTGGACGCCTGCCGAAGCGATGCACAACATGTTGAGCTGGCGTGGACACTTCGACAACACGCTGTTGCACGCCTTCGTACGCACCATCGGAATTTATCCGGTGGGATCGCTGGTGCGACTGGCTTCCGGGCGCGTGGCGCTGGTGGTACAGGCTGGCGAAAAATCGCTGCTCAAGCCCAAAGTACATGTGTTCTGGTCGCTGCACGCGCAGCGCGAAGTGAAACCGGAAGCGCTCGATCTTGGCGACAGCTTCTGCACCGACAGCATCACCGGCGCGGAAGACAGCGGCTTATGGCAGAACATCGATCTGAACCGCATCTGGGCGTTAGAAAGCGCTTAATTCTTCACCATTTTTATACTTTATTTACGCCCGCTTCCCGCCTTTTTACCTCTTCTTTATGCCGCGCCGCGCATGCTTGCAGCATTACCAAAATCCTCTGGAGGTTGCTGTGAGCGTGGGCGTGATAGCCGGCATCGTGCTGGTGTTTGTTCTTCTGGGCTACCTGATTTATGCCCTGCTTAATGCGGAGGCATTCTGATGGCGGCGAATGCATTTATGCTAATTGCGGTGTTTCTGCTGGTACTGATGGTGCTGGCACAACCGCTGGGACGTTATCTCGCCCTGTTTGTCGCTGACAAGCCGCTGCTGCCGCGCACCGAACGCGCGCTGTGGCGACTGGCCGGTGCCGACGGCGATGCCATGCGCTGGCCGCACTATCTGCTGGCGATTCTGCTGTTTAACGCGCTGGGTTTTGCCTTGCTGCTGCTGATGTTGATGACGCAGGCTGCGCTGCCGCTGAACCCGCAGCATCTGCCTAATCTCAGCTGGGATCTGGCGCTCAATACCGCTATCAGCTTCGTCACCAACACCAACTGGCAATCCTACGCCGGGGAAAGCACGCTGAGCTATTTCAGTCAGATGGCGGGCCTCACGGTGCAGAACTTCCTGTCGGCGGCGACCGGTATCGCCGTGGCGTTTGCGCTGATTCGTGGTTTTGCCAACCGTTCGCTGGATACGCTCGGCAACGCATGGCGTGACCTGACGCGCATTACTGTTTACGTGCTGCTGCCGATCAGCCTGGTTATCGCGCTGTTCTTTATCAGCCAGGGTAGCATTCAAACCTTCGAACCTTACCATGCGCTCACCACGCTGGAAGGCGCGCAGCAGACGCTGCCGCTCGGTCCGGTGGCGTCGCAGGAAGCGATCAAAATGCTCGGCACCAACGGCGGCGGTTTCTTCAACGTCAACTCGGCACATCCGTTCGAAAACCCAACGGCGCTGACCAACTTCGTGCAGATGCTGAGCATCTTCCTGATCCCGGCAGCGCTCTGTTTCACCTTTGGTCAGCATCTGGGCGATCGTCGTCAGGGTCACATGCTGCTGTGGGCGATGACCATCATGTTCGTGCTGGCGGTGATCACCGTGATGTGGGCCGAACTGCGCGGTAATCCGCACTTCCTCGCGCTCGGCGCGGACAGCGCCATCAATATGGAAGGCAAGGAGACGCGCTTCGGCATTCTCAACTCCAGCTTATTTGCGGTGATCACCACGGCGGCGTCGTGCGGTGCGGTCAACGCCATGCATGACTCCTTCACTGCGCTCGGCGGCATGGTGCCGATGTGGTTGATGCAGCTGGGTGAAGTGGTGTTCGGCGGCGTCGGTGCTGGCCTGTACGGCATGCTGCTGTTCGTGCTGCTCGGCGTGTTTATCGCCGGGTTGATGATCGGTCGCACCCCAGAATACATGGGCAAAAAAATCGACGTGTGGGAGATGAAGATGACCGCGCTGGCGATTCTGGTGACGCCAACGCTGGTGCTGCTCGGTACCGCGCTGGCGATGATGACCGACGCCGGTCGCGCCGGTATGGCCAATCCTGGTATTCATGGCTTCAGCGAAGTGCTGTACGCGGTTTCCTCGGCATCCAATAACAACGGCAGCGCCTTCGCCGGACTGAGCGCTAACACGCCGTTCTGGAACCTGCTGCTGGGCTTCTGCATGTTGGTGGGCCGCTTCGGCATCATCATTCCGGTGCTGGCGATTGCCGGTTCGCTGGCGGCGAAGAAAATTCAGCCAGTCGGCAACGGCACGCTGCCAACGCACGGCCCGCTGTTTATCGCGCTGCTGATTGGCACCGTCTTGCTGGTGGGCGCATTGACGTTCATCCCCGCGCTGGCATTGGGCCCGGTCGCGGAACATCTGCAATTAATTCAGGGATAACGGAATCATGAGTCGTCAACAACTGGCGCTGTTTGATGCGGCGCTAACCCGCGTTGCCATGCTGGATGCGCTGAAAAAACTCGATCCACGCGTGCAGTTCCGCAACCCGGTGATGTTTTTAGTGTGGATCGGCAGCGTGCTGACCTCGGTATTGGCGGTGGGCATGGCCAGCGGCGCGCTCAGCGGTAACGCGGGCTTTACCGCCGGCGTCGCCATCTGGTTGTGGTTCACCGTGCTGTTCGCCAACTTCGCTGAAGCGCTGGCGGAAGGGCGCAGCAAGGCGCAGGCCAACAGTCTGAAAGGCATCAGTAAAACCAGCGATGCGAAAAAACTGGCCGAAGCGCGCTACGGCGCAGCCTGGCACAACGTGGCGGCCGATACGCTGCGCAAAGGCGATGTGGTGCTGGTGGAAGCCGGTGACATCATTCCGTGCGACGGCGAGGTGCTGGAGGGCGGCGCATCGGTGGATGAGAGCGCCATCACCGGTGAATCCGCGCCGGTGATCCGTGAATCGGGCGGGGATTTCTCCTCGGTGACCGGCGGTACGCGCATTCTTTCCGACTGGCTGGTGATTCAGTGCAGCGTCAATCCGGGCGAAACCTTCCTTGACCGCATGATTGCGATGGTGGAAGGCGCGAAACGCCGTAAAACGCCGAACGAAGTGGCGCTGACCATTCTGCTGGTGTCGCTGACAATTGTGTTCCTGCTGGCGACCGCCACGCTGTGGCCGTTCTCAGCGTATGGCGGCACGCCGGTCAGCATCACGGTGCTGGTGGCGCTGCTGGTGTGTTTGATCCCGACCACCATCGGCGGCCTGCTGTCGGCCATCGGTGTGGCGGGCATGAGCCGCATGCTGGGCGCGAACGTCATCGCCACCAGCGGCCGTGCGGTGGAAGCGGCGGGCGACGTCGATGTGCTGATGCTGGATAAAACCGGCACCATCACGCTTGGCAACCGTCAGGCGACGCAGTTTCTGCCCGCGCCGGGCGTCAGCGAACAGCAGCTGGCCGATGCGGCGCAGCTGGCATCGCTGGCCGATGAAACGCCGGAAGGGCGCAGCATCGTGGTGTTGGCGAAGCAGAAATTTAACCTGCGTGAGCGTGACTTGAGCAGCATGGGGGCGAGCTTCATTCCCTTCTCGGCGCAAACGCGCATGAGCGGCGTGAACGTGCAGGATCGTCTGATCCGCAAAGGCGCGGTCGATGCGGTTCGTCGCCACATTGAAGCCAATCATGGCCGCTTCCCGTTAGAAGTGAATGCCGCCGTCGAAGAAGTGGCGCGCGCTGGCGGCACGCCGCTGGTGGTGGCCGAAGGCGCGCAGGTGCTGGGCGTGGTGGCGCTGAAAGATATCGTCAAAGGCGGTATCAAAGAGCGCTTTGCCGAGCTGCGCAAGATGGGCATCAAAACGGTGATGATCACCGGCGATAACCCATTAACCGCGGCGGCGATTGCGGCGGAAGCGGGTGTCGATGACTTCCTGTCTGAAGCGACGCCGGAAGCCAAGCTGGCGCTGATTCGTCAGTATCAGGCCGAAGGGCGCTTAGTGGCGATGACCGGCGACGGCACCAATGACGCACCGGCGCTGGCGCAGGCCGACGTGGCGGTGGCGATGAACTCGGGAACCCAGGCGGCGAAAGAGGCCGGCAACATGGTCGATCTCGACTCGAATCCGACTAAGCTGCTGGAAGTGGTGCACATCGGTAAACAGATGCTGATGACGCGCGGCTCGCTCACTACCTTCAGTATCGCCAACGACGTGGCGAAGTATTTCGCCATTATTCCGGCCGCGTTTGCCGCCACCTATCCGCAGCTCAACATGCTCAACGTGATGGGGCTGCATTCGCCGAACTCGGCGATTCTGTCGGCGGTAATTTTTAACGCGCTGGTGATTGTGTTCCTGATCCCGCTGGCGCTGAAAGGCGTGAGTTATCGTCCGCTGAGCGCGGCGGCGCTGCTGCGTCGCAACCTGTGGATTTACGGTGCGGGCGGATTAGTGGTGCCGTTTATAGGTATTAAAGCCATCGACCTGCTGCTAACGCTGCTTGGTCTGGCTTAAGGAGAAGAGAAATGAGTCAGTTACGTCCGGCTATTGTATTGTTACTGGTGCTTACGCTGCTCACCGGCGCGGTCTATCCGCTGCTGACCACCGGTCTGGCGCAGTGGTGGTTCCCATCGCAGGCCAACGGTTCGCTGATTGAGCAGGATGGCGCGGTACGCGGTTCCGAGCAGATTGGTCAAATGTTTAATCAGCCGGGCCACTTTTGGGGTCGACCTTCCGCTACCGGCGATGCGCCTTATAATGCGTTGGCCTCCAGCGGCAGCAATCTGGCAGGCAGCAATCCGGCGCTGGATAAAGCGGTAGCGGAACGCGTCGCCGTGCTGCGTGCGGCGAATCCGCAAGCGCCCAAAGCGGTGCCGGTGGAGTTGGTCACCGCATCGGCGAGCGGATTAGATCCGGATATTTCGCCAGAAGCCGCGTTGTGGCAGGCACCGCGCATCGCCGCCGCGCGCAAGATGGCGCTGAAAGATGTCGAGGCGCTGATTGTGCGCCACACCGAGCGCCCGCTGCTGCCGTTTGTTGGCGAAGAGACGGTAAACGTGCTGCGTCTGAATCTGGCGCTGGATGATTTACAAGGATAAACACCTCGCGCAATGCATTGCGCCGCTACGGTATATGCACGCAATCGTAGCGACGCGATTTATCACGCTGTTTTTACGATGGACGATCGATGAACGACGAAATTGCCCGCCCCGATCCCGATGCGCTGCTGCTGAACCACAGCGACAGCCATCGCGGTAAGCTGAAAATCTACTTTGGCGCCTGTGCGGGCGTGGGCAAAACGTTCGCCATGCTGCAGGAGGCGCAGCGCCTGCGGGCGCAAGGTCTCGACGTGTTAGCCGGCGTGGTAGAAACCCACGATCGTGCAGAGACCGCCGCGCTGCTCAACGGGCTGGCGCTGTTGCCACGGCGTACCACCGGCCGTTCGCGCCATGCCGAATTCGATCTCGATACCGCGCTGGCGCGCCATCCGGCGGTGATCCTGATGGATGAACTGGCGCACACCAACGTGCAGGGTTCGCGTCATCCCAAGCGCTGGCAGGACATTGAAGAGCTGCTCGAAGCGGGCATTGACGTCATCACCACCGTTAACGTCCAGCATCTGGAAAGCCTGAATGATGTGGTCGGCGGCGTCACCGGCATTCAGGTGCGTGAAACCGTGCCCGATCCCTTCTTTGATAGCGCCGACGAAGTGGTGCTGGTGGATCTGCCGCCGGACGATCTGCGTCAGCGGCTGAAAGAGGGCAAAGTCTACGTCGGCGACCGCGCCGAACGCGCCATCGAAAACTTCTTCCGTAAAGGCAATCTGTTCGCGCTGCGTGAGCTTGCGTTGCGTCGTACCGCCGATCGCGTGGATGACCAGATGCGTGCCTGGCGCGATCGGCAAGGCCGCGACAAAGTGTGGCACACGCGTGATGCCATTCTGCTGTGCATCGGCGACGATACCGGCAGCGAAAAGCTGGTGCGCACCGCCGCGCGTTTAGCGGCACGGCTCGGCAGCGAATGGCACGCGGTGTATGTGGAAACGCCGCGCCTCAATCGGCTGCCGGAAGCGCGCCGTCGCGCCATTTTACGCACGCTGCAACTGGCGCAGGAACTTGGCGCTGAAACCGCCACGCTCTCCGATCCCGATGAAGCGCGCGCGGTGCTGCGTTACGCGCGCGAGCACAATCTCGGTAAAATCGTGACCGGCCGTCAGCCACAACGGCGCTGGCGGCGCGACAGCTTTGCCCAGCGCCTCGGCGAACTCGGCCCGGATCTCGATTTGCTGGTGGTGGCGCTGGATGAACCGGTGCGCGATGCGCCGCATCCGCTCAGCGGCCAGCGCGCCAGCAACGAAAAATGGCGGCTCTATCTGCGCGGCTGTGTGATGGCGCTGCTGCTGTGTATTTTGGTCACCGGCGTCGGCCGCTGGCTGCTGGTGGCGTTTGATCCCGCCAACAGCGTGATGATTTATCTGCTGGCGGTGGTGCTGGTGGCGCTGCGCTATGGCCGCTGGCCATCGGTGTTCGCCACGGTGATCAACATCATCGCTTTCGACCTGTTCTTTGTCGCGCCTACCGGCACCGTGGCGGTGTCGGATTTGCAGTATCTGGTGACCTTCGCGGTGATGCTGGCGGTGGGCGTGATTGTTGGGAATCTGACAGCGGGCGTGCGCTATCAGGCCAAAGTGGCGCGCTACCGTGAACAGCGCGCGCGGCATCTGTATGAGATGGCGAAAGCGCTCGGCAGCGATTTGACGCCGCAGGATATCGCCACCACCAGCCAGCGCATCATCGATGTCACCCTGCAGGCGCGCAGTTTACTGCTGCTGCCGGATGAGCAGGGCGAGCTGCAAACCGTGGGCGATACCGCGATCGGTACGCCGCCGGATCTGGCCATCGCCAAATGGAGTTACAGCAAAGGCCAACCGGCGGGCGCGGGCACCGATACCTTGCCGGCGGTGCCGTACCAGATTCTGCCGCTGAAAAGTGGTAATCACTGTCGCGGCTTGCTGGTGGTGGAACCGGAAAACCTGCGTCAGCTGATGATCCCCGAGCAGCAGCGTTTACTGGAAACCTTCACCGTGTTGATTGCTAACGCGCTGGAACGCATGGCGCTGTCGCACAGTGAGGCGGCGTCGCGGCTGGCCGCCGAGCGCGAGCAGCTGCGCAATGCGCTGCTGTCAGCGCTGTCGCACGATCTGCGCACGCCGCTGACGGTGCTGTTTGGTCAGGCGGAGATGCTGATGCTCGATCTCGCCAGCGAAGAGTCGAAGTATGTCGACCAGGCCAATCAGATTCGTGAACAGACGCTGAGTACTATCCGGCTGGTGAGTAACATGCTGGATATGGCGCGCATACAATCCGGTGGACTCAATCTGCGCGAAGAGTGGGTGGCGCTGGATGAGGTGATTGGCGGCGCGCTGAGCAGCATGGGCCCGTCGCTGAAGGGCCATGAATTTATCCTCGATTTACCCGAGATGGTGCTGATCAAAGGCGACAGCGCCATGCTGGAGCGCGTGTTTACCAATCTGATCGAAAACAGCCTGAAATACGCAGGCAACGCGGCGCAGCACGGTATTCGGGCGTGGCGCGATCGCGATCGGCTGGAGATTGCGGTGTGGGACAGCGGTCCCGGCATCGCGGCGGAGAACCTCACGCGTATTTTTGACAAATTTGTGCGCGGTGATAAAGAGTCGGCGGTGCCGGGCGTCGGCTTGGGTTTGGCGATCGGTAAAACCATTATCGAATCCCATCGCGGGCGCATCTGGGCGGAGAATCGGCCGGAAGGCGGCGCGGTGTTCCGTTTGTCATTGCCGCTGCCCGCCGCGCCTGAAATTTCTGAAGAAGGGCTGAAATAACTTCACATAAGTTCGGTTATACTCGCCCACTTGTCTGTTGATTAATGGGAACTTATGGAACGTTTTATCGAAAACCTGATGTATTCATCGCGCTGGCTGCTGGCTCCGGTTTACATGGGACTTTCGTTGGGCCTGCTGGCGCTGACCATCAAATTCTTCCAGGAAATTTTTCACCTGTTGCCGCACGTCTTCAGCATTGCGGAGAACGATTTGATTCTGCTGCTGCTGTCGCTGGTGGATATGACGCTGGTCGGCGGTTTGCTGGTGATGGTGATGCTTTCGGGTTACGAGAACTTTGTCTCCAAGCTGGATATTGATGAGCACAGAGAGAAGCTGAGCTGGCTCGGTAAAATGGACTCCGGCTCGTTGAAAAACAAAGTCGCGGCCTCGATTGTGGCGATTTCGTCGATTCACCTGCTGCGTATCTTTATGGACGCGCGCAACATCGAAAACGACAAGCTGATGTGGTACGTGATTATCCACCTGACGTTTGTGCTGTCGGCCTTTGTGATGGGCTGGCTGGACAATATGTCGAAGGGGGATAAGAAAGCGGTGAAGATGTAGTTTGTGCGCGCTGTCCCTCACCCCAGCCCTCTCCCGCAAGCGGGCGAGGGGGCTGAGGGTGCTACCATCGACACAAGCGGGCGAGGAGGCTGACCGCGCTACCATCGGTTCCCTCTCCCGTTGGGAGAGGGTTAGGGTGAGGGAAAACCGCTACCGCGTCGCTGGCTGCGTCCCGGCTAACTTCGGCATCACGTCCCGAATCATGGCGAAAAACTTCTGTAACCGCGCCGGATAGTAGCTGGCCCACGGATAAGTTAGCCACACCGGCAGCGGCGGCGCTTGCCACTCCGGCAACAGCTGAATCAAATCCCCTTTCGCTAAATCCTCCTGCACCACCCACGATGACACCACCGCCGCGCCCATCCCGGCAACGGCGGCTTTGCGCACCGCGTATAAACTGTCGCTGGCGAGGCGCGGGGCAATCGCCAGGTTCACCGGCTTGCCATCGTTAATACGCTGCAGGGCGATTTCGTTGCGATAAAAACTGGTCAGCGCCAGCCAGGGCAGGTTGGTGAGCTGCGAGACGTCCTCAATCGGCGGGTGCGCGGCCAGCAGCGACGGTGCCGCCACCACAAAGCGCGGCACTTCCGCCAGCAGCACCGCCACGATGGACGCATCGCTGGGCGCACCGACCTGAATGGCGCAGTCGATGTTTTCGCTGATGAAGTCTGGCGTGCGGTCATTCAGCGTCCACTCCACGTTTAAGCGCGGATAGCGATGCAGATAATCAATCAGCGGTTCAATTAGCTGATCCTGACCAAACGCATGCGGCGCCCGCACGCGCAGCGTGCCAATCGGGTCGTCGCTGGCGCCGGTGAGATCATCCTCCAGCGCGTGCCAGGTCGCGACCAGCTGACGCGCCTGCGCATAACAGCGTTCGCCATCGTCGGTGAGTTTCAGCGCATGCGTGGTGCGCATAATCAGTTTGAGACCGAGCCGCTGCTCAAGCGCCTGCAGCCTTCGGCTGATGGTGGGCTGCGTGGTGCCGAGCTGGGCGGCGGCGGCGGAGAGCGAGCCGCTCTCGACGATGCGGATAAAGGTCTGCATCAGTTCGATACGATCAAGGCTGGATGGGTTGTTCATACGCACCGCGCATAACAGTTCTGTGTTTGAGCAGTCTACCGCGTATGGCGGCAACGCGCTTTAATAAGCGCACTTTCACGGGGGAATCCACTATGTCAGCTATATCAACGTCAGCCATGCCAGCTGAAAAACTGCCCGCGCCGCTGGTCTTTACGCTCGCGGCCGGTGCCGGACTCAGCGTCGCATCGATTTACTACAGCCAGCCGATGCTGGATATCATCAGCAAACAGTTCAACGTTGGGATTGGCAGCGTCGGCATGGTGCCGATGCTGACGCAAGCCGGTTACGCGCTGGGCATTTTGCTGCTGGCCCCGCTCGGCGACCGCCACGATCGCCGTACCATTATCCTGATTAAAGGTTTGCTGCTGGTTGCCGCGCTGCTGCTGTGTGGCTTCTCGGGCGGATTGAACGCCTTGCTGATCGCCAGCTTCGTCACCGGTTTAACCGCCACCGTGGCGCAGGACATCGTGCCCGCTTCAGCGGCGTTAGCGCCGGAGCGCAGCCGCGGCAAAATCGTCGGCACGGTAATGACGGGATTGCTGGTGGGGATTTTGCTGTCACGCGTGGTAAGCGGCGTGGTGGCGGAGTATTTCGGCTGGCGCACCATGTACATGATTGCGGCGGCGGCGGTGTTGCTGATTAGCGTGGCGCTGTGGCGCGTGCTGCCTCGCTTTACGCCGGGCACGTCGGTGAGCTATCCGCGTTTGCTGCTGTCGCTGGCGCATCTGTGGCAGCACCATCAAACGCTGCGCCGCGCCGCGCTGGCACAAGGTTTGTTGTCGGTGGGCTTTAGCGCCTTCTGGTCAACGCTGGCGTTGATGCTGAGTCAAAACTTCCATCTGGATAGCGCGGTCGCTGGCGCATTCGGCCTTGCGGGTGCGGCAGGCGCTCTAGCCGCGCCGTTAGCGGGCAGTGTGGCGGATCGCATCGGTCCGGCGCGTGTTACGCAGTACGGTGCCACGCTGGTGATGGTGTCGTTCGCGCTGATGTTCCTGCTGCCGCTGCTGCCGATGCCGGCTCAGCTTGGTCTGATTATCATCAGCACCATCGGTTTTGATTTGGGGGTGCAGGCCACGCTGGTGGCGCATCAGACGCTGGTTTACAGCCTGGCGCCAGAAGCACGCAGCCGCCTTAACGCCTTGATGTTTACCGTTGTTTTCATTGGCATGGCGACCGGCGCGGCGCTGGGTAGCCTGGCGCTGGCACATTGGGGTTGGACCGGCGTGGTCGCACTCTCAACATTGGCCGCTGCGCTTGCCCTGATGATTCGCCTCGCAAGCCGTCATCTGAAAAACTGATCGCCTAACATGTGCCAGGCTTAAAGGAGAATGTTATTTAAAAACGGAGCGTTATGAATTTCCTGGCCTGGACCGCCGCCACCGGCGGTCTTTTACTTCTTATGTCACTGGCTTCCGGTTGGATACACCGCGGGCCAGTGACCTCATTTGGTCTCTACCTGTTCGCGGGCATTCTGTGTGGCCCGTGGATGCTCAATCTGCTGCAAGTCGACATCATCGGTCACGCCAACCTCGCCGCGCATCTTACTGAAATCGCGATGGCAGCCTCGCTGTTTATCACCGGGCTGAAACTGCGCTTACCGCTCAACGCGCATGCGTGGCGGCTTGGCGTCAGGCTGGCGTTTCCGGCGATGCTACTCACCGTCGGCGGCATGACGGTGCTGGTGCACTGGATTACCGGCTTTGACTGGGCGATGTCGCTGGCGTTTGGTGCCATTGTCGCGCCAACCGATCCGGTGCTCGCCAGCCTGATTTCAGTGAACGATGCGCGGGATGACGATGCCCTGCGCGTGGCGCTCTCCAGCGAAGCGGGCATGAACGACGGCTCGGCGCTGCCGCTGCTGATGCTGGCAATTTTACTGTTGCAGCCGGGCGAGCTCAGCACCGCTGCGCTGGGCGAATGGTTCGCCAAAGATGCGCTGTGGGCGATTGGCGGCGGGCTGGGAATCGGCTTTGCGCTGGGCTGGCTGATCGGCCAGCTGGCGACGCATTTACGTACCGCCAATCAGGATCTGGCACCCAACGATCTGTTCGCACTGGCGCTGATTGCGCTCAGCTATGCCGCCGCGCAGTCGGTGGATGCCTCCGGCTTCCTCGCCACCTTTGCGGCCGGCGTTGGTTTACGTCGCGCGGAATTGCGCGTGGTGAAGCACTATCCGCAAGATGAGATGTCTGAAGAGGAGCGTTTCTTACCGGCTGAAGCGCGCGTGAATACCGGTCAGCGGATGGCGCAGGGCAGCAGCGGCATGGTGAAATCGGTGGGTTTGGTGATAGGCGATGCGCTCTCCTTCGGTGATACTATCGAGCGTTTGCTGGCGGCGGGCATGATGGTGGTGCTCGGTATTACGCTGGCGCAGCACTGGAATCTCACCGGCATTGGCCTGGCGCTGCTGCTGTTTGTGGTGGTGCGCCCGCTGGCGGTGTGGATCACCACATGGCGCTGCGATATTCCGCTGATGCGACGTTTGCTAATTGGCTGGTTGGGTATTCGCGGCATCGGCAGTATCAATTATATTGCCTATGCATGGGTGCACGGCATGCGTGGACCGCAGGCGGAACAGATGGTGGACATGGCGCTGACGTTAGTGGTGTGCAGCATTGTGTTGCACGGCATCACGGTCACGCCATTGTTAAACTGGCGTGCTGCCCGTCAGGCCGCCCGCGCCGAACAGAACGAAAAATGATTTATTGGAAATTATTGGAGCCTATTATGAAAGCGTTATTACTCGCCCTCGTTGGGCTGTCGCTGTCGGCCGGTGCGTTGGCTGCCGACGGTGACAATAATCAGGAAGAGAATGTTTATGCCAGCCAGCTGTGTCATCTGGTGAGCAGTGAAAAGAAGACCAGTGATTTGGATGGTTACACCGAGAAGCTGAAGTCGCAACTCGCGGCCAGCCAGTCTTCATCGGCCATGCAGCAGCCTGAATTTAATGAAGAAATCGCGCAGGAAGTGATTAGCGCGTGGCTGGAGTTGGGCGAAGATGAGCGCGGTAAACTGCGTAAAGATCAGCAGCAGTGCGAACAAACGGTAATGACCCAGTTCCAGCAACAGGACTAATACCCGTCATACTTCAAGCTGCAGGTGCGTTGGCTGCGTGTGTTCACCCCAGTCACTTACTTTTGTAAGCTCCTGGGGATTAACACCCTTGCCGCCTTCCTGCAGCTCGAATTATTTAGGGTATTCGAAAAAGCTCGCGCCTTTTTAGGCGCGTTTTTTTATGGCTTTTTTGTACGATTTACGTACATAATCGCCAACGTCGAAATCAGACGCGCGTCACATAATGAGATTCAGCTGTTGAAGCTGGCATTTTTTGCATACTGGCACTGGGCAAGATGATTACACGTCGTCACTTTTTGTTGGCTACTGGAGCAACCGTTCTCTCGATGACCACGGGCAAGCTGTTTGCCCGCGATGACGTCATTCCGTTGTGGCCCGACGATCCGCCGGGCGGCGGCGGTCCTTCCGGCTTGCTTAAAGTGAATTCGCACGGCTCCTGGACCAATATCGTTTCACCCGCGATTCAGCGTTTCCGCCCGGAAAATCCCAACGGCGAAGCGGTGATTGTGGCGGCGGGCGGCGGCTATCGTTTTATCGGCATGGGCCGCGAAGCCTGGCCGGTAGCGCGCTGGCTTAATGCCAACGGTTATACCGTGTATGTGCTCAGCTACCGTTTGCCGGGTGAGAAGTGGCAGGCGGGCAATCTGGCACCGCTGCAGGATGCGCAGCGCGCCATTCGTCTGGTGCGTTCGATGGAGCGCAAAGTGCATGTGCTGGGCTTTTCTGCCGGTGGCCATCTACTTGGCATGGCGGCGGCGCGTCCGGATTTCGAATCCTATCCGGCGCAGGATCCGCTTGACCAGATCAGGCCGAAGGTGGATAGCGTTGGCCTGATTTATCCGGTGATCACCCTTGAAGCGCCATATCAGCACACCAACACGCATCTGATGATGGTGGGGAAAAACGCCACGCCAAGCCAGGAAGCCAACTGGTCAGTGCAAAATTACGTCACACGTCACTATCCCCCGACGTTCCTCGCGCAGGCCGAGGACGATCGCACCTCCAATCCTCATAATACTGAACTGATGCGCGATACCTGCCGCCGCATGCGCGTGCCGGTTGAGCTGATTGAGCTCAGCAGCGGCGGTCACGGTTTTGGTCTCGGCAAAGCGGGCACGCCTGCCGCATTGTGGGATCAGGCGTATGTGCGTTGGTTGGATAATCAGAGCTGATTACGTCAAATTGAAATGCGCATCCGGCTGCAGTGGTTCCGGTAGCGGCATATCGCCATTCATCGCTTTCAAATTGCGTTCGATAGTGACGCACAGCGCATCGAGCGGCAGATGATTCGGTGCGGTGCCAAACGGATGTTCCAGCTCCTCCGCCAGCGCTTCCAGCGATAAAAAGGTGTAGGAGATAAACATCGACACCAGCGGCGTCATCAGGTGCAAATCCGCTACCAGCGCAAACGGCAGCAGCGTGCAGAACAGATAAACGGTGCGATGCAGAATCAGGCTGTAGGCGAACGGAATCGGTGTGCTGGCAATGCGATCGCAACCGCCCAGAATCGCTGATAGCTGATTCAGATTCTCATCAATGCTTTGCCAGACAATATCCGACACCAACCCTTCATCGCGGCGTAGCGCCAGCCATTCACTCAAACACACTAAAATCTGCGACGTCGGCATCGGATGATGCAACACCGCGCTGCGCCAGTTAGCCGGCAGCAAACGCTTTAAATCGGCCTGCACATCGGTTTTACGCAGGCGATGTTTCAGGCACCAGCAGAACGCCAGCAGCAAGCCGGTAAATTCCCGCACCTGTTCTTCGCTCACGCCACGCATGCTTTTGATCTGCCGCAGCAGCGAGCGCTGGGTGATATGCAGGCTGCCCCACAAGGTGCGGGCTTCAAGAAAGCGCGCATAGCTGGCGTTATTGCGAAAGCCGAGGAAGATGGCGATCGACACCCCGACCAGGCTAAAAGGCGCGGTGGTGAGGTGAATGCCGAAAGTGGAGTACCACGGATAGCCAAAGATGGCGATCAGCGACATCAGCAGGTTAAGCGACAGGCGGAACACGATGTTGCTGAGCACCGATCCATGCCAGTCAAACAGCCGGAGAAACCAGTGTTGGTGAGGACGTACAATCATTTTGCGATGGTGTATTTTTTAGGTTTTGTGGCGACAGGTTACGCCGCCGGGCATCAAAGGATCAACGCCATTGCCAAAGGTTTTAAGACAAAAGCCGTGCTGCTCGCCTCACGCATGACGTGGCAGGCCGACTTTCAGCGCATCGATAAACAGCCGTAGCGCCATGGATTGATGCCGGTTGGGCGGGAACCACAGCGCAATCCCCGCCGATTGCACCCGCCAATCGGCCAGCAGCTCCACCAACTGGCCGCTGCGCATCTCCTTCTCGACATACAGCGACGGCACATAAGCAATGCCTAAACCGGCGAGAGCGGCCTGCGCCATCAGCGCGTTGCTGTCCAAAGTCAGCGTGCCTGGCACGTCAATCTCCTGCTTTTCTTCCGCCTGCGCATATTCCCACTGATAACGTTTTCCGCTCGGTAAGCGCTGGCGAATGCACTGTTGCTGTAGCAGATCGCGCGGATGATTAACCGCCGCGTTTCTCGCCAGATAAGCGGGCGCGGCGACGGTGACAAACGTCAGCGGGCCGCCAAGCGGAACGGCCACCATATCCTGCGGCACATCCTCAATCAGCCGAATGCCGGCATCAAAACCGGCGGCGGTGATATCCACCAACGCACCTTGCGCGGCGAAATCGAGCTGGATATCGGGATAGCGCGCGCTAAAGTCCGCCACCACGTGCTCCAGCAGCAAAGCGATCGCGGCATCGCTGGCGCTGATGCGCAGCGTGCCGTAATGCTGATGGCGGCTGGCGGAGATGTCGTGCAGCACATCATCCATCTGGTTCAGCAGCGGCGACAGTCGATCCAGCAGTTGCTGCCCGGCATCGGTGAGCGACACGCTACGTGTGGTGCGTTGAAACAGCTGTACGCCCAGATTGTGCTCCAGCGTTTTCACCAGATGGCTGAGTGACGAGCGCTTGAGGCCGAGCATTTCAGCGGCACGACGAAAGCTGCGCTGCTCGCCCAGCGTTTTGATGGCCTGCAGTTCGTGCCAGGAAGGACGTCTCATTGGTGGCTTTTCCTCACTGGGTCATGCGCGATTAGGTGGATTATCTCCACCAGTAAAGCGATCTACCATCAGGTTTTCAATATGAGGAGCACAAGATGAAAACCTGGTTGATCACCGGCGCCAGCAGCGGGCTGGGCCGATTGATGAGTGAACGTTTACTGGCGCGTGGCGATCGCGTAGTAGCGACGGTGCGGCGTGAACAGGTGATGGCCGATCTGCAGCAAACCTATGGCGAACGGCTGCAGGTTATTACGCTCGATCTGGCGCACACCGCCAGCATCGCGCCCACCATTAAACGCGCCTTTGCCGCCATCGATCGCATTGATGTGGTGGTGAGCAATGCCGCTTACGGCCTGTTCGGCGCAGCTGAAGAGTTGAGCGATGCGCAGATTGATCGGCAGATCGCCACCAATCTTACCGGCTCAATCCAGCTGATTCGCGCGGTGATCCCGTTCCTGCGCCAGCAAGGCGGCGGGCGCATCGCACAGGTTTCTTCGGAAGGCGGCCAGGTTGCTTATCCCAATTTCAGCCTGTATCACGCCACGAAATGGGGGATTGAGGGATTTGTCGAGGCGGTACGCCAGGAAGTCGCCAGTTTCGGTATCGATTTCCTGCTGGTCGAGCCGGGCCCCACCGCAACCCATTTTGGCGCCGGGCTGGACGTGGCAGATGCGCTAGAAGTTTATCGTGAAAACGCTGCAGGCCAGCTGCGCCAGGCAATTCTTTCAGGCGATTTCACCATTGCTGGCGATGCCGGGAAATGCGTCACGGCGATGATCGCCACGCTGGATCAGGCCAGCATGCCGCTGCGTTTAGCGCTTGGCAGTACGGCGTATCAGAACATCGAAGCTGCGCTGGAAGGGCGGTTGGCGGAGCTGCGCGGGCAACGGGATGTGGCATTCGGCGCGGATGTGTAATCGTATAATTTAAAAATCACGCGAGTGCCATGCAGAACGCGTGGCACAAAAAAGCCGGGAAGACCGGCTTTTTGTTTAATCATCGGTAAGTTGTTCTGGCATGCACTCGTAAAGCTCAGCGAGCTTGGCGAGATTAAAATCACGCGGTTTTTCGCTTTTTTCCATCGCAGAGACAGACGCTTGCGTGATGCCAAGCGCTTCAGCAACCTGCTTTTGGGTCAGTTTACGATAGATGCGCCAAGCGGCGTGAAGAGTGACACCCTTATTAATGGCGATGTCTACGACGTCACCTGGAATCAAGGCGTCATCATTAATACCGGATTCGTAAGGGATTGATTCCCATAGTTCAGTGAAATCAGCATGTTGAGTCATTTTTTCGAACAGCTCGATGGGAACAATTGCCGCTTTGCGGTTGCCAGCACTGTCAGTGATGAATTCGATCATAGGATGTATGTTCCAGTATTCAGCGTTATCAGTTTTTTGAAAACGAGTTGAGAATCTGTGAATTAAGGCAGCAAATCTCTACCTTGATTATTTATATGTTCCGCTGGTACGTCTCATTACCTGCTGAATAGCGATGATTTTCGGTTCCTCGCCTTTGTTATAGTCGAACAAAACACGATAATTTCCCCATCTAAGCCGATAGTCAGCCTGACCATTTTTCAAAGACTTAACATCCAGATTGGGCGGAACAAGCGGAAACTTTTTTAACTCATTCACTTGCTCATTCAGCTTCTTCCTTTCGTTAGCGTCTGCAATGGCTCGCATCTGCTTCAGAGCAGCTTTGCGCCAATGTAGCTCTGGCATTCCCTTACCTCACTTGTTACAAACACTCCTCACTGGATTTAGATATTATAGATATTCTTTTCTATATCTGCAATGTATATAGATTTTTGCTGTGTTTTAGTTCTATATAATCACAAAGCAGAGGGTTTGGCGGCTATCCATCATCAACGCTTTTGAGCCATCTTCAGAATAGAATGGCGTGCACCGTCGCACGCAGCGCAATACCGAGCAGAATGCCAGGCACGGCAAAGCGGAACAGGCGCGGGAATCGGCTCGACAGGCCAAGGTAAATCCCGATGCCGGGCAGGTCAAAGGTCTGAATCAGTAATCCTGCCGAGGCGTTGATGTTGTGCGCGCTGTATAATCCTTTCTCCACCAATCCCGCCACCACGCCGTAATAGGCGGTGCCGCCCGCCAGACATTTGGTCAGCGCCGGCAGAATATAGACTTCGGAAATATTCAGCTTATCCAGCAGTGGCGACACCAGACGCGTCAGCATTTCAATCCCGCCCGCTTCTTTCAACATGCCAACCACCGATAATGAAATAATCAGCATCGGCAGCGAACCCAGCGCCAGACGAATCGCATCGGATCCGGCGCTATTAATGATGCCAATCAGCCCCATTTTATTTTCGCTATTGGTAACGGCCTCATCTTCATTTAATAGCGCCGCATCGGAAAGTTTGCGGCCAAACAGGTGATAGGTTGCCGCCGCCGCTAATACACCGCCGCAGATCGAAATAATTAGCGCTGTGCTCCAGTGTAATCCCGCCGGAATCAGGGGATAAAAGGTGCTGGCCTGGCCCATCGCAAACAGCATCGCCAGCGTGGCCGCCATATGACGATCGGACGTACCGCGCTTTTCCATGATGGCCAGCGCCGCCAGCGGGGCCGCGAAGCTGACGAAATTAAGTTGAATCATGGCAAAAAATGCCAGCCCGGTAATACCGAAGGGTTTTAATAACGGTGTGGCATGACGTACAACAAAATCCAGTACGCCTTTGACCTCCAGATATTTCATGATGAATAACATCACCACCATAATCGGAATCAATGTGTAGAGCGCCACGTCTACCGAGGCTTTGCCTGCGGACATAATGATATCAATAATATTCATGCCCGATTCCGACCTTTTCTCACACCGTTCTCCCCGTAAAAATAAATAAGCTGGCAATGCCATGAAGTTTGCGGTGCGCATTAATGCTCACCCTGCAGCAAAGAAATAAATCTTATCCTGTGCGTGGATTATTGAGTAGTGAAGAAAAAGGTATATAAATTGCAGCCATAAAAAAACCAGCCATATTAAACGGCTGGTTTTCCAATTCCGGCGGGAAATATTAACGCATCGTCACAAACTCTTCCGCCGCCGTTGGGTGAATCGCTACGGTGTTATCGAAGTCTTGCTTGGTTGCGCCCATTTTCAGCGCCACCGCGAAGCCTTGCAGCATCTCATCCATACCGTTACCGATACCGTGAATGCCGACAATCTTCTCCTCCGGGCCAACGCACACCAGCTTCATACGGCACGGCTGGCGATGCTGGGTAACGGCGGTATACATCGCGGTGAAAGAAGATTTATATACTTTCACCTGATCGTCGCCGTACTGTTCGCGCGCCTGCGGTTCGGTCAGGCCCACGGTGCCAATCGGCGGATGGCTGAACACCACGGTCGGCACGTTGCTGTAATCCAGATGCTCGTCCGGTTTGTTGTTGAACAGGCGCTCGGAAAGACGACGACCTGCCGCCACGGCCACCGGCGTCAGTTCCACCGCGCCGGTGTTGTCACCTACCGCGTAGATGCCTTTCACGCTGGTGTTCTGGAACTTATCGACGTTGATGTAACCTTTGTCGTTCAGCGCCACGCCGGTTGCTGTCAGGTTGAGGTTGTCGGTCGCCGGCTCACGGCCAATCGCCCACACCAGGCAATCCACGGTTTGCTCGTGGCCGCTTTCCAGCTGCAGCGTCAGGCTGCCGTCGGCGTTTTTAATCACGGCTTTTGGAATCGATTCGGTGTGCAGCGTTGGGCCTTCGGCCTGCATCACTTCAACCAGCGTATCGACGATCAGCGGATCGAAGCTGCGCAGTGGCGCATGCTTACGCACGAAGAGATGGGTTTCCGCGCCCAGCGCATTGACCACGCCCGCCAGCTCAACCGCGATGTAACCCGCGCCCACGACCGCCACGCGTTTTGGCAGCACATCGAGTTCGAAGAAACCGTCAGAATCGATACCGTATTCCGCGCCCGGCACCTTTGGATGGCTTGGACGCCCG
This sequence comes from Pantoea sp. GCM10028869, assembly GCF_042666835.1. Taxonomy (NCBI): domain Bacteria; kingdom Pseudomonadati; phylum Pseudomonadota; class Gammaproteobacteria; order Enterobacterales; family Erwiniaceae; genus Pantoea; species Pantoea sp. GCM10028869. The sequence goes on along the minus strand of NZ_JBHTGO010000008.1, from coordinate 124,184 downwards.
CCGGTGGCGATCAGAATATGATCGGCTGTGAGTGTTTCACCGTTCACTTCCACGGTGTTGGCATCGATAAAGCGCGCGAAACCTTTGATCACCTCAACCTTGTTTTTACCTAGCACGTTGTCGTACGAGCTGTGAATGCGGTCGATGTAGGCGCTGCGGTTTTTCACCAGAATTGACCAGTCAAACCGGTTTACCGTGGTATCAAAGCCATAATCTGGCCCATAAAGATGAATAGCTTCAGCGATTTGCGCCGCATGCCACATAACCTTTTTCGGTACGCAGCCGACGTTGACACAGGTGCCGCCCAGCTCTTTGGCTTCAATCAGCGCGCACTTCTGGCCATGCATCGCAGCACGGTTAATCGAGGCGATACCGCCGCTGCCGCCGCCGATGGCGAGGTAGTCAAAATGTCTGGTCATCCGTTATGTCCGTCTGTTGGAAGAAAATTGGCATAGAGTTTAACGCCAGGATGATTATTGACGCAAAGATTGCACCTATGATTGTAATAGCATTGATTTTTATGTCCGATTACAGGGAAGCATAGCATGCAACTGACATTCCTCGGCACCGGCGGCGGTGCGCCCAGCCTGCAACGTAACGTCACGGCGATAGCGCTGACGCTATCGAAACGTGGCGACACCTGGCTGTTTGACTGCGGCGAGGCGACGCAGCATCAATACATGCGCTCTGCGCTAAAGCCGGGCAAGCTGGAGAAAATCTTTATCACCCATCTGCACGGCGACCACATCTTTGGGCTGCCGGGTTTGCTCACCAGCCGCTCCATGGCCGGCATCCCCGAACCGATGACCATTTACGGGCCGAAAGGTATTCGCCAGTTTATCGAGACGGCGCTCAGTTTGAGTGGCTCGTACACCTCTTATCCGCTGGAGATTATCGAGATCGAAGCCGGTTTAGTGCTGGATGACGGCGAAGTGCGCGTGACGGCCTGGCCGATGAATCATGTGATTGAGTGTTATGGCTATCGCATCGAGCAGCACGATAAACCGGGCTTCCTTGATGCGCCGCGTCTTAAAGCGGAAGGCGTACCGCGCGGGCCGTGGTATCAGGATTTGAAAGCGGGTAAGCGCATCCAGCTGGAAGATGGTCGCGAGATCAACGGTGCGGATTATCTTGGCCCGGCTACCAAAGGCAAAGTGCTGGCGATATTTGGCGATACCGCGCCCACCGACGTGGCGCTCCAGCTGGCGGCTAATGCCGATGTGATGGTGCATGAAACCACGCTGGAGGCGGCGCTGCAGGAGAAAGCCAATGGACGCGGCCACTCAACCACCATTCAGGCTGCGGAAGTGGCGAAACAGTCGGGGGCGAAGCGCATGATCGCCACGCATTTCAGCTCGCGCTATTTGTCTAAGGATCGGGAAAAACTGTTGGCGGAGTGCCAGTCGGTGTTTGCGGCGACCGAGCTGGCACATGATTTCGCGGTGTTCGAGGTTTAGTGCTGTAGCGCCGGATAGGTGAAGAACAGCAGATGCGTCATGTTGAACAGGAAATGGATGCCGGTGGCGACCCACAGGCGTCCGCTCCACTGCCACGCCAGGCCGTAAATCAATCCGGCGAGCGTGGCGAAGATCATCAGCAGCGGTCCGCCAGGGAAATGCGCCAGACCAAACAGCAGCGACGTCAGCAACAGGGCCGCCACGGCACCAATGTGCTGGCGCAGACGCTGTTGCAGATAGCCACGAAAGAACGCTTCTTCTGCAAGTGACACGAAGAACAGGTTCGCCAGCATAAAACTGCCCAACCATTCCGGCCAGTGGGGTTCAACGGCCAGGCAACGCAACTGCACCGCGACATACAGCAGCAGCGGAATCGCCGCCAGCAGCGCCAGCCACAAAATTTTAAGTCGCGGCGGCGCGGATTGGGTGCGGAACAGCTGCGGCAAGCAGACGAGCAGCACAAACGGAATCAGCGCTTTATCGAAGTTGTACGAGAAACTAAAGGGCAGGCTGAGCGGCCCGGCCTGCACATCTTCCACCTGGCGCGGATTTTTGAAGCCCGGGAAAAAGTGTACAAACAGGCCGATGGCAATGGCAACCAGCGCGACTTCACTCACCCACTGAATCCAGCGCGCGTTATTTTCCACGCGAATCCAGGCGATGACGGCAATGGCGCCGAGCAGCACCATCGCCGGCCAATCCAGCACATCCTGGAACAGCCCAAGAATGGTGGCGAGCGTGAGCAGCAGTACCGAAAAACGTTTGGCGGGCGACAGCATAGCAAGCGCGCCAGCCAGAATGATCCACATGATAATAGTCCTAATAGGCTGGCGACGCGGTAAGGCGAATTTATTCTGGCACGATCTGCGTGACGCTGAAGTGACCGGTTCCGGCTGGCACCAGCTTCTGATGCAGCCACGGCAGCAGCTCTTCCATCTGCGCTTTCAGCTTCCACGGCGGGTTAATCACGATCATGCCGGAAGCCGTCATGCCGCGCTGATCGCTGTCTGGACGCACCGCCAGTTCAATCTGCAGAATGTTGCGGATATTGGTGGCCTGCAGATCTTTAACCATGTGTTTGATCTGCTGACGCATCACCACCGGATACCACAGCGCAAACACGCCGGTGGCGAAACGCTTGTGACCTTCCTGAATGCCTTTCACCACATCCTGATAATCGCTTTTCAACTCATATGGCGGATCGATCAGAATCAGGCCGCGGCGGCTCAGCGGCGGCAGCTTGGCTTTCAGCTGCTGGTAGCCATCACCACGCGCCACGCGCGCGCGGGAATCTTTGCTGAACTCGGTGCGCAGCAGCGGGTAATCGCTGGAGTGCAGCTCGGTCAGCTCCATTTTGTCCTCTTCACGCAGCAGGAAGCGGGCAATCAACGGCGAACCAGGATAGTACTTTAAGGTGCCGTGCGGATTGAGATTACGCACCGCCGAAAGATACGGCTTGAGCAACTCAGGTACATCCGGCTGCTGCCAGATGCGGCCGATGCCTTCCAGATATTCACCGGTACGCTCGGCGTGCTCTCCGCTCAGCAGGTAACGTCCGGCACCGGCGTGGGTATCCAGATAGAGGAAAGGTTTTTCCTTCTCCATCAGAGCGGTGAGGATCAGGCTTTCAACGGTGTGTTTCAGCACGTCGGCATGGTTGCCGGCATGAAAACTGTGGCGATAACTCAGCATAAAAAAAGGGGGTCCGCGGTTGCATCAAAGGGAGTGAAAACATCGTGTGTGGCGCGATTATAGCCGCGCTGCATAAAAATTGCTGACGTTTTGGCTGCCGCTTAAGTTTTGCGCCAATGCGCCGCTATAGCCGGTTGCGATCAGACTTCTTATCGGTAATTTGCTACGAAATGACGTGATACTCGAAATTTCATCGCGGATTAAGTAAGTTAGTTTCCGATAACGAAGCGGTCATGAGCGAAATGCCAGGTGGTTCTGGCAGGAAACTTTCCGGTGAAGACCGTATAATTTTTTGCTTAAAGCATCTCAAACAACTCCTGGTGACAATAATGAAAAAAATGACTGGTGTCGCGGTGGCAAGCCTGTTGGTACTGACTGGCTGCGCGAAACAACAACCCGTTCATAGTTTAGTAACGCCGCCGACTGCGGACGAACAATCCGCCGCGCAAACCGCGCCAGAGCAGCAAGGTACGCCATTTGTGGCTTCAGCGCCGGCGCAACCCGCGACGGCTTCACTCAGTGACGACCGTTCCAGCAACATTCAGCAGTGCCGTAAAGAGCTCGACGCGATGCGTCTGTATAGCCAAGCGTCATATGATAGCTATCAAGCCGAATTCCAGAAAATCGGTGCCCAGACCAATAAATATCTGCAAATTAAAGATTCGATTGGCGCGGATATTAACGACTTAGTGATGCCGCGTTATCAATTCCAGATTCGTGAATTGTGCTTCCGTATTAAGACACGTCTGTCACAGTTAATTATTCGTCAGGCCGGTTAAACCATAACTATTTAACTGCATTCGCTAAGTAGCAGCGCGAAATTTCGCGCTGAGGATGGGCTTCATCTCTATTTTATTAATAGAGATGAAGCCTTTTGTGTTCTTAAGGCTGTTACAGGAGATTGTGATGACACAGCGTCATCTGCCGTTTGTCTTTATTATCATCGCATTGTTCTTCCCTGCTCTGGCCTGCGCGGCCGCTGAAGATGATGTATTGCAAGCGTTTGGCGATGCAGCCCGCACGTTGCCTCCTGTTCCAGTGCAAAAGCCAAAACCTCAGCTAAAACCGGTAGCGCCAAAATTAGCTGAGAAACCTGCCGTAAAATCGAAAACGCCGGAGCAGTTTTACCAGCTGCGTGCGCAAATAAGCGAGCTGGAAAAACAGAAAGCCGCACTGCAACTAAAGAATGAACAGCATGAAAAAGCGCTGAAAGAACAGCAGGCGAACAGTGATAACAAACGGGCGGCGCTGGATGAAGAAAAACAGCAGCAAACACTAAATACCATCCGGCTGACTCAAGAGCTCAAAGCCGCACAGCAGCAAACGACGGATGCAACCGCGCTACGTAAGCAACTTACCGCAGCGCAGGCTGCTGCTAAGCGCGATCAGGATGCGCTAAAAACTCAGCTGGCCGAAAGTGAAAAAATGTCGCAGGCACTACAAAAACAACAATCTGAGAGTGAGAAAAAGCTCGCGTCACTGAATGAAGTAAAAGTGATGCAGCAGCAAAACATAGTGAAACTCACCGCTGAACTGGAGGCTGCGAAAAAGCAGCCAGCAGCAGTGGTTGCAGCCGCAGAACCCAAAACCGATGCTGAGCGCGATGGCTATATGCTGGGGCAATCGATCGCCAGCAATGCGGTCGTTCAACTACAGATGGTAAAAGATACCGGTCTCACCATCAGCATTGATCAGTTGATCGCGGGATTCAGCACGCAGTTACAAACCGGCACTTCGGTAATGAATAGTGAAGAGATGTCACGGCGATATGCTGCGATGCAGGAGACGATCAATAAAAAGATGGGATCGCTGATTGAGAAGGGCTATGACCAGCTCAACAAACATTTAGAACAGCGCAAAGCGTTAGTGACGCAAAATGGTGTGCGTTGGTTTGCCGTAAAAACAGCCAAAGCTAAGCTTATTCCTGACCAGCAAGTGGAAGTCAGCGTGAAAGTCAGTACCTTAGGCGGCAAAGTGATTAACGATTTTGCTGATGACAAAGTGCCGTTTGATAACAATCTGCCTCCCATGTTGTATGAAGGGATGTCGTTAACGGGAGCCGGCGGCGCAGTAGAAGGCTGGGCACTGGCAAAAGATATCATCGAACGCGAACCGCTGCCGCCGTGGGTGGCGCCCTACGATGTGATTCACTACCAACTCGCGATTAAATAATCTTCAGCCCGCCTTCTGGCGGGCTTTTCTTCATGGGTACAGGCTCAGTGGCATTGATTTTCCTGTCATCAAGCCGCATGTTAGTAAAATGCGTCGCGCGAGCATTCGCGCCACTACTTCATCATGAAAGGACTGCGCTTATGACCAATCCGTTACTCACGCCTTTTTCGCTGCCCCCGTTTTCTGCTATCAAACCTGAACATGTGGTTCCTGCGGTTACCGAAGCGCTGAACGACTGTCGCGCAGCGGTAGAGCGCGTTGTGGCGCAAGGCGCGCCTTACACCTGGGAAAATCTGGTGCAGCCGTTGGCTGAAGTTGACGATCGCTTAGGTCGCCTGTTCTCGCCGGTCAGCCATCTGAACTCGGTGAAAAACAGCCCGGAACTGCGCGAAGCTTACGAGCAAACGCTGCCGCTGCTGTCCGAATACAGCACCTGGGTCGGCCAGAATGAAGGTTTGTATCAGGCCTATCGCAACCTGAAAGAGGGCGATAGCTACGCGGCGCTGGATACCGCGCAGAAGAAAGCGGTGGATAACAGCCTGCGTGATTTCGAGCTGTCCGGTATTGGCCTCGATAAAGAGAAGCAAAAGCGCTACGGCGAAATCGCGGCACGTCTTTCTGAACTGGGTTCGACCTACAGCAACAACGTGCTCGACGCCACCATGGGCTGGAGCAAGCTGGTGACCGATGAAGCGGAGCTGGCGGGTATGCCGGAAAGCGCGCTGGCCGCCGCCAAAGCGCAGGCCGAAGCCAAAGAGCAACAAGGCTGGCTTCTGACGCTGGATATCCCAAGTTATTTGCCGGTCATGACTTACTGCGACAACGCTGCGCTGCGTGAAGAGCTGTACCGCGCGTATTCAACGCGTGCTTCCGAACAGGGCCCGAATGCCGGCAAATGGGACAACGGTCCGGTGATGGCGGAAGAGCTGGCGCTGCGTCATGAACTGGCTCAGCTGCTGGGCTTCGACTCTTACGCCGACAAATCGCTGGCAACCAAAATGGCGGAAAATCCGGCGCAGGTCATCGACTTCCTGACCGATCTGGCGAAACGCGCCCGTCCGCAGGGTGAAAAAGAGCTGGCTCAGCTGCGCGCCTTCGCGAAGAAAGAGTACGGCGTCGACGAGATGAATCCGTGGGATCTGACGTATTACGGCGAGAAACAGAAACAGCATCTCTACACCATCAGCGACGAGCAGCTGCGTCCGTACTTCCCGGAAGCGCGCGCGGTAAGTGGTCTGTTCGAGGTGGTTAAACGCATTTACGGCATCACCGCTAAAGAGCGTAAAGACGTCGATGTTTACCATCCAGACGTGCGCTTCTTCGACCTGTTCGACGAAAGCGGTGAACTGCGCGGCAGCTTCTACCTCGATCTCTACGCACGTGAACACAAGCGTGGCGGTGCGTGGATGGACGATTGCGTCGGCCAGATGCGTAAAGCCGACGGCAGTCTGCAGAAGCCGGTGGCCTATCTCACCTGCAACTTTAACCGTCCGCTGCAGGGCAAACCGGCGCTGTTCACGCACGATGAAGTGATCACGCTGTTCCATGAATTCGGTCACGGTCTGCATCACATGCTGACGCGCATCGAAACGCCGGGCGTGTCTGGCATCAGCGGTGTGCCGTGGGATGCCGTCGAGCTCCCGAGCCAGTTTATGGAAAACTGGTGCTGGGAGCCGGAAGCGCTGGCGTTTATCTCCGGCCACTACGAAACCGGTGAACCGCTGCCGAAGGAACTGCTGGATAAAATGCTGGCGGCGAAAAATTATCAGGCGGCGCTATTTATTCTGCGTCAGCTGGAGTTCGGCCTGTTCGATTTCCGTCTGCATACCGAGTTCGATCCCGCCCAAGGTGCGCGCATCCTCGAAACCCTGCGTGAAGTGAAGAAGCAGGTTGCCGTGGTGCCAAGCCCGGAATGGGGCCGTTTCCCGCACGCCTTCAGCCACGTCTTTGCTGGCGGATATGCGGCTGGTTACTACAGCTATCTGTGGGCCGACGTGTTGGCTGCCGATGCCTATTCGCGCTTCGAAGAAGAGGGCATTTTCAACCGTCAGACTGGTCAGTCGTTCCTCGACAACATCCTGACGCGTGGCGGTTCCGAAGAGCCCATGGAGCTGTTCAAACGCTTCCGTGGTCGTGAACCGCAGCTCGATGCGATGCTGGAACACTACGGAATTCAGGGATAAGCCGGCTTGTGAAAATTGGTTTAATCGATGAAACGGGCGCCGGAGACGGCGCCTTATTACATTTAGCCGAGCGCTGGGGTTTGCAGCAGGACGAACAGGCGACGATGGCGCTGGTGTTAACCGCAGAGCATCTTGAGCTGCGTAAACTGGATGAGCCGAAACTCGGCGGCATCTTCGTGGATTTCGTCTCGGGCGCGATGGCGCATCGGCGTAAGTTTGGCGGCGGTCGCGGCGAAGCGGTGGCAAAAGCGGTCGGCATCAAAAGCGGTTATCTGCCAGACGTGGTTGATGCAACGGCCGGTTTGGGGCGCGATGCGTTTGTGCTGGCGGCGCTGGGCTGTCGCGTGCGCATGCTGGAGCGCCATCCGGTGGTGGCGGCCTTGCTGGACGATGGTTTGCGTCGCGGTTATCAGGATGCGGAGATTGGCGGCTGGCTGCGCGATCGGCTGACGTTGCTGCACGCTGTTAGCCAGCAAGCGCTGAGCGATATCACGCCCGCGCCGGATGTGGTCTATCTCGATCCGATGTATCCGCATCGCCAGAAAAGCGCGATGGTGAAGAAAGAGATGCGGGTGTTTCAGTCGTTGGTCGGTGCGGATGATGATGCTGATGCGTTGCTGGAACCGGCGCGCCGTCTGGCGAAGAAGCGCATTGTGGTGAAGCGTCCGGATTACGCGCCGCCGTTAGCGGGCGTGGTGACGCAGGATGCGGTGGTGACCAAAAGCCATCGTTTTGATATTTATCCGCCGCAGGGGTAATAACGCAAACAATGCGCAATACATTGCGCCGCTACAAAAAATCAGGCCGGTAACCCGGCCTGATTTTTATTCTTCGTCTTCGTCGCGTAACGGCACAATCAACATGTCGATATGCACGGTGTTAATCAACTGGCGCGCCGATGACATCAGCTTGCTCCAGAAGTCCTGATGGTGACCACACACTACCAAATCCACATCATATTTCTTAATCGCATCCACCAGCACCTGGCCAAGATCGCCGCTGCCGCTCAGGGTTTCACTGATCGGATAACCGGCGTTAATCGACAGCTCTTTCAGCGCGGTGTGCGTCTCTTCAGAAATACGCTTCTGCATGTCGCCCAGATTGACATCAATCAGCCCGGTGTAGAGGTCTGAATAGTTCACATCAACGTGGATCAGCGAGATTTTTGCATCATAAGGACGGGCCAGCGAAACGGCTTTATCAACCAGCAACTGGCTTTCCGGGGAAAGGTCTACTGCAATCAGGATGTGTTTATAAGCCATGATAAAACTCCTTTCTCAAGATTCGGGGCAATCTTCCTGCTTTCACGGTCGGCGATTCCTTTGCGCGAGACGGCGATGAAGCGCCACCAACCAACTATTTCAGCCTTGCAGGCGGTTTTTGTTATGTCCTGAGTATAGCCAGAGTTGTTAACAAATGCTGCAAGCGCAAGTTCGCTTGTGAGGAAGATCAAGCGTTATCGGCTTTTTCACTCGCCCTGAACGAAAATCATCGCTGGAAAAAAATTCAACAGATCTCCTACACTGAAAATAAGTGCCACTGCCATATGCGTTGCGCACTCAGGTTCGCATAACAACAATGCAATCGACATCATTCAATGGCTGGTTTATTTCCCGTGCGGCGTCTACAGCAATTCCCCGCTGCGTTCGACGTCGTTGCGGCTCCAGCCGGGAGGGGAACATGATCAGCACTATCGCGCTTTTTTGGGCTCTGTGTGTGGTTTGTCTGGTGAATATGGCGCGCTATTTCTCTTCTTTGCGCTCACTTTTAGCCGTTTTGCGCGGTTGCGATCCGCTGTTATATCAATACGTGGATGGTGCGGGTTTCTTCACGTCGCACGGGCAGCCGAGTAAGCAGGTGCGGCTGGTGCGCTATATCTGGGAGAAGCGCTATCACGATCATCATGACGACGAGTTCATTCGCCGCTGTGAGCGCGTGCGCGGGCAGTTTGTGCTGACCAGCGGGCTCTGCTTTTTGGTGGTGGTGAGTTTGATTGCGATGGCGATCTGGCAATAAAAAGGGCAATAAAAAGGGCGACATCGCGTCGCCCTCATACCCGTCATACTTCGAATCACAGCCGCGTTAGCTGCGCGAGTTCACCTCAGTCACTTACTTGAGTAAGCTCCTGAGGATTCACTCACTTGCCGCCTTGCTGTCATTCGAATTATTTAGGGTATCCATCAGATCAGTTTCAGTGCAATCCAGTAGAGCGAACCCGACAGCAAAATACACACCGGCAAGGTGAACACCCACGCCATAGCGATATTTTTGATGGTGCGACTCTGCAATCCACCGCCATCGACCAGCATAGTACCGGCCACCGACGACGACAGAATGTGCGTGGTAGAAACGGGCATACCGGTGTAACTGGCCACGCCAATCGATACTGCGGCCGTCACCTGCGCCGACATCCCTTGCGCATACGTCATGCCTTTCTTACCGATTTTCTCACCAATGGTGGTGGCAACACGACGCCAGCCAATCATGGTACCGATGCCGAGCGCCAGCGCCACAGCCACAATAATCCAGATCGGTGCGTACTCAACGGTGCCCAGCAAATCGCTTTTCAGCTTATTGAGGAAGCGCTTATCGTCCGCGCTGGTTTCCGGCAGCTTGGCCACTTTATCTACGGTATCGGAAACGCACAGCAGCAGGCGACGCATCTGGCTGCGTTGATCAACCGTCAGCTGATCGTAGCTCTGCAGATTGTTCAGCAGCAGCTGCGCACGATCAATAGCCTGCAGCGCACGGCTGCTGTCGCAATGGAACTCCTGCGGACCGCCAAGCGATTCATCTGGCGTTGGCACCACAGGCGGCGCCATCTGCACCATGTGCGTCAGTGATTCGTTGTGCTGCTGATAATACTGCTCCAGATGGTTTACGGCATCGCGCGTGCGGGTGATGTCATAACCCGACGCATTCAGGTTCACCACAAAACCAGCCGGCGCAACGCCGATCAGCACCAGCATAATCAGGCCAATGCCTTTCTGACCATCGTTAGCGCCGTGTGAGTAGCTCACGCCAATCGCGGAAACGATCAGGGCAATGCGCGTCCAGAACGGGGGCTTTTTCTTGCCATCAATCTTTTCACGGTCAGCAGGCGTCATGTGGATGCGTGAACGCTTGGTGGTTCCGCTCCAGTAGCGACGCAGGATAAAGATCAGACCGCCTGCAATCACCAGACCTACAATCGGCGAAAGAATCAGGGACATGAAGATATTGATGACTTTCGGCAGGTTGAGCGCGTCAACCACCGAGGTGCCGGTCATCAGGGCGTTGGTGAGACCAATACCGATGATGGCGCCAATCAATGTGTGAGAACTGGACGCCGGCAAACCCAAATACCAGGTGCCAAGGTTCCAGATAATCGCGGCAAGCAGCATGGAGAAGACCATGGCGAGTCCGTGGGCCGAACCGACATTCAACAGTAAATCGGTCGGAAGCATGTGAACGATGGCATACGCCACGCTCAATCCACCAAGCAAAACACCTAAGAAGTTGAAAACACCCGCCATGACAACCGCCAGTTGCGCCCGCATCGCACGGGTATAAATGACAGTCGCGACCGCGTTAGCAGTGTCGTGAAAACCGTTGATTGCTTCGTAAAACAATACAAACAGCAGAGCAAGAATCAGTAACAGGCTGGTACTGAGGTCGAGACCAGCAAACAGATGTAGCATAAACGTTACGCCATTTTGGGAGGACATGAACGCGGCGCATTATCTGCGACAACGTGCGCGATATGAAAGAAAAATATAGCTCTTTATTGTCTTAAAATTGTAATGCAGCGTATAGATTTAGCTGAAAACAGCTTAAAATTAGTAAGTTACATTATGACACATTTACGGCATTTTTTTGAAGCTGGCGCTAAAAGCCGCAAATCCCTACAATCAGCGCCTTTCGGGCAAGGCGGATAAAGCAGTGGAAAAGTTTGACGTTATCATTATTGGTGCAGGCGCAGCCGGCATGTTCTGCGCGGCGCAGGCGGGGCAATTGGGTCGCCGCGTATTGCTGCTGGATAACGGCAAAAAAGCCGGTCGCAAGATTTTGATGTCGGGCGGCGGTCGCTGCAACTTCACCAACATGCACACCGAACCGGCGGCGTATCTGTCGCATAATCCGCATTTCTGCAAATCGGCGCTGGCGCGCTACAACCAGTGGGATTTCATCGATCTGGTCAATCGCCACGGCATTGCGTATCACGAGAAAACGCTCGGGCAATTATTCTGCGATGACTCCGCACAGCAGATTGTCGATCTGCTGTTGAAAGAGTGTGATGCCGGGCAGGTGACGCTGCGCCTGCGCAGTGAAGTGCTGAGCGTTGAGCGCGACGATAACGGTTATACCTTGCAGCTGAACGGCACATCGGTGCAGGCAGAAAAACTGGTGATCGCCAGCGGCGGGCTCTCGATGCCAGGCCTCGGCGCCACGCCGTTTGGCTACAAAGTGGCGGAACAGTTCGGCCTGAAAGTGTTCCCGACGCGCGCGGCATTGGTGCCGTTCACGCTGCATAAACCGCTGCTGGAACAGCTCAACACGCTGTCGGGCGTCGCGCTGCCCACCACCATCACCTCGCAGGACGGCACCTTATTTAAAGAAGCGATGCTGTTTACCCATCGCGGCTTATCGGGGCCCGCCGTGCTGCAAATCTCCAGCTACTGGCAGCCGGGTGAATTCGTCACCATTGATTTGTCACCTGCCACTTCGCTGGATGATTTCATTCATGTGCAGCGCGAGGCGCATCCCAATCTTAGCCTGAAAAACAGCCTGGCGAAAATTCTGCCAAAACGGTTGGTGGAAGTGCTGCAGGAGCTAAAGCAGATTCCTGACGTCACGCTGAAGCAGCTAAACAGCAAGCAGCAGGGCGAACTGGTCAGCACGCTGCATCAATGGCGCGTGCAGCCAAACGGCACCGAAGGCTATCGCACCGCCGAGGTGACGCTAGGCGGCGTCGATACCACCCAACTGTCGTCAAAAACCATGGAAGCGCGCGATGTGCCAGGTTTGTTCTTTATCGGCGAAGTGGTGGACGTTACCGGTTGGCTGGGCGGCTACAACTTCCAGTGGGCGTGGAGCTCGGCTTGGGCGTGCGCGCAGGCGCTTTAACTCTCGTCGCTATGATGGCGCATTTCCTTTCTCCAGCGGATGAACCTATTGATGTTAAAACTCAAATTTATTGTGCCGTTGCTGATCGTCATCAGTGCCGCCGTTTGGTGGCTGATGCCGCATTACAGCGATGAGGACAAAGGCTATTACATCGCCATGTTCTGTACGCTCACTCATGATGGACGCGGCAATGCTCCGCAAGATATGCAGCAGATTATTGAAGGCAGTAATTCCGATTACGCATTACAAAAGGTGCATTTCCAGCAAGCTTTGGCAGAGCATCTGCAAACGGTTTGGCAGGATTTGTCACCGCAACAGCAGCAACAAGCGCGGCAGGAAAGACTCTCCTGCCGCCGTTTGATGTCTGAGAAATTGCTACCGGGCCAGCCGGTTCAGTAATTATTGAACGGGCAGCGCAGGGATTAAAAGCTGCGCCGCCGTTTTAAGAAGCCGCTCAACACCTTCCCGTTCCCATATCGCAAAACGTTTCGCAGCAGAATCTGACGCCAATTTTGCGAGACGCTCCGCATCCGCTTGCACGTTACTTGTTGTACTAATTGATATTTTTCGCAGCGCCGCGCAAAATACACACAGTCACATGGTGCAGCAATCGCTCGCTGAGCATGATGTTGGCACGCGCCTCACATCAACTCAGGAGCTTCACGGATGACACTCGCGATGATGAACACACACAAAGCCTTTAAAGCACTGCAGTTGGCCGGCGTCAGCGACCAGCAGGCCGAAGCCATGGTCGAGATCTTTACTGAGATGCCGCAGGATAATGCGTTATCTCGTGCTGATTTAATGAAGGCCGGAGAAGGAATTACAGGGAGCATTAAAGAACTGGATGTTCGACTTACCGGCGATATCAGAGAGCTGGATATTCGGCTTACTGGTGCGATTAAAGAACTGGATAAGCGGCTGAGTGGTGCGATTAAAGAGCTGGATGACCGGCTTAGTGCTGCTATTCGAGAACTGGAGGTTCGGCTTACTAATCTGGATGTTCGACTGAGTAGTGAGATTAAAGCAGTCGATGTTCGCCTGACCAGAGTCGAAGCTCGCCTTGATCGCATAGAAAAAGACATTGAAGTTATCAAAGCCGATGTCTCTGCTTTAAAAACCGATATGCGCTGGATCAAACGTTTGCTAATGGTGATGACCACCACGATGGTCATTGCAGCGATCAAATACATTTTCTCTTAGATCTTGTGCTCCTGCGGCAGGAGTACAGTCGGCTGTACTCTCAGCGCGGCGCGATTCACATTCCCGCACACGCGCTGCCAGCAAACACGCTCAGCGCTGCGTAATTTGAAGCGGCGCACACTTATCACGAAGTAAAACTACAACACTGCGCTCCAGATCATCAGACTGGAGTCCAGCATGTTGGAAATTACGCCTGTCCCCGCGCTGACGCGCGCCATTGCGATTCTCGACTTTATTGCCCAGCACGGACCGTGCAGCGCCGCCGAGATCATTGAAACGCTGGCGCTTCCCAAAAGCAGCGCCTACCTGCTGTTCGCTGAACTGAAAAAACAGCGTCTGATCACTATCGATCGCAACAACAACTATTGCCTGTGGACGCGGCTGGTGGAGTTTGCCGGTCATGCACTGCAGCGCATGGATATCCGCGATATTGCGCGTCCACCTCTGACACGTTTAATGCAGCAGACCAATCTGCTGTGCCACCTCGGCATCCTCGAGGGTGGTCACGCCTGTTACATCCTCAAACTCGAATCCGCCGCCACCATCAGCGTGCGCTCGCACGAAGGCAAAAGCCTGTCGCTGTATCGCTCGGGCATTGGCAAGTGTCTGCTCGCCTGGCAGCAACCTGAAGAGCAGGAACGCATCATCAGCGGCCTGCGCTTTGTGGCGGTGACGCCAACCTCGCTGCGCAATGCCGACGCGCTGCGTACCGAGCTGGCACGCATTCGCCGTCAGGGCTGGAGCTTTGATAACGGTGAAGATTATCCCGATGTGCGCTGCGTCGCCGCGCCGATTTTCAATGCCCGCCAGCAGCTCGTCGCCGCCATTTCGCTGGTGGGCACCCGACTCGACATTGACGACGACAAACGCGATTACCTTGCTGGCCAGGCGATTGCCTGCGCCCGCGATATTTCCCGTCTGCTGGGCTGGCGTAGCCCGGCGGAAAAACACGCCTCGTAACCAGGAGAAGAGCATGTCCCTACCTAAAATTAAAACTGTCCGCGCCTACTTTGCCGGTGGCGCTACCGCGGATAAAGCAGCGGCTGGCGGCGATTACCACGATCAAGGTGCCAATCACTGGATTGATGACCACGTCGCCACGCCCATGAGCAAATACAAGCAGTATGAGCAGTCGCGTCAATCCTTTGGCATCAACGTGTTAGGCACGCTAATTGTCGAAGTCGAAGCCGATAACGGTCAAACCGGTTTTGCCATTACCACCGGCGGCGAAATGGGCTGCTTCATCGTGGAAAAGCATCTCAACCGCTTCCTTGAAGGACGCTGCGTCAGCGATATCAAACTGATTCACGACCAGATGATGAACGCCACCCTGTATTACGCCGGATCGGGCGGCCTGGTGATGAACACCATTTCATGTGTCGATTTGGCGCTATGGGATCTGTTCGGCAAAGTCACCGATCTGCCGGTGTACAAACTGCTGGGCGGCGCGGTACGCGATGAACTGCAGTTCTACGCCACCGGTGCGCGTCCGGACCTGGCGCAGCAGATGGGCTTTATCGGCGGCAAAATGGCGGTGCAGTGGGGACCGCACGATGGCGATGAAGGCATCCGTAAAGAGGTGGCGCGCATCGCTCACTATCGCGAAAGTTGCGGCCCGGATTTCTGGCTGATGCTTGATTGCTGGATGAGCCAGGACGTCAATTTCGCCACCAGGCTGGCCCACGCCTGCGCACC
Source organism: Pantoea sp. GCM10028869 (assembly GCF_042666835.1). NCBI lineage: Bacteria > Pseudomonadati > Pseudomonadota > Gammaproteobacteria > Enterobacterales > Erwiniaceae > Pantoea > Pantoea sp. GCM10028869. Next base: position 108,676 of record NZ_JBHTGO010000008.1, on the reverse strand, counting down.
TTATAACGTCAAGTGGCTGGAAGAGTGTTTGCCGCCGCAACAGTTCGAAGGATACGCCCAGCTGAAACAGCAAGCGCCGCAGGGCATGTTGATCACCAGCGGCGAACATCACGGCACGCTGCAATCATTCCGCACGCTGGCTGAAACCGGCATCGATATTTTGCAGCCTGATGTCGGTTGGTGCGGCGGCCTGACCACGCTGGTGGAAGTGGCGGCGCTGGCGAAATCACGCGGCCAGCTGGTGGTGCCGCACGGCTCCTCGGTTTACTCGCATCACGCGGTGATCACCTTCACCAACAGCCCATTCAGTGAATTCCTGATGACCAGCCCGGATTGCAGCACGCTGCGCCCGCAGTTTGATCCGCTGCTGATCAACGAACCGGTACCGGTTAACGGCCGCATGCACAAATCGGTGCTGGATAAACCGGGCTTCGGCGTGGAGCTGAATCGCGATGGACTGAAGCGTCCTTATCAACACTAATCGCAGCGGCTGCGGCGACGCGTCGCAGCCCTGCGTGAGGGTTTACCATGGATAATCTGGTGTTAAGCGCGGTTAAAAAGAATCGCGCACGTCTTATTCCTTTCATGTTGATGCTCTACGTGTTGGCGTTTCTCGATCGCGCCAACATTGGTTTCGCCAAAGAGGCATATCAACTTGATACCGGCCTGAGTAATGAAGCTTACGCGTTAGGTGCTGGAATCTTCTTTGTGGTGTACGCGCTGCTTGGCGTGCCGGCCAATTTGCTGATGCGACGCTTTGGCGCGCGCAGCTGGATTGGCGGCACCACGCTGCTGTGGGGATTGCTTTCGGCGGCGATGGCATTTGCTGATACCGAAGCCAAATTCCTGCTGGTGCGTACCTTGCTCGGCGCCGCTGAGGCGGGTTTCTTCCCGGGCATGATTTATCTGACCTCGCTGTGGTTCCCGCAACAGCAGCGCGCTAGCGTCATGGGACTGTTCTACATGGGCGCGCCGCTGGCGTTGACGCTGGGTTCACCGCTCTCTGGCGCACTGCTGGAAATGCACGGCGTGCTAGGCCATCCCGGCTGGTTCTGGATGTTTATCATTGAAGGATTACTGGCGGTGGCAGCCGGCGTTTTCACTTTCAGCTATATCGACGACACACCGGCGAAAGCGCGTTTTCTCAGCGCCGAGGAGAAGCGGGCGCTGCAACGTCAACTGGAGAGCGAAGAGCAGCAGAAGCCGACTTCACATCTGCGTGATGCGCTGCGCAATGGTCGCGTCTGGCAGCTCGCCATTATCTATATGACCATTCAGATAGCGGTTTATGGCCTGATTTTCTTCCTGCCTTCTCAGGTCGCAGCGTTGTTGGGCACCAAAGTCGGTTTCCTCGCCTCGCTGGTGGCGGCGATTCCGTGGGTGGCCGCGCTGTTTGGCACCTGGCTGATTCCGCGTTATTCCGACCGCAGCGGCGAGCGTCGCCGGGTCGCGGCGTTCACCTTGCTGGCTGCTGCCGTCGGGATTGGTTTGTCCGGATTGGTTTCGCCGCTGTTGGCCATCATTGCGCTTAGCGTCGCAGCGGTGGGTTTTATTGCCGTGCAGCCGGTGTTCTGGACCATGCCGACGCAGCTGCTTTCTGGCACTGCGCTGGCGGCGGGCATCGGCTTCGTCAATTTGTTTGGTGCTGTAGGTGGCTTCCTGGCGCCGCTGATTCGCGTAAATGCCGAAATGCACTTTAACAGCAGCGCTGCCGGATTGCTGGCGCTGGCGCTAATTGCCGCCATCGGTTCACTCATTATCCTCAGCCTGAAAGTGGAGCGTCAGTTGCCACACTCTCAGCAGCCAAGTCATTAAGTAAGGAGCAGCTATGCAGGATCCGTTAAATAATCCCTTCAAAGCCGGATTGGCGAAAGGCGAAACGCAGATTGGTTTGTGGCTGAGCAGCACATCGTCGTATCTGGCCGAAATTGCTGCCACCAGCGGCTACGACTGGTTATTGATTGATGGCGAACACGCCCCGAATACCGTACAGGATCTCTATCATCAATTGCAGGCCGTTGCGCCTTATCGCAGTCAGCCGGTGATACGGCCAATCGAATTCCAGACGGCACTGATTAAGCAGGTGCTGGATATCGGTGCGCGCACCTTGCTGGTGCCGATGATCGATACCGCTGAGCAGGCACAGGCGCTGGTGAAGGCGACGCGCTATCCGCCTTACGGCACGCGCGGTGTCGGCGCAGGCGTGGCGCGGGCGGCACGTTGGGGGCGCGTGGAAAATTATATGGCGCGCGCCAATGAAGAGTTATGCCTGCTGATTCAGGCCGAAAGCAAAACGGCGATTGATAATCTCGATGCGTTGCTGGAGGTTGAGGGCGTTGACGGAATCTTTATTGGTCCGGCTGATTTGTCAGCCTCATTGGGCTATCCCGATAATGCCGGGCATCCTGAAGTGCAGAAAGTGATTGAGCAGAGTATCAAACGCATCCGCAGCGCAGGAAAAGCGGCCGGTTTTCTGGCGGTTAATCTGGAGATGGCGGAACGCGCTATTCATTGGGGAGCTAATTTCGTTGCCGTCGGTGTGGATACCATGCTGTATACCGATGCGCTGGATAATCGGCTCGCGCATTTTAAAAAGAGCGTAAATGCGCTGAATAAATCGAGTTACTAATTGAGAAACGGATGGTATGCCATCCGTTTCTATTCAATTAAAGCGTTCATGAATTGGAATGAAGAGGTCTGTTGGCGTCAAATGGCGCCAAAAAAGAGTCAATTATTTATCAACGCATCGCACAACCAATTCGCGGCATATATTTATCGTTACGTACCGCGGGCGTGATAATTGCTTTATTGCGTTCCGTGGCGTCAAATCCCGCCTGACGGCAAAGCACACAGGGATCGCTACTTTCACGCATTGCAAGTTTGGCTTCCTCATCCAGCTGGCGCTTACGGCAATAAAGAGGCGTGCAGCCCAGCACATGTTTAAATGAGCGCGTGAAAGATTGTTGGCTTTCAAAATGATATTTCACTGCCAGGCTGATAATTGGCACATTGCTGTCTTTTAAGTCATTAATGCAATGAACCAGTTTCTTTTTTCGGATGTAGCGTGCCAGCGTCTCATTGTGATAGCGGGCGAACAGTTTCTGTAAATACCATTTCGAATAGCCAGACTTCAGTGCAATATCATCAATCGTTAAACGCTGATCCAGGTTAGCCATAATCCATTCGGTTACCGAATCAATTACCCCTTCATTATATTTTTGCTGTGTCATCATAGTCCTCCATTAACAGTGGCAGAGTGTAATTTAATTAATCTTTCCAATCTGCAATTAATGTAAAGTTTTCTGGTTATTTGGCTGTTTTAATATTTGTCATCAAGACCGGTCTCGGTTTTCGTGAATTTACAGGTTTTCTTGTTGTGATGGTGTTGAGTATTTATCGTAATAACGGGCGTTATTATTAACTCAAATTTTTCATCGCTTCGCGGCGCTTAATAGTAAAAGGTGTGCTTTCTGGCGGCACACCTCATCAATACTTAACGCGGATTAACGTGCCACACTGAAGGTTTTCACTGTTGAGGAATCACCTAATGGGTTTTCGTTTCAAGCCAAAACAGTCACTTGCCGTGATTCTGGCATCAGTGGCATTAGGCGCTGTTGCTCCGGCGCTCGCCGCCAATGTGTATGGTGAACAGCTCGAAGGCTTTAACTATCCCTATCCGCTGCAGCACTTTAACTTCTCCTCGCAGCAGCAAGCGCTAAGTATGGGTTATATGGATGTCAAACCTACCCAGCAGGCCAACGGTGAAACCGTGGTGCTGATGCACGGCAAGAACTTCTGTGGCGCAACCTGGGATGACACCATCAAAGCGCTGAGCCAGAAAGGTTATCGCGTCATCGCGCCAGATCAGATTGGCTTCTGCAGCTCAACTAAACCAGCTAACTATCAATACACCTTCCAGCAACTGGCACAGAACACCCATCAACTGTTGCAGCAGCTGGGTATCGACAACGCCATTATGGTTGGGCACTCGACAGGCGGCATGCTGGCGACGCGTTATGCGCTGATGTATCCCAGACAAACGCAGAAGCTGGTGCTGGTCAATCCCATCGGCTTAGAAGACTGGAAAGCCAAAGGCGCGCCGTGGCGCTCGGTGGATCAGTGGTATCAGCGTGAACTTAAGCTGGATGCGGCGGGCATCAAGAAATATGAACAGCAGACATATTACAGCGGCCAGTGGAAGCTGGAGTATGACAAATGGGTCAATATGCTGGCTGGGCTAAACAGCGGGCCAGGCCACAAGAAAGTGGCGTGGAACTCGGCGCTCATCTACGACATGATTTTCACTCAGCCGGTGTATTACGAGTTTAAAGATCTGCGCGTGCCGACCACGTTGATGATTGGCACCGCAGATACCACGGCGATTGGCAGTGATATCGCGCCGCCGGAAGTGAAAGCAAAACTCGGGCATTACAATGTATTGGGTAAGCAGGTGGCGCAGCTGATTCCCGGCGCACGCTTAATCGAATTCCCGGGCATGGGGCACGCGCCGCAGATGGAAGAACCGCAGACGTTTAATCAGACATTGATCACGGATTTAGTGGGTCATTAATTGCAGGGTCGCCATTCACGGCGACCAACATCAACTCAGCTTCTTTTTCCCGTTCTTAGCGGCGTACATCCGTTCGTCGCTACCTTCCAGCAGCTGTTCCAGCGACTGCGGATGATCGGGATCGAACTCAACAATGCCCGATGAGAAGTGCAGAGCGTAGCGGCGCTCGAGGTTCTGGGTTTGCTGTTGCAGGAAACCATCAAAGCGCGCCAACACACCTTCGGCATCGGCTTGCTGCAAGCCATTAAACAGCACCACAAATTCGTCGCCGCCCAAACGGGCAAAGATATCCGCATGGCGGAAACTCACCTTCATGGCGTTGGCAAAGTCCATTAATGCGCGGTCGCCTTCGCGATGACCGAGCGTATCGTTAATGGCTTTAAAGCGATCGAGATCGAGGAAAGTCAGGCTGGCCGGTAACTGCTTCAACTGGCACTCATTCAGCGCCAGCTGGCCGAGCGTCATAAAGCCACGGCGGTTGGTGATTTGCGTCAGTTCATCGGATGTTGCGGTCTGGAACGCCACCAGCTCCGCTTCCGCCATTGCGGCTAAATCACGCAATGTATGGATATCATCCGCATCGAACTGGCGCGCATGATGATCGATAATGCACAAGGTGCCGACTTTCGCACCAGCCGGCGTGCGCAATGGGCAACCGGCGTAGAAACGCACCGGATTTTCGGCATTTTTAACCAGTGGATTATCGAAGAAGCGCTCGTCATCAAGCGCGTTTTCTACCACCATCACATCATCCTGCAGCACGGCGTGGCCACAGAAAGAGGTATTGCGCGGTGCGGTGATATCGCTTGAACCCGCAGTGGATTTGAACCACTGATGGTCCTCTTCCAGCAGGCTGACCAGCGCAACGGGTACACCAAACAAACGACGGGCAAGGCGGGTTAAACGGTCGAAACGCTCTTCGGCAGGCGTGTGCAGAATGTTGAGCGCACGTAACTGGGCCAGACGATATGACTCGTCCGCAGGCAGTGCAGGTGCTTTCATCGCGTTACTCTTATTAATTATGGAATTACAGAAACACTGGTGTTTAAGCCACAAAGGCTGAAAGCGCCTGGCAACGGTATGCGATGTCCGATGCCAGGCGTAACGATAATCAGAGCACTTTTTGCTCAGCGAGATCAAGGGCAAAATAGCTGAAAATGAGATCCGCGCCGGCACGTTTAATCGCGCCAAGGCTCTCCAGAACCACATTACGTTCGTCGATGGCACCCGCCTGCGCGGCGAATTTGATCATCGCGTACTCACCGCTCACCTGGTACGCAGCGAGCGGCAGCGTGGTGCGTTCGCGGATATCGCGCAGGATATCGAGGTAAGCGCCAGCCGGTTTTACCATCAGAGAATCTGCACCTTCCGCTTCATCAAGCAGCGACTCGCGCAGCGCTTCACGGCGGTTCATCGGATTCATCTGGTAAGTCTTACGATCGCCTTTCAGCGCGGTGCCTGCGGCTTCACGGAACGGGCCGTAGAAGGAGGACGCGAACTTCGTCGAATAAGACATGATGGCGGTATCGGTGAAGCCAGCGGCGTCGAGCGCCTGGCGAATGGCTTTCACCTGGCCATCCATCGCGGCAGAAGGAGCGATAAAGTCTGCGCCGGCTTGTGCCGCAACCACGGCTTGCTTGCCGAGGTTGATCAGCGTTTGGTCGTTATCGACGCCGTGATCGCACAGCACGCCGCAATGGCCGTGGCTGGTGTATTCGCAGAAGCAGGTATCAGACATCACGATCATTTCTGGCACGGTGTCTTTGCAGATACGTGACATACGCGCCACTAAACCGTTTTCATTCCAGGCATCGCTGCCGGTGGCGTCGGTGTGGTGGGAAATACCGAAGGTCATCACTGAACGAATGCCCGCTTTGGCAATACGTTCAATCTCATAAGCTAAACGTTTCTCGGGGATACGCACCACGCCCGGCATGGCGTTAATGGGCACATAATCGTCCACGCCTTCTTCAACGAAAATCGGCAGTGCCAAATCGTTGATGCTGAGGTGAGATTCCTGGAACATTTCGCGCATTGACGCGCTTTTGCGCAGCCTTCTTGGGCGCTGGATCAGATTAAATTCAGACATGCTCTACAACTTATGCAGGTTAAAAAAGTGGCAATAGTTTACCCCTTTTCGCGGCTGCGCATGAAGGATTGTGTGCGGAAACGAAAACTCCCGCCGGGCGGCGGGAGTAGGGAAGATTACTCGTTGATGTCCGGATGCTGCTGCACCAGGTTTTTACGTTTCGCCTCAAGCTTGGCGATCTCGTCATCAATATCTTCGATTTTCTGCTCGATGTTGTCGTGATGCTCCTGCAGGATCTCACGTGCTTCATCCATGTCCGACGCGGCTGGCGTAGCACCGCGCAGCGGCTTGTTGGCGGTCTCTTTCATGAAGATACCGGTAATCAAACCAATCACCGCGACAACCATCAGGTAGTATGCCGGCATATACAGATTGTTGGTGGCTTCCACTAAATAAGCGGCGAATGTCGGTGTTAGACCGGCAATCAGCACCGAAATATTGAAGGCACTTGCTAATGCGCTGTAGCGAATGTGGGTTGGGAACATCGCAGGTAGCGAGGATGCCATTACACCGGTAAAGGCGTTTAAGATCACAGCCATCAGCAACAGACCGGCAAAAATCAGACCCAGCACGCCACTGTTAATCAGCATAAAGGCCGGAATCGCGAAGGCAAACAGGGCGATACTGCCGATGATGACAAATGGACGACGGCCAAAGCGGTCACTCAGCATGCCCATTACTGGCTGTACAAACAACATACCCATCATAATGGCGATGATGATCAACACGCCGTGATCTTCCGAGTAGTGCAGGTTATGTGACAGGTAACTCGGCATGTAGGTCAGCAGCATGTAGTAGGTCACGTTGGTGGCGATCACCAGACCGATACAGGCCAACAGGCTTTTCCAGTGTTTGGTCGCGATCTCTTTAAACGACACTTTCGGGCCGTCGCGCAGACCTTCACGGTCGCCTTGTTCCAGCTTGTCAACGTGCTGCTGGAACGCCGGCGTTTCTTCCAGGGCATGACGCAGATACAAACCGATAATGCCGAGCGGCAGCGCAATAAAGAACGGAATACGCCAGCCCCACTCGAGGAATTTCTCTTCACCGATAATGGTGGAGATCAGCACCACGACGCCCGCACCGAGCACAAAACCGGCGATGGAGCCGAAATCAAGCCAGCTGCCCATAAAGCCGCGCTTGCGGTCAGGCGAGTACTCGGCAACGAAAATCGATGCACCGGTATATTCACCGCCGACCGAGAAGCCCTGCGCCATTTTTGCCAACAGCAGCAGAATAGGTGCCCAAATACCAATTGAGGCATAGGACGGTATCAAGCCGATACAGAAGGTACTGATCGACATGATAACGATGGTAATAGAAAGGATTTTCTGGCGACCATATTTATCGCCCAACATGCCGAAGAACAAACCACCGAGTGGACGAATCAGGAACGGAACTGAGAACGTACCCAGTGCAGCAATCATCTGTACACTTGGAGAAGCATCCGGGAAGAACACCTTACCCAGCGCGTAAGCCACAAAGCCATAAACACCAAAATCAAACCATTCCATCGCGTTGCCCAGCGAAGCCGCGGTAATGGCTTTACGTAAACGGGAGTCATCGATAATGGTGACATCATCAATCCCGATAGGTTTTACACGCTTCCTACGTAGTTTCATGCAGATACCCTGTATTGGAATTCGAAAAATCCTCAACGCTGCGGACTCAAACAATGCCAACAGTCCGCGGCGTTGAGAAAATTAAAGCATAGCGGGGAAATAACGCTTTTTCCCTGCCCTGCCGGGCAATTATTAGGAAAGTAATGATTGCCAACCGCGACAGAGTATACCGATTTTGTGTGATATTTGTCATGTTCTCACCATTAACTGGCTATTTTTTAGCTAATGCTGTGGCCTGTTAGCGCTTAAAACGCGTCGAAAAAAGGCCACAATTTCACGCAGCGATTTGCAGTAAGCGTGCGCCATCTCGCGAAACTACATATACTTGCGTGAGTTGCTTTTTTGGAAATCAGGTTTCATATGGCGCGCTTTGTTTTATTTGCCAAAAGTCTCTGTTTTGATGCCGACCAACAGGTGTTTTATCCACTCAATTCTCCCGCTCAACGCGTGGCATTAAGTCCGCTGCAAAGCGCGGTATTACGTCGCGTGCTCAATGCCCAAGGCAAGCTGGTGCGTAATCAGGCATTGCATGTGCTGTTTCAGCGCGAACCTTCTGAGATCCCCTTTGCCGATCGCTTAACGTTGACCATTGCTGAGATCAATCGTCTGGCGCAGCAGGCGCACGCGCCAGGTGCATTGGTACATCAGGTGCCGCTGATTGGCTGCGTGCTGGCCGAGCAGGTCGATGTCGAATCCTTCAGTGAGGTCGCTACGCCTGCTGCTGAAGCTGATAAGCCGGTCACGGTGCAGCCCGAACCTGCTGTGAAAGCGGTCGCCGTGAAGAAAAAATCCTGGCTGTGGCGTGGCGTGCTGGCGGGATTATTACTGCTAAATGTGGCGCTGGCACTGATTATCCGTCAGGAGTTTGCGCCAACCGAACATGATGGCATGCAATTTAAATTTTATGGTCAGGAAGCGCAGACGCAGGTCTTTATCAATGAAAGACTTTCTGCCGATTCTTTTGTCGTTCAGGATGCTATGCGCCGATTCCGCGAGTTAAAACCGCGCCTGCCGGATGGCTCAGTCCCGCCGTTGCTGTACATCAACCGTTCACGCATTCGTGCCTTCAGCAGTGCTTTCCTTTGCCTTCAACCCATCGAGCAAAAGAATAATGGATGTATTTCATGGTTGATATCTAATCAGGAGCTACCTGATGCGTAAGTCATTACTCACATTGGTTGTTATTATTGCTTTCATTCTTCCCTGGGCGTGGGTGCTGTTGGTCCGCCCAACCGTTGTGGTACCCGAATGGTGTGATGTTCCCTATCGCATTGATAATGAAGGGAAGCCAACGGGTACGCTGGATGCGACGGTACGCACACGTTTTAAAGCGGATGGTAGCGGCGCATCAACGCTAATCGGCACGGTGACATTGCCGGATCGTCAATATCGTTTAAATCGCGTTTCTGTCAGTAGCTGGCATCGTCAGGGCGATTTTATGCTGGTGAATACCCGTAAAGTGCAGGCGATGGCCGATGATACGGTGCCCGAGCCACTCGCTGCGCAGATACTTTTCACCTCGGCGCGAGAATCCCACAGTGATTATTATCAGATGTATCAACTCCCCAATGGCGATCAAATAATCAATTATTCTGGTATGCCGCGGCTTTATTGCCATACCTGATTGATGCGCACATAAATAAGAAAAACTTACCATTAAGCGAGGCGGTAACCTCTGCTTGCCAGCTCCAAAACATTGGGTAATACTCTGCCGCCGTGCTTTGGTGGAGTGTTCATGTCGAGGATAAACGCCCAGTCTTTTAAGAATCCCTGGCTGTCGATGAGCGACAGTGTAGAAAGCAATCTTATCAATCTTGTGCCTGCGGCACAGCGTACGACTGCCGTTTCCATTAGCTCGGTGGCGTGGATTAACTGTGGCGAACGAACCGATGCGCAGCTGGCATTATTGGCGCAACAACCCGATGAACTGCTGCAACGCCTTAAAAGCTGGCGTCAGGCCGGATTACTCTCCCGCCAGGCGACCGAGAGCTTACGTCAGCTGCAACGGTTGACGCAAACCAGCATCGCATGTAACCAACCCATCACGCAGCTTGATGAATATCAGCAGTTGGTGGGGCAGTTAACGCCGACGCTGGAGCGCATTAATCAACGTCTCAATGCCCAGCGCGATGTGCCGAATGGCGAGCTGGCGGAAGACAGCCTTGAAGTGGCGCTGCGCATTGCGGAAAAACGGCGCGCAGGCCGTTCAGAGCAGCGAGCGCAGCGGCGCACCCGTTAACCATCCCTGAATATCTTCCACCGCCTGCGTGAAGTAGGTGCGATAATTGCTGTCGGCGACATAGCCGAGATGCGGCGTCGCCAGCACGTTCGGCAGCTGACGCAGCGGATGATTGGCGGGCAGCGGTTCCTGTTCAAACACATCTAATCCCGCACCGGCTAACTGACCCGATTGCAGCGCGGCGATCATCGCCTGTTGATCGACAATGCCGGCGCGCGATGTGTTAATCAGCAGCGCGCCGGGCTTCATCTGCGTCAGCGCCGCTGCATCGATTAAATGGCGTGAGCGCTCGCTCAATACCAGATGAATGGACACCACATCGCTGCTACTGAGCAGCGCAGCCAGCGATGGCGAACGTTCTGCGCCACACTCGGCGGCACGTTCGGCGGTTAAATTCTGGCTCCACGCACACACGCGCATCCCAAACGCCTGCGCCACTTTTGCCATCTCGCCGCCGATTTTACCCAATCCAAGTAATCCCAGCGTTTTGCCCTGCAGGCTCATGCCAACGGTGTGCTGCCACGCGCCGTTGCTGCGCAGCGCCTGATTCTCCGGCACGATATGGCGCGCCAATCCCAGCAACAATCCCCACGTCAGTTCCAGCGGTGCCGCGCTGCTGCTGGCGGTTCCGCACACCGCGATATAGCGTTCCGCGCAGGCATGTAAATCGATGGAGGCATTACGCATGCCGGAAGTGACTACCATTTTCAGATTGGGCAAGCGGCCAATCAGCTTGGCGCTGAGCGGCGTGCGTTCGCGCATAACCACCAAAATATCGGCGTGCGCGATGCGCTTAACCAATTCATCCTGGTCGGCGAAATGTTCAGTCAGGGAAGTGGTGTGCACCAGCGGGGCGAGAGACGCCCAATCGGCAAGCGACTGGGCGACGTTCTGGTAGTCATCAAGAATGATGCAGTTCAGGCTCATAATGTTCCTCAACGAGAAGTGGCTTGTGCCCTTGCTCGCTGAGCCAGGCACGCAGCCGGTCATTATCCAGCGGACGGGCATAATAGTAGCCCTGAATAAATATCACACCACGCTGCCGCAGGTACTCAAATTGTGTTGCGGTCTCGACGCCTTCGCCCAGCACATCCAGTTCCAGCTTGTGGCACAGATTAATAATCGCATCGAGCACCGGTGTTTCTACGTCGAGGCCTTCAATGGCATTGATAAAGCCGCGATCGATTTTCAGGTAGTCCAGCGGGAAGGTGAGCAGGTAGGTCAGTGAACAGTGGCCGGTACCGAAATCATCAATCGCCACCTTCATGCCCTGCGCGCGCAAATGACGCAGTTTACACGCCACCTTTTCACCCTCTTCAATCAGGCTGCGTTCGGTCAGCTCCAGCGTGATGCACAGCTGTTTATCTTTGATGCGCTCAGCAAACAATTCAATATCGGCCACGAAATCGTCATGCTGCAGATGCTCCGCCGCCAGATTCAGCCCGAGGTGAAATCCGGGCTCGACCTGCCAGCTCTGAATATCTTCGGCCATCAACTCCAGCAGATGCTGCGTCAACGGCACAATCATCCCTTCGGCTTCAGCGGCGCTGATAAAGATATCCGGACGAATCATCACGCCGTTGGGCCGTTGCCAGCGCAGTAAGGCTTCAACACCGGCGCAGGCGTGCAAGGTATTGCTGTATACCGGCTGATAATGCACTGAGAACTGGCGGGCGCGGATGGCGCGACCAATCTCATCGTGCCAGGAAATACGACGACGCAGCCAATTGGCGGTGAGGATCATCAGCAAAATCGAGAAAATCGCCGCCATCGGCAGGAAGATGAACAGCGCCTGACGCCAGGCTTTGAGCAGCTCAGAAGCCGGAACGGTTACATTAACGGTGATGGGATAGCGGCTGGAGTCGGCCTGAAAAGATTCACTTTTCATATACAGCTTTGGCTGCATGTCAGCCGGTCCGCTGGCGATCACTGCGCCACCGCTAAATTGCAGGCTCATGTGGTAACCGCGTGAACCGCCAATGGCGTTCATGAAATCCATCAAATATTGGCCGTCGATTACCGCCCAAAAACCGCTGGTATCGGGAAGCTGACGCATAAACACCACCGCCGGACGATTCGGCACGCCAACCGTTCCGCGCACCGAAATGCTCCACCAGGCTTTGCCGGTTATCGGCGGCGGCTGCATCATCATCTCGGGCAGGGTGCCATGCCGCAGGCCAAAGGCGGACGAGCAAATGATGTCATCGCCTTTCAGCATGCCAATGGATCGAAAATAGGGATTGAGCGTACCGGCGCGCTGCAGCTGATCTTCGATTTGTGCACAAGGCTGGTACTGATACTGGCGCATCTCAGTGATCATATCCCAGGCGTTGTCACTCATCTTTTCAGCCTGAGTAATCAAGGTATTGGCGGTAGAAATCTGCTGTTGGCTGACGGTGTGACGCGCTTCGATGGCCGTACAAAGGATGCCGAGCACCAACGGTAGCAACCCGGCACAAACGATTAAGACCCAATCAAAATCGTGATGTCGTTTTTTCAGTGGCACCAGACAATCCTCAGTCGGTTTAAGCTGCGCTTGCGGCGTCAGCAGCATACCATTTTCACAGGGCTGTGTAGGGTAGCGATTTAAGAATAAACCGGTCTGATACAGGTCAATGATCAATCTCACTTTGCGTTTAATGACATTGTTTTGCCGTTATTGGCATTTCCCAGCGGCAAAAACGCTATGCCACGATGTTAGGTAAGCACATTGACCTGAAATGAGGAGCGAAAATGAGCACGGAAACCCTGGATGTCACATCATTACGGCAGCGCATCAGTGAAGGCGAATGGCAGGCGCGCATCAAGCTGGCGCAGGCTTATCATCTGGCGGCGAAGCTACGCTGGACCGACCATATTTACACCCATTTTTCCCTGCGCGTACCGGGCGATCAGCCGCACTTTCTTATCAACGCTTTTGGACAAACCTTCGATGAAATCCAGGCGGAAACGCTGGTTAAAATCGACATCGACGGCAATATTATTGACGACCCAACCGGGCTGGGAATTAACCTTGCCGGGTTTGTTATTCACAGCGCGATTCACCGCGCGCGGCCAGATGCCCATGCGGTGCTGCATACGCACACCGCGGCCGGCATTGGCGTTTCGGCGCAGCGAAACGGCCTGCTGATGATTTCGCAACACAGCACGCGTTTCCATAATCGCCTCGGCTATCACGATTACGAAGGTATCGCGCTGGATCTCGACGAGCAGCAGCGCATCGTTGCCGATCTCGGCGATCTTAACGCGCTGATCCTGCGCAATCACGGCCTGCTGACCAGCGGCGGCAGCATTGAAGAAGCTTTCTACAACCTCTATTACCTCGAGCGCGCCTGCCAGGCACAGTTGGCGGCACAATCGGGTGGCGCGGATCTGATCATTCTGCCGGACGCCGTTTCCGAGAAAGCCGCGCAGGCGTTTGATAACAGCATCCGCAATCGCAAATATCAGCTGCACTGGGATGCTTACATCCGCCAGCTCAACCGCAACGCACTCTGAGAATCTCCCCGATGAAATGGCTAAAACCGGTAGTTTCTACGCTGCTGCTGTGCGCGGCGTTTGGCAGTCAGGCGGCGCCTGATTTGAGTAAAGTCACGCTGGTGCTGGGCGATCAGGCACGCAATCTGCGTTCGCTGATCGAAGCGGCAGATGTCATGAAAGACGCGCCTTATCACTATCGCTGGGCGAATTTCCAGGGCGCGGCGCCGCTGTTTGAAGCGCAGCGTGCGGGTGCGGTCGATACCTCGTACGCCGGCGATTTGCCGGTGCTGATGGCGGCATCGGGCGGCGTGCCGCTGAAGATCATCGCCACCAACGTCGGTGACGCCGGTTCGAACGGGCTGATCGTCCCTGCCGATTCGCCGATCCACAGCGTGAAAGATTTGGCTGGCAAGCAGGTTGTCGTCTCGTCGGCGCGCGGCAGTATCTCGCAGCACTTGCTGTATGAGGCGTTGGAAGAGGCGAAAGTGCCACGTGATACGGTGCCGGTGCGTTTTGTGTTGCCAACCGACGCCAGCGCGGCGTTTAACTCCGGGCAGATTACCGCATGGGCGACCTTCGATCCCTATTTAGGTATTGCGGAAAAGCATGGCGCGCGTCTGCTGCGTGACGGCAAAGGGCTGACAACCGCGCTGTCGTTTGTCACCGCCACGCAAAGCTCGCTCGACGATCCCGCGAAGCGCGCGGCGATTGCGGATTTCACCCATCGTCTGGCCAAAGCGCGCGAGTGGGCGCTGGCGCATCCGCAGCAGTATAACGAGGTGTATGCGCAGTTAACGCGCCTGCAACCGGCGGACGCGCAGCAGATTACTGCGCGTATTTCCCACGGCGTACGTGGCGTGACGCCGGATGATGTGGCGAAGGTGCAGAAGGTGTCGGACTTGTTTAGCGAGTTGAACATCCTGCCAAACAAAGTTGATGTCCAGGCGATTACCGACAACAGCGTGTTTCAAACGCAATAACGTAAAATCACGCCGCTACGACAACCTGCACTAAACCGTAGCGGCGCAATTTATTGCGCGACCTTGAGTAAAAGAGCCTTAACGCGCCCGTTTACCCGGCCGTCCATTACCCAACATAATCGCCAATCGGCTTCCGCCCGGCGTGGTTTCCATCAAAATCTTGGTCACGCTGGTGAGCGGCACCGACAGCAACATGCCGACCGGACCCAGCAGCCAGCCCCAGAAAATCAACGACAGAAACACCACCAGCGTCGAGAGTCCCAGCCCGCGCCCCATCAATCTTGGCTCCAGCATGTTGCCGAACACCATATGAATCGCGCTGAACAGCGCCGCCACCAGCATGGCGTCATAAATATCATTTAACACCAGCGCCTGAATAAATGGCGGAATACCGGCGATGATCGGGCCAATGTTGGGGATGAAATTAAGGATGAACGCCACCACGCCCCAGAACAGCGCGAACTTCACGCCGAGCAGCAGCAGCGACAGCCAAACGGCCACGCCGGTAATCAAACTCACCAGGGTTTTCAGTGCCAGATAGTGCGTCACACCTTTCAGCGCGCGGTGCAGACCGGCGATGCGGATTTGTGGATTAACCATCGCATTGCGCATCTTGTACGGCAGATGACGCACTTCAAACAGCATAAACACCACGGTGAGGATCAGCAGCAGGACGTTGGTCATCGCGCCGGACAGCTGTTTCAGCACCGATGTGGCCATGTCCATCACCACGTTGGGATCGAGGCGCGCAGCCAGCGCTTCGGTAGAGATGTTGATATGAAAACGCGCGGCAAAATGTTGCACCACCGCCAGTTTCTGCTCCAGCATGGCGCGGATTTGCGGATAGGTATCACTGAAATCACTGGCCGAGCTGGCGAGTACAGCAATGAGTAACAGTACGACGATAAAAATCACGGTGATCACCAGCGTAATCGCCAGGCCACGTTTGACGCCGCGTCGCATTAGCATCGTAACCAGCGGATTGAGCACAATAGCTAAAAAGCTGGCGAGTAAGAAGGGCACCAGAATGTCCGAGGCGGCGCGAATGCCCGCCAGAATAATCACCAGCATCGCCAGTTTTACCAGGATGTTCTGGCCAATTTTTTCCTGAAGCAGGTTATTCATTCTCTCTCCTGAGACGGTTTTTGCTCAGGAGAGTGTAGTTGATGGAAATTAACCATCTGTTTTTTAAGATAAAGAGAAATTTTTACAACACGCAACATCCGTAGCTACCTGCATGAACGTCAAGCGGTAGCTGTGGAATTTTCACACCTCGGCTTACCGTGCCGACATCAATACTTATTTAAACATCGGCACAGACAAACAGCGAGCAAGGTAAGGTGTTAGCTATTTTATTAAGCGATCATTCGTTCATTCCAACCATCTTTAAACTGAATATTTCCATCTACGTATTTCCACATAATAGTTTCATAACGAATCTCGACATTTTCCATATGTGTGCTTGCTATGCCTGCTGGTACGAGTGATGGAGTAATGCTGGTTATTTTTACGTTTTCAAGAACAATGTTAAAGTATTCTGTTTCAATTCCTGCCTCATTAATTCTATACATTTTTATGGTGGCTGATTTAAACATTCTGCCCTGACACAACGCGCGAAATAATAATGGCGTCGTCTGGTCAAATTCTTTCTGGAAAACTATTGGGGCATGGATTCTTGCTGCTGTTAACTTTCCGGTATGTCTGTCGGCTGGAACCGATATGTTATGCGTTAGAGTGCGCATTTCAATTGAGCCGAGTCGTGTAGGCATCAGGCATCCACCCACGATAGGGGATCCGTTTTCATCTGTTAGCCATTAATGAGCTGGAGTAGACATAGTTAAGTTCCTTTTAATTTTAACGAGGGCGGTTAAACCAGACAACAAACGCAAAGGTAATGATTATCAAAACCCCTATGGCCTGAAGTGCGTAGGGGCGAAAGTACGTTACTGCAAAAACACCGAAAGTAATAATTAAAACAAGCGGAACGTAGCCCCAAAAGAAATATGATGCCTGCGCTTTTAACCATTGTTTTAGAAAATTACGCATGCCTACTTCACCATGTTAATTATTGCGTTGGTAATGTCACTCTCAAATGCTTGAGCTTTCATAAAAGTCGGCTCGATGAGGAAATACATCATTTCGAGCCTTTGCATATGCAGGGCTTGATAATACATCGGCGCTTGCAGCCTAAGCCTTTCAGCACTATCAGCAGCTTGTTGTACGATGCCGTATAGCCCTAGCCCGGTAACAGTTAGTGCGGCGGTCTTTCCTGTCCAGGCGACGATGGATGAGTTAAAGCCTATGCCAAGGCAAACAGCTGTTGTTATTCCAATGACAAAAGTCTGGTTGTTTAGTGTGTTAGAGGAGATGATCACGCCTGCTTTTAATAAACCGGAATTGATTGCTGAAAGTTGTTCGCGTGTTTTGAATCTGAAAATTCCTTCAAAATAGATGTGAACCAGCCTAAAGATAATGTCACGTCTTTTGACCACTTCGGCAATGCCATCCAGGAAGCGCAAGTCTTCTTCTTTTAGCTTTGCACAGACATCTTGATAGTTATCGGTGAAGCAAGATGTGTAATACACCAAGCGTGTTGCTCCGTCGCCAATTTTACTGGCTTGCTGAAGTACCTGGTCTTTTACACCTATAAGAGCTTTTTCAAGCTGTGACGCCATCAACTCATCGGCTTTGATGCCCTTGAGTATCAAATCACTGTGATACATGCCGTTTCCTTACGGTTAGAAATCATCCCTAATCGAAACTATAATTTACCCATTTAAAATGTAAGGTCAATGCGGCATGGACATGGGTTTTAAAATATGTGGATAAGATGACAGTTAAACCCATAATCACGGCTTAAATAATGTTAATCATCAATGTCATATTTATGCGTGATGAATCACGCCGCTACGGTATGTATGACTATTTTTCATGACGCCGCATCAGCACCGTGGCCGCCAACATCAAACTCAAACTGGCGCAAAGCGTCAGCGTGGCCATCGCCATACCTTGTCCCACCGAGCCCTGTTCGAACTGACGCCAGATAAAGATCGCCACGGTTTGCGTGCCTGCCGGAGCCAGCAGCAGCGATGTCACCAGCTCGCGCGACGCTACGGCAAACACCATCATCATCGCCGCCAGCAGGCTGGGCGCGACTAGCGGCAGCACAATCAGACGCAGCGCCTGCACACGTGATGCGCCGTGCACGCGCGCCGCCGGTTGCAGCGTGGGTGCCAGCTGGCGCAGCGCGCTACTGACATAACGCACCGGCCACGGCAGCAGCAAACAGCTGTACGACAGCAGCAGAATAAACATCGTGTTGTAGGGCGAAACCGGCCAGAAACCGCGGTTCCACAGCAGAATCAACCCCACGCCCACCACCACGCCGGGCATCGCCGCAGGCAGCAGCGCCAGGCCATCCATCATTGCCAGCAAACGGGTTTTCCCTTCTGATAAGCGCCAGGCGATCAGAAAACCCAGCGCGCCGGTCAGCAGCGCCGCGCCGAGCGCCAGGCCAATGCTGGTGGAGAAGGCCGCCAGCGCATCGCCTTGCTGGCTGAACAGCGCGCCGAAGTGGCGTAGCGTCAGATTACTCAGATGTAATCCGCCGGAGAGCGTATTCAGTAAGCCGCTCAGGGTCATCGCGCCGAGCGGCAGCACCACCGCCAGCAGCACGGTGACAGCAAACGGCAGCAGCATTAAGATTTGTAAGCGTCCCGCATGCGCCAGTTCCTGACTCACCGGTTTGCCACCAACCGCCGTCACATCGCTGCTGCCGGTCAGTTTGCGCTGCAGCAGCCACGCCGTGAGCGCCATCAGGCTCAGCATCAGTGACAGCGACGCCGCGCCAGGCAGATCGATCGGCCAGTCGGCGAGTTTGGTTTCAATGCCAACGGTCATCAGCGTCAACTTCGCCTGCGCACCGAGCGCCGCAGGCACGCCGTACTCCTCAATCGCCAGCGTAAACGCCAACAGCACGCCGCCCGCCAATGCCGGTAAGGTGAGCGGCAAGGTGATGTGCCAGAAGCCGCGCCACGCCGATGCGCCATGCACGCGCGCCACCCAAGCGAGACGTTGCCCGCTGGCCAGCAGCGAACGCGACACCGCGAAATAGACCACCGGAAAGATGTTCAGCGTCATCACGCCAATCATGCCGCTGCTGCTAAACAGCAGGCTGTCGAAGTTGATGCCGGTGAGTTGTTCGATATACCCGTTGCGTTGCAGCGCCAGCGTCCATGACAGCGCCACAATATAGGGCGGCGTCAAAAAGGGGATCAGAAACAGCAGATCCCACAGCGCCGCGCCCGGCAAGCGGAACAGGCCGCGCAGTGCGCCGAGCGGCAAGCCCAGCAGCAAACTGCACAGCGCCACGCCGCCGCCGATTTTCAGCGTGCCCAGCCACATCGCTGCCAGCTGCGGATCGTCCAGCAGCGCCGGAAAAGCACTAAAAGCGCCGCGCCAACTGCCTTCACCTAAGTAGGGAAATAACGCTTGCAACACGATAAACAGCAGCGGCAGCGCTACCAGCAGCAATAACGCCAGCAGAATCACGCCATTCAGGGCACGCGACATCGCTTACTGTCCGAACAGGGCGCCAAAGCGCTTTAGCACCGCCGATCGTTCGCTGCTGCCATCCTGATTAGTCGGCAATAACTTGATCTCGGTAAACAGCGGACGTTGCGCTTTGATATCGGTACGCGCCGGCATCAGCCAGGCTTTCGCCACTTGCTCCTGACCTTCATCTGACAGCACGTAATCAACGAATTTCTTCGCATCGTCTGGGTGCTGGCTGCTTTTCAGGATCATCATCGGACGCGGTGCGACCACGGTACCGTTTTCCGGGAAGATCACCTTCACGCTCTCGCCCTGCGCGATGTTGTTATAGGTGACGTAATCGACCGCGCCAAACACCGCCGCTTTCGCGCCCTGCAGCACCGGCGTCACCGCCTGCGCGTTGGGGCCGCTCATCACCATGCCGTTGGCTTTCAGCTGGTCAAACAGCTGCCAGGCTTTTTCGCCTTCGCTGTTTTGCAGGCCAATCAGCAGATCGAGTGACGCGCCAGACAGCGCCGGATCCGGCGTGGTGACGTTATCTTTGAAGGCGGGCGCGGTGAGATCCTGCCAGGTTTTCGGCTCTGGCGTGTTGCTTTGCGTATTCCACACGATGCCGAGCGCGGAAATGCCCTGCGCGACATAGTTGGCGGTTTTGAACTGATTCGGCACCTTCGCCGCGTTGGCGCTGTTGAACGGCAGCAGCCAGCCGCGCTGTTGCAGATCTTCGGCGGTATCCCACGAAGCCGAGATCAGCACGTCGGCTTGCGGATTGGCCTGTTCCGCTTCCAGACGCGCCATCACTTTGCCGGTGGTGGCCTGGAAAATATTCACTTTGATGCCGGTCTGTTTTTCAAATCCGGCGGCAAGACTTTTCGACAGCGAACCCGGACCGGCGGTGTATACCGTCAGCGCCTGGGCGTCGTTGATCATGATGGCGGAAGTCAACATCATCGCGCTGATGGCTCCTGTTTTAACTGACTTGAGAGATGGCATTGCAGTCCCCTGAGAGGTGAGTAACGGAAACAATCTGGCCCTGCGCCAGGTGAATGATGCGGTCGGCCAGCGTGTTGGCTTCGTCGCGATCGTGCGTAACGTAAACAGCGGTGATGCGCGCCGCGCGCAGCAAATCCGCCATGGTGTGAACCAGAGTTTCACGCAGGTCTCGGTCGAGGTTGGAGAGCGGTTCGTCGAACAGCAGAATGGCCGGTTTCGCCATTAGCGCGCGCGCCAGCGCCACGCGCTGCTGCTGGCCGCCTGAAAGCAGCGCCGGTTTGCGATCGCCAAAATCCGCAAGGCCCACCTGCGCCAGTGCGGCATCGGCCTGTTGCCGCGCGGCGGCTTTTTTCATGCCGCGCATGCGCAGCGGAAAGGCGACGTTTTGCGCCACCGACATGTGCGGCCACAGCGCGTAATCCTGAAACACCATGCCAAGGTTACGTTTTTCCGGCGCATCGCAGTGGTGCGGCGATGCCACGCAGCGTTGGCCGATCCACAGTTCGCCGGCGGTGGGCTGCAACAAACCCGCCAGCAGTTTCAGCAGCGTGCTTTTGCCACAGCCGCTCGGGCCGAGCAGCGCCAGAATTTCGCCTGCGGGAATGGTCAGGGAGAGATCGTGCAGAATAGTCAGGTTATCCACCGACCATCTGAGATTTTTCAGTTCAATAGGCAGCGCGGCATGCGTCATCGGCCACCTCCCGCGAAGGCGTGAGCGTTACGCACGCGCGCCTGAGAAATCAGGGGCGTCATCAGATTGCTATCCTCTTTGGGATTTGATTGGGGGCGAGTCTACGAGCGCGATATGACGAAATGATGACCATAAAACTGGGCATTTCACTGATGCGGATAAAACCAAATGGCGTATAGTTATCCTCTTGTTATAAAAATTCCGTCACCCACGAGCGCAATCACTCATGCCTGACTCGCCTGCCGCCGCACCTGAACACGGCCGTTTTCGCCTCAATTTACTGATCCTTTCCATCGTGAAGTTCAACTTTGCCAGCTATCTCACCATCGGCTTGCCGCTGGCGGTGCTGCCCGGTTTTGTCCATGACGGACTGGGCTACAACGCCTTCTGGGCCGGATTGGTGATCAGCCTGCAATACATCGCCACGCTGCTCAGTCGCCCACACGCGGGACGCTATGCCGATCTGTGGGGGCCGAAAAAAGTGGTGGTGCTGGGGCTGGTGGGATGCTTGCTGAGCGGCATCTGTATTTTGCTGTCGGCGCTCAGCGATGGGCAGGGCGTGCTGAGCCTGGTGCTGCTGTGTCTGGGGCGCGTGATTCTCGGCATCGGACAGAGTTTTTCCGGCACCGGTACGTCGCTGTGGGGCGTGGCGCGCGTCGGTTCGCTGCATATTGGCCGGGTGATTTCGTGGAACGGCATTGTCACTTATGGCGCGATGGCGATTGGTGCGCCGCTCGGCGTGGTGATTTTCCGCAGCGGCGGCTTGCTGCTGCTCTCCAGCATCATCATTGCCATTTGTTTACTGGCAATTGCGCTGGCGCTGCCGCGTGCACCGGTGAAAGGCAGCAAAGCCAAGCCGCTGCCGTTCCGTGACGTGCTGAGCAAGGTGTATGGTTTCGGCCTGATTCTGGCGATGGGTTCCGCCGGATTTGGCGTGATCGCCACCTTTATCACGCTGTTTTATCAGGATAAAGGTTGGGATGGCGCCGCCTTCGCGTTGACCATGTTCAGCGCCGCGTTCGTCGGCACGCGTCTGCTGTTTCCGAATGCCATCAACAAGCTCGGTGGTTTGCGCGTGGCGAGTATCTGCTTTGCGGTAGAAGCGATGGGCCTGTTTCTGGTGGCCGGTTCATTCGACCCGTGGATGGCGAAGATGGGCGCGTTCCTCACCGGCGCGGGTTTCTCGCTGGTATTCCCGGCGATTGGCGTGGTGGCGGTGAAAGTGGTGCCGCAGCAGAATCAGGGCAGCGCGCTCGCCACCTATACCGCGTTTATGGATTTATCGCTGGGCATCACCGGGCCGATCGCCGGTTTCATCATGAGTTATGCCGGCGTGTCGCTGGTCTATTTCCTCACCGCACTGCTGGTGTGTTTAGCGCTGTTCTGCACGCTGCGCATGATTAAGCAGATGCCGGAAGAGCCGATGGGGGAGGTTAAAGAGAACGCATAATTTTGCTATTGAACTCAGGCATACCCTAAATAGTTTAAGTCAGAGCAAGGCGGCAAGCGTGAGAATCCCCAGGAGCTTACGCCCGTAAGTGACTGGGGTGAGCACGGGCAGCCAACGCAGCTATGGCTTAAAATATGACGGGTATGAAAAAAAGGCCTCCGACCGAGGCCAACACTAACAAAATGTGTCATTAGACACAGATAAGGGTTCGTTTTCAGGCTTGCAGCAACTCGATGCTGTAGCGAATTTGGCGTTCAATCTCAGCGGTATTCCACGTCTCCAGCGATGAGGCAAACGGCTCAAATGCGTAAATGCCTTTATAGCCCAACATCTCCAGACGTTTCACCTGCGCCACGCTGTTCAGCACATCGCGGTCGCTGAGCATGATGCGTTGTTCATCGGTCAGTTGCGCCGTTGGGCGGGTATCTTCCACGCCGGATAAATGCACCAGACCAATATGGTTGATATCAATCTCCTGCGGGAACTCGTTTTCGGCGTTCTCATACAGGTGATGATGGAAGGTATCAAGCAGCACCTTGAACGGGACTTTTGCTTGCTGAATCAGTTGCTGCGTCTGCACCGCCGAGCGCAGCGAGCTGACCGGGAAGCCCAGCGGTTCAACCAGCCCCTGAATGCCATACTTTTCAAAGCGCGGCGCCAGTACCTGCAGCGCTTCCAGCGTCTGCTGGGGCGAAATCTCAATCCCTTCATTGAGCGGACACATCACCAGCGCTTTTGCGCCGATGGCCTGAGCTTCCTGTAGCAGCGCGTCGGCTTTAGCCAGCAGCGACTCATTGGCACGGTTAAACGGATAGAGCGCGTTAATCGTCACGATTTCAATGTGGTACTTATCCGCTAGCGCGCGCAGCTGCGCCGCGCTGAGATCATCGGTTACCTTGCCGCTCTGCATGTCATTACGCAGTTCAACCTTGCTCAATCCCAGGCGTTGCACCAGCTGAAAGAAGGCTTCCAGCGTTAGCCTGGGCGCAATTTTACGGTTAATACAGAAACGGGTCGGATCGATGGCCATGTGCGGCTCCTGTAAACGGATACGGATTAGGTGCTGCAAAGAGAACATTTATTTCATTATTATTGAATTATGAAATATCAGATATTGGATCTGCCTCGCAAAAATTTCATATTTCGTTTCGCGTTGCATGGGGAAGCTGGATTTCAGACATAAATTCGGTGCGGGCAACGGCTTAGCGGCAGAGCGGTCTGGCGAGCCTTTAGCACCAGCAGTGCAGCGCTACGGGCTGATTTACACCCGGCTGTCAGCGCAGGCGGAAAAAATGCGATCCATGCCGCTAAAAGGAAATTTTCTAAAAAGAAGTATTTGAAAAATTCATTTCATTACGATAGCTTCATAGCACGCTTTAAGCATTGCCTGCACACGCAGCGTCGCGGTTCGAACGGGCTATCTGCAGGGAACTTCACATCTAAGAGGCAACGACATGACTATCGTAGGAAACTTTATCGGCGGCAAAATTACCCACAGCGCCAGCAATGAAACCATTCCCGTGTACGATCCGGCGACCGGCAAAGTCGTGCGTGAACTGACGCAGAGCACCGCTGCTGAAGTGGAAAAGGCGATTGAAGTCGCGCATGCCGCCTTCCCGGAATGGTCGAAAACCGCGCCGTTGCGTCGTGCCCGTGTGATGTTCAACTTTAAAGCGCTGATGGAAAAACATCGCGAAGAGCTGGCGGCACTGATCGTGTCTGAGCACGGTAAAGTGTGGTCCGATGCGCTGGGTGAACTGACGCGCGGTATCGAAGTGATCGAGTATGCCTGCGGTATTCCACATCTGATTAAAGGTGAGAACTCACCGAGCGTGGGCACCGGCGTTGACAGCTATTCGCTGATGCAGCCGGTCGGTGTTGTCGCCGGTATCACCCCATTTAACTTCCCGGCGATGGTGCCACTGTGGATGTTCCCCATCGCGCTGGCGTGCGGCAACACCTTTATCCTCAAGCCACCGGCGCTGGATCCTTCTGCATCTGTGCGCATGGCCGAACTGCTGAAAGAAGCGGGCCTGCCGGATGGCGTATTCAACGTGGTGCATTCGTCTAACGAAGATGCCGAGCAGCTTTACAAAGATCCGCGCATCGCCGCAGTCAGCTTCGTGGGTTCTTCCGGCGTAGCGGAGCACATCTATAAAACTGCCAGCGCCCACGGTAAACGCGTGCAGGCGTTTGGCGCGGCGAAAAACCACGCCATCGTGATGCCCGATGCCGATCTCGATGCCACCGTGAACGCCATCATGGGCGGCGCGTTTGGTTCAGCGGGTGAACGCTGCATGGCGCTGCCGGTTGTGGTTGCCGTGGGTGATGACACCGCAGACAAACTGATTGCGCGTCTGACGCCGCTGATCAAAGCGCTGCGCGTCGGTCCTGGCATCCAGAAAGGTACCGAAGAGAATGAAATGGGGCCGGTGGTTTCTGCTGCGCACCAGAAGAAAGTGCTGGGCTACATCGACAAAGGTGAGCAGGAAGGCGCGAAGCTGGTGGTTGATGGCCGCGGCATCCAGGTTGCTGGCCATGCAGAAGGTTACTACGTTGGCGGCACGCTGTTCGACAATGTGACGTCGGATATGACCATCTGGCGCGAAGAGATCTTCGGGCCGGTGCTGAGCATCATGCGTTCCAGCGATTACGACAGCGCACTGCAGCTGGTTAACAGCCACGAATTCGGTAACGGCAGCGCCATCTTCACCAGCAACGGCCACACCGCGCGTGAGTTCGTGCAGAACGTCGAAGCTGGCATGGTTGGCGTCAACGTGCCGGTTCCGGTTCCGATGGCGTTCCACAGCTTCGGCGGCTGGAAGCGTTCGGTATTTGGTGCGCTGAACGTGCACGGTCCAGACGGCGTGCGTTTCTACACCCGCATGAAAACCGCCACCGTGCGTTGGCCGAGCGGCCAGCAGACCGTATCTGAGTTCAGCATGCCGACGCTGGGCTAATTTCGCTCAACAAGGAGGAACAGGATGTCTCTGATTTCGAAAGCGCAAAAACCCGACAGCAACGGCCGCATCCAGCACGTCACGCCGGAAAGCGCGGGCTGGGAATATGTCGGCTTCGACGCTTATCTGCTGAAAAAAGGGCAGAGCCTGAAGCTGAGTAGCGGCGACAAAGAGTTGTGTCTGGTGCTGGTGGCGGGCTTTGCGTCGGTGAAAACCCGTCACGCCGAGTTTCCGAATCTGGGTAAACGTCTGTCGCCGTTTGAACGCACTCCGCCTTACTCAGTTTACGTACCGCATAACGACGAAGTGGAAGTGTATGCGGATAGCAATCTGGAGCTGGCGGTGTGTAATGCACCGAGCAGCGGCAACCTGCCGGCGCGACTGATTGCGCCGGAAGATGTTGGTGTTGAGCAGCGTGGTAAAGGGCGTAATCAGCGTCTGGTGCACAACATTCTGCCGGACAATAAAGAGGCCGACAGCCTGCTGGTGGTGGAAGTTTACACCGATGAAGGCGCGACCAGTTCGTACCCCAGCCACAAGCACGACCAGAAAAACAGCCCGGACGAAACCTATCTGGAAGAGACCTACTATCACCGTTTCGATCCCGAGCCAGGTTTCGCCATGCAGCGCGTCTATACCGACGACCGTTCACTCGACGAGTGCATGGCGCCGTATAACCGCGATGTGGTGACGGTGCCGCGTGGCTATCATCCGGTGGCAACCATTGCCGGGTACGATAACTACTATCTCAACGTGATGGCGGGTCCAAAACGTCTGTGGAAATTTACCTGGGAGAAGGATCACGCCTGGGTGAACAGCGACCAGTATCCGCGTTCGTAGATTGCACATCAATGTAAGAAGGGCAGCCAGGTGGCTGCCCTTTTTTGTTAGCTGGTCGACTCTGCGAAGAGATTATTCGCTGGCCACGTTGTTGTTCAGCGCCAGCGACACGGCGAGCGTCTGTGCCAGACACAGCGAAGCGACCTGCGAACGGAAGCCATCCACTTGCGCTTCACGCACCACAAAACACACATCGCTGAAGGCAGCCAGCGGGCTGACCTGGCTGTCGGTGATGGCGATCAGATGCGCGCCACGTTTGGCACCCAACTCAACCAACTCCACCGCTTCACGCGCGTATGGCGAATAGCTGATGGCGATCACCACGTCTTTCGGGTTCACCATGCTCAGCTGCTCGGTGAACATGCCGCCGAGGCCGTCGATCAGGAACGCACGACGCTCCAGATGGCGCAGCGCATACACCAGATACGATGCCACGCTGAATGAGCGACGCAGGCCGATGATGTAGATGTTCTCGGCTTCATCGAGCATTTTCACCGCGCGGTTGAGCTGGTCTGGATTGACCTGCATCGCCAGCTGTTGCAGCGCCTGGCTGTTGACCATGGTGAAGACGTTAAGGATTTCGGCCGGGCTTTCGGGTGAAGTGGCGCTGTCGTCGGTGGCGGTCTGGCGGAACAGACGTGCGCGCTCGGTATAGTTAACGGTCTCTTCCATCAGGTGCTGACGGAAAACCTGTTTCATTTCGTTGAAGCCGCTGAAGCCAAAGGCGTTGGCAAAGCGGATCAGCGTCGAGGGCGGCACATCGGCATGTTGTGCGATGGAAGCAACGGTATCGAAAGCGATGCTGTTACTGTTATCAAGGATATAACGAGCCACCTGCTTCAGGCGTTTGCTCAGCGTCTCATAGCGACGACGGATCTCGTCCTGTAACAAGGTTAATTGCGTTGGATTATTGGTCATTACTTCGGCCCGCTAGAAAAGAAAATATGGCTGGATAATGAGCGCTATAGTACCAGATGGATGGAAAATTTCATTTGTTTGACATCATCGTGACGCTTATTTCATCGGTTTATGAAATGCCTCACAGAATATGCAGGTTTTCCCCTCACCCTAACCCTCTCCCGCAAGCGGGCGAGGGAACCGTCTTGTGCGGTACACCGGATCGCGTTCAATACTCAACAATTGCTGGATCGGTCCCTTCTCCCGCTGGCGGGAGAAGGCGAGGATGAGGGCCAGCGAGCACAATCAAAAAAGCGGCCAATTGGCCGCTTTTTCCCAGCTAACTTCGCACTTAACCGCGCACAGCGCGCCAGTAGCCGATCAACCGCAGGTAATTCCCTTTCACGGTCTCAACCAGCGCTGTATCATCCAGCTCGCCTTGCAGCCACTGGCGTGACGGCTGGCCGAAGATGGTGCGGCCTACCGCGAAACCCTTCACCCACGGCGCTTGCGCTGCGGCGGCGAAACCGGCTTTCAGCGTCTCTTCCGGGGCATCGAGGCCCAGCAGCAGAATGCCGCGGCAGTGCGGATCGTTCTGCTCGATCAACCCGCTGATTGCCTGCCAGCTTTCGGCAGACAGCGGCGGCAGTTTCCACCAGTCTGGCTGAATGCCAAGGCTGTAGAAGTGGCTCAGCATGTCGTAATAGTAGGATTCGTTACGGTCCGGATTGCTCTCCGGCAGAATCAGTTCCAGCAGCAATTCGTGCCCGCTCTTGTTACAGCCATTCCACACATCGAGCACCAGCTCATCCTGCTCTTTACGCAGTTCCGCACTGTCGTGCGGATGGTAGAACACCAGACATTTCACCACGTGCTCGGCTGGCCAGTCGACCAGCTGTGAGCCGATGTTGCCGTGTTCAAGGCGCAGCGGACGTGAACTTGGCAGCTCAATTGGACGCCCAATCCACCAGTTTTTACCGGTAATCGCGTTCAGCGCTTTCTGGCCGTAAGTGGTGTCCGCGAGGATGCCGCTCTTTTCATTCAGGCCGGCTTCATTGGCCGCTTCTTCTGCGGCACGCAGCAGCAGCAGTTTCAATTCTGGGATGCGCGCTTCGCTGACGCCCGCTTCGCGCGCCATATCAGCCAGCTGTTTGCGATGGTCGAAGGCGAACACATTCAGCTCTGGCCACTGCTGTTTACGCGTGGTGACGCGATGCAGGTGATTGAGACGTACATCAAGATCCGGACGTTTCACCTCTTTATCGCGGCTTAGGAAATCATCCAGCTCTTCTTTGGTCGGCATCGCCGGTGCACAGCCGTGGCGCGAAACCACCAGCGCGCCACAGGCGTTCGCGTAACGGCACGCTTGCTCCCAGCTTTCATCATTCAACCAGCCGCGCAGCAGGCCAGACATAAAGGCATCGCCCGCACCCAGCACGTTCAGCACTTCAACGCGCACGCCGCTCTGCAGTTTGGTCTGTTCCCAACTATCCGGGATCTCGCCCTCAAACACCACGCAACCCAGCGGACCGCGTTTGCACACTAATGTGGCCTGGCTCGATTGACGCACATTTTTCAGCGCGGTCAGCGTATCGGTGCTGCCACCGGCGATATGGAACTCTTCTTCCGTTCCGACCACCAAATCGAAATAGTGCAGCACTTCCTGCAGCTGTTGCGTCACTTCGCCCGATTCAATGAAACGCGTTTCGCCGTCGCCGAGTGAGGTCAATCCCCACAGTACCGGACGATAATCGATATCCAGCGCGGTGCGCAGGCCGTTGCGTTTGGCGATATCCAGCGCTTTCAGTACGGCGGCGCGGGTTTGCGGATGCGAAAGGTGCGTGCCGGTGACGGCGACCGCGCGTGAAGAGGTGATGAAATCTTCGTTAATATCTTCCGGCACCAGCCCCATATCGGCGCAGTTGTCGCGGTAGAAGATCAGCGGGAAGCTCTCTTCATCTTTGATCCCAAGGATCACCAGCCCGGTCAGGCGCTGCTTATCGGTAATCAGGCCATCGGTATTGCAGCCCGCACGTTGCAGCTCTTCACGCAAAAAGCGGCCGTTATGCTCGTCACCTACGCGCGCCAGCATCGCCGATTTCAGGCCCTGGATCGCCGTACCGTAGGCCACGTTGCCGGAAGACCCGCCGAGATATTTGTTGAAGCTGGTCATATCTTCCAGGCGTGATCCAATTTGCTGACCGTAGAGGTCGACGGCGATGCGTCCGATACAAATCACATCAAGCCGCTTCTGTTGTGTACTCATACCTATTGTTTCCTTCTGTGATAAGCAGACACTGCGGGCGCTGCCGCCCAACGTCGAGCGCTTTGCTTCCGGGTTCTCAAGGTGCCTGATTGGCTTTGGTCGCAGTATGAGGAATAAAAATTCCAAATTCAATATGAAATGAAACATCCATCACGATTTTGTGAGCCAGGTAAAACTCTGACCAGGCCGCAAAGCGGCGTTGGAATCGTCGGGAGTTTCAGTGATAGTCAGGCTTGTGAGCCAGGTCTCAGGAAAGTGCTGGCGAATCAAGGAAGCTACTGAAGTGAAATGAAATTTCGTTATGACCTGCAAATGACCTGTTACTGTTCCACTTTTCCCCCTTTCGCGGCTTGCGCAGCCCACGTTTCATTGCTGAATTTGATCTCCATCGCAAAATGAAATGTTTCTTCTGTAATCGTGTTTAATGAAAAAAATATTTGTTTATAATCGCCTCACGTTTCACTTAATCCGCGGGCGCCGTGAACGGCAGTTTTTACCCGAACCGCGATGTACCTCGCCGCAGGTACCAGCATGTAAAGGAAGAAGCATATGGGCACAATCAGACTCACCACGGCACAGGCGCTGGTAAAATTTCTTGATAACCAATACCTGAACGTTGACGGCGTTGAAACCAAATTTGTGAAAGGCATTTTTGCCATTTTCGGTCACGGCAACGTGCTGGGATTGGGACAGGCGCTGGAGCAGGACAGCGGCGATCTGGTGGTGCATCAGGGCCGTAACGAGCAGGGCATGGCGCACGCCGCCATTGGCTTTGCCAAGCAGTCGCTGCGTCGTCAGATTATCGCCTGTACCTCATCGGTCGGTCCCGGCGCGGCCAACATGATTACCGCTGCTGCCACCGCGACCGCCAACCGCATTCCTTTACTGCTGCTGCCGGGCGATGTGTTCGCCACGCGCCAACCGGATCCGGTATTGCAGCAGATCGAACAGAGCCACGATCTCAGCATCAGCACCAATGACGCGTTCCGCGCGGTGAGCAAATACTGGGATCGCGTCAGCCGCCCGGAACAGCTGATGACTGCCTGCATCAACGCCTTGCGCGTGTTGACCGATCCGGCAGAAACCGGCGCGGTGACGATTGCGCTGCCGCAGGACGTGCAGGGCGAAGCCTGGGACTTCCCGGAATACTTTTTCCAGAAACGTGTGCATCGTCTGGATCGCCGCTTGCCAACGGCCGCGCAATTAGAAGATGCGCTGGCGCTGATTGCGCGTAAACACAAGCCGCTGATCATTGTCGGCGGTGGCCTGAAATATTCCGATGCCGGGGATGCGCTGCTGAAATTTGCCGAGCGCTTCAACATTCCGTTTGCCGAAACTCAGGCCGGTAAAGGCACCATCGTTTCCGATCACCCGCTCAATGTCGGCGGCGTGGGCGAAACCGGCTGCCTGGCGGCCAACCTGCTGGCGAAAGAGGCCGATCTGGTGATTGGTATCGGTACGCGTTACACCGACTTCACCACCGCGTCGAAATGGATTTTCCAGAATCCGGACGTCAGCTATCTGAACCTCAACGTCAGCAACTTCGACAGCTACAAGCTGGATGCGGTGCAGCTGCTGGCGGATGCGCGTGAAGGTTTAACCGCGCTGGAAAGCGGGCTGCAAGGTTTCGAAAACCATTGGGGCGGCCAGATTGAGCTGTCGCAAAGCAAGCTGTTGAAAGAGACGCAGCGCGTCTATGCCGCCACCTATAACACCGACGATTTCATTCCGGAAATCGCCGACCACGCCGATCGCGAAGCGCTGTTTGCCGAGTTTGAGCGCCTGACGAAATCGGTGCTGACGCAGAGCAGCGTGCTGGGCACCTTAAACGAGCAGCTCCCAAAGGATGCGGTGATCGTCGCGGCAGCGGGCAGTCTGCCGGGCGACCTGCAGCGCGTGTGGCGCACCAAAGATTACAACTCGTACCACGTTGAGTACGGCTACTCCTGTATGGGTTATGAAGTGAATGCCGCGCTGGGCGTAAAGCTGGCGCAGCCGCAGCGTGAAGTCTACGTCATGGTTGGCGACGGTTCGTTCATGATGCTGCACTCCGAGCTGGTCACGTCGATTCAGGAAGGGGCGAAAATCAACGTGGTGCTGCTGGATAACATGACCAACGGTTGTATCAACAACCTGCAGATGGAACACGGCATGGACAGCTTCACCACCGAGTTCCGCTTCCGTAATCCGGAAGGCGGCAAGCTGGATGGCGGCTTTGTGCCGGTGGACTTCGCGGCGATCGCCGGCGGTTACGGCTGCAAAACCTACCGCATTACCACGCTGGAACAGCTGGAAGCCGCGTTGATCGACGCGCAGAAGCAGACCGTTTCCGTGCTGTTCGACATCAAAGTGCTGCCAAAAACCATGGTGCACAAATACTTCAGCTGGTGGCACGTCGGCGTGGCGCAAACCTCTACGTCAACGCGCACGCAAGAAGTGGCCGACAACCTTAACGTGCATATCGAACAAGCCCGTAAGTATTAAAACCTCTTTTAGGCCGGAGCTCTCCGGCCTTGTTTTACCCTAACTTATCCGACTCTACAGGTGTAATTATGACGCTCAAACTCGGTGTAATTGGTACCGGTGCAATTGGTCAGGAACACATTCGTCGCTGCAATAACGTTTTGCAGGGTGCGAAAGTGGTGGCGGTTTCTGATATCAACATAGAAGGCGCGCGTGCTGCGCTGCAACGTCTGAATATCGAAGCCGAGGTGTATCAGGATGGTCATCAGGTGATCAACTCGCCGGAAGTCGATGCCATTCTGGTGACGTCCTGGGATCCGACCCACGAAGAGTTTACGCTGGCGGCAATCGCGGCCGGCAAACCGGTGTTCTGTGAAAAGCCGCTGGCGCTGAGCGCTGAAGGTTGCCGTCGCATTGTGGATGCCGAGATCAAACACGGTAAACGTCTGGTGCAAGTGGGCTTTATGCGCCCGTACGATGCCGGCTATCGCGCGCTGAAAAAAGTGATCACCGACGGTGAAATCGGCGAACCACTGATGCTGCACTGCGCGCACCGCAACCAGAGCGTCGGCGAGAATTACACCACCGACATGGCGATCACTAACACCCTGATTCACGAGCTGGACGTGCTGCGCTGGCTGACCGAAGACGACTACAAAACCGTGCAGGTGGTGTTCCCGCGCACCACGTCGAAGTCTCATGCCAGGTTGAAAGATCCGCAGATCGTGCTGTTCGAAACGCAGAAAGGTATCCGCATTGATGTGGAGATCTTTGTTAACTGCGCGTACGGCTACGACATTCAGTGTGAAGTGGTGGGCGAAGAGGGCATCGCTAAGCTGCCGGAGCCTTCGGCTATTCAAACGCGCAAAAACGCGCGTCTCGGCGTGCCGCTGCTAACCGACTGGAAAGACCGTTTCATTGATGCTTATGACGTTGAGCTGCAAGCGTTTATTAATGACGTGAAAGACGGCCAACTGACCGGACCTTCTGCCTGGGATGGTTTTGCTGCCTCCGTGGCCGCCGATGCCTGCCATAAAGCGCAGAACAGCGGCGCGATTGAGCCGGTAACCATGCCGCCGCGTCCGGATTTCTACGCCAAATAACTGAGCTGTGCGCTAAATACTCCTCGGCGGCTCAGCGGCCGCCTCTGTGAATCAGGGACAACAACATGAACAAAGACAACGTTAAACTGGCGATCGCGCCAATCGGCTGGACTAACGACGACATGCCAGAGCTGGGCAGCGAAAACACCTTCCAGCAAACCGTGAGTGAAATGGCGCTCGCGGGCTTTACCGGCAGCGAAGTGGGCAGCAAATATCCGCGCGATCCGGCGATTCTCAAGCCGATGCTCGATATCCGTGGCATTCAGATCTGCAACGCCTGGTTCAGCACCTTCTTCGCCAACGGCGACAAAGCGAAAACCATCGACGAATTTACCAATCACATGAATTTCCTGCATGCGATGGGCGCGCGCGTGATTGGTTGCTCCGAGCAGAGCAAAAGTATTCAGGGCACCACGCTGGCGGTGCTGGAGCAGAAGCCGATTTTCAGCGATGAAGAGTGGCGTTTAACCGCGGAAGGCTACAACGAGCTGGCGGAGATCGCCGCGAAAAAAGGCATGCGTTTGACGCTGCACCACCACATGGGCACCGGCATTCAGACGCCAGCCGAGATTGACCGCTTTATGGAATCGACCAATGAGAATGTTGGCCTGCTGTACGATACCGGCCACATCTACTATTCCGAAGGTTCACAGCAGGCGATGCTGGATGTGCTGACCAAATATCTGCCGCGTATTTTCCACGTGCATCTGAAAGACGTGCGTGACAGCGTGGTAGCCGAAGTGCGTGAGAAATCGCTGTCGTTCCTGGACGGCGTGAAGAAGGGGACTTTCACCGTGCCGGGCGATGGCGTGATCGATTTTAAACCGGTGTTCAAAATCCTCGATGATTACGGCTATAAAGGCTGGATGGTGGTGGAAGCGGAGCAGGATCCGGCGCTGGCCAATCCGTTCGAATATGCGGTAAAAGCGCGTAAATACATCCGCGAGAATGCGGGGTTGTAAGGGCAAATGCGCGCAATGCATTGCGCCGCTACGGGATGTGCACGCATTCGTAACGGCGCGATTTATCGCGCTGTTTTCCATAAAAAAAGGCCGTTATCCCATCAGGATAGCGGCCTTTTAATTGGCTGAGATTATGACGCTAACGACAACGCCGGTTTCTGTGCGTTGACCGCCAGCCACTCGGCAATGCGCGCCTGCTCGGCTTCGTTCAGCCACATACCTTGTTTGGTACGACGCCAAATCGCATCATCCAGCTCGCGTACCCATTCGTTTTTCACCAGGTAACGCAGCTCGGCTTCGTAGAACTCGTGACCGAAGTTTTCACCCAGATCGTCGATGCTCTTCGCGCCTGCCAGCAGCTCTTCGGTGCGGCTGCCGTAAGTCCGCGCAAAGTGACGCGCCATCCCTTCGCTAATAAACGGATAGCGACGACGCAGGCTGGCGGTGTAATCCTCGCGTGAACCGGAGAAATCCCCGCCCGGCAATACCGCGTTTTTGGTCCACGCCGGGCCGATATTCGGGTAGTATTTGGTCAGTTTCTCGAGCGCATGTTCCGCCAGCTTACGATAGGTGGTCAGCTTGCCGCCGAACACGGACAGCAACGGCGCCTGGCCATTGTCGTCATGCACATCCAGCGTGTAATCACGGGTGATGGCCTGCGGCGAATCCGATTCGTCATCGCACAGCGGACGTACGCCCGAGTAAGTCCAGACGATGTCATCTTTGCTCAGCTGCTGTTTGAAGTGTCCATTGAACACGTTCAGCAGGTAGCTGATTTCGTTGTCATCGATCTTCACGTCTTTCGGATCGCCTTTGTACTCCACGTCGGTGGTGCCGATGATGGAGAACTCATCCATCCACGGAATCACAAACACGATACGGTTATCTTCGTTTTGCAGGATATACGCCTGCTTTTCGCGATGGACGCGCGGTACCACAATGTGGCTGCCTTTGATCAGACGAATGCCGTACGGCGATTTCAGCTTCAGGCCATCGTCGAAGAACTCTTTTACCCACGGACCGGCCGCATTGACCAGACCTTTGGCGCGCCAGGTGTAGGTTTTACCGCTGTCGATATCTTCGGCTTCCACCATCCACAAACCGGCTTCACGCCAGGCGCGGGTCACGCGCGTGCGGGTGCGTACTTCGCCGCCCTGTTTTTCCACTTCCTGCGCATTGAGTACCACCATGCGCGCATCATCAACCCAGCAGTCAGAATATTCGAATCCGCGCGTGATCTCTGGCTTGAGGGCCGAATCCGCGCCAAAACGCAGGCTCTTACTGCCCGGCAGCGTGGTGCGTTTGCCGAGGCGATCATACATAAACAGGCCCATGCGGATCATCCACGCCGGACGCAGATGCGGACGGTGCGGCAGACGGAAGCGCATCGGGAAGGCGATGTGCGGGGCCATTTTTAGCAGCACTTCACGTTCTGCTAACGCTTCGCCCACCAGGCGGAATTCATAGTGTTCAAGGTAGCGCAGGCCGCCGTGAATCAATTTCGAGCTGTTGGAGGAGGTTGCACAGGCCAAATCCCGCGCCTCCAGCATCAGCACCGACAGTCCGCGTCCTGCAGCGTCCACTGCAATGCCGGCTCCGTTAATGCCGCCGCCGATCACGATCAGGTCTTTGGTTTCCACGTCATCTCCTCCGATGTTCGGAATAGTTCTAAAATGTTCGTTTTCGAGCGTAATAATAATCGGAAACCAACATCTACGCCAGCGGTTAACTGAATAAAAACATTTTTGCGTGATATAGCTAACATTCCGACAGGAAAAAAATCACATAACCACAGGACTTGTCAGGTTATCGCGGCGCGTTCTCAGGTTAAACTAGGCGCTAATTGTGATGAAGTAATGAGAGACACCATGGAAACCTTCGAGTGTATTAACGTCCTGCAGGCGCAAGAGCATCTGGCACAAGGTGCGCAGCTGGTGGATATCCGTGATCCGCAGAGCTTTATGATGGGCCACGCGGCGGGCGCGCAGCACCTGACCAACGACAATCTGGCGGATTTCATCGCCAACGCCAATCAGGCTTTGCCGGTGCTGGTGATGTGCTATCACGGCAACAGCAGCAAAGGCGCGGCGCAGTTCCTGCTGGGCCAGGGATTCAGCGCGGCGTACAGCATTGACGGCGGATTTGATGCCTGGCGCGCGGCATTCCCGGCGCAGGTTGCCCTCGGCGACGCCTGAGCCCATCGCATAAGGAAGGAGATCACCGCATGATGCGCATCACCCAGTTCAATAATCCGCGCATGGCGCAGGCGTTTGTCGACTACATGGCGACTCGCGGCGTGACGCTACGCATTGAGCGCGAAAGCCACTTTGTCATTATGTTGGATGACGAAAGCAAGCTGGAGAGGGTCGAAAACGAACTCGCGCAGTTCGTGCGCGATCCCAACCATCCGCGCTATCAGGCGGCCAGCTGGCATAGCGGCAACACCGAAAGTGGCTTGCGCTACGAGCGCACCCACATCTGGGCGAGCATTCGCGAACGCGCAGGTCCGCTCACCATGACCATCATGATCGCCTGCGTCGCGGTATTTATCCTGATGCAGATCGTCGGTGATGATGTGGCGCTGGATTGGCTGGCGTGGCCGGCGGATTCTTCGCAATATTTCCAGGTGTGGCGCTGGTTTAGCCATGCGCTGCTGCACTTCTCGCTACTGCATATCCTGTTCAACCTGATGTGGTGGTGGTATCTCGGCGGTGCGGTCGAGAAGCGTCTCGGCAGCGGCAAGCTGTTTGTGATTATGCTGATCTCGGCGCTGCTAACCGGCTGGATGCAGGCCAAGTTCAGCGGCGTGCTGTTTGGTGGTTTGTCGGGCGTGGTTTACGCGTTGATGGGTTACTGCTGGCTGCGCGGCGAGCGCGATCCCGAAAGTGGTATTTATCTCGAGCGCGGCCTGATTGGCTTCGCGGTCGTATGGTTGGTGATTGGCTGGTACGGCGCATTTGGTCTGTCGATCGCCAACGCCGCGCACGTCACCGGCTTGCTGGTGGGTTTAGCGATGGCATTTGTTGATACGCGTAAGATTACGCGTCGTTAGCAGCACCAATAAAAGAAGCGGCCACGAGCCGAGGAGAGAGATGTGAAGCAGACGCAACGTCATGACGCCATTATCGATCTGGTCCGGCGTCAGGGATATGTCAGTACCGAAGAGCTTGTTGATCACTTTGAAGTCAGCCCGCAAACCATTCGGCGTGACCTGAACGACCTGGCCGATCAGAACAAAATCATGCGCCATCACGGCGGGGCGGCGCTGCCGTCCAGCTCAGAAAATACCGCATGGCAGGATCGTAAAATGATGTGGTCGGCGGAGAAAGCGCGCATCGCCGAGCGCGTGGCGAGCCAGATCCCTGATGGCGCCACGCTGTTTATTGATATCGGCACCACGCCGGAAGCGGTGGCGCATGCGCTGCTCAATCACAATAATCTGCGCGTCGTCACCAACAACCTCAACGTGGCGATTCTGCTGATGGCGAAACCTGATTTCCGCGTGATTATCGCCGGCGGCGAAGTGCGCACGCGCGATGGCGGCATCATGGGCGAAGCGACGCTGGACTTCATTTCGCAGTTTCGCCTCGATTACGGCATTCTCGGCATCAGCGGCATTGATATGGATGGTTCGCTGCTGGAGTTCGATTATCACGAAGTGCGCACCAAACGCGCCATCATCGAAAACTCGCGCTGCGTGATGCTGGTGGTGGATCACTCGAAGTTTGGCCGTAATGCGATGGTCAACCTCGGCAATATGAGCCTGATTGATTACATGTATACCGATCAAAGCCCGCCGGCCAGCGTGCTGAAAGTGATTGAACAGCACGAAGTTCACCTCGAACTTTGCTAATGCCGTAGCGGCGCAATTTATTGCGCGATAAATCGCGCCGCTACAAAAATCAGCACCGATTTTTTTCACCGCACCTGCATTTCCCTGTCGCTTTTTTCTGCGCCCCCAGCTTTACTTATCCATTCACCTCTTGCGCTCGCCCGGCTTTACCGTTAACGGACTCGAAGGGATTGATATGTCGCAGCAAAAATTCAATAAAACACGTTTCGACGCCGCGCTCACCCGCCAATGGCAGCATCTCGGACTCACTTCCGCCCAGCAAATGACACCGCAGCAATGGTGGCAAGCGCTGAGCCGCGTGCTGGCAGAAATGCTGGCGACGCAGCCACCTGTGCCAGCCAAACACGGGCAGCGCCACGTCAACTATCTGTCGATGGAGTTTCTGCTGGGGCGTTTGACCGGCAACAATTTGCTCAATCTTGGCTGGTATAACGAAGTGCAAGCCGCGCTGGCGGAACATCAGGTTGAGCTGAGCGAACTGCTGGAAGAGGAGGTGGATCCGGCACTCGGTAACGGCGGATTGGGGCGTTTGGCCGCTTGCTATATGGATTCGATGGCGACCGTCGGCCAGGCTGCGATGGGCCACGGCCTCAACTATCAATACGGCCTGTTTCGTCAGACGTTTGCCGACGGACAGCAGCAGGAAGCGCCGGATGACTGGCAGCGCGATCGCTATCCGTGGTTCCGCTACAACGCCGCGCTGGATGTGCAGGTAGGCCTCGGCGGCAAGGTCAAAGAGAACCACGATGGTAGCCTCAGCTGGCGACCTAAAATTCACCTCAAAGGCGAAGCCTGGGATTTGCCGGTGGTGGGCTATCGCAACGGTATCACGCTGCCGCTACGCCTGTGGAAAGCCAGCAGCGCGCAGCCGTTCGATCTCAACGCGTTCAACAACGGCCAGTTCCTGCAGGCTGAGCAGCAAGGCATTGCAGCCGACAAGCTGACCAAAGTGCTCTATCCCAATGATAATCATGCCGAAGGTAAGCGGCTGCGCCTGATGCAGCAGTATTTCCAGTGCGCCTGCGCGGTGGGCGATATTCTGCGGCGTCATCATCTCGCCGGGCGCGCCATTCGCACTTTGCCAGATTTCGAAGTAATCCAGCTTAACGACACGCATCCCACCATCGCCATCCCGGAGATGCTGCGCGTGCTGCTGGATGAGCATCAACTGAGTTGGGACGATGCGTGGCATATCACCAGCCGCACTTTTGCTTACACTAACCACACGCTGATGCCGGAAGCGCTGGAGCGCTGGGATGAGAAGCTGGTGCGCGACCTGCTGCCGCGCCATATGTTGATCATCCGCGAGATTAATCGCCGCCTGAAAAAGATAGTGAAGCAACGGTGGCCAGACGATAAAGCGATCTGGCACAAGCTGGCGGTGGTGGCTGATGGTCAGGTGCGTATGGCGAATCTGTGCGTGGTGAGCTGTTTCGCCGTCAACGGCGTGGCGGCGCTGCACTCCGAGCTGGTGGTGAAAGATCTGTTCCCGGAATATCACCTGCTGTGGCCGAACAAATTCCATAATGTGACCAACGGCATCACGCCGCGCCGCTGGTTGAAACAGTGTAATCCGCTGCTGGCGACGCTGATCGATGACAGCCTGCAGGTTGAGTGGGCCAACGATCTCGATGCGCTGGCGTGGCTGGCACCTTTCGCCCGCAAGAAGGCGTTTCGTCAGCAGTTTCGCGACATCAAGCAGCAAAACAAACAGCGGCTGACGCTCTACGTCAAGCGCGTGACCGGCATTGATATCAATCCGGATGCGCTGTTTGACGTGCAGATTAAGCGACTGCATGAGTACAAACGTCAGCACCTCAGTTTGCTGCATATGCTGCACTGCTATCGCCAGCTGCGCGACAACCCGGATAACCCCGACTTCGTGCCGCGCGTGTTCCTGTTTGGCGCCAAAGCCGCGCCCGGCTACTACCTCGCCAAAAATATCATCTATGCCATCAACAAAGTGGCGGAGGTGATTAACAACGATCCACTCGTCAGCGATCGCCTCAAAGTGGTGTTTATCCCGGATTACCGCATCACCGCCGCAGAGCTGATGATTCCGGCCGCCGATCTCTCCGAGCAGATTTCCACCGCCGGTTATGAGGCTTCCGGCACCGGCAATATGAAGCTGGCGCTGAATGGCGCGCTCACTATTGGCACGCTGGACGGCGCCAATGTGGAGATTGCTGAAGCGGTGGGCGCGAAGCATATCTTTATCTTCGGCAACAGCGTGGATGAGGTGAAAGCGCTGAAGGCGGGCGGCTACAGCCCGAAAAAGCTGCGTAAACAGAATCCTTATCTGGATGGTTTGCTGAAGGAGCTGGAGAAGGGCAAGTTCAGCGAGGGCGATAAGCATGCGTTTGATTTGATGCTGCAAAGCCTGACCAAAAATGGCGATCCCTGGCTGGTGCTGGCCGACTTTGATGCCTACATCGCCGCGCAGCAGCGGGTGGAAGCGTTGTGGAAAAACCCGGACGCCTGGACGCGCGCAGCGATCCTCAATACCGCTCACACCGGCCGCTTCAGCTCTGACCGTTCAATTCGCGATTATCAGCAGCGGATTTGGCAGGCGGCCCGATAAAGACACGATTGATGATTTTGGAGACACGATGACGCTCAACAAGCTGGACCAGGCGACACAGGATGCCGGCATTTCGCTGCGCTTTATCAATGCGCACGGCGAGCCGGAAACCATCAGCGATGAGACCAAACGCGCGTTGCTGGCAGTCATGGAAACGCCAACCGGTAAAGCGCCACCGCTGCCGCCGGTGCAGGTATTTGCCGCTCGCAGCAAGCGCCAACTGACGCCACAAGGCAGCGGCACCTTTTCCTGGCAGCTACAAACCGAACAGGGCAAAAGCTTCAGCGGCGAAGTGCAGGGCGGAGAACCGCTCACACTGCCGCCACGTCTGTCACAAGGTTATCACCAGCTCACGCTGCGCAAAGGTCGCCAGCAGTGGCAAACGCGCATCATCATTGCGCCACGCCGCTGTTTTATCCCGGCATCAGTCGAGCAAGGCGAGAAACTGTGGGGCGCGTTAGTACAGCTTTACACGCTGCGATCGGATGACAATTGGGGCATCGGTGACTTCGGCGATTTGGCGCAAATGCTGGAGAACGTTGCCAATAATGGCGGTGACTTCGTTGGCCTTAATCCTTTGCATGCGCTTTATCCTGCACAGCCAGAACATGCCAGTCCTTACAGCCCAACCTCGCGTCGCTGGCTCAACGTGCTGTATATCGACGTTAATCGGCTGGAGGATTTTCAGCGTAGCGAGGCAGCGCAGCGTTGGTGGCAAAGGGCGAAAACACGCAAAGCGCTGGATCAGGCGCGCGCGGCTGAGTTTGTCGATTACAGCGCGGTGGCCAAACTGAAATTGGCCGCGCTGCGCTTTGCCTGGCAACGCTTTCAGCCGCGCGCCGCTGAAGATGCCGGATTCCAGCAATTTATCGTTGAGGGCGGCGACCATCTGCGTTATCAGGCGGCGTTTGATGGCATTCTCGCCGAACGCAGCCAGCAGCATCCTGATGAATGGGGTTGGACCAACTGGCCGGAAGGCTGGCGCAACGCTTTGCTGCCGGAGGTGCAGCAATGGTGTGCGGAACACGAAGAGGAGATTCAATTCTGGAGTTGGTTGCAGTGGGTGGCACAAGAGCAGTTTGCCATCTGCTGTCAAATTAGCCAGCAGCTTGGCATGGAAGTGGGATTATATCGCGACTTAGCGGTCGGCGTGGCGCAAGGCAGCGCGGAAACCTGGCAGGATCCGGAACTGTATAAACTCGGCGCTTCCGTTGGCGCACCGCCGGATCGCCTCGGTCCGCAGGGGCAAAACTGGTGTTTGCCGCCGCTCGATCCACATGTGATGCGCGCGCGCGGCTATCAGCCTTTTATCGACCTGCTGCGCGCCAATATGCGTGACTGCGGCGCTTTGCGTATCGATCACGTGATGGCGCTGCTGCGCTTGTGGTGGATTCCCTACGGCGAAAGCGCGGATAAAGGCGCTTACGTGGCCTATCCGGTTGAGGATCTGCTAGCGATCCTTGCGCTGGAGAGTCAGCGCCATCGCTGCATGGTCATTGGCGAAGATCTCGGCACGGTGCCAAAAGAGATCGTCAGCCTGCTGCGCAAAAGCGGCATTTTCTCGTGGAAAGTGTTGTTCTTCGAGCAGCACGGCGATGGCAGCTATCGTCAGCCGCAAGAGTATCCCGTGCAGTCGATTGCCAGCGCCAGTACCCATGATTTGCCGACGTTGGCGGGATTCTGGAGATATGAGGATCTTTTTCTGGGTCACAAACTGGGCTTGTACCAGGAGAGCGTATACATGTCATTGCTAAGGCAAAGGGATACACAAAAACAGGCGCTATTGGATGTGCTGCATCAGATGAATACGTTGCCTGCGCGCCACGGTACCGTTGCCAGCCGATTGTCCTTCACACCGATGCTCAATCGCGGCTTCCACCGCTATCTGGCGCGCACTAACAGCGCATTGCTGGGGCTGCAACCTGAAGACTGGCTTGCTATGACTTCACCGGTCAACGTGCCGGGTACGGTAGATGAATATCCAAACTGGCGGCGCAAGTTAAGCGTCACAATCGAAAAGATGTTTAGAGGAAACGTGCCGGGCTTATTGAATGCGGTGAATACCGGGCGCAGGAAGCGTTGAAGAACGCGCGGCAGCGTCGGGTCGCTGCCGCGTGCTTAATCAGTAGTACGAGTGCTCGCCGCGCTGGTGCTCGGTCAAATCGCGCACGCCTTTCAGCTCAGGGAAGGCTGCCAGCAGCTCTTTCTCGATGCCATCTTTCAGCGTGACGTCGATCATCGAACAACCGTTACAGCCGCCGCCGAATTGCAGAATGGCGATGCCGTCATCGGTGATTTCCATCAGCGATACGCGACCGCCGTGACCAGCCAGCTGCGGGTTAATCTGCGCTTGCAGCAGATATTCCACGCGTTCCACCATTGGCGCATCGTCAGAGACTTTCCGCATTTTGGCGTTAGGCGCTTTCAGCGTCAGCTGCGAACCGAGGTTGTCGGTAACAAAGTCGATTTCCGCGTCATCGAGGTACGGTGCGCTCAGCTCATCAACAAAGGCTGACAGTTTTTCGAACTTAAATTCGGTATCAGTCGCTTCTACTGCATCGGGTGGGCAGTAAGAAACACCGCATTCTGCGGTTGGCGTACCCGGATTAATGACGAATACGCGAATCTGAGTGCCATCTTCTTGTTTGGACAGCAATTTTGAGAAGTGCTCTTGCGCAGCATCAGTAATAACGATCATGGCGATTGCTCAATAGTTGACTAAATTACTTGGTTATAATACGCCCAACACCGACGCTCTACAAGGTACGGCACAGGCAACCAATGTGTACGCTGGCCGCGCCTTGCGCCAGCAGGATGCGGCTAATTTCCGCCACGGTACTTCCGGTCGTCACAACATCGTCGATAAGCAGGATATGGCGTCCGCGCACCGGCATTTCAAGGCGAAACGCGCCGCGCAGGTTCTTTTTGCGCGCGCTGGCGCTCAATGAATGCTGAACTGCGCCCTGTCGCACCCGCTTTACCGCTTCGCGATATTCACAGCCCAGCCAGCGAGCCAGCGGTTTTGCTAGCAGCGCCGCCTGATTGTAGCCGCGTTGCCAGGCGCGCCGACGATGCAGCGGTACGCTCAGCACCAAATCTACACGCGGCAGCCGGTAATCACGACGCATTGTTAACAATTTTAACAAAATCAGCCGCGCCAGCATCACTCTGAGTGCGGTTACGCGAGAAAACTTCAGCTGCTGCACCCAATCGCTCAGCGGCGGCAGGTAATCGCTGACGCAGCTCAGACTCTGCCACGGCGGCGGGCGGCGCAGGCAGCGCCCGCAGGGCTGCATTCCACTGGCCGGTAAACCGCAGCAGGGACAGAGTGCCGGTAGCCGCGGAATTTGCTGCACGCAGCGGCTGCACAAACCGTGGCTGGCAATCTGCAACGGCAGGCGGCATAGCCAACACAGGGCCGGGATTGGTAGCATAGCGACCTCCTTATCACTTTTCCGGAGTGTAACCGATGAGTTCGCTTTACTGGCACACCACAGGCACGGGCGATCGCGATCTTGTGCTGCTGCACGGCTGGGGTTTGAACGCCGAAGTGTGGCAAAACATCGTTCCGCGACTCAGCTCGCATTTTCGCCTGCATCTGGTGGATCTGCCGGGCTTTGGCCGCAGCCAGGGTTTTGCGCCGCTGACCTTAGCGGAAATGGCGCAACAGCTGTTGCCGCAGTTACCCGACCGCGCGGTGCTGCTCGGCTGGTCGCTGGGTGGATTGGTGGCCAGCCAGCTGGCGTTAACCCAGCCGGAGCGCGTTGCAGCGCTGATCACCGTTGCCTCATCGCCGTGTTTTACCGCGCGTGATGTATGGCCCGGCATCAAGCCCGAAACGCTGCAAAATTTTCAGCAGCAGTTGAGCACGGATTTCCAGCGCACCGTTGAGCGCTTTCTGGCGCTGCAAACCATGGGCACGGAGAACGCGCGACAGGATGCGCGTCAGTTGAAAGAGGTGGTGTTATCACAGCCGATGCCGTCGGTTGCGGTGCTGGAAGGGGGATTAGAGATTTTGCGTCAGGACGATTTGCGTGCCGCGCTCGACGATCTACCGCTGCCGTTCCTGCGTATTTACGGCTATCTCGATGGGCTGGTGCCGCGTCGTATTGCAGAAGTACTGGATTCACGCTG
Source organism: Pantoea sp. GCM10028869 (assembly GCF_042666835.1). Lineage (NCBI taxonomy): Bacteria > Pseudomonadati > Pseudomonadota > Gammaproteobacteria > Enterobacterales > Erwiniaceae > Pantoea > Pantoea sp. GCM10028869. The sequence continues at coordinate 63,949 of NZ_JBHTGO010000008.1, read as the reverse complement.
GCCAGCTTCATCCTCGGTGGTGATGGAGAAAGCCGCGCATGCGCCTTTCATTTCTCACCCCGATGAATTTACGCAGCTGATCATGACGTTTACCGCAGCCACATAAACTGCCACGCAGCCAGCGTTAAGGGCTGGCTGCCATCCAGCTTCTCCCCGCTAATCACATCCTGCATACGCCGCGCCAGCGGTAACTGTGTCGTCACCTCATGACGGCTGAGATTAAACACACACAGCAAACCCTCATCGCTATCCGGCTGATGGCGACGCAACACCAGCAGGCTATTTTCGCTTTCCAGCAGCGTCATCGGGTTATCGGGATGAAACGCGGGTTGCCGCGTGCGCAGTTGAATCAGCGCGCTCAGGCGTTCATACACCTGTTGGCGCAGCGGGTTGCCGCCGCTGATCCACTGTTCCATTTCACGCAGGCTGTACTTCTCCCGGTTGATGGCACGGTTGTGACCGGCGGCGCGCACGCCTTCATTATCGTTGCGCGAGCCAAGAATACTTTGAATGTAAATCGCCGGTACGCCAGGAAACGACAGCAGAATCGCGTGTGCCAGCAGGAAGCGGCGCAAACGCGTGTCATCGTCGTCGTCCTGCTGATTGAGCGCATCGAAATAGGTGACATTGATTTCGTAAGGGCTGGTGGTGCCATCGGCATTGTTCTTGTAGGAGACCAGCGCGCCTTCCAGCGCTAAATCACGCACCAGCGCCACAATCTCCACTTCCGACAAAATGCCGCGCGCCGGATTGAGTCCAATGCCGTCGTGCGAGGCGAGAAAGTTAAAGAAAGTGGTGGTGCCACCGCCTAAATCCAGCGTGCTGGCCCATTGACGCAGCGCACGCGCCGATCCGGAATGAATGGCGTGCAGCACCAGCGGCGGCAGCGAAAACTGATACACCATTTGCGCTTCATCTTTGCCGTTACCGAAATAGCTGATGTTGTCTTTGTGCGGCACGTTGGTTTCGGTGACGATCACCGTGCCGGGCGCCACTTCATTGGCAATGGCGCGAAACAGCTTCACCAGCTGATGCGTTTTCGGCAGGTGAATGCAGTTGGTGCCCGGCGTTTTCCACATGTAGCCCACCGCGTCGAGCCGCACATAATCCGCGCCTTTGTTCAGGTAGTCGAGCAGCACATCGACCATGCGAATCAGCACTTCCGGATTGCCAAAGTTGAGGTCGATCTGATCGGCGCTGAAGGTGGTCCAGATATAGCGCGTCTCGCCGTCGGCCATCGCAAACGGTGTGAGCAGCGGCGAGGTGCGTGGACGCGTCACCGCGCTGAGATCGGTCGCCGGCGGCATGCTGATAAAGAAATCATCCCAACCCGGATCCTGCGCCAGAAAGTGTTGAAACCAGCGGCTGTGCGCCGACATGTGGTTGCAGACAAAATCAAACATCAGCCGCGTTTCGCTGTGCAGCGCGCTGATATGCTGCCAGTCGCCGCAAATCGGATTGACCTGGTGATAGTCGATAACCGAGAAGCCATCGTCGGAAGAGTAGGGAAAGAACGGCAACAGATGCACCAGACTGAAAGTGGATTGCAGATGCTGCTGATAAAAACGTGAGAAGCTGGCAAGGGTTGGCTGTTCAGGTTCGCGGAATTGATCGGCATAGGTAATCAGCACCACATCTTTCTCATCCCAGTGCGCCTTGCGCGGCAGTTTTGCCGTATCGCGCGCGGCACGAATGTGTGAAAGCAGGCGTTCACGCGCCGCGACCGGAAAGCTGCCGTGATAAATCTCATCGATTAAGGCGTTGATAATATCCATGGATCGCTGGGCCACGCGGAAGGTTATTTTTTCAGCGTAGTTGGATGAGGAGATTTATCAAGCTGATACGCGCAGAGACGAGGGTTTCTCCGCGCGTTATTTACGGCAGGAACTTAGCGTTTTTTACCGAATGCCGCGGCGAGCGCATCACCCATCGCGCTGTTGCCTGCCGGAGCGCCGGCAGGTTTGCCGCGGCCTTTGTTATTGGCCGCCGGGCGGGCGTTTTCTTTGCCTGCGCTGCGGTTGCTGCCGCGGGCATTGCTTTCACCAGGCTGCTCGTCCAGACGCATGGTGAGCGCAATACGCTTACGCTGCATATCCACTTCCATCACCTTCACTTTGACGATATCGCCGGCTTTCACCACCTGATGGGGATCTTCAACGAACTTGTCGGAAAGGGAAGAGATGTGCACCAAACCATCCTGATGCACGCCGATATCGACGAAAGCACCGAAGTTGGTGACATTGGTGACGGCGCCTTCCAGCACCATGCCCGGCAGCAGATCGTTGAGCGTTTCCACGCCTTCAGCAAACTGCGCGGTTTTAAACTCCGGACGTGGATCGCGGCCCGGTTTTTCCAGCTCTTTGATGATGTCTGTGACCGTTGGCAAGCCGAAGCGCTCATCGGTAAAGTCGCGGGCATTCAGATCGCGCAGTCCGCCAGCATTGCCCATCAGCTCATTCAGCGCCTGCTCGGTGGCGGCCAGAATGCGCTCGACCAGCGGATAGGCTTCCGGGTGCACAGTTGAGGCATCCAGCGGGTTATCGCCGTGGTTGATGCGCAGGAAGCCCGCGCACTGCTCAAAGGCTTTCGGCCCGAGGCGGCTCACTTTCAGCAGCTGCTGACGGTTCTGGAAGCGGCCATTTGCATCGCGCCAGCTGACAATATTCTGCGCCATCATGCGGGTTAAACCGGCGACGCGGGTCAGTAGCGCCACAGACGCGGTGTTGAGATCGACGCCCACGGCATTTACGCAGTCTTCCACTACCGCATCCAGCTTCTTCGCCAGCTGGCTTTGGCTGACGTCGTGCTGATATTGGCCTACGCCGATCGATTTCGGATCGATCTTCACCAGCTCAGCGAGCGGGTCCTGCAGGCGACGCGCGATGGAAACCGCGCCACGGATGGAAACGTCGAGATCCGGGAACTCCAGCGCCGCCAGCTCAGAAGCGGAATAGACCGATGCACCGGCTTCGCTGACGATCACTTTCTGCGCGTTGATTTGCGGGAACTGCTTCTGCACGTCGAGGAAGAAGCGCTCGGTTTCGCGCGAGGCGGTACCGTTACCAATCGCCACCAGTTCAACCTGATGTTTGGCGCACAGCGCCGCCACAGCCGTGGCCGCTTTCGCCGCCTGGCCGGTGTGCGGATAAATGGTATCAGTGGCGACCAGCTTGCCGGTGGCATCTACCACCGCAACTTTCACGCCGGTACGTAAGCCTGGATCGAGGCCCATGGTGGCGCGCATGCCCGCAGGCGCGGCCATCAGCAGATCGTGCAGGTTACGGGCAAATACGTTGATGGCTTCATCTTCGGCGCGTTCACGAAGGGTGCCCATCAATTCAGTTTCGAGGTGCAGCAGCACTTTGATGCGCCAGGTCCAGCTCACCACCGCTTTACGCCAGCTATCCGCTGGCGCGTTATTCAGGCGCAGCTTGAGGTGTTCGGCGATCAGCGTTTCGCCATAGCTTTCACGCGGGGCTTCATCGAACTGCGGATCGGCATTCAGCGACAGCTGCAGCACGCCTTCATTGCGGCCGCGGAACATCGCCAGCGCACGGTGCGACGGTATGCCGCTCAGCGCTTCGTGGTGATCGAAGTAGTCGCGGAATTTTGCGCCTTCTTCCTCTTTACCTTCCACCACGCGCGAAACCACATGCGCGTTCTTCCACAGATATTCACGCACTTTCGCCAGCAGCGTCGCGTCTTCGGCAAAGCGCTCCATCAGGATGTAGCGCGCGCCATCCAGCGCAGCGCGCACGTCGGCGACACCTTTGTCGGCATCAACGTAGCTGGCGGCCAGCTGCTCGGGATCCTGCGATGGGTCCTGCCACAGCGTATCGGCCAGCGGTTCCAGACCGGCTTCAATAGCGATCTGTCCGCGCGTGCGACGCTTCTGTTTGTACGGCAGGTAAAGGTCTTCCAGCTCGGTTTTGTTCAGCGTGCTGTTGATGGCGGTGGCGAGTTCAGGCGTGAGTTTGCCCTGTTCGTCGATGGATTTCAGAATCGACTGGCGACGATCGTCCAGCTCGCGCAGGTAACTCAGACGGCTCTCCAGCAAACGCAGCTGGGTGTCGTCGAGTCCGCCGGTCACTTCCTTACGATAACGTGCGATAAACGGCACGGTGTTCCCTTCATCAAGTAAGCGAACGGCAGCATCAACCTGGTCGGCGCGTGCCTTCAGCTCACCTGCGATAATCTGGCTCAGTGAATCTTTCATCATCATTAACAATGCTTACACAGGGTTGGAAATAGCGGACAGTTATACGGAATGAGGCCGAAAATTGCCAGCCGGTGGCCCGTGAATCCGTCTTTTTCTGAATGCAGCGCGCGCAATCTTGCTGATGGTCAATCGGTCGCTTATTGTTAGCCTCTTTGCTGCGAAGAACCGCCGTCACCACGAGTTGAAGTCATGAAAACCCAACTGATTACCCGCGAAGGCTATAACAAGCTGCGTGCCGAACACGACCATTTGTGGAATGAAAAGCGTCCGGAAGTCACCAAAATCGTCTCCTGGGCGGCAAGCCTCGGCGATCGTTCGGAAAACGCGGATTACACCTACAACAAGCGTCTGCTGCGCCAGATCGATCGCCGGGTGCGCTATCTGCGCAAATGCCTCGCCGATCTGAAAATCGTCGATTACGCGCCGCAGCAGGAGGGCAAAGTGTTTTTCGGTGCCTGGGTGCAAGTGGAGAATGAACAGGGCGATGTGAAGCGTTTCCGCATTGTTGGCCCGGATGAAATTTATGGCGAGACGATGAAAGAGTACATCTCGATCGACTCGCCGATGGCGCGCGCGCTGATCAAGAAAGAAGTGGATGACGAAGTGGTGGTCAACACGCCGGAAGGGCAGAAGCTGTGGTTCGTCAACAGCATCGACTATGTCAAAGAGACGCCCTGAAACGGGTAATCGCCGTTGGTGTCGTACTCAACACTCTTTCGCAAAACGCACACATCGTCGCGGCGCAATTGATTGCGCGATAAATCGCGCCGCGACGTAATGCGGTACTGGATAGCAGAGGTGAACTGAATGGCCGTGATGCGTTATTTACCGGCCTGGGTCGCGGTGGTGGTTGAGGTACCGCTGCCACCTTTGTCGCCGCCGCCCATGGTCGCCAGCGCCACGCCGAGCAGCGCGCCTACAGCGCCAACACCGATCGCGTCCGAGTTACCCTTCGCCGTCGTGGATGCCTGCGCGCCAGCCGCTTCGCCCGCGCTGGTGGCCGCCTGAACCTGAGTGAAGCTGGTCAGTACCAGTGCGCCCAGCAGAATTACCGTTTTTTTCATTTTTCTCTCTCCACATGAACTCAATAACAACAGGTACGAATCCAGTGTCGGAGATCGAGAGAAGAGAGGAAAGAGGAGATTACTGATTGATTTGTAGGAATTAATTTAACACTGGCCTTGTTTTTCATCGCTCGGGAATTGTTCCGAAAACAGATGCGCATTCCGCAAGAGAAATGCCCTATTTTATGCTGCCATCACTCCAACTCAGGCCTATTCTTCACCATCACCTTAAGTCAAATCGCCCTGAACGCCTCTCTGGCGGCGGGATTTTTTGTCATGAACCAGTAACAGAAAGAAAATGCGCCAAATTTTCAGATAAGCGCTAAGCGGCTTGAAAGCACAGATAAAAAACGCGAAGCGAAGCGCATTTCAGGGTCAAAAATAAATATAAGCTGCTGTTTAATATGCTTTGTAACAATTTCGGCTAGAATATAAACCATTAATGACTGTCACACTGAGGCCTCTTTTTTTAACAATATTGGCTCAGGCAATGGCGCCTTTGGGAGTTGAACATGCAAGAGAACTACAAAATTCTGGTCGTCGATGATGATATGCGTTTGCGTGCGTTGCTGGAGCGCTATCTCACCGAGCAGGGCTTTCAGGTGCGTAGCGTTGCCAACGCCGAGCAAATGGACCGACTGTTAACCCGCGAATCCTTCCACTTGATGGTGCTCGACTTGATGCTGCCGGGCGAAGATGGTTTGTCTATCTGCCGCCGTTTACGCAGTCAAAGCAACCCGATGCCGATCATCATGGTCACCGCGAAAGGCGAAGAAGTGGATCGTATCGTCGGTCTGGAAATCGGTGCGGATGACTACATTCCAAAACCGTTTAACCCGCGCGAACTGCTGGCGCGTATTCGTGCCGTATTGCGTCGTCAGGCCAATGAGTTGCCGGGCGCGCCTTCGCAGGAAGAAGCGGTTATCGCCTTCGGTAAGTTTAAGCTGAACCTCGGCACCCGCGAGATGTTCCGTGAAGATGAGCCAATGCCGCTGACCAGCGGTGAGTTTGCCGTGCTGAAAGCGCTGGTGAGCCATCCGCGTGAGCCTCTGTCACGCGATAAGCTGATGAACCTGGCGCGTGGCCGTGAATACAGCGCCATGGAACGCTCCATCGACGTGCAGATCTCGCGTCTGCGCCGCATGGTGGAAGAAGATCCGGCGCATCCACGTTACATTCAGACCGTTTGGGGTCTTGGCTACGTATTCGTTCCGGACGGCAGCAAAGCATGAGGCGATTGCGCTTCTCACCCCGCAGTTCGTTTGCCCGCACCTTGTTATTGATTGTTACCTTGCTGTTCGTCAGCCTGGTAACAACCTATTTGGTGGTGCTCAATTTCGCCATTCTTCCCAGCTTGCAGCAGTTCAATAAGGTCCTCGCGTACGAAGTACGTATGTTGATGACCGATCGGCTGCAGCTGGAAGACGGAACGCAGTTGGAAGTGCCACCGGCCTTCCGACGCGAAATTTATCGTGAGCTGGGCATCTCGTTGTATACCAACGCGGCGGCGGAAGAGAGCGGTTTGCGCTGGGCGCAACATTACGAATTCCTCAGTGAGCAGATGGGCCAGCAGCTGGGCGGTCCTACCGATGTCCGTGTCGAGGTGAATAAAAACTCGCCGGTGGTGTGGCTGAAAACCTGGCTGTCGCCGGATATCTGGGTGCGCGTGCCGCTCACCGAAATCCATCAGGGCGACTTCTCACCGCTGTTCCGCTACACGCTGGCGATTATGCTGCTGGCGATTGGCGGCGCCTGGCTGTTTATCCGCATCCAGAACCGACCCCTGGTGGATCTGGAGCATGCGGCGTTGCAGGTCGGTAAAGGCATCATTCCACCGCCGCTTCGTGAATACGGCGCGTCGGAAGTGCGTTCGGTGACGCGGGCGTTTAACCAAATGGCGGCCGGTGTGAAGCAGTTGGCCGACGATCGTACCTTGTTAATGGCGGGTGTCAGCCACGATTTGCGTACGCCGCTGACGCGCATTCGTCTCGCTACTGAGATGATGGGCGAGCAGGATGGTTATCTGGCGGAGTCGATCAACAAAGATATCGAAGAGTGCAACGCGATTATCGAGCAGTTCATCGACTATCTGCGTACCGGTCAGGAGATGCAGACCGAGCGTGCCGACCTCAACAGCGTGCTGGGCGAAGTGGTGGCGGCAGAGAGCGGCTACGAGCGCGAGATTGAGAACGCGGTGATGTCCGAGGATTTGATGCTGGATATCAACCCGCTGTCGATCAAGCGCGCGCTGGCGAATCTGGTGGTCAACGCGGCGCGTTATGGCAATGGATGGATTAAGGTCAGCAGCGGCAAGGAGCTGAACCGCGCGTGGTTCCAGGTGGAAGATGATGGTCCGGGCATCAAGCCGGATCAGCTACAGCATCTGTTCCAGCCGTTTGTGCGCGGCGACAGCGCGCGCAGTACCAGCGGCACCGGTCTCGGTTTGGCGATTGTGCAGCGTATTATCGATGCGCATGAAGGCTCGCTGGAGATTGGTGACAGCGACCGGGGCGGATTGCGGATTCGTGCCTGGTTGCCGATTCCGGAAGGCAGCAGCGCTACGGCGGTGGCGAGTATCAATCACAGTGCGTGATACCCGGCGGGCATTTATGCCCACCGGGTTTTCACATCACAACTGCGGACCCGCCTGCACTAACGCTTTACCCGCATCGTTATCGGTATATTTCTCAAAGTTAGTAATAAAGCGCTGCGCCAGATCCTGCGCGGCTTGCTGCCAGGCCGCTTCTGTCGGCCAGCTGCGGCGCGGATCGAGAATCGCGCTAGCCACCTGCGGCAGAACTTTAGGCATCTGCAGGTTGAACACCGGCAAGGTGTCAGTCTCAACCTCATCCAGCTCACCGGCCAGAATCGCGTTGATGATGGCGCGCGTGTCTTTCAACGAAATGCGCTTGCCGCTGCCGTTCCAGCCGGTATTCACCAGATACGCCTGCGCACCTGCCGCTTCCATACGCTTCACCAGCACGTCTGAATATTGCGTTGGGTGCAGCGTCAGGAACGCCGCGCCAAAGCAGGCAGAGAAGGTGGGCGCTGGCTGCGTGACGCCGCGCTCGGTGCCGGCCAATTTGGCGGTAAAGCCAGACAGGAAATGGTATTGCGTCTGTTCCGGCGTCAAGCGTGAAACCGGCGGCAGCACGCCAAAAGCATCGGCGGTAAGGAAAATCACCCGCTTCGCATGGCCCGCTTTCGACACCGGCTGCACGATGTTCTCGATATGCTCGATCGGATAAGAGACGCGGGTGTTCTCGGTCTTGCTGCCGTCGGCGTAATCCACGCTGCCATCGGCGCGCACCACCACATTTTCCAGCAGCGCATTGCGGCGAATCGCACGGTAGATCTCCGGCTCCGCCTGCTCAGACAGATTGATGGTTTTGGCGTAGCAGCCGCCTTCAAAATTGAACACGCCGTCGTCATCCCAGCCATGTTCGTCATCGCCAATCAGCTGGCGATCCGGATCGGTGGACAACGTGGTTTTACCGGTGCCGGACAGGCCGAAGAACACCGCCACATCGCCCGCTTTGCCGACATTAGCCGAACAGTGCATTGAAGCGATGCCTTTCAGCGGCAGCAGGTAGTTCATGATGGCGAACAGCCCTTTCTTCATCTCGCCGCCGTACCAGGTGCCGCCAATCAGCTGCATGCGCTCGGTCAGGTTGAAGGCGACGAAGTTCTCGGAGTGCAGACCTTGCGCCTGCCAGTCTGGATTGGTGCACTGCGCGGCGTTCATCACCACGAAATCCGGTTTGAAGTCAGCCAGTTCGGCTGCGCTCGGGCGGATAAACATGTTTTTGACGAAGTGCGCCTGCCAGGCCACTTCCATCACGAAGCGCACGCTGAGGCGCGTGTCAGGATTGGCACCGCAGAACGCATCAATCACAAACAGGCGTTTGCCGGAAAGCTGCTGGGTGCAGCGATCTTTCAACGCCTGCCAGGTTTCCTGTGACAGCGGCTGGTTATCATTTTTACCGTTGCCGACATCGTTCCACCACAGCGTGTCGCGCGTGGTGTCATCCCGAACGATGTACTTATCTTTTGGCGAGCGACCCGTGAAGATGCCGGTATCCACGGCAATAGCACCGCTCTGCGTCAGAATGCCTCGCGCATAACCTTCCAGCTCTGGGCGAGTTTCTTCCTGAAACAGGGTGTCGAAATCAGGGTTGTACACCACTTCGGTGGTGCCGCTGATGCCCATAGAGGCGAGGTCTTGCGATGTCAGGCCGTTAACGCGCATGTGACTGCTCCTTTAATCGGTATCTGTTACTGCATATTTTTTATGGGGTGATTCTGCCGCCTGCCTGCATAGCCACGCAGGGCAGATCGCGCGCAGTGTACTCTTCTGAGCACAGCGGAAAAGAGAAGATAGTCAGAAATGCGAGCTGGAACGTGACAAGTAGAGAAATCTGCCACTTATGAAACTAAAGTCAGCGTTATTTAGCTAATAACCGTGATAAATGATAGGGATACGTTCAGCAGGAATGCGGGCGGATGAACCGCCCGGCAGGTAATTAATGCACGTGATCGCTGTTGTTGGTTGGCGCGTTACGAATGGCGGCAATATCCACTGCATCGAACACGTAATGCGATCCGCAATAGTCGCAATTCATATCGATTTCGCCATCCTCTGCGAGGATTTCGTCCACTTCCTCAACCGGCAACGTGCTCAGCACTTCACCGCAGCGCTCGCGTGAACAGGTGCACTTGAAGCTGACTGGCGACGGATCGAACACGGTGGCTTCTTCCTGATGATACAGGCGCCACAGCACGTCGGTGGCGGGCAGCTCAATCAGCTCTTCGCTCTTCACGGTTTCGGTCAGCGTGGCGAGGTGATTGAAATCATCCAGGCTCGGCTCTTGCGCTGGCAGCACCTGCAGCAGAATGCCGGCTGCGCCTTTGTCGCTGGTGCGGATAAACAGGCGCGTTGGCAACTGCTCAGAACGCATGAAGTAATCTTCCAGACAACCCGCCAGCGTATCTGCTTCCAGGCCAACCACGCCCTGATAGCGCTCGCCTTTCTCTGGCGAAATGGTGATCACCAGATAGCCGTTGCCGACCATCTCTTTCAGGCTGCTGCCGGGTGCGATCTCCGCGTCTTCTTGCACGCGCGCCACGCCACGCAACTCCTGACGGTTGTTACCGTTGATCACCGCCAGCGTCAGCGGACCGTCGCCCTGTAACTGCACCGTGATATCACCGTCAAACTTCAGCGTTGCCGTTAGCAGGCTGGTGGCTACCAGCAGCTCGCCCAGCAAGGTTTTTACCGGCTCAACGTAGTGGTGATTTTCGACGATTTCACGCCAGGTTTCGCTCACATTGACCAGCTCGCCGCGCACGGCGACGTTTTCGAACAGGTAACGGTGCAGTTGATCGTTCGCAGACATAGTGTTTCTCTCGTTGGGGGCGCGTTATTTATCACCCGACAATTTAAATTTCATCAGATCGCGGCGCTCTTTCTTATCCGGGCGGCGATCGGGGTGCGGCATGGTTAAGGCATTCATCTTGCGTGCCAGCGCGGTTTTCTCGCGCTTGTCGATGCTGGCGGCGGTTTCGGCATACAGCGCCTGGGCTTCGCTGGCCGGACGACGCTGATCGGTCACGGCGGTGATCACCACGGTGCGCTCATCGTTGCCCTGACGCAGCGTCAATTCAGCATTGAGCTCCACCAGTTTGCTCGGCTTGCTGCGCTGACCGTTGTAATGCACTTTGCCGCCTTCGACCATTTCGCGTGCCAGCGCACGCGTTTTGTAGAAGCGCGCGGCCCACAGCCATTTGTCGAGGCGCACGCCTTCGCTCACTTTCTCTTTCATGGTATTGCGGCTCCTGCTTTAACGCAGCGTCTCACACAATTGGCGATAATCGCGTACCGCCGGATGACGCTGGAAAGATTGATCGGGCCGACCGGAATCCGGATTGCTGACGCCTAAGCACCAGCGGATGCCCCAGCGTGTTGCTGCATCCAGAATCGCTTCGCTGTCATCAATGAATAGCGTGCGCGCGCTGTCAAACGCAGTGTGTTGCTGAACGGCTTGCCAGAGACGCGGATCCTCTTTCGGATATCCAAAGGTATGGGTGGAAAGTAATAAATCAAGGTGGGCAGCTAATCCGGTCTGCTCCAGTTTCACATCCAGATTGTAAGGATGCGCATTGGTCAACAGAATCGTGCGCTTACCTGCGGCACGCAGCGCCTGCAATAGCGGCAGCGTATCTTCACGCATTGCCGCGCGGTGGCGCTTCTCCCACGTCATGGCGCGAATATCCAGCGCCAGTTCCTGAGACCAGTAATCGAGACAATACCAGTTTAGCGTATGCACCACGGCCTGGTATTTCTGCTCAATCAGCTGATGCGCTTCGCCCAGCGTGATGGCGCGTTCGCGGCTCAGGGTTTCCGGAACGTGTTCCAGCCAGAAGTGGCGATCAAAGGCGAGATCGAGCAAGGTGCCGTCCATATCCAGCAGCACGGTATCAATCTCTGACCAGTTAAGCGTAACCTGCATTGTCTTTCTCGCCGCAAAAAAGTGGGCGACAGGGTAGCACAGAAGGAGAGGGCTCAGAACAGCGAGCGCACGCTCTGCATAGTGTTCAGATTGTGGTTGAAGCACTTATCGTAATACTGCTGAATTTCCGCCATGCGCAGGCGATTGCGATGAATACGACGCAGCGCCAGCAAGCCGTTGATCACCGCGCTGGCAATCAGCACCAGCATCAACAGCGTGGTACCCAAATAGCGCCATTGCGCCATGGCATCCGGCTCGTTATGCAGCGCGATATGGCGTGTGCCGTTGGCATCGGTGGTAATACTGGTGATGATGCCGCTGGCGGCGAATGGCGTATGCAGCAGCATGCCAGACATGCGTTGCAGTTCGCGCCATTGCGAAGGCGCATCAAGATCGAACAGCGGTACCGACGGCTGCGGTTGCATCACCATCTGACGACCTTCATCACTGACAATCAGGAAGCCGCCCGGCGGTGGACTATTGAGGTTTTCAGCCGCACGACGCGTTTCACGCGCGAAGAAGCTGGAGGTGGCGGTGTTCACCAGATTTTCCAGCGCTTCGGCACTCACCGGACGCAGTAGTACGTTCATGCCATTCAGCTTGCCAGAATCCGCACGGTGAATCAGTGAATCCCAATCTTTGGCGTTGCCGAGATTCACCAGCGCATTTTTCAGGCGTACGCAATCCTGCTGCTGGCTGCACAGATCCTGGGTTTTCAGCACCAAATCCGAGAAGTCATCCAGCAGAATCATGCCCGATTTCTGAATCGCCGAGGCGAGCTGCGGATTGAGTTTGGGATCGGTATTGGTTTCCGGATGCAGCTGGCGCGTGGTGGTATCGAGCAGCGCCGAGGCTTTATCGATGATCTCCGATTGCGGCTGTGGCAGCGGCGCGGCGTTATTCCAGTAAATCGCCGAGCAGTCGAACGGCATGTAGGCGTAGCTGCGATTGCTTTGATAATTGCCCGGTACCGAACACATGCCGGTGCCGCCCACTTTCAAAATGTCGCCGATGTGCAGCGGCAGCGCATTCAGCTTATCCACGCTATTCACTTCAATGCTCTCGGTGCCTTTCACCCATGCAAGGCTGAGTTTGATCGGCATGCTGAGAGGAATCCAGGTGAATAGCATGACCAGCACCAGCAGCGAGCCGCACGCCAGCACCAGATTTTTACGCCAGCGCTGCACCGGGAAGTTACGCACTTCATCCTGCAGCGACAGGAAGCGCCCCTGACGCACTACCTGACGATTGAGGTACATATCGACGTCGGTGGTTTGGCCTAAATCGTGCGCTACATACGGCTGCCAGTGCGCGGGATAGATTAAATCAATAATGCCCAGCGAGATGTTGCTCTGCTCCTGATTGGATTCACCAAACAGGCCCCAGCGCTTGGGCGCACCGCGCAGGCAATGCACATCGCGCAAACCTTTGGCGCCAGGGAAGCGATAGAGGAACCACAGGCTAACGGCGATCATCAGGCAGCCGAGCAGCGCAATCCAGCCCATCAGGCTGCCGGGCAGCACCAGACTCAGGAAGAACAGCAGGAAAGCGAAACAGATGGCGACCGCTTCACGCGTGCCGTCGGCGCGAGAAAGCTGATACTCTTCTGAGGTCTCTTTGCGTACCTGCAGCAGCTCAACATTCTCGCTCTCTTCTTTACGAATCGACGCGTTAGTGGACATCGGACGCACCAGTGGCGGCAGCGCCGGTTGTTCTACCGCGTAATTCACCAGCGAATGTCCGTTAAGCGAAATCACCAGCGGCAGCGTTTGCGTGCGGATCAGCTCTACGTGGTTCTCTTCGGCTATGTACTGTTCCCAAAGCGGCGGAAGATGCACTTCGACTTCATCGAGATAGTAGCGCCACTTCTGCGGATCGTCGGTGGAGAGGCCATAGCGGGTGATGGAGCGGGTGACAGGATAAACATTGTTGCTTTGCGCGGTGAGCGTCAGCGCTTGAGGTTCGCGCGGCTTCTTTGCGGATCGCGCGCTGCTGTGTTGCTGCTGTTTCACTAGTAGCGCGATGTACTTTTCAACGGCAGCGCGTTCTTCGTCGGTGAGCTTGCGATTAGGCGGACTGATAAACGGCAGTGGTTTCGCCAACGGCGGACGATGCCGCATAGCGAACCAATAGCCGATACCTGCTAATAAGGAACAGGCGAGCATGACAGCCAGAATGACAATATAAGTGCTCATGCTTTGCTCAATCCAGCCAAAAAACTGCCTTCACGTTAACGAATTACTCCCGGTGAATCCATCAATACAAGTCAATTTTGGCGAGCAGATGTCATTCTGACAAGGGAAAAGTCAGATAAAATAACGCGCAAAATCATTTAATTATAGTTTGTTAGATCATTCCTTAACGGGATGTTAACCAGACATGACTCAACTAAATATCGGTATTTTCTGAATTTAACCCCACACCGTTGACTTATTGTGAATTTTTAACTGCATAGATAACAAGAAGTTGTTAGCAGCCATAAGTGAATGTGTGTCACCATAGTTTACTTACGCTGCGTGTCGCACAATAGTTCTGGCTTCGGTATGCTGGCGTCATCACGTTTCACAGGGTTGTGCTAAGTTTGAGGCTGATATGAAAACCCCAATGAAAAAACCTGACATCCTCAATGTGGCAGCGGTGGCCCGCTCCCGCCTGTTCACCATCGAAGCGGTCGATCTCGCTTTCAGTAATGGCGCGCGCCGCGTTTATGAGCGCATGAAACCTTCCGACCGTGAAGCGGTGATGATTGTGCCGATAATTGGCGATGACGTGATCCTGATTCAGGAGTATGCCGTCGGTCTGGAAAGCTATGAACTGGGCTTTCCTAAAGGGCTAATCGATCCTGGCGAAAGCGCCTTTGAAGCCGCCGATCGTGAACTGAAAGAAGAAGCGGGATTTGGTGCCACCAAACTGGAAGCGCTGGGCAAGCTGACCATGGCGCCCTCATATTTCTCCAGCAAGATGAACATCGTGGTGGCGGAAGGTTTGTACGAAGAGAAGCTGGAAGGTGATGAGCCGGAGCCGCTAATTGTCCATCGCTGGCCGCTAAATAATCTGCTGGCGCTGCTGGATGAACCCGACTTCCGCGAAGCGCGTAACGTCAGCGCGCTGTTTATGGTGCGTGAGTGGCTGGTGAAGCAGGGCCGTTTAAGCTACTAAATTGCATCATCATTAAAAAAAGAAAGCCGGCGCATTTGCCGGCTTTTTTGATCAGAACAGTTCGTGGCTTTCGCCGTTGTCCATGAGGGTGGTGCCGACATCATGCACCGAATACTCGGTTGGCTGGGTGCCGTTGATGAAGTACTCCTGACGCGAGTTACCGCCGTTAGCCAACTTGCCGGTGCCGCGATCGATGTTAACGGTAACCACGCCATCTGGCGGTGTTAGCGGCTGTACCGGCACGCCTTCCAGCGCGGATTTCATATAGTCATCCCACGCTGGCTGTGCACTCTTCGCGCCGCCTTCGTAACCGGAGATTTGATCCGGTATCGCACCTGACATGGTGGAGCGACCCAACGCGCGTGAATCATCGAAACCAATCCACACCGACGTTACCACGCCCGGACCATAACCAGAGAACCACGCATCTTTCGAGCTATTGGTGGTACCGGTTTTGCCGCCGATATCGTTACGCTTCAGATCACGACCGGCACGCCAGCCCGTTCCCATCCAGCCCGGCTCGCCGAAGATGTTGGTGTTCAGCGCGCTCTTGATCAGGAATGACAGCGGCGTGTTGATCACGTGCGGAGCATACTGCTGCTCGCCACCCGGCTGTGCAGGCACTTGCTCCAGCTCCGGTTGCGGCACGGTTTGGTTCTGCGATTGATCGGAGGTCGCGACATTCTCGACGCTCTCTTCATTCAACGCGACCGACTTTTTGGTGTCGCCATAGATCACCGGCAGGTTGCACTGCGGACAGGCAATCTTCGGTTTCTCTTCGAAGATCACGCCGCCTTGTTCATTCTCAATCTTCGCGATGAAGTACGGATCAACCAGGAAGCCGCCGTTCGCCATCACCGCGTAGCCGCGTACCACCTGCATTGGGGTAAAGGACGCCGCGCCTAAGGCTAACGATTCGGTATGCACGATGTTCTGCGCCGGGAAGCCGAAACGCTGCAGATATTCCGCCGCGTAATCAACGCCCATCGCACGCATCGCACGTACCATCACCACGTTTTTCGACTCGCCTAACCCCTGACGCAAACGGATTGGACCTGCATACGTTGGCGGTGAGTTCTTCGGACGCCAGTCAGCACCCGCACCGGCATCCCAGCGCGAAATCGGCACGTCGTTGAGAATCGATGCCAGCGTTAAACCGCGATCCATCGCTGCGGTATACAGGAAGGGTTTGATGTTGGAACCCACCTGACGCAGCGCCTGGGTTGCGCGGTTGAACATGCTCTGATTGAAGTCGAAACCGCCGACCAGCGCGCGAACCGCACCATCTTCTGGATTGAGTGACACCAGCGCCGAGTTCACCGCCGGAACCTGGCCGAGCCACCAGTCGTCATTCACTTTACGCACCCAAATCTGCTGGCCGGTTTGCAGCACCTGCGTCACGCTGCGCGGCGTTGGGCCTTGCAGCGTGTCAGATTTGTAAGCGCGTGCCCAGCGTACGCCGGCCATATTCAGCGTAACGCTGCTGCCATCTTTCAGCATCGCCGTGGCGTGATCGGCGCTGGCGCTGGTGATCACCGCAGCATTCAGCGGTCCGTAAGTTGGCAGATTTTTCAGCGCATTCTGGATGCGGGTTTGATCCCAGCTCGCTTCGCCCACTTTCCACAGCACATTGGTTGGACCGCGATAGCCGTGGCGCATGTCATACGCCATCACATTATTACGCACCGCCTGCTGCGCGGCTTCCTGCAGATGGCGGGTGACGGTGGTGTAAACCTTGTAACCATCTTCATAGGCTTTATCGCCATAACGCTTCACCATCTCCTGACGCACCATTTCACTTAAGTAAGGTGCAGAGAAGGCGATTTCCGGGCCGTGATAGCTGGCCGTCAGCGGCGAGTTACGCGCTTCGTTATATTGCTGCTGCGTGATGTAGTTTTGATCCAGCATACGCGCCAGCACCACATTACGACGCGCCAGCGCACGCGTATGAGAATAGAGCGGGTTGAACGTCGAAGGTGCTTTTGGCAACCCAGCAATCATCGCCATTTCACTCAGCGACAGTTGATCAATAGGTTTACCAAAGTAGACCTGCGCCGCCGCACCCACGCCGTACGCGCGATAGCCGAGATAAATCTTGTTGAGATAGAGCTCAAGGATTTCATCTTTGCTTAGCAGCTGTTCGATACGGATCGCGAGGAACGCTTCCTTAATCTTACGCATCAAGGTGCGTTCCGGGCTGAGGAAGAAGTTACGCGCCAGCTGTTGAGTAATGGTACTGGCACCCTGCGAGGCGTGACCGGACATCAGCGCAATGCTGGCTGCACGGAAAATCCCCACCGGATCGACACCGTGATGCTCGTAGAAACGGCTATCTTCGGTGGCAATAAACGCTTTGATTAACTCAGGCGGCATCTGTTGTAGGGTCAGCGGGACACGGCGCTTCTCGCCGTACTGGGCGATTAGATCGCCATCCGCGCTGTAAACCTGCATAGGAGTTTGCAGGCGCACATCTTTCAATGTGTTCACATCAGGCAGCTGCGGCTCTATGTATTTGTACAAACCATAAACCGTGCCGGCTCCCAGCAAAATGCAACACACTGCAAGGATCAATAAATACTTTACGAACTTCACCTGAGAATTCCCATCTGTTGTCGTTTGAGCAGTTTATAAGCAACCGCGCGGTAGTATAAAGACAAGCCTGACGCATTCATATACCTGTCAGGCTTGAAGTTGCCGGGGTATCAGCACTCTGACCTTTTAATGATAAGGAGATCGCGCGTATGGCTTTTCAGCGCTGGCAAATTGGACTGGATATCCAAAACGGACAACTGTGTGCCCTTGGCATCGAACGCCGACGTCATGGTTGGCAGTTGCGACACTGGTGGCAACAAACGCTGCCGCAAGATACGTTAAGAAACGGCGTGCTGCAAACCACGCCTGCGTTACTGGATATGTTAGGGCGCTGGCAGCGCCATCTGCCGAAGCGCTATTCACTGCGCGTTGGCCTGCCGCCGCAGTTGGTATTGCAACGCACTTTGCCGCTGCCGGAAACCTCGCTGCGTGAACCCGCGCTGGGGCGCTATGTGGCGGCTTCTGCGCAGCGTCTGTTTCCCGTCGAACCCGCTTCGCTGTCGCTGGATTATCGCTCACCGGGCAAGGATGCACCGCTTTACGTTACCGCGGCACGGCGCGAGGTGATTACGCAATGGCTGACGCCGCTCAAACAGGCAGGTCTGCGACCGGACGTGTTTGAGCTGAGTAGCCTGGCGCTGACGCAGATCGCCATGCGCCTGCCGTTACGCCACAACCACTTATTGATTCATCCGCTTAGCGATCATTGGCTATGGACGCTGGTGGGGGAAAGCACCACTTCAGGTGCGGCCACTGAACCTCTCACCCTCGCGCAGCTGCGCGAAACCTTCCCGCAGATGGAAAGCGTATTCTGCACCTCAACTCAGGTTTTGCCTGAGGAGCAGGTTAAACGCTGCAAGCCGTTTTCGCTGCTGCACTATCTGCAACCACCGTTGCCTGCACAGGAAGGTATTTTTGCCATCGCGCTTGGGCTGGCGCTGCGCCCGGAGGATGTCTGATGCTGGCGGTCAACCTGCTTCCCTGGCGCATCCAGCAATCGCAGCGGCGGCGCCAGCAGAGCCTCTCGCTGCTGTCGCTTACGCTGGTCTGCACCTTGCTGATCCTCTCATTACTGTGGTGGCGCGGCGTCATTGCACGGCAGCAACAAACGGACGCGCTGATGGATATCACCTCTCTCCTCAGCTTACTGCAGCAACAGCTGGAACAGCAGCAATCGCTGTTGAAGCTGCGTGAATCACTTCTTCAGGCGCAGCAGGCACAGCTGCAACGGCAAGATCAGCATCAGCGCTGGCAGCATTTTTGGCAGCAACTGCCGGAGTTAATGCCAGACACCTTGTGGCTCAATCGCCTCGAACGTCGGCAAGGGCAACTGGTGTTGGAAGGGCGGGCGCAGAGCATGGCGGCTGTCAGTGATTTTCGTCATCAGCTCATGACTCAGCCGCTGTTCAGCAGCGTAAAGCAGGGCGGTGTGAAGCGCGAAGCGGGCGGCGACTATCGTTTTGCTTTGCATGCGCGCGTGCAGGAGGTAGCCGATGAATGAACTCCTGCAGCGCTGGCTGATGCTCACGCTGCCGCTGCGCATGCTGGGACTTTTGACGTTATCGCTGGGGCTGTTTGCGCTGACGTGGATCGTGCTGCTTCGTCCGCAGCAGCAGATGCGTGAAGCGCAAGCGCGGCAGCTGGAACAGATGCGTCAACAGCAGCAACAGCGGTTGCAACAGCTGGCTTCACTTCCGGCTATTGATGTGTTGCAGAGCGAGATTAGCCTGCTGCAGCAACCCACGAAGGATACCGGCACTCAGCAAACGCTGGAGCGAATCGTGGCAGCGCGCGGCAATCAGCTGGAAGCCTGGCATCCGGATAGCCAGCCGCAGCAGCTGCAATTAAGGCTTGCCTGGCCGCAATTTCTGCCGCTGTTTAGTGAACTAGCCAGCACCCGATTACCGGTGCCACAACGCTTTCAGCTGCAAGCCGAGCAAGGCGTATTGAACACGCAACTGTGGCTGGAGAGTGACGATGCGGAGTAGCGCCTTGCTGTTGTTACTCTGCAGCTCGCTGGCGCTGGCGCGCGATCCTTTCCAGCCGCTGGCAGCAACGCTGTGTCAGACGCAGATTGCTGCGCCAGAAGGCTGGCGCTTGCAGGGCATTATTGGCACGGCGCCGCACTACGTGGCGTGGCTGGTGTCACCTCAAGGCAAAAGCCATCGGGTGGATAATCAAGCGCCTTTTCCCCAGCCGCCCTGGCAAGTCGTGCAGCTTACGTCGCGCATGCTGGTGTTGAGCGCAGTACAAAGCTGCACGCCACAGCAAATCACATGGGTAATAAAAGGAGGTTTTTATGAAATGGATGACGTTACTGATGCTGCTGTGTCTGAGCATGCCGCTGCGCGCTAACGACGACCGATTAAGTCTGACGTTTGATGATGCGCCGGTTGAACGCATTTTGCAGGCGCTGGCAGATTATCAGCAGACCAACCTGTTGATTGCGCCGGGCGTTGAAGGTCGGCTGTCGCTGCGCTTAGACAATGTCGGCTGGGATCGCGCGCTCGCGCTGGTGACGCAGCTGGCAAAACTCACCGTGGTGCAGGAAGAGGGCGTTTTGCTGGTCTATCCGGAAAGCTGGCAGCAGCAGCAGGCGCAACAGGAAAAGGTGGAGCGTGAGGAGGAGAAGCAGCAAACGCCGCTGGAACAACAAACCGTGACGCTTCATTACGCCAGCGCCAGCGATATTTACCGCAGCCTGCAAGCCGAACGCTCGTTGATGACGCCGCGCGGTAGCGTCACGGTCGATAGCCGCACCAACAGTTTACTGCTGCGCGATACGGCTGAGGCATTGCGTGACACCGAGCGCTGGTTAAAAGCGCTGGATTTGCCGCTCGAGCAGGTTGAGCTCGCGGCACATATCGTCACCATCAATGAAGAGCATCTGCGCGAGTTAGGTGTTAACTGGGGCACGTCACCGGCAGAAGTGGTAACGCAGGCGTTGCGCAACCCGCTGCTCGAGATTCCTCTTGCGGTGAGTAATCCGGCGTTTCGCGCGGGCGTGACGCTGGGCCAGGTCAGCGGCGAACTGCTCAACCTGGAACTGAGTGCGCTGGAGCAGGAGAACCAAATCGAAATCATCGCCAGTCCGCGCTTGTTTACCTCGCATCAGCAAACCGCCAGCATCAAACAGGGCACGGAAATCCCTTATGAGGTGAAATCGGGCAACAGCGGTGCCACCGCCATTGAATTTAAGGAAGCGGTTTTAGGCATGGAAGTGACGCCGGTGGTGCTGGGAAATGGCCGCATCCAGCTCAAACTGCGGCTGAGCCAGAACTTGCCAGGGCGCAGTGTAAACATTGGCGACAACCAGGTGCTGAGTATTGATAAGCAGGAGATTGAGACTCAGGTGACGCTGCGCGATGGCGAAACCTTAGCGCTGGGCGGCATTTTCCAGCAGCAGCGCACGCAGAGCGAAAAACGCGTGCCCTGGCTGGGCGATATGCCTTTATTAGGGAATTTGTTCCGTCAGCAAACTGATGAGCAGAAGAAAAAGGAGCTGGTGATCTTTATTACTCCCAGACTGGTCAGGGAAGCAGCGCTTACTGCCGGATAAAGCGGAAAATTCGTTCTGTGAGGCCAACTGCGTTGACGCAGGGCTGGAATTAGCTTACAAGGTTTAGCGATTTTCAAAACGGTGTAACGGAACGCGGCAGAATAACCTTCCGAATGACGTTGGTCACAAGCGATACTGACGTCAAAAGAAATATCGCCAAAATAATTCGAGCTCCAGTAAGACGTTAAATGAGTGAATGCACTGTGCTTACATCGGTAAGCGATGACAGTGGATGACCCCGGCCAGCGTGCCTGTAGCACGAAATATAGCGGATCAGCGGAGGTGCGTTACCGTCTCGCGAACCACAGACCGGTCCTGTTAAGAGGTCGCCGGGGGCAATTTATTCGGTTGCCAAACGGCCATGAGTGTTGAGATAATTTTCCGTCTGACTCTTGTTAACGCTCATGAGGTCTCAGTTCCTGTCCCGCCAGCTATGCTGAACGCGGGGTATCATCAACGAATTCTTAGTAATACCGATAAAATGGCAGAGAAACGCAATATCTTTCTGGTTGGGCCGATGGGTGCCGGCAAAAGCACTATTGGTCGTCAGTTGGCTCAGCAACTCAATATGGAATTTTTCGATTCCGATCAGGAAATTGAGCGACGCACCGGAGCGGATGTAGGCTGGGTATTTGATGTGGAAGGCGAAGAAGGCTTCCGCGATCGTGAAGAAAAGATCATTAATGAGCTGACCGAGAAGCAAGGCATTGTCCTCGCGACCGGTGGCGGCTCAGTCAAATCCCGCGAGACCCGTAATCGTCTCTCCGCCCGCGGTGTGGTCGTATACCTTGAAACCACCATCGAAAAGCAACTTGCACGAACCCAGCGTGATAAAAAGCGTCCGCTGTTGCAGGTTGAATCACCGCCGCGCGAAGTACTGGAAGCGCTAGCTGGTGAACGTAATCCGCTTTATGAAGAGATCGCTGATGTCACTATTCGCACTGACGATCAGAGTGCAAAAGTGGTGGCCAATCAGATCATCAACATGCTGGAAAAGAACTAATCCAGCGCCCTGAGGGCTCAGCAATAGGTATCGGTCATCATGGAGAAGATCACTGTCTCACTCGGGGATCGCAGTTACCCCATCACCATCGCTGCCGGACTGTTTAACGATCCGGCTTCTTTTTGGCCGCTCAAAGCAGGCGACAATGCCATGCTGGTGACAAACCAGACCCTGGCGCCGATCTATCTTGAACCCCTGTCAGCGCTGCTCAGCAATGCCGGCATTAAGGTAGATCAGGTCATTTTGCCTGATGGTGAGCAGTACAAAACCCTGGCGGTCATGGACGAGGTGTTCACCGCGCTGCTGAAAAAGCCGCACGGTCGTGATACCACGTTGATTGCACTCGGTGGTGGCGTGATTGGTGACTTAACCGGATTTGCTGCAGCCAGCTATCAGCGTGGCGTGCGCTTTATTCAGGTGCCGACCACGTTGTTGTCTCAGGTTGACTCCTCCGTCGGTGGAAAAACCGCGGTAAACCATCCACTCGGCAAAAATATGATTGGGGCGTTTTATCAGCCCGCGTCTGTCGTAGTGGATACTCATTGCCTGGCCACTCTGCCACCGCGCGAATTAGCGTCCGGTCTGGCGGAAGTGATCAAATACGGCATTATCCTTGATGGCGAATTCTTCCAGTGGCTAGAGCAAAATCTTGATGCTCTGCTGGCGCTGGATGAAAAAGCCTTGGCTTACTGCATCCGTCGCTGCTGCGAGCTTAAAGCCGAAGTGGTTGCGGCTGATGAGCGCGAAACCGGCGTACGTGCACTGCTCAATCTGGGCCATACTTTTGGTCATGCGATTGAAGCGCACATGGGCTACGGCAACTGGCTGCACGGCGAAGCGGTGTCGGCTGGCATGGTGATGGCCGCACGTACCGCTGAACGTTTAGGGCAGTTCACCTCGGTTGAAACCAATCGCATTATCGCGCTGCTGTTGCGTGCTGGTTTGCCTGTACATGGCCCGGCGAGCATGGCGGCGGAAGATTATTTGCCACACATGATGCGCGATAAGAAAGTGCTGGCGGGCGAGCTGCGTCTGGTGCTGCCTCTCGCTATTGGCCGCTCTGAAGTGCGTGGCGGTGTGGCTCATGATATGGTGCTGGCAGCAATCAACGATTGCCAGAAACCCTGATTATTAGAAGTGATGAGTGGTGATGCGGCGTGTGGGAAGCGCGTCGTTTTACGGAGGAGGCTAAATGGATGAGTTCAAACCGGAAGACGAGTTAAAACCTGACGCCAGTGACCGCCGTCCGACGCGGCCACGCAAATCGTCTTCTGCGCCGAAAGTGAAAGTACCGGTTTCCCGTCAACATATGATGATGGGCATTGGTATTTTGGTTCTGCTGTTGGTGGTGCTGGGGATTGGTTCAGCATTAACCGGCCCAGATGAGAAGAAACCCGCAACCAATACTGCAAATAATGGCGCGGCACCTTCTGCCGGTGGCAGCGAAAAGAACATCGACCTTTCGGGATCGACGTCCATGAGCGGCCAGCAAAACGCCACGCCTTCTGCTGAAGGCAGCGTAGCGCAAAACACCGCGGGCACAACTGCACCAGCGGGCAGCGATGGTCAAGCCATCTCGATGCCATCAGTCTCCTCGACGCCGACGCAAGCTGCGCCTGTGGATACGCCAGCTAATCAACAACGTGTCACGCTGCCGGGCGATCTCAATAGTGCACTGAACAATCAGCAAGGTTCTGTCGATGCCGCAGCACAAGGCGCGCAGGGTAATAGCTCGCTGCCAACCGCGCCGGCCACAGTCAGCGGCAACGGTAAAGCGATCACGCCGCCAGCCATGCGTTCAGAAACCCCCGCGCGCACCAGCAACAACGGTACACGCGAGACGCACGCGTCGACGCCGCATAAAACACCGACCGCCACTAAACCAGCAGCTGTGAAAGAGAACAACACCCGCACCACCGCGACGCGTAATCCCGCGCCTGCCAGTGCGAGCGGTGCCAGCAAATCGTTGCCGTCGGGCGGAAACTATACGCTGCAGTTGAGCGGTGCGTCGAAAGAAGAGAGCCTGAACGCCTGGGCGAGAAAACAGAACCTGAGCGGTTATCACGTGTATAAAACCACGCGTAACGGCGAACCTTGGTATGTGTTGGTGAGCGGCGCTTACGCCACGCCAGCCGATGCGAAACGCGCCGTGGCATCGCTGCCAGCGGAAGTGCGTGCGGCCAATCCGTGGGTAAAACCGCTTAGCCAGGTGAAGAAAGAAAGCCAGTAATGAGATGTGGGGCCGCAAAAATGCGGCCCCGTTTAAAGCGCAGAGCTGCTGTCGGTTCCACCACAGCCAATAATTAAGATGTAATAACCACGACAGCATGAAAAAAAATCGCGCTTTCCTGAAATGGGCCGGAGGGAAATACCCGCTCCTCGATGACATCCGTCGTCATTTGCCACAAGGTGATTGTCTAATCGAACCCTTTGTCGGCGCCGGTTCCGTGTTCCTCAACACCGACTATGACCGCTATCACCTGGCGGACATCAACGGTGATCTCATCAATCTGTATAACATCGTCAAAACGCGTACCGCGGCTTTCATTGAAGACGCGCGCCAGCTTTTCAACGCTGAAGGCAACACGGCAGAAACCTACTACGCGCAGCGCATCGCCTTTAATGCGAGCAAAGATGAATATCAGCGCGCGGTGCTGTTTCTGTATCTCAATCGACACGGTTATAACGGTCTGTGCCGCTACAATTTGCGCGGTGAGTTTAACGTGCCTTTTGGCCGGTATCGCAAGCCGTACTTCCCGGAAGCGGAGCTGCTCTGGTTTGCCGAACGGGCGCAAAAAGCGACCTTTGTCTGTGAATCGTACGATGTTACTCTGAACAACGCCGTTGAAGGCTCAGTGGTTTATTGCGATCCGCCGTATGCCCCGCTTTCGGCGACAGCGAATTTTACCGCTTACCACACCAACAGTTTTAGTCTGCGCGAGCAGCAGCATCTGGCTGAGTTAGCCAATAAGCTTTCGCAGCAAAATCGCATCCCGGTACTGATTTCAAACCACGATACGGTACTCACGCGTGAGTGGTATCAGAATGCGGATTTACACATAGTCAAAGCCCGGCGTTCCATCAGCCGAAGCATAAGTGGTCGCACGCAAGTCGACGAACTGCTAGCGCTTTTCCGCTAGCCTGTTTCGTCCGCGACCAAGGCATTACGCCAGCTCAGGCTGGCGCACAAAATTGGGAGAATCGGATGAAACAATTTTTACTGGCCCCATCAATTCTGGCTGCTGACTTCGCGCGTTTGGGTGAAGACACGGCCAAAGCGCTGGCGGCAGGTGGTGATGTGGTCCATTTCGATGTGATGGATAACCACTACGTTCCCAATCTGACGATGGGGCCGATGGTGCTTAAAGCGCTGCGCGATTACGGCATCACTGCACCTATTGATGTGCATCTGATGGTTAAACCTGTGGATGCATTGATCCCGGAATTCGCTAAAGCGGGCGCCACCTTCATCACTTTCCACCCGGAAGCCAGCGAGCATGTTGATCGCACGCTGCAGCTGATCAAAGAGCATGGTTGCAAAGCGGGTCTGGTGTTCAACCCTGCGACGCCGCTCCACTACCTCGATTATGTAATGGATAAGCTGGACATCATTCTGCTGATGTCGGTGAACCCAGGCTTTGGCGGTCAATCCTTCATTCCCGGTACGCTCGACAAACTGCGTCAGGCGCGTCGCCTGATTGATGAGAGTGGCTACAACATTCGTCTGGAAGTGGATGGCGGCGTGAAAATCGATAACATCGGCCAGATTGCTGCCGCCGGTGCCGATATGTTTGTTGCCGGTTCCGCGATCTTCGGTCATCCGGATTACAAAAAAGTGATCGATGAGATGCGTGGCGAACTGGAGAAAGTTAATGGCTCATTTCACTGATATCCGCGCGCTGGCGTTTGACCTCGACGGTACGCTGGTCGATAGCGCGCCGGGCCTGGCACAAGCCATCGATCATGCGCTGAGCGATCTGCAGCTGCCGCCGCCGGGTTTGGCATTGGCTTCTACCTGGATTGGTAACGGCGCTGACGTGATGATGACCCGCGCGCTGACCTGGGCGCTGGGACGCGAGCCGCATGCCGAAGAGCAACGCGATGCGCGTGCGCTGTTTGACAAATATTACGCGCAAACGGTAGAAGCGGGCAGTACGCTGTTCCCGCAGGTAGTAGAGACGCTGGCGGCCTTGCAGGCGAAAGGCCTGCCGTTGGCGATCGTCACCAACAAGCCAACGCCATTTGTGGCGCCGCTGCTGAAGTCGCTCGGGATTGCTGAGTACTTCACGCAGATTATCGGCGGTGACGACGTAATTGTGAAAAAGCCCCATCCGGCGGCCATTTTCCTCGTCCTTGGCCATTTTGGCGTGCTTCCGGGACAATTGCTGTTTGTCGGCGATTCTCGCAATGATATTCTCGCGGCCCAGGCGGCAGGCGTACCGAACATCGGTATGACATTCGGCTACAACTACGGCGAGCCGATTGCTACCAGCCAACCCGATTTAACTCTCGACTCTTTTGACGAACTTTTGCCCGCTATCGGGCTGTGATTATCAGGACATAACATGAGCAAACCCATCGTTTTCAGCGGCGCCCAGCCTTCCGGTGAACTGACCATTGGCAACTATATGGGTGCGCTGCGTCAGTGGGTGCAGATGCAGGATGATTTTCACTGCATTTACTGCATCGTCGATCTGCACGCCATCACCGTACGTCAGGATCCAACCGCGCTGCGTAAAGCCACGCTGGATACCTTAGCGCTCTATCTTGCCTGCGGCATCGACCCGGCAAAAAGCACCATCTTTGTTCAGTCGCACGTGCCAGAGCATGCGCAGCTGAGCTGGGTGCTGAACTGCTACGCCTATTTTGGCGAGCTGAGCCGCATGACGCAGTTCAAAGATAAATCCGCGCGCTACTCGGAAAACATCACCGCAGGCCTGTTTGATTATCCGGTGCTGATGGCGGCCGATATCCTGCTGTATCAAACCAATCAGGTGCCGGTTGGCGAAGATCAGAAGCAGCATCTGGAGCTGAGCCGCGATATCGCCCAGCGTTTCAATGCGCTGTACGGCGATGTGTTCAAAGTGCCTGAACCGTTCATTCCGAAATCGGGTGCACGCGTGATGTCGCTGCTTGAGCCGACCAAAAAAATGTCCAAGTCAGACGACAACCGTAACAACGTGATTGGTCTGCTGGAAGACACCAAAGCGGTGGTGAAGAAGATCAAACGTGCGGTAACCGACTCCGCCGAGCCGCCAGTGGTGCGCTACGACGTCAAAGAGAAAGCCGGTGTATCAAACCTGCTGGATATTCTTGCGGGCGTGACCGGTAAAACCATTGCGCAGCTGGAGCAAGAGTTCGAAGGCAAAATGTACGGCCATCTGAAAGGTGAAGTGGCTGAAGCGGTTTCCGGCATGTTGACCGAGCTGCAGGAGCGCTATCATCGTTTCCGTAACGATGAAGAGTTGCTGAATCAGGTGATGCGCGATGGCGCAGCAAAAGCCCGCGCTCATGCGCAGGAAACGCTGAAGAAAGTGTATGAAGCGGTAGGTTTTGTCGCACAGCCGTAAGCGGTTTGCGGAATAGAACAGAACGGCGGGTCATTTGACCCGCCGTTTTTTATTTGATGCGATGTAACGCCAGTTCCGCGCCATCCCAGAACAGGCGGGCGTTACCGTCAGCCAGCACGCTGATCACCGCGCCCGGCGCAGGTCCCCACGCCTGATTGCCACAGCTCACATTGAAACCGTAACGGAAGGTGAAATCACGATCCTGGCCCGCGCCATTGGCGGCGCTCAGGCGCGGTTTAGCGTTGCAGTTATCGACGGAAGGATTGATGCTGCGCTCAGCAGTGCCGCGCGTCCAGGTGATCGCATTCGGCTTAAACGCCACGCGCGCGCCCATAAACTGTGGATCATTCTTGATATACAGCTGACCGACTTCCTTCTTAGGCGTTACCGCCACCACCTGCCATTCACCCACCACGTTCGACCAGGTAACCGGTGCGGCGGTAGCAACCGCGCTTAACGGCAATAACAACGCGCAAACCCGTGAAGCAACGCGCATGGAAACTCCTTATTGATGAGAAAGATGGCCCATAGTCTGGCGACAAAGCGCAGCGCTGTACAGTTTTTTGCCGTTTCAGAACCAGCGTAACTGAGAACGCAGTTCCACCACGCGCCCAACGATAATCAGAGCCGGACTGGCAAACTGCTGCGCCAGCGTGGCCAGTTCCGCCAGCGTTGCGGTCTCTACGCGCTGCTGCGGCGTGGTGCCATTCTGCACGATCGCCACCGGCATGGCAGCATCCATGCCGTGTTGCAACAGCTGCTGCTGAATTTCCGGCGCCTGCGCCAGCCCCATATAGAACACCAGCGTTTGCTGTTCAGCCGCCAGCTTGCGCCACTCAATTTCGCCGTGCTGCTGCAAATGGCCGGTGACGAAACGCACGCTCTGCGCGTGGTCGCGATGCGTCAGCGGAATACCGCTGTAAGCAGAACAGCCCGAGGCGGCGGTGATGCCCGGCACCACGCTAAACGGGATGTTGTGCTGCGCCAGCAGTTCCAGCTCTTCACCGCCGCGGCCGAAGATAAAGGGATCGCCACCTTTTAGTCGCACCACGCGCTTGCCGCTCTGCGCCTGCTCAAGTAAAACCTGGTTGATCTGCGATTGCGGTACGCAGTGATTGCCGGCTTGTTTGCCGACAAAGATGCGCTCCGCATCGCGGCGGACCAGATTAAGAATCGGCGCCGAGACCAGGCGGTCATACACCACAACATCGGCCTGCTGGATGTGCTGCAAACCTTTCAACGTCAGCAGCCCCGCATCGCCCGGCCCGGCGCCTACCAGCACCACTTCGCCTTGCTGCGACAGCGGCGCATCGAACAAGGTCTCGACGATGTGCTCGGCGCGTGGTCGATCACCATTCGCCAGAGTTTGCGCCAGACGATCGCTCACGAAGAAGCGCTCCCAGAAAGCGCGCCGCTGCGCCATGCTGTTAAAGCTACGCTTCACACGATTGCGCAACGATCCGGCTAAGGACGCTAACTCACCGAGATGTTGTGGCAGCATCGCTTCAAGTTTTTCACGCAATAAACGCGCCAGCACCGGCGCGCGACCGCCAGACGACACGGCGATCAGCAGCGGCGAACGATCAACAATCGACGGCATAATCGCGCTGGCTTCCTGCGGCGCATCCACCAGATTGCAAAAGATGCGCCGCCGCTCAGCCGCATCGCCAACCTGCTGATTCACCGCATCATCATCGGTGGCGGCAATCACCAGCCAACAATCCGCGAGCCAGCGCTCGTCAAACGCGCCGGGGAGTAAGGTCAACTTTCCCTGTTGTGCCCACTGCTGAAAAGCGGGAGAGAAATCCAGCGCGCCAACCTGCAAATTGGCACCGGCGTCCAGCAGCAAACGCGCTTTGCGTTCTGCCACATCGCCACCGCCCACCAGCAAACAGCGCTTGCCTTGCAGGCGGCAAAACAGCGGAAAGTAGTCCATAGCTCATCCTGAAAAAAGCCCGCGCAAGGCGGGCTGAAAAAGTGTTATGCGGTTTTGAGCGGCGCGGCTTGCGCTTCGGCCTGCGGGCGCTGCGCCTGCGGTGTGGCGTACCAGTAACCGAGGCCCATCAGCACCATGCCGGAGAACATATTGCCCAGCGTCACCCACAGCAGGTTGTGGCCGATGCCGCTTAGCGTGAAGTCGGCATTATGCTGACCAAACCACGACAGCGCAAAGACCGTCATGTTGGCAATCGAGTGTTCGTAGCCGGAAGCGATGAACGCCAGCAAACACCACCAGATGGCGATGAACTTCGCCGTGCCTTCGGTACGCACCGCCATCCAAATCGCCAGACAGACCAGCCAGTTACAGAGCGCGCCTTTAAAGAACAGCGCCATGGCTGGCTGCGTGGTTTTTGCCAGCGCCGCGCTGTGCAGCAGCGATCCGGCATTTGGCAGCAGCGGTCCCGCCGCATAGTAATAAATCAGCGCGACGAATACTGAACCGACAAGATTACCCAGCCAGGTTTGCGGCAGCACGCACCACATCTGGCCTTGCTTGATGCTGCCGGCTTTGACGCCGATGGTCAGGAACATGGTGTGGCCGGTGAACAACTCGGAACCAGCGATGATCACCAGCGTTAAAGCGATACCGAAAGTCGCGCCCATCAGCAGCGGACGATAAGCCGGATCGACCAGATTGCCGAGCGTGAAGATCAGGATAATCGCCAGGCCAACGTAAGCGCCCGCCATCGCCGAGCTGATCCAGAAGGCCAGCGGGCTGTGCTGCGCCGTACGCACAATGCGCGCCGCGTTGGCGGCGCATTTATTCAGGGTGTCAGTAAACATAGTGACGTCTCATAAAGTGAAGGAATGCTGTCAGGCGCAGATCTCGACCTTGCCATCGCGAACGCGCACCGGATAGCTCGCCACCGAGCACGCTTCGTCTTCCAGACACAAGCCATCGCTCAGGCGGAAGCGCTGTTTCTTCAGTGGACTCGCCACCCACAGCGCCTGCTGGTGCTCCGCAATCAGACCGCGTGACAACACGCTGGCTTGGGCGAAAGGATCGATATTGCTCAAGGCGTAGAGTTGCTCATCGTCGTGCGGACGGAAGAGGGCAATCTGCTGGCCTTTGATCAGCGCACATACGCCGGTCGCAGGCAGAATTTGGCTGAGTTCACACACCGAATGCCACTGGCTCATGCGTCGATCTCCTCAATCAGAGTGACCGCAATGCGCTCGGCGGGTTGCGCCGGACGATGCTGATCGCGTTGGTTGATGTGCTGTACCAGCGGATCGCGGCGATCGCTGTTGATGAAAGTGCGGAAGTGACGCTGCTGCTGCGGATCCTGCAGCGTCGCGGTCCATTCACATTCCACTGCCGCGCGCAGACGCGCCAGCTCCGTTTCCAGCTGCGTATTCAGACCGAGTTTGTCATCAATAATCACGCTGCGTAGATAGTCAATGCCGCCTTCCATGCTTTCCAGCCACAGCGAGGTGCGCTGCAGGCGATCGCCGGTGCGGATGTAGAACATCATGAAGCGGTCGAGATAGTGCAGCAGCGTATCGCGATCAAGATCGGCAGCCAGCAAATCGGCGTGACGTGGCTTCATGCCGCCATTGCCGCACACATACAGGTTCCAGCCCTTCTCGGTGGCGATGATACCCACGTCTTTGCCCTGCGCTTCGGCGCATTCGCGCGTGCAGCCGGAGACGCCAAACTTCATCTTGTGCGGGGTACGAATGCCTTTGTAGCGATGCTCCAGCTCAATGCCGAAGCCGAGGCTATCGCCTACGCCAAAGCGGCACCAGATGCTGCCAACGCAGGTTTTCGCCATGCGCAGCGCTTTGGCATACGCTTGTCCGGTTTCAAAACCGGCATCAATCAGCTGCGTCCAGATCGCCGGCAGATCATCGCGCTGCGCTCCAAACAGGCCAATACGCTGCGAGCCAGTGATTTTGGTGTAGAGATTGTACTGGCGCGCCACGGCGCCAATCGCCATCAATCCTTCCGGCGTGATTTCGCCTCCGGCCGAGCGCGGGATCACCGAGTAAGTACCGTCTTTCTGAATATTGCCGAGGAACAGATCGTTGCTGTCCTGCAGCGGTGCGAGCTGTGGCTTCAGCACATATTCGTTCCAGCAGGAAGCCAGCAGTGAACCAACCGTCGGTTTACACACCTCGCAGCCGTAGCCCTGACCATATTTCGCCAGCAGCGCGTCGAACGATGTGATCTCTTCCACGCGAATCAGGTGATACAGCTCCTGACGCGAATAGGGGAAGTGCGCACACAAATGATTGTTCACTTCGATGCCCTGACGGCTCAATTCAGCGTTCAGCACCTGAGTAATCAACGGAATACAGCCGCCGCAGCCGGTGCCGGCGCGGGTTTCGGTTTTCAGCGCTGCGACGGTGTGGCAACCGCCTTGCACCGCTTTGACGATATCGCCTTTGCTGACGTCGAAGCAGGAACAGATTTGCGCGCTGTCCGGCAGCGCATCAGCCCCCATTACCGGCTTCTCGCCGCTGCCCGCAGGCAGGATCAGCAACGTCGGATTTTCCGGTAGCGCGATGTTATTCAGCGCCAGCTGCAGCAGATTGCCGTAATCGCTGGTGTCACCGACCAGCACCGCGCCCAGCAGCGTGCGGTTATCTTCGCTGACGATCAGGCGCTTATAGATATTTTTCTGCTCATCAAGCCACACGAAGCTGCGCGCGCCCGGCGTGCGGCCATGCGCATCACCAATGCCACCGACATCAACGCCCAGCAGTTTCAGCTTGGCGCTCATATCTGCTCCGGCAAACGCGTTGTCGCGGCCAACCAGCCGATCGCTGGCGACCTGCGCCATTTTGTAGCCTGGCGCGACTAAGCCATAAATACGGTTCTGCCAGGCGGCACACTCACCAATGGCGAAGATATCCGCATCGCTGGTCTGGCAATGATCGTCAATGGCGATACCGCCGCGCGCGCCCAGCTGCAGACCGCACTGTTTGGCCAACTTGTCTTGCGGGCGAATGCCGGTGGAGAAGACGATGAAATCGACATCCAGCGCGCTGCCGTCAGCAAACTCCAGCGTTTTACCGCCTTGCGCGTGATGGACGATCTGCTGGGTGTTTTTGCCGGTGTGAACGCGCACGCCCATCTGCTCGATCTTGCGACGCAGCTGCTCGCCGCCTTGCGGATCGAGCTGTTCCGCCATCAGCACCGGCGCGAACTCAATGACGTGGGTTTCGACGCCGAGGTTTTTCAGCGCGCCTGCCGCTTCCAGTCCCAACAGGCCGCCGCCAATTACCGCGCCGCGTTTGCTGCGGCGTGAACAGGCTTCAATGGCGTTGAGATCTTCAATGGTGCGATAGACATAGCAATCACTGCCTTCCGCGCCGGTAATCGGTGGAATCCACGGATAAGAGCCGGTGGCGAAAATCAGCGTGTCGTAATGCACCGCGCGACCGCTATTCGAGTGAATCAGTTTTTCATCGCGGTTAATGGTGATGGCGCGTTCGCCGAGCAGCAGCTTTACCTGATGCTTTTCGTAATACCCTTCGCGAACCAGTGAGAGTTCTTCGGCGGTGTGATGGGAAAAATAGGCGGAAAGGTGGACGCGGTCATAGGCGACGCGAGGTTCTTCACAGAAAACGGTTATCGCAAACTGATTAGATTCATCTTTATCGATAAGTTCTTCTATAAAGCGGTGGCCGACCATGCCGTTGCCAATAATAACGACACTGTGCTTGCTCATGCTTGCCTCAAAAATTGCGGTATCTGCGCCTACCTTAGCGCGGCGCTTTTGGAACTTATTGATATACATCAAGCGCACCCTTATATACCTATTTCGAGTTATGTAACTGATTTTGAACGAATTAGTTAAGTGGCTTATTTGGTTGATAATTACCTAATCATTTCTTCGCCGCACATTCCGTAGCGGCACGATTCATCGCGCAATAAATTGCACCGCTACGGAATGTGCCCGCGGTGACAGGGGTTTTCATGCTAGCTTTAGGTTTTGTGTTTTACAGGAGTAAGGCATGGCCGACCCGTCACTGAAGTGGATCAACAACCTGCGCTTAGCGGGCCAGCAAGGCTTGTGGCAGATCGAAATCGCCAACGGCAAGATTACGCAAATTCGCCCACAGCCGCCGCAAACCGCAGCCCAGCCTGACGCGCTGGATGCGGAGGGCGGACTGGCGAGCGCGCCGTTTATCGAGCCGCATATTCACCTCGATACCACGCAAACCGCTGGCGAACCCGCCTGGAACCAATCCGGCACGCTGTTTGAAGGCATCGAACGCTGGGCGGAGCGCAAAGCGCTACTGAGCCATGACGATGTGAAACAGCGCGCGCAGCAAACCCTGAAGTGGCAAATCGCCAATGGGATTCAGCATGTGCGGACTCACGTCGATGTCTCCGATCCCACGCTGACCGCGTTAACAGCGATGCTGGAGGTGAAAGCGGAAATGGCGCCGTGGATCGACATCCAGATTGTGGCGTTTCCGCAGGAAGGCATTCTCTCTTATCCCAACGGCGAAGCGTTGCTGGAAGAGGCGCTACGCATGGGCGCGGATGTGGTAGGTGCGATTCCGCACTACGAATTCACCCGCGAATACGGCGTGGAGTCGCTGCATAAAACCTTTGCGCTGGCTAATCGCTACGATCGGCTGGTGGATGTGCACTGCGACGAGATCGACGATGAGCAGTCGCGCTTTGTCGAAACCGTGGCGGCGCTGGCACACCGCGATGGCAACGGCGAGCGCGTCACCGCCAGCCACACCACGGCGATGCACTCCTACAACAATGCCTACACGTCGCGGCTGTTCCGTCTGCTTAAGCTCTCAAATATCAACTTTGTCGCCAATCCGCTGGTGAATATCCATCTGCAAGGGCGCTTTGATAGCTATCCGAAACGTCGCGGCATCACGCGGGTGAAAGAGTTGCTGGAAGCGAATATCAACGTCTGCTTTGGCCACGATGATGTGTTCGATCCCTGGTATCCGCTCGGCACTGCCAGCATGCTGCAGGTGCTGCACATGGGATTGCATGTCTGTCAGCTGATGGGTTACGAGCAGATTGATAATGGATTGCAGCTGATTACCGCCAACAGCGCCAAAACCCTGCAGCTGGCGAATTACGGTATTGAGGCAGGTAATGATGCCAGTCTGATTATTCTGCCGGCGGAGAGTGGATTTGATGCGGTGCGGCGTCAGGTGCCGGTGCGTTATTCAGTGCGTAAAGGTGTATTGGTCGCTGCGACGCAGCCCGCCAGCAGCGAGATCTATTTAGCGGGAAAAGAAGCGGTAACCTTCAAACGTTGAAGAGCAGGGCGGACTGCGGTCCGCCCGTCAAACTTAGTGGGTGACGTGACCGTGCTGGCGATGTTTGGTCACAAAGCCGAGCAGAACACACATCACAAACACCACGGCGTACAAACCGTTAGCCGTTGAGAGCGCAGCATGTGCGCCACCTTGCGCCACGATTGGGCCGGTTACTACGAAGGTCAACATGGTGCCGACGGTGCCGCAGGTCAGGATGAAGTTCACCAGCTTCGGTGAAGAGACTTTGGTTTGCAGCGATCCCAGCGTGATGATGGTGGTGTAAATCGCGCTGGAGCTGAAGCCCAGCGTCATGATGATCCAGTGCAGCATGCTGGCGTCTTTGGAGGTGACGAACCAGTACATCAAGCCGGTTGCCAGCGCCGCCAGCACCATCAGGATGCGCTGCAGATCGAAGAAGCGCAGCACGAAGCTGAACACCCACATGCCGACCATGTACGCGGTCCAGAAGTTACCCACCAGCTGACCGGCAGCGGCGATATCCATGCCCATCGATTTGGTAGCGTATTCCGGCACCCACGAGATGAAGCCAAGCTGGCCGAGGATGTAGCACAATGCCGCAATCGACAGGAACAGCACGCCGATGCCCCATTTCTCTTTCTCAACGCCTGGCTTAGCCGCTTCGCTTTTCAGCACCGGGAACTCAATGAACAGCGTCAGCACAAAGATCGCGACATAAATGATGCCGATGCAGGCGTAAACCCAATACCACGGCAACGCGCGCGCCAGCAAGATTCCGGCGATGATCGGGAAGATGGTGCCCGCCATGCTGAAGAACGAATCGGTAAACAGCAGACGTGCGCCGCGCTGACGGCCATCGTACAGATGGGTGATCAGGAAGGTACCGATCGACATCGTGATGCCGCTGACGACGCCGAGGATGAACATGCACAGCGAGAAGACAGTGAGATCGTGGCTGGTCATCAGGCCGGCAACGGCGAGGATCATCAGCACAAAGCCAAAGATCAGCTGGCGCTTCAACGGCACAATCACCATCAGCCAGGCGTTCAGGAACACCGACACCAAAATGCCCGCATTGAGGAATGTGAAGGTGTTGCTCATTTCTGAAATAGGGCGCTGGAAATACTGCGCGATATTGTCCAGCACCATACCGGTAACGATCACCAGTGCGCCGGTGAGCGCATAGGAGAAATAGCTAATCCAGGTAAGGCCAATGCGATTACGGTTTGTCATGTTCTGAACCTGTTAAGCGCCGAAGGTGGCAAAAGTGTCATGAATTGTAAGTGTTGCTGTGATCTTAATAAACAACGAGTGTAACAAGGCGGAAATATTTCATTGAGAGTGTGATTTTCATCACGCAAATGATTGCGTGACGGCAAAAGTATGACAATAGCAACATCCGCGTAAATATCGGTAAAACGCTGGCTCTTGGATCACATGCTCTTTACAATCAATCTCGTTTTTGAGCTAGCTCTCCATGGTAAGGAATCTTTCATGCTTAAACGTACTTTTACAGCGGCGGTTGCCCTGTTAGCGCTCTCTTCCGTATCGTCTGCCGCGCTCGCCGCAAAAGGCGATCCTCATGTGCTGCTCACCACCTCTGCGGGCAATATTGAACTCGAACTGAACAACCAGAA
Organism: Pantoea sp. GCM10028869; assembly: GCF_042666835.1. Taxonomy (NCBI): domain Bacteria; kingdom Pseudomonadati; phylum Pseudomonadota; class Gammaproteobacteria; order Enterobacterales; family Erwiniaceae; genus Pantoea; species Pantoea sp. GCM10028869. The sequence goes on along the minus strand of NZ_JBHTGO010000008.1, from coordinate 27,410 downwards.
AGCCCCGGTTTCGGTGAAAAACTTTGTTGATTACGTCAACAATGGTTTCTACAACAACACCATTTTCCACCGCGTTATTCCTGGCTTTATGATTCAGGGCGGCGGTTTCACTACCGACATGCAGCAGAAGCAAACGGTAGCGCCGATCAAGAACGAAGCCGACAACGGCTTGCGTAATCTGCGCGGCACCATTTCGATGGCGCGTACCGCAGATAAAGACAGCGCCACCAGCCAGTTTTTCCTCAACGTAGCCGATAATGCGTTCCTCGATCACGGTCAGCGTGATTTCGGCTATGCGGTATTTGGTAAAGTTGTGAAAGGCCAGGATGTGATCGACAAGATTGCGCAGGTCCCTACCAAAGATGTGGGACCGTACCAAAATGTGCCGTCAAAACCGATTGTTATCCTCTCCGCCAAAGTCCTGCCTTAATTCTGAAACGCGCCATTTTCGCATGGCGCATCATTGGCTCTCCGGCAAAGCAAAAAATTGCTGCTTATACTTAGGGCTCATTGCTTGCCGGAGGCGCTATGACTAGCAAACTCACTGAGAAACAGAAAGCCACTTTGTGGCAGCAGCGCCGTGCTGCGAGCTACCAGGCCAGCTGTCGACTGGCCGGATATACCTATAGCGAAGCTCTTATCGATGCCGAACATGCTGAGGAGCGACTCGAGTCGCTGAGGAGGCAATATGGTGGATAACAGCTTAGCGGTACGCGATCCCTATTTGTGGCACAACGACAATGTGTTGAAGAATCGCCTCGATATTCATGATGAAGCCCAGCTGCGCAAAGCGGAACTGGCTTTCAGCACCGCGCGCCTGGCGACGTTAGAACTTGGCCAGCGCAGCATCGGTTTGCCACGTCTTTGCCATATTCATCGCACGCTGTTTCAGGATCTCTACAGCTGGGCGGGAGAATTGCGCACCATTGATATCTGGCGCGATGAAACGCCGTATTGTCATTGCGAATACATCGAGAAAGAGGGCAACACGCTGATGCAGGCGCTGGAGGAAGAGCGCGGCCTGGCTGACCTTGAGCAGGAAGCGTTCGTGGCGCGTATCGCACATTACTATTGTGAGATCTTCGTGCTGCATCCGTTCCGCGCCGGCAATGGCCGCGCGCAGCGCATCTTCTTCGAGCAGTTGGCACTGCATGCCGGGTATCAGCTTTCGTGGGAAACACTCGAACGTGATGCGTGGCGCGCTGCGATCTCGGCGGGCGTCGCCGGCGATCTGGCACCGCTTACCGCGCAGTTTGCGAAAGTGGTGAGCCCGGCGAAGGTTTTACAGTAACACTTCAAGCCCGTGTTTTTGCACCACGGACAATAGCTTAAGAGAGATTCCGCCGGGGCGTTTAGCCCCGGTTTCCCATTTCTGCACGGTTGACACACTGGTGTTGAGATAGCGGGCAAAAACCGGCTGACTAACATTCAAATTCTCGCGCAAGTTCTTAATCGCCTGCGCATCGAGCGCGGCGACATCGCTCAGGCAACGTTCATCAAAATCACGCATGCTCTGTTTGCTGATGGCATCTACTTCAAACAATCCGGATGCCGCGCTGTGAATGGCTGCAAAAGCCGGACTTTTAAATTTACGCGTTATGGTCATGACACATCTCCACTAACTCCCGAACGGCGAGCAGCCGATTCAGAGCCTCATTCGAAATCAGCGAGTATTGTTTTGCCAGCTCACGAAAGCCCTCAAGTTCGCTTTCACTCAGGTTGCTCTGATCCTGTTTGGCAAATAAAAAGGTATAAATCCAGTTTTTACCCCCTTTGGCCAGAATGATGGCGCGATCGCGATTTTGCTGCAGACGCTTTTTAAATACGCCACCACCCAAATCATCGGCATAACCCAGTTTTACTGCTGTAATTGCCCGACAAAGTTCTTTATCGCCAATGAGATGCCGACGGGCTTGCTTACTGAACCATTTGGTTTTGAATACTCGCGTTGTAGCTGACATAGTCACTCTCCAAAATATAGCACTGGGTGCGAGAGTAATCAGAATCTTTTTCGTCAGCTAGCGGGTATTAAGATTGAAGGTGTTAACATGGCTTTTTTGCGACCTTTCTTGCGCCAGTTGCCCGCAATGACACACTGCTACGACCTACTATGCTGCTGCTAATCGATAACTACGACTCCTTCACCTGGAATCTCTACCAATACTTCTGCGAGCTGGGCGCGGATGTGCGTGTGGTGCGCAACGACGCCATTACGCTGGATGAGATGGCAGCGCTGCCGCTGACGCATCTGGTGATTTCGCCGGGCCCATGTACGCCGGATCAATCTGGCATCTCGCTCGCGGCTATTCGCCATTTTGCCGGGCGCTTGCCGATCCTCGGCGTTTGCCTTGGACATCAGGCGATTGCGCAAGCCTATGGCGCGCAGGTGGTACGCGCGCGGCAGGTGATGCATGGCAAAACCTCGCTGATTCAGCACACCAACCAAGGTGTGTTTCGTGATCTGAATAATCCGCTTACCGTGACCCGCTATCACTCATTGATTGTGGCGCGCGATACGCTGCCCGCTGAGTTTGAAGTCACCGCGTGGAGCCTGCGCGACGGCCAGCCGGATGAGATCATGGGCTTCCGCCATCGCAGCTTGCCGCTGGAAGGCGTGCAGTTCCATCCGGAAAGCATCCTCAGTGAGCAAGGGCATCAGCTGCTGGCTAATTTCCTCAACGCGTAACTTATGTTTGCCTTCGTGTGACTTTTTATGCATATTTTGTGATTATAATTTCACATCAGCTCAACAAATAACCCGATGAGGTCGTCAATGGCAGCGGAAAAACTAGCGGTAACCCGGGAAACGTTCGATAACGTAATTTTGCCTGTTTATGCACCTGCGCAGTTTGTGCCGGTAAAAGGTAAAGGCAGCCGAGTGTGGGATCAGCAGGGCAAAGAGTATATCGATTTCTCTGGCGGTATCGCGGTGACTGCATTGGGCCATTGTCATCCGGCGCTGGTGGAAACGCTGAAAAACCAGGGCGAAACGCTATGGCATACCAGCAACGTGTTCACCAACGAACCGGCGCTGCGTCTGGCGAGTAAACTGATTGCCGCGACCTTTGCCGATCGGGTGTTTTTCGGTAATTCCGGCGCGGAAGCCAATGAAGCGGCATTCAAGCTGGCGCGTTATTACGCCTGCAAAAAACACAGCCCGTTCAAAAGTAAAATCATCGCCTTCCATAACGCCTTCCACGGTCGCACGCTGTTCACCGTGTCGGTGGGCGGTCAGCCGAAATATTCTGATGGCTTCGGTCCAAAACCGGCGGATATCGTGCATGTGCCGTTCAACGATCTCGATGCGGTGAAAGCGGTGATTGACGACCATACCTGCGCCATCGTGGTCGAGCCGATTCAGGGCGAAGGCGGCGTAATGCCGGCTACGCCAGAATTTATGCAAGGCCTGCGCGCACTCTGTGATGAACATCATGCGCTGTTGGTGCTGGATGAAGTGCAGAGCGGCATGGGACGCAGCGGCAAACTCTTTGCGTATGAACATTACGGTATCAAGCCCGATATCCTCACCACCGCCAAAGCGCTGGGCGGCGGTTTCCCGGTGAGTGCGATGTTGACCACCAACGAAATCGCCTCAGTAATGGCGCCGGGCGTGCACGGCACCACTTACGGCGGCAATCCGCTGGCGTGTGCCATCGCTGAAACCGCGCTGGACATCATCAACGCGCCAGAAGTGCTGGAAGGTGTGGAAGCGCGTCGTCAGCAGTTTGTTGAAGCGCTGCAAGCCATCGACAGCAAATTCGCTATCTTCAGCGAGATTCGCGGCAAAGGTCTGTTGATTGGTGCCGCGCTGAAGCCGCAGTTCGCCAGCAAAGCGCGTGACATCCTCAACGCTTCCGCCGCGGAAGGGCTGATGATTCTCACCGCCGGTACTGACGTGATCCGTTTTGTGCCGTCGCTGGTGATTGAACCGACCGATATCGCCGAAGGCATGACGCGTTTCGCCAGCGCGATTGAGAAGGTGCTGGCCGCTTAATCCGCTTTCGGACGTAACACCTTGAGCCAGCGGCCATGATGCGGTCGCTGGCTCCACGCCAGCGAAGAGATGGTGTGCATTACGCTGAGGTGCTGCAAGATCCGCTTCACATGCTGTTCGACAATCGTCACCGGCCCTTCATTAAGATTCTCCGGCGCTTCCAGAATATTGCTGTCGTTGCCCGGACCGTCATACGCCAGCCGCTGCTGACAACGCTGCAGCGCGATTTCACAGGATTGCAGATAACCTTCTGCCAGCTTCGATGTCAGCATGGTGTGCTCGCGCGCCAGAATCGTCATGGCATTAATATGCTCGACGATGAACTGACTGTGCGTAACCCACATGCGCATATCTTTCAGATATTGCAGGTTAAAGCCCGGCTCGCTCGATGCCTGGTTCAATGAGTTGAACAGCGCGTTGTGCGCCTGATTAACCTTTATGCGCTGATAAGCCAGTTTATCGGGCGACTGTTCCGGCCCCAGCAGCAGTTGCAGCGCCTCCTGATAGGCTTCCAGCGCATCGTGCGCGTTCTTGCGCAGCAGCCCGCTTTGCCACTGCGGCCACAGCCAAATCATCCCGGCGAAGGCAATTAAACAGCCCATCAAGGTATCCATCATGCGCGGCAGCAGAAACTGCGCGCCGTTCAGCGACAGCAATTGCAGCGAATACACCGCCGTGACGGTAAAGCCAATCATCGACCAGCCATAATATTTCCGCGTGATCAGATAGCTCGCCAGCGTAATCCCCAGCATAAACAGCAGCGTGATCGATTCCGGCACCGCCAGCTGCAGCGACGCGGCGGCGATCAGCAATCCGGCGAAAGTGCCCAGCGCACGGTGCTGAATACGCACGCGCGTGGCGTTGTAACCGTTCTGGCTGACGAACATGATGGTCATCAGAATCCAGTAAGGTTTGGGGATGTTGAAGAACAGCGCCAGCGAGCTGCCAAACATCAGCATCACAGCGAAGCGGGCTGCGGTGCGTAACGCGGTGGATTTGAATGACAGATAACTGCGCAGCGCCGGCAACAGCGGCAAACGGCGCTGGCGATCGGCCATCAGGTCACGCGTGTAGAGCGGCTTCTGCGTACGCAACACGCGGGCGATGCGACTGAAGTGGTACAGGCAGAAGTTGCCGACCGGATTATCCGGATGCTGGCGTGCAATTTTCTCCAGCGCGCCGAGCTGTTTCTCCATGTGAAAACGGTCCGGCAGCTGATGGTAGAGAATCGCATCCGCCAGCACGCGCAGCCGCGCCGAGATAATCTTGGCGTTCCAGCGAATCACCGCTTCGGCGTGGCTCTCCTCAACCAGCTTCTGCACCTCTTCGGGCTGATGCAAACTCACGGAGATGTGTTCCTGTAAATCCAGCGCAACCTGGAAAGCGCGCGTCAGGCGTTTGTGGCTGTTATCGCGGCTCGCCGACAGCATATGCATTTGCTGATAGCAGGTGGTGATGAGATCGACCGCCTTTTGCTGGCGCGCCAGCAGCGGCGGCAGCGCTTTCTCCGGATCGGTCAGCTGCGTCAGTAAGGTGTATTTGGCATCGCAGTAATCCGCCAGCTCGCGGAACAGCAGGCTGAGCGATTCGCGCATCGGCTGCTCTTTCCACAGCCAGAACCAGAACCAGTTGAACAAGCCGTACCACAGCGTGCCGCCAATATAGAGCAGCGGCGGCACCCACATCGGCATGCGTCCCACTAAGCTGAGCGTAAAGATGGCGGCGATGAGTGTGGCGGGCAGCAGGCGCGCGTGCAGCGGGCCGATTTCGCCGGTTACGCCAATCAGCAGCGGCAGCGCCAGCAAAATCAGCGGCAGCGGAATCTGGTAAGCGGTGAGGATTTGCATCAGGAAACTGCCGGTGGCAAACAGCGAACCACCCACAATCAGGCGTTTGAAGAAGCGTTTGTGCGGCGTATCCAGTCCCGCCATGTTGCAGCAGGCCGGCACTAACGAGAACAGCAGACCTTTTTGCAGATCGCCAAACAGCCAACCGAGAGCCACAGGCAGGCACAGCACCAGCGTTTGCCGCAGCGCATAGTTAACTTCGGGATGATAGATGATTCGGCGCCACATCAGCTCATCGCAAATAGAAACGGCGCGATGTTGCCATCACGCCGTGGGTGAGAAGAAATTAGCGGGTGCCGTAAACGACGATGGTTTTACCGTGTGCGGAGATCAGGTTCTGATCTTCCAGCATTTTCAGGATACGACCCACGGTTTCGCGTGAGCAGCCCACGATCTGACCAATCTCCTGACGGGTGATTTTGATTTGCATCCCGTCTGGGTGAGTCATCGCATCTGGCTGTTTGGCCAGATTTAGCAGCGTTTGCGCAATACGTCCGGTGACATCGAGGAAGGCAAGGTTGCCCACTTTCTCAGATGTCACTTGCAGACGACGCGCCATTTGCGACGAAAGTCGCATTAAAATATCCGGGTTTACCTGAATCAGCTGACGGAATTTTTTGTATGAAATTTCAGCCACTTCGCAGGCAGACTTCGCACGCACCCAAGCACTACGTTCCTGGCCTTCTTCGAAAAGACCGAGTTCGCCGATGAAATCCCCCTGATTGAGGTAGGAGAGAATCATCTCTTTGCCTTCTTCATCTTTAATCAGTACCGCTACGGAACCTTTTACGATGTAGTACAGCGTTTCCGCTTTCTCACCCTGATGGATGAGCGTGCTTTTGGATGGATATTTGTGAATATGGCAATGGGACAGGAACCATTCGAGTGTAGGGTCTGTTTGCGGTTTGCCGAGAACCATTCGCTATTATCCTCTGTTGTAATCGTGCCCAAAACACAGGGGGCATTTTTTCCCTGTCAGGCGGTTTAATCGTCGAGCGTTTCCAGTAAAGGAAAAATTATTCCGGGTGGACTCTTAAGCTACGCTTTTGATTCTTCCGGCCTTCGTCTGTAATGACGAAAATATTTTCAGCACTGTTTGTAGCACAGCTTTTGCGAGCTGTCTTGTGTTGTCTCGCTTCAGCAGAAGGGGGATTACTCTGGATTGCTGTTTGTCAGGTGAAAGCGTACTCTGGCGGCAAAACCGCCGCTTCAGGAGAAAGAATCATGCAGGCACGAGTGAAATGGGTGGAAGGTCTTACCTTTCTCGGAGAATCCTCATCCGGCCATCAGGTATTGATGGATGGTAATTCCGGTGATAAAGCGCCAAGTCCAATGGAGATGGTGCTGATGGCCGCGGGCGGCTGTAGCGCTATTGATGTGGTGTCGATCCTGCAAAAAGGGCGCAGCGATGTGGCCGATTGCGAAGTGAAGCTCACATCGGAACGCCGTGAAGAAGCGCCACGCATTTTTACTCACATCAACCTGCATTTTATCGTTAGCGGTAAAGCGTTGAGTGATAAGGCCGTTTCGCGCGCGGTTGATCTGTCAGCGGAAAAATATTGTTCGGTAGCGATCATGCTGGGTAAAGGCGTGGAAATTACCCATAGCTATGAGGTGATCGAGTTATAACTCGGGTTGTAGCGGCGCAATAAATTGCGCCGCTACGGAATAACTTTGCTTATTCAATCCGCTTCCCTTCAATCAGTCGCTGTACCAGCGGCAGCATAATCAGCTCCATCGCCAATCCCATTTTGCCACCCGGCACCACCAGCGTATTGATGTGGGAAATAAACGATCCCTGAATCATCGCCAGCAGATAGGGGAACGCGATGCCTTCCAGACCACGGAAATGGATCACCACGAAGCTTTCGTCGAGCGACGGAATTTCGCGTGCGGCAAACGGGTTTGAGGTATCAACGGTCGGCACGCGCTGGAAGTTAATGTGGGTGCGCGAGAACTGTGGCGTGATGAAGTTAATGTAATCCTCCATTGACCGTACCACCGAATCCATCACCGCTTCGCGTGAATGGCCGCGCTCGCTGGTGTCACGCACCAGCTTCTGAATCCACTCAAGGTTAACAATCGGCACCACGCCAACCAGCAGATCGACATGCTCCGCCACATTTTGCTGCTGCGTGACCACGCCGCCGTGTAAGCCTTCATAGAACAGCACATCGGTGTTTTCCGGCAGCGGCTGCCACGGCGTAAAGGTGCCCGGCACCTGATTCCACGGCACGGCTTCATCGTAGGTATGCAGATATTTGCGCGATTCGCCAAGGCCGGTTTGGCCGTAATGTTTAAACGTTTGCTCCAGCAGGCCGAAGTCGTTGGCTTCCGGACCGAAGTAGCTGATGTGACGCCCGAGATCGCGCGCCTTGCGGATCGCCATGTCCATTTCCGGACGTGTGTAGCGATGGAAACTGTCGCCTTCGAGTTCCGCCGCATGCAAATTCAGCTGCTGGAAAATCTTACGGAAGGCGAGGCTGGTGGTGGTGGTTCCGGCGCCGCTGGAACCGGTGACGGCAATAATTGGATGCCTGGCTGACATAACAGAGCTCCCTGTGAAGTCCGGCGATGAGCATTGTTACCACGAATTGCCGCGGGGTGCATCAGCCGCGGAATTCACCCTTCGGCATAATATTGATCGATTCATGCAGTTCCGACCACACCAGCACCACGTCGCCGCGCTCCAGTTGGCGGCGTACGTCGGCGACTTTTTGCAGCAAACTGCGTTCCTGCTCGCCGTAATCAGTGCCTTCGCGTAACACGAAGGTTTCAATCAGGTTTTCCAGCGTGTCCGCTTCGAGTTCTTGCCAGGGAATAATCAAAATTACACATCCAGATAGGTTGAGAGCCAGTCGGGCACGCGCTGTTCCAGCCACATTTTCGGTTTAAGAACGGTGCCGCCGACGAAACCGACGTGGCCGCCTTGCTGCGTCAGCTGATACTGAATGGAGGCTGACAGCTGGTCAGGTTGCGGAATAACGGCATCGGTCATAAAGGGATCGTCTTGCGCGTGAATGATCAACAGCGGTTTACGCACGCCGGTCAGCAACGGCATCGCGCTGGCTCGTTGATAATAGTCGTTGGCGTCAATAAAACCGTGCGCACGTGCGGTTATCGCATCATCGAACTCGCGTAAGCGGCGGAAAGCACGTAACTGGCTGAGATCGACCGGCAGCGTGCCAGGCCAGGCGCGCAGTTTGCGCGTGGCGTTCTTTTTCAGCTGCGTCAGTAAATAGTGCTGATAAAAGCGTGAAAAACCCACATCCAGCTTGCCGCTGCACGGCTCGAGCGCCAGCGGCGCTGAGATGGCGATGCCAGCATCAATCGGTGCATCGTGACCTTGCTGACCCAGCAGGCAAGCAAGCATGTTGCCGCCCAGCGAAACGCCGACGGCGGCGGTGGGCACGCTGCCCCATTCGCGCTGCAGCCAGTGAAGGAAGTAGGTGGCGTCTTCGGTTTCACCGGAGTGATAGATGCGCTTTAAGCGATTAGGCTCGCCGCTGCAGCCGCGAAAGTGCATTACCACCGCCAGCCAGCCGCGTGCCTGACACGCCTGCATCAGGCCGTGCGCATACGGGCTGCGAAAGCTGCCTTCCAGTCCGTGAAACATCACCATGCGCGGTTTATGACGCGCCTGCGCCGGATCTTCACTCCACGCTAAATCGACAAAATCGCCGTCCGGCAGGTCAAGACGCTGCCAGTGCGGACGTAACGTAACGCGGCGCCGCAGAATACGCGGCAGCAGCGTTTGCAGATGCGCGTTACTGAATCCGCGCAGGGGTTTAAAACGCTCGCCGCTGGGGCGATCAAAATAGCTTGGGTAAAGGCTTGTCTGATGCATAAGTCGCTGATAGCTTCGATGGGTTGTTCGCTTTACTGGGTGAGGAGCACCCGAATATACATGGAACTGAGTCTTTTTTTATCAATGTTAGGTTTTCTCTGGGTCGCGGCCATCACGCCCGGGCCCAATAATATGTTACTTACCGCCTCGGGTGCTAATTTTGGCTTCCTGCGCACCATTCCGCTGCTGATTGGTATCATGATTGGTATGCAAGTCATGTTGCTAATGGTGGCATTTGGCATCGGCGGCCTCATCCTGCTTTATCCCTCGCTGCATCTCATCCTGAAGATTGCCGGTAGCCTTTATCTGCTGTGGCTGGCATGGAAAATCGCCAGCGCCGAGTATGAAAAACTGGAAACCGACGCTGTCACGGTGAAGCAGATGCCTTTCTGGCAAGGCGGCTTGCTGCAGTTGATCAACCCGAAAGCGTGGCTGATGGCGCTCGGCGCGGTGGCCAGCTTCAGCCTGGCGGGCAGCGAATATCTGCATTCGGTGGTGGCAATCAGCATCGGCATGTTCATGGTGAACGTGGTTTCCGGGGTGATCTGGATGGGCTTTGGCTCGCTGATTGGACGTCTGCTGCGCAGCCCACGCGCGTGGAAAATCTTCAATCTGGCGATGGGCTTGCTCACCGCTGCCTGCGTATTGCTGATTTGGCGCTAAGTTAGCTGGAAGCGCGTTCAACGCGCTTCCACGGCAACACTTCATGGACCACCGACGCGTTAGGCTGGCGGATGCGTTGCAGCAACAGCTGTACGCTGCGCACACCCATACGATTCATCGGCTGCTCAATCGTGGTCAGCGGTGGATTCAGGCTGCTGGTAAAGTTGATGCCATCAAATCCCACCACCGCTAAATCTTCCGGCACGCGTAAACCTGCTTCCAACGCCGCGTGGATGACGCCGACCGCCAACACATCTGATACCGCAAACACCGCATCCGGCGGTTCCGGCTGCGTGAGCAGTTCGCGCAAAGCCGCACTGCCCGCTTCGCAGGTGATATTCTCGGCATAAGCCACACCGCACCAGCTGAGATCCAGCTGCTCCAGCGCCGCGCGATATCCCTCTTCACGCTTATGTGAATAGAGGTAGCGCATATCACAGTTCACCAGCGCAATACGACGTCGGCCTTTGCTCGCCAGATAACGCACGGTTTCGAAAGCCGCTTCTTTATTATCAATCGCCACGCTTGAGGCGGCGATCGACGGATCGTATTCCGCGCACTGCACCCAAGGCTGATCGCCAATCAATTCTTTCAGCTCATGCAGGCTGCTGGCGGCATCCATGGTGATCACGCCGTCGACCACTTTGCCGGTGAGCAACGCAATGTAGGCCGCTTCGCGCCGCAGCTGCGATCCTGAGTTACACAGCAGAATGTGGTAACCCTGCGCTTCAGCTTCGGCTTCAATGCCCTGAACCACGCGTGAGCAGAACGGATTGGTGATGTCGGGAATCAGCACTAACAACATATGGCTTTGCGAAGTGCGCAGCTGGCGCGCCAGCAGGTTGGGCTGATAGTCGCAGATGTCGATGGCCGCCAGCACTTTGGCACGCGTATCCGGGCGCACGCCGGGATTCTGGTTCAAAACCCGTGAAACGGTGGCTTTTGACACGCCAGCCAGGTGTGCGACTTTCTCTATCGACATGGATTCAGGACCGTTAGTAAAGAGTTAAAAAATGAGATCTCTATCAATATCACAGCTGCCATGTGAGCGTGTGACATATTTACCGCTTTCCCTTTTCTTTCCATTTGCACTTTTTGCATAGCCTTGCCCGATGTTGATCTAAGAACGGATCGTCATTAGGGATAATTTTTAATTCCTTTATGAAATTACTGTTGCTGGAGAAACTGCCCAGACAAAACACATTGGGGTGAATGATGATGGCAATGAAAAAAACAATAACGGCGGTCACAGCGGCTCTGGCCCTGATGGCGTTCCAGGCGCAAGCGGTCAACGTTACCGTGGCGTATCAGACCTCGGCTGAACCAGCCAAAGTGGCGCAGGCGGATAACACCTTCGCCAAAGAGAGCGGTGCTACCGTCGACTGGCGCAAATTTGATAGCGGGGCCAGCGTGTTACGTGCACTGGCGTCGGGCGACGTGCAGATTGGTAATATCGGTTCCAGCCCGCTGGCGGTCGCCGCCACGCAAAAGCTGCCGATTGAAGCTTTCCTGCTGGCCTCTCAGCTCGGTAACTCCGAAGCGCTGGTGGTGAAGAAAACCATCAAAGATCCTAAAGACCTGATTGGCAAGCGCATCGCCGTGCCGTTCATCTCGACTACGCACTACAGCGTCCTCGCCGCGCTCAAGCATTGGGGCATCAAGCCTTCGCAAGTGACCTTAGTCAACCTGCAGCCGCCGGCGATTATTGCTGCATGGAAACGCGGTGATATTGACGGCGCTTACGTCTGGTCTCCGGCGGTCAACGAGCTGGAGAAAGATGGCAAGGTGCTGACGGACTCTTCGCAGGTCGGCAAGTGGGGCGCGCCAACGCTTGATGTGTGGGTGGTGCGTAAAGACTTTGCGCAGCAGCATCCAGAAATCGTCACCGCCTTTGCCCGCAGCGCCGTTGAAGCGCAGCAAGCTTACATTGCCAATCCGGATCAATGGCTGAAGCAGTCAGACAACCTGAGCAAGCTGGCGCGCCTGAGCGGTGTACCCGAAGCGGATGTGCCGGTGCTGGTAAAAGGCAACACGTACCTCACCGCGCAGCAGCAGGTGGAGCAGCTCGGCAAGCCGGTGAACAAGGCGATTGTCGATACTGCCGGCTTCCTGAAAGAGCAGGGCAAAGTGCCAGAAGCGGATAGCGATTACAGCAGCTTCGTCACCACGCGCTTCGTTGCACCCTTAGTGAAATAACCGGAGGCCGTATGCTTAACATCACCCATCTCAATGCGCGTTACGCCGGACAACCCGCGCTGCAGGACATCAACCTGCAGCTGGGCAGCCGAGACCTGCTGGTGGTGTTAGGTCCCTCCGGCTGTGGCAAAACCACGCTGCTGAACCTCATCGCCGGCTTTCTGCCGCTGGAATCTGGCAGCATTACGCTGGATGGCAAAGCGGTAAAAGGGCCGGGCGCTGAGCGCGGCGTAGTGTTTCAAAATGAAGGATTGCTGCCGTGGCGCAACGTGATCGATAACGTTTCGTTCGGTTTGCAACTGGCGGGCATGGCGAAGGCGGAGCGCCATAGCATTGCACGCCGTTTGATCCGCAAAGTAGGACTGGAAGGTGCAGAGCAGCGTTATATCTGGCAGCTCTCTGGGGGTCAACGTCAGCGCGTGGGCATTGCGCGTGCGCTGGCGGCTGATCCTCAGTTGCTGCTGTTAGATGAGCCATTTGGCGCGCTGGACGCCTTTACCCGTGAACAGATGCAAACCCTGCTGCTAACGCTGTGGCGTGATACCGGCAAGCAGATTCTGCTGATCACCCACGACATCGAAGAAGCGGTGTTCCTCGCCAGCGAACTGGTGCTGCTGTCGCCGGGACCGGGCCGCGTAGTGGAGCGTTTGAAACTCGACTTCGGCCAACGCTTCGCCGCCGGGGAACCGTGCCGCAGCATCAAATCCGATCCGGCGTTTATCGAACGTCGTGAATATGTACTGAATCAGGTGTTTTCCCAGCGTGAGGCGTTTATATGAGTGCGGTGATTGATGGGAAGACCCAAATGCGTCGTCGTGGACTGCGCTGGCCGTTCTCGCGCCAGTTCTCACTCAGCCTGCTCAGCGTGGGCTTGTTGCTGCTGTTGTGGTGGGCTATTACCGCGCTCGGCTTAGTGGCACCGCTGTTCTTACCGCCGCCGCAAGTGGTGCTGCAGAAGCTGATATTGATTGCTAGCCCGCAAGGTTTTATGGACGCCACATTATGGCAGCATCTGGGTGCCAGCGTGGCGCGTATGCTGGTGGCGCTGTTCTTTGCCGCGCTGATTGGGATTCCGGTCGGCATCGCCATGGGCCTGAGCCCGGCGATTCGCGGCTTGCTTGATCCGCTGATCGAACTCTATCGCCCGGTACCGCCGCTGGCTTATTTGCCGCTGATGGTGATCTGGTTTGGCATCGGCGAAACCTCGAAGATTTTACTGATTTATCTGGCGATTTTCGCGCCGGTGACCTTGTCGACGCTGGCGGGTGTGAAGAATGCCCAGCAGGTACGGATTCGCGCGGCGCAGGCGCTTGGCGCATCGCGCTGGCAACTGCTGCGCTACGTGATTCTGCCTGGCGCGCTGCCGGAAATCCTCACCGGTTTGCGCATTGGTCTCGGCGTAGGTTGGTCAACGCTGGTGGCGGCGGAACTGATTGCCGCTACGCGTGGACTCGGCTTTATGGTGCAGTCGGCCGGTGAGTTCCTCGCCACCGACGTGGTGCTGGCCGGTATCGCCGTGATCGCCCTGATTGCCTTTGGCTTAGAACTGGGTCTGCGCGCCTTGCAGCGCCGACTGACGCCCTGGAATGGAGAACAGCAATGAACGAACGACTTTCTTTTACCGCGCTGGGCCCGAATATTGGGGCGCAGGTCAGTGATGTCGACCTCAGCCGTCCGCTGAGCGATGCCCAGTTTGAACAGCTCTATCATGGCTTGCTGCGCCATCAGGTGCTGTTCCTGCGCAATCAAGTGATTACCCCGGAACAGCAGCGCGCGCTGGCGATTCGCTTTGGCGATCTGCATATCCATCCGGTCTATCCGCATGCGGAAGGCGTGGAAGAGATCATCGTGCTGGATACGCATCAGGATAATCCGCCGGATAACGACAACTGGCACACCGATGTCACCTTTATTCAAACCCCGCCGGCAATTGCGATTCTGGCTTCGAAGCTGCTGCCGGAAAGCGGCGGCGATACCTTGTGGTCAACCGGCATTGCGGCCTATGAAGCGCTGTCTGAACCGTTTAAGACGCTGTTGAATGGACTGCAGGCGGAGCACGACTTTAAGAAGTCGTTTCAGGAGTACAAATACCGTAAAACCGAGGAAGAGCATCATCGCTGGCAGCAAGCGGTGGCAAAGAACCCGCCGGTGCAGCATCCGGTGATTCGTACCCATCCGGTAAGCGGACGCAAGGCGCTGTTCGTCAACGAAGGTTTTACCACGCGTTTGCTGGGCTTGAGCGAAAAAGAGAGCGATGCGCTGCTTAACTTCCTGTTCTGGCATAGCGCCAAACCGGAGTTCCAGGTGCGCTGGCGCTGGCAGGAGAATGATGTGGCGATTTGGGATAATCGCGTGACCCAACACTATGCTAATGCGGATTATTATCCGGCGCGGCGGGTGATGCATCGCGCGACGGTGTTAGGGGATAAGCCGTTTTAATTTGGAATAGTGCTCGCATTCCCCCTCCTCGGTCCTCCCCCATAAATAGGGGAGGAAGATGCTGCCGCATGTCAGTGATTAAGCTACATGTGGCAGCGTCTCCTTCCCCCGCTTGCGGGGGAAGGCCGGTATGGGGGACAGCGTGCACACTTCCATAAATAGGGGAGGAAGATGCTGCCACATGTCAGTGATTAAGCTACATGTGGCAGCGTCTCCTTCCCCCGCTTACGGGGGAAGGCCGGGATGGGGGACAGCGCGCACACTCAACCCGCCAGCATCTGCTCCAGCTGTTCCTGCGCATCCAGCCACGCCATTTCGACCTCTTCCAGCGCCGCCTTGCTCTCGGCCTGGCGCTGCAGCGCCACATTCAAATCGGCTTTGCGGCTCTGATCGTAAATCGCGCTGTCGGCTAACTGGGCTTCCGCGTCGCTGAGCTGGCTCTGCCACTTCACCATCTGCTTCTCAAGCTTCTCGATCTCTTTACGCAGCGGCTGCGTTTGTGCGCGCAGTTCGGCGTCGCGGCGTTTCTGGTCTTTGCGCGATTGCGCGCTGTTGCCGTTGTCCTGCTTCGGTGCGGCATCCTGTTGCGCTTGCTTTTGCAGATCGCTCAGCCACTGCTGATAATCTTCCAGATCACCCTCAAACACGTCGACCTTGCCGTCGTGCACCAGATAAAGATCGTCGGTGGTGGCGCGCAGCAGATGGCGATCGTGCGAGACCACCACCAGCGCGCCCTCGAAATCAATCAGCGCTTCGGTCAGCGCCTGACGCATATCAAGATCGAGGTGGTTAGTTGGTTCATCAAGCAGCAGCAGGTTCGGGCGCTGCCAGACAATTAATGCCAGCACCAGACGCGCTTTTTCGCCGCCGGAGAAACGTTCGGTGATTTCGCTGACTTTATCGCCCTGGAAGCCGAAGCCGCCAAGGTAGTCGCGCAGCTGCTGCTCCAGCACTTTCGGTGCGATGCGTGATAAATGCTGCAAGGGTGATTCATCGGCGCGCAGATATTCCAGCTGATGCTGGGCGAAGTAACCGAGCTTAATGCCTTTCGCCAGGCCAACTTTGCCATCCAGCGCGTCGAGCTCACCGGCTAGCAGCTTAATCAGCGTCGATTTACCCGCGCCGTTACGGCCCAGCAGGCCAATACGTGAACCCGGCACAAGGTTGAGTTTGATGGCGTCGAGAATAATGCGTTCGCCATAACCGGCGGTAACGCGCTCCATCTTCAGCAACGGATTCGGCAAGCTTTCTGGCGCGCGGAAACTGAAGCTGAATGGGTTATCGACGTGTGCTGGCGCAATCAATTCCATGCGCTCCAGCATTTTGATGCGGCTCTGCGCCTGCTTGGCTTTGGTCGCCTGCGCGCGGAAGCGATCGATATACTTCTGCAGGTGCGCCACTTTTTCCTGCTGGCTCTGGAACAGCGCTTGCTGCTGCGCCAGCTTGGCGCCGCGCTGACGTTCGAACGAGCTGTAGTTACCGGTGTATTCAAACATCGTCTGCTGTTCGATGTGGATGATCTTATCGACCACCGGATCAAGGAAGTCGCGGTCGTGCGAAATCAGCACCAGCGTGCCTTCGTAGCTTTTCAGCCAGCGTTCAAGCCAGATCACCGCATCCAGATCGAGGTGGTTAGTCGGTTCATCCAGCAGCAGCAGATCGGAACGGCACACCAGCGCCTGCGCGAGGTTAAGGCGCATGCGCCAGCCACCGGAGAAATCGCTCACCGGCCGCATTAATTGTTCCTGGCTAAAGCCCAAACCGTGCAACAAACTTGAGGCGCGAGCAGGTATGCTCCACGCCTGAATCGCATCCAGCTTGCCGTGCAGCAGGGCGATGGCGTTGCCATCGTTGCGCGCATTGGCGTCGGCCAATTCGGATTCAAGCTGACGATATTCACGGTCGCCGTCGATAACATACTCCAGCGCGGGTTTGCTCAGCGCCGGGGTTTCCTGATTGACCCACGCCAGCGCCCAGTTGCTCGGGAACGTAGCGTTACCTGCATCGCTGCTGATTTCGCCCTTCAGCAATGACAGCAGCGTCGATTTGCCGCAGCCATTTTTGCCCACTAAGCCAACTTTCTGGCCTGGGTTAATGGTGGCTGTTGCGTTATCCAGCAGCACATTGGTGCCGCGGCGAATTTGTAGTGCTGAAAAGACAATCATAAGCGCCGTATCGTCAGAATATGTTAATTTACCGGCAACATAATTCGAGAAAATTTGTTGCGTCGAGCATGGTAGCGGAATTCCTGTGCCGTGACGACGCTTTGGAGGGGAACGATGTCGCAGCCACCCAAAATATTGCTGCTTTACGCCCATCCGGAATCACAGGATTCGATTGCTAATCGGGTTTTGCTGCAGTCGGCTATGGAACTGGACCACGTCACGGTGCACGATTTATACGCCCACTATCCGGATTTTTTTATTGATATTCACTATGAGCAGCAGCTGCTGCGCGACCATCAAATCGTTGTATTCCAACATCCACTTTATACCTACAGCTGCCCGGCGCTCCTGAAGGAGTGGCTGGATCGTGTGCTGTCGCGCGGCTTTGCCAGCGGACCGGATGGTAATGCGCTGGAAGGCAAATACTGGCGCAGCGTGGTCACCACCGGCGAACCGGAAGCGGCGTATCACCCCAGCGGCCTGAATCGCTATCCGATGAGTGACATCATGCGTCCGTTTGAGCTGACGGCGCAGATGTGTCGCATGCACTGGATGACGCCGATGGTGATTTACTGGGCGCGTCGACAAACGCCGGACGTGATGCGTAATTTTGCGCGCGCATACGGCGACTGGCTGGCTTCACCGCTGCCGCAGGGAGGAGTGTGATGGAAGGCGAAACGTTACTGACGGCGGGCGTGATTTATCTGGTCGCGGCGGTGCTGATTGTGCCGATTGCAGCGCGTCTCGGCATTGGCGCGGTGCTGGGCTATCTGCTGGCCGGTATCGCGATTGGTCCGTGGGGTTTGGGGTTCATCAGCGACGTCGAGGAGATTTTGCACTTCTCGGAACTCGGCGTGGTGTTCCTGATGTTCATCATCGGGCTTGAACTGAACCCCTCGAAACTGTGGGCGCTGCGCCGTTCGATATTTGGCGTTGGTGCGGCTCAGGTGCTGATTTCCGCCGCCATTCTCGGCGGATTGCTGTGGCTGACCGACTTTAGCTGGCAGGCGGCGGTGATTGGCGGCATTGGTCTGGCAATGTCATCCACGGCGATGGCGCTGCAGCTGATGCGCGATAAAGGCATGAACCGCAGTGAATCGGGACAGCTCGGTTTCTCAGTGTTGCTGTTCCAGGATCTAGCGGTGATTCCCGCGTTGGCGCTGGTGCCGCTGCTGGCGGGCGGCGACAGCGGTCATGTTGACTGGTTGAAAGTTGGGATGAAAGTGCTGGCGTTCGGCGGGATGCTGATTGGTGGTCGTTATCTGCTGCGCCCGATTCTGCGCTTCATTGCCGCATCCGGCGTGCGCGAAGTGTTTACTGCCGCCTCGCTGCTGCTGGTGCTGGGTTCGGCACTGTTTATGGATGCGCTCGGCCTGTCGATGGCGCTCGGTACTTTCATCGCCGGTATTCTGTTGGCGGAAAGCGAGTATCGCCACGAGCTGGAAGTGGCCATCGAACCGTTCAAAGGTTTGTTGCTGGGCTTGTTCTTTATTTCGGTTGGCATGGCGCTGAATCTCGGCGTGCTTTATACCCACATCACTGAAATTTTGTTGGGCGTGCTGATTCTGGTGACGGTGAAAACGCTGGTGCTGTATGTGCTTGGGCGCATTTATGGCCTGCGCAGTTCGGAGCGCCAGCAGTTTGCCGGTGTGTTAAGCCAGGGCGGCGAGTTTGCCTTTGTGCTGTTCTCGGCGGCGTCGTCAGCCAAAATGTTCAGCGGCGACCAAATGCCGCTGCTGCTGGTGACGGTGACGTTATCCATGATGACCACGCCGCTGCTGATGAACGGCATCGATCGTTTACTGGCGCACCGCTTTAATGAGCCCGATGAAAATGCCGAGAAGCACTTTGTTGAGGACGATCGGCCGCAGGTGATTGTGGTGGGCTTTGGTCGTTTTGGTCAGGTTGTTGGCCGTTTGCTGATGGCGAACAACAAGCGCATTACCGTGCTGGAGCGTGATATCTCCGCGGTGAGCCTGATGCGTAAATATGGCTATAAGGTTTACTATGGCGACGCCACCGAGCTGGAGCTGCTGCGTGCGGCGGGCGCGGAGAATGCGCAATCCATCGTCATTACCTGTAACGATCCGGAAGATTCGATGACCATCGTACAACTGTGTCAGCAGCATTTCCCGCAGCTGGAAATCCTGGCGCGTGCGCGTGGACGTGTTGAGGCGCACGAACTGTTGCAGGCGGGTGTTACGCTGTTCTCGCGTGAGACGTTCTCCAGTGCGCTGGAGCTGGGTCGTAAAACGCTGATCTCGCTGGGCATGCATCCGCATCAGGCGCAGCGCGCGCAGCAACATTTCCGTCGTCTGGATATGCGTATGCTGCGTGAGCTGGTGCCCAGCCACGATGACAGCGCGCAGGTTTCGCGTGTGCGTGAGGCGCGGCGCGAGCTGGAGGATATCTTCCAGCGCGAAATGCAGCACGAGAAACGTCAGTTTGACGGCTGGGATGACGAGTAGAACTATACTTACTCAATCCGTTCACTAACGACGGCAGGAAACAGTATGCGTAAACAATTTATTGCCGGTGCGGTTTGCCCGCACTGCCAGGAAAAAGACACGTTGGCATTGTGGCGTGAGAACAATGTTGATGTGGTGGAGTGCGTCGAGTGCGGTCATCAAATGCGGGAAGCGGATAAGCAGGTGCGCGATCAGGTTCGCAGCAATGAGCAAGTGATCGGCATTTTTCATCCTGAGTAGCGCAATGGCTCAGCTTTTTTTAAGCTTGAACTTACAGCGGGATTGAATTCCGTTACAATCGGCGCCATTAACGCTGAGCAGTATGCAACAACACATTTGTTGGCATCCTCAGTCTTGAACCTTTCTGGTTGGTTATTGCACGCAAAATTGACCAATGGGACGGGATCTTAGTTCTCAACGGTTAGGAGATATCATGAAAGTAGCAAAAGACCTGGTGGTGAGCCTGGCGTATCAGGTTCGTACCGAAGACGGTGTGTTGGTTGACGAGTCACCGGTGAGTGCGCCGTTGGACTATCTGCACGGTCATGGTTCCCTGATTTCTGGTCTGGAAAAAGCGCTGGAAAATCATGATGTAGGCGATAAGTTTGACGTGCATATCCCGGCGAACGACGCTTACGGTCAATACGATGACAACCTCGTACAGCGCGTGCCAAAAGACGTGTTTATGGGCGTTGACGAACTGCAGGTTGGCATGCGCTTCCTGGCAGAAACCGATCAGGGTCCAGTGCCGGTTGAAATCACCGAAGTTGAAGATGAGCACGTAGTGGTTGATGGTAACCACATGCTGGCGGGTCAGAACCTGAACTTCAACGTGGAAGTTGTGGCGATTCGCGCAGCGACCGAAGAAGAGCTGGCGCACGGTCACGTGCATGGCGCTGATGGTCATCATCACGATCATGACCACGATCATGACCACGACCATGGTCACGATCACGGCCAGGGCGGTTGTGGCACTGGCGGTTGCGGCTGCAGCCACTAATTAGTGTGATGCTGGCGAGGCCACCTTCGGGTGGCCTTTTCTTTTTAGTAATGTGGCGGCGGGGTTTCTTCAGATTGCGAGGCAATTATCGACGGCGCGCTATCTTTCACTTTATCGATTAACAGACGGACCTGCTCACGCAGTCTGATCATCTCCAGCTCATGCTGAACCACCGTTTGATTGAGCTGATCGATGGTGTATTCCTGAAAAGCCAGCTTGCTCTCCAGCGCCTCAAGGCGTTGTTCCCATTCTGTTGGTTGCATGATCTTTCCTCATCTTGCGGTGCTGCACGTTAGTCTGTTTCGGGCCTGATTCTACGGCCTTTCGCTTCAGAATCACCTGATATTTTACCTTTCCGCGCCATGCTGCATTGAAACGGCGCATAACGCCTATATCTCTGATGAAACTTCCTGAAGCAAAAAAGGTCGGAGGTTGGACGGGTAATTACATTGTGGGAGTGTTCGCCGCTGCCACGTAAAGTTATAGTGTGGGCCTCAGTCCGCAATGATTCCCGAGGTTAGAGGCTTCGGTTTTGGAGAAAGGATGAATTCACTGTTTAAAGTCACATTGTTAGCTACCACCATGGCCTTCGCGCTGAATGCACCGCTGGCAATGGCAGCAGAAACCGCCGCTGCTCCAGCAGACGCCGCTCAGGCTGCGCCGCAAGCACCGAAAAATGCAGCCTTCAAAAACGAAGACCAGCAATCAGCTTATGCACTTGGCGCGTCCCTGGGTCGCTACATGGACAACTCTCTGAAGGAACAAGAGAAGCTGGGCATCAAACTTGATAAAGATCAGTTGATCGCGGGTGTTCAGGACGCCTTTGGCGGCAAGAGCAAGCTCTCTGATCAAGAGATCGAGCAAACCCTGCAGGCGTTTGAAGGCCGCGTAAAAGGTGCTGCTCAGGCGAAGATGGAAAAAGACGCGAAAGAGAACTCCGATAAGGGTTCCGCTTACGCTGACAAATTCGCTAAAGAAAAAGGCGTGAAGAAAACCGAATCTGGCCTGCTGTATCAGGTAGAGAAAGAGGGTACCGGTAGCGCGCCGAAAGACAGCGACACTGTGGTTGTGAACTACAAAGGGACGCTGATCGACGGTACTGAGTTCGATAACTCTTATACCCGCGGTGAGCCGCTGTCGTTCCGTCTGGACGGTGTGATTCCGGGCTGGACCGAAGGTCTGAAGCACGTGAAGAAAGGCGGTAAAATCAAGCTGGTGATCCCACCGAACCTGGCTTACGGCAAAAATGGCGTTCCGGGTATTCCGGCCAACTCTACGCTGGTGTTCGATGTTGAACTGCTCGACATCAAACCCGCGCCGAAAGCGGACGAAAAAGCGCAGGCTCCAGTCGCTGCCGATCAGAAAGCCCAGTAATCTTAACTTTCTGCATCACGCCGCCCTCGGGCGGCGTTTTTATTGCGGAGAAGAGAGTAAAGGTCTGGCTAAAGACCATCACATTTGCCAGACTAGCGCCTGCACAATTATCACAATATGAGTCTGCCCCAATGCTGTCGAGACAGGCTCCAGCCATTTAGGGTAATGTCTTCGATGTCTAATCCATTCAATCCCGGTGAACTGACTGACTTCGATTTACTGGAGCAACGTCCGTTCGAGCAAGCAGATTACGATATCCTCAAATCCTACGAAGCCGTTGTCGATGGCCTGGCGATGCTGATTGGCTCGCACTGCGAAATCGTGCTGCACTCGCTGGAAGATTTGAAGTGTTCTGCGGTGCGTATCGCCAACGGTGAACATACCGGGCGTAAAGTGGGTTCGCCGATTACCGATTTGGCGCTGCGTATGCTGCACGATATGCACGGCGCCGACAGCAATGTCTCCAGAGCCTACTTCACGCGCGCGAAAAGCGGTGTGCTGATGAAATCGGTCACGATCGCGATTCGTAATCGCCAGCAGCGCGTTATTGGCTTGCTGTGCATCAACATGAACCTCGACGTTCCGTTCTCGCAGATTATGTCGACCTTTATGCCGCCGGAGATGCAGCAGGTGGATTCCAACGTCAACTTTGCCAGCTCGGTGGAAGATCTGGTGATGCAGACGCTTGAGTTCGCGATTGAAGAAGTGAGCGCTGACCGTAACGTCTCTAATAATGCTAAGAATCGCCAAATCGTGCTCAATATGTATGAGAAGGGTATCTTCGACATTAAAGATGCGATTAACCAGGTGGCCGATCGCCTTAATATCTCCAAGCACACGGTTTACCTCTATATTCGTCAGTTTAAAAGCGGTGATTTTCAGGGGCAGGATCGCTAATGCGCTACACCTTGCTGGTCACCGGACCGGCATACGGCACGCAACACGCCAGCAGCGCGCTGCTGTTTGCGCGTGCACTCATCAAGGCCGGGCACCAGCTGGAGGGCGTGTTCTTCTATCGTGAAGGCGTGTTGAATGCCAACCAACTGAGCGCGCCGGCCAGCGATGAGGTGGATATGGTGCGTGAATGGCAGCAATTGCGCGCTGAGAGTGGCGCCGCGCTGAATATCTGCGTGGCCGCAGCATTACGTCGTGGCGTAACCGACGCGCATGAAGCCGCGCGCTTGCAACTGGCGGGCAGTAACTTGCAGCCGGGTTTTGAACTCAGCGGTTTGGGCGCATTGGCAGAAGCCGCGCTCAGCTGCGATCGTCTGGTGCAATTCTGATGAACCGCGTGGCTTTTCTATTTACTCAGGCACCGCACGGCAGCAGCGCGGGCAGGGAAGGGCTGGATGCTGTGCTGGCGACGGGCGCGCTAAGCGAAGATATCGGTCTGTTCTTTATCGGGGATGGCGTGCTGCAGCTCAATCGCGACCAACAACCTGAGCAAATTCTGGCGCGTAACTACATCGCGACCTTTGGCGTGCTGGAGTTGTACGATATTGACCAGTGTTTTGTCTGCGCCGATTCGCTGCTGGCGCGCGGGCAAAGTTTGACGGCCGAACGTGTGTTAAACGCTGAAGTGATGGATGCCGCATCGCTACGCGAGAAGCTGGCTTCCTATCATCGTGTTATTCGATTCTGAGAACTGATCATGCTCTACACGCTGTTGCAATCTCCCTGGCAATGCGACCTCGATAGCCTGCTGCTTTTATTGCAGGAAGGCGACGATCTACTTTTATTGCAGGATGGCGTCAGCGCCGCTTTGGCTGGCAGCCAAATGTTAATCAAGCTCAGCGCGTCGCCGGCTACGCTGTGGGTATTAGAAGAAGATGTGGGCGCGCGCGGCCTGGATGAGCAAATTTCGACCAATGTAGCACGTTTGGACTATACTGGTTTCGTTGCGATGACAGCGAAGCATCCACAACAAGTGGCCTGGTAAGAGCGAAAACCTGGTTATTTCTTGACACCCTTTTGACACAGCCCTAAAATTCTGCCTCCTCGTAGTAATACGAGGCGATTTATTACGTGTTTACGAAGCAAAAAGCTAAATCCCAGGAGCTATTTAATGGCAACAGTTAACCAGCTGGTTCGCAAACCACGCGTACGCAAAGTTGCAAAGAGCAACGTGCCTGCGCTGGAAGCTTGCCCGCAGAAACGTGGTGTATGTACTCGTGTGTACACCACTACCCCTAAAAAACCAAACTCAGCACTGCGTAAAGTTTGCCGTGTGCGTTTGACCAACGGTTTTGAAGTTACCTCCTACATCGGTGGTGAAGGTCATAACCTGCAGGAACACTCAGTGATCCTGATCCGTGGCGGTCGTGTTAAAGACTTGCCAGGTGTGCGTTACCACACCGTTCGTGGCGCGCTGGACTGCTCAGGTGTTAAAGACCGTAAGCAGTCACGCTCCAAGTACGGCGTGAAGAAGCCAAAGGCTTAATGGTTCTCCGTTAAGTAAGGCCAAACGTTTTAACTTAAATGTCAAACTAAACTCGTAGAGTTTTGGACAATCCTGAATTAACAACGGAGTATTTCCATGCCACGTCGTCGCGTCATTGGTCAGCGTAAAATTCTGCCGGATCCTAAGTTCGGATCAGAGCTGCTGGCTAAATTTGTAAACATCCTGATGGTAGATGGTAAAAAATCTACTGCTGAATCTATCGTCTATACCGCGCTTGATACCCTGGCTCAACGCGCTGGTAAAGATGGCCTGGAAGCGTTCGAGGTTGCTCTCGAAAACGTACGTCCGACTGTCGAAGTTAAGTCACGTCGCGTTGGTGGTTCTACCTACCAGGTTCCAGTTGAAGTCCGTCCGGTTCGTCGTAATGCCCTGGCAATGCGTTGGATCGTAGAAGCTGCTCGTAAACGCGGTGATAAATCTATGGCTCTCCGCCTGGCGAACGAACTTTCTGATGCTGCAGAGAACAAAGGTACTGCAGTTAAGAAACGTGAAGACGTTCACCGCATGGCTGAAGCCAACAAGGCGTTCGCACACTACCGCTGGTAACAGCAACGTAGTTGTTATAAACCCAGCGGGCGTCCCAGTGACTCACCTGCTGGGCTTTTTTAACTTAGAACGTCTAAGAATCAGAGGAATCAAATGGCTCGTAAAACACCCATTGAGCGCTACCGTAACATTGGTATCAGTGCGCACATCGACGCCGGTAAGACTACAACTACCGAACGTGTTCTGTTCTACACCGGTGTAAACCACAAAATCGGTGAAGTTCATGACGGCGCAGCAACCATGGACTGGATGGAGCAGGAGCAGGAACGTGGTATTACCATCACGTCTGCTGCGACTACCTGTTTCTGGTCTGGTATGGCTAAGCAGTTTGAACCACACCACGTAAACATCATCGACACCCCGGGACACGTTGACTTCACCATCGAAGTTGAGCGTTCTATGCGTGTGCTTGATGGCGCAGTAATGGTTTACTGTGCAGTTGGTGGTGTTCAGCCACAGTCTGAAACCGTATGGCGTCAGGCTAACAAATATAAAGTTCCACGCATCGCGTTCGTTAACAAAATGGACCGCATGGGTGCTAACTTCCTGAAAGTTGTTGACCAGATGAAAGTGCGTTTGGGTGCAAACCCAGTTCCACTTCAGCTGGCTATCGGCGCAGAAGAAGGTTTCACCGGTGTTGTTGACCTGGTGAAAATGAAAGCGATCAACTGGAACGATGCCGATCAGGGCGTTACCTTCGTTTACGAAGATATTCCAGCTGATATGCAGGAACTGGCTGAAGAGTGGCGTGCGAAGCTGGTTGAAGCCGCTGCTGAAGGTTCTGATGAGCTGATGGAGAAGTTCTTCGGCGGTGAAGAACTGACCGAAGAAGAGATTAAAACTTCTCTGCGTAAGCGCGTTCTGAAAAACGAAATCATCCTGGTTACCTGTGGTTCTGCATTTAAGAACAAAGGTGTTCAGGCGATGCTGGATGCGGTAGTTGAATACCTGCCAGCACCGACTGACGTTACCGCGATTAACGGTATGCTGGACGACGGTAAAGACACGCCGGCTGAGCGTCATTCCGATGACAAAGAGCCGTTTGCTGCACTGGCGTTCAAAATCGCTACCGACCCGTTTGTTGGTAACCTGACCTTCTTCCGCGTTTACTCTGGTGTTGTTAACACCGGTGACACCGTGTTCAACCCGGTTAAGTCAAACCGTGAGCGTCTGGGCCGTATCGTTCAGATGCACGCGAACAAACGCGAAGAGATCAAGGAAGTTCGTGCGGGCGATATCGCCGCTGCGATCGGTCTGAAAGACGTAACCACTGGTGACACCCTGTGTGACCCAGACAACGTCATCATTCTTGAGCGTATGGAATTCCCTGAGCCGGTAATCTCTATCGCCGTTGAGCCGAAAACCAAAGCTGACCAGGAAAAAATGGGTCTGGCTCTGGGTCGTCTGGCGAAAGAAGATCCATCATTCCGCGTATGGACTGATGAAGAAACCAACCAGACCATCATCGCAGGTATGGGTGAGCTGCACCTCGACATCATCGTTGACCGCATGAAGCGTGAATTCAACGTTGAAGCGAACGTCGGTAAACCTCAGGTTGCTTACCGTGAAGCGATTCGCGCGAAAGTTACCGATATCGAAGGTAAACACGCCAAGCAGTCTGGTGGTCGTGGTCAGTATGGTCATGTTGTTATCGACATGTACCCACTGGAGCCGGGCGTTAATCCGAAAGGTTACGAATTTGTCAACGATATCAAGGGCGGTGTGATTCCAACTGAATACATCCCTGCGGTTGATAAAGGTCTCCAGGAGCAGCTGAAATCAGGTCCACTGGCTGGTTATCCGGTAGTTGATCTGGGTGTTCGTCTGCACTTCGGTTCATACCATGATGTCGACTCCTCTGAGCTGGCGTTTAAACTGGCTGCTTCTTTAGCCTTTAAAGATGGCTTTAAGAAAGCACAACCTGTTCTGCTTGAGCCAATCATGAAGGTTGAAGTAGAAACTCCGGAAGAGAACACCGGTGACGTTATCGGTGACCTTAGCCGTCGTCGTGGTATGCTCAAAGGACAGGAATCTAACGCTACTGGCGTTCAGATCCATGCTGAAGTTCCGCTGTCTGAAATGTTCGGATATGCAACCCAGCTGCGTTCTCTGACCAAAGGCCGTGCTTCTTACTCCATGGAGTTCCTGAAGTACGATGATGCGCCGAACAACGTCGCTCAGGCCGTTATTGAAGCTCGTAGCAAATAAGCTACGGTTTAAAAATTGTGAACTGATGCCTTCATGACTCATGAAGGCACAACGTAAGGAATTATCGCCATGGCGAAAGAGCAATTTCAGCGTAACAAACTGCACGTAAACGTGGGCACCATCGGTCACGTCGACCACGGTAAAACCACCCTGACTGCAGCAATTACTACCGTACTGGCTAAAACCTACGGCGGTAAGGCAA
>NZ_JBHTGO010000007.1:0-277458 GCF_042666835.1 Pantoea sp. GCM10028869 | reverse complement strand
GTCAAACACTTTTTTCAGCGTTTTCATCCGGCGGGATGAATTTCTTCACTCCCTGCTGAGCCGTCTGCGTTGCCGCTTTGCCGTCTCAGTGGTGGCGCATTATAGGGAGTTATTCGGAGCTGACAAGGGTTAATTGCAAAAAAATGACTGAGCGCCTCTTTTTTAAACGAACGCGTTAAAAACGGACATTTCCCGGCGAAGAATCAGTCAAAATCGCCGCTTCATCGGCATAAATCAGCGCCATCACCTTAAACACCAATGCTATTCTCTTTAACCAAACGTAATTTCTTTGTCGCAGGCTGACAATTATTCGAGAAGGACTTTCAATGATTCGCTCCGCGCGCAGCATGGCCGGCTTGCCCTGGATCGCCGCCATGGCGTTTTTCATGCAAGCACTTGATGCCACCATCCTGAATACTGCGCTCCCTGCTATCGCCACCAGCCTTGAACGTTCCCCTCTTGCCATGCAATCCGCCATCATCAGTTACACGCTAACGGTAGCGATGCTGATTCCGGTGAGTGGCTGGTTAGCCGATCGCTACGGCACACGCAAAATCTTCATTCTTGCGGTATCGCTATTTACGCTGGGTTCGCTGGCCTGCGCCTTATCCGGCTCGCTGAGCATGTTGGTGGTCTCGCGCGTGGTACAAGGGATTGGCGGGGCGATGATGATGCCCGTCGCGCGCCTGGCGTTGTTACGCGCTTATCCACGCAGTGAACTGCTGCCGGTGCTGAACTTCGTTACCATGCCGGGTTTAGTGGGCCCGATTCTGGGCCCAATGCTGGGCGGATTGTTAGTAACCTACGCCAGCTGGCACTGGATATTCCTCCTCAACATTCCCATCGGTATCGCCGGCATCTTCTACGCACGCAAATATATGCCGGACTTCACTACTCCAAAACGCCGCTTCGACTTTTCAGGCTTCCTGCTGTTTGGTTTAGGTCTGGTGCTGATCTCGGTTGGTATCGAGTTGTTTGGTGAGCGCGTGGTATTGCCGTGGCAAGCATTGTTGGTGCTGTTTAGCGGCATTGCGTTACTTCTTCTCTATATAGTGCACGCGCGTCGCCATCCGGCACCGCTGATTAATCTGCCAATGTTTAAAACCCGCACCTTCTCGGTCGGCATCATTGGCAACATAGCTTCGCGCCTGGGTACCGGCTGCATTCCGTTCCTGATGCCGCTAATGTTGCAGGTGGGCTTTGGTTATCCCGCACTGATTGCCGGTTGCATGATGGGTCCAACGGCGATTGGCGCGCTGCTGGCGAAATCCACGGTGACGCAAGTGCTACGCCGCTTTGGTTATCGCCATACGCTGGTAGGTATCACCATTATTATTGGCATATTGATCGCCACCTTCTCACTGCAATCGCCGGGTGGCAGCGTGGTGATGTTGCTGGCGGCACTGTTGATTCTGGGGATGGCGATGTCAACGCAGTTCACCGCGATGAACACCATCACGCTGGCAGATTTAAATGATGAGAACGCCAGCGGCGGGAACAGTGTGCTAGCGGTAACGCAGCAGCTGTCGATCAGCTTTGGCGTGGCGGTGAGTGCCGCAGTGCTGCGTTTCTATCAGGATGTCGAGGCCACAACCGTCGCGCAATTCCACGCCACCTTCCTGACGATGGGCGTCGTCACGGTGTTGTCTGCCTTTACCTTTATGATGTTACGTCCGAGCGATGGGCGTAATCTGATCGCCAACCGTGAGAAAAAGAAGAAAGCGACTTAGACCGAACCGCGCTCCACCAGCTCCGGCGTCAGCACCAGCGTTTGCTGACTGGCGTCGGGATCGCCCATACGATGAATCAAGGTATCAATCGCCAGTTCACCTAACTCATCTTTCGGCTGATGGATGGTACTAAGCGGCGGAGTCAGGTAACGCGCCAGCTCAATGTTGTCATAGCCCATCACCGCAATATCCTGCGGCACGCGCAATCCGGCCTGGAACAAGGCGTGATAGACGCCAACCGCCATCGCATCGTTGCTGGTAAATATCGCTTCTGGCAGCGTATCCAGCGTCAGCAGTTGATTCATGGCGTTGAAGCCGCCCTGAAACTCGAAATCACCATCAACCACAAAACCCGGCAGAACCGATAATCCGCTGTTGGCCATCGCTTTATGGAAACCTTCAAGACGCAAACGCGCGGGGGTTTTATCCTGCGGCCCGGCAATACAGGCAATGCGCGTGTAGCCACGATCAATCAGATGCTGGGTTGCCAGTTCGCCGCCGAGCAGCGCGTTGTCCTGAATAATGTCGCCGCGTCCTTCAAATGGCGCCCAGTCCATCATCACCATCGGTACCGAGGGATAACGATTGAGGATCTCCGCCGACGGCAGATGGGTTTCGGTGCACATCATCAGTAAACCATCGACGCGCTTTTGCATCAGCGTTTCGAGGCTGCGATTCATACGCTCTTCATCGCCTTCGGTATTACACAGAATCAGGCTGTAGCCGCGTTCGTAGCAGCTGTTTTCTACGCCGCGCACCACTTCGGAATAGAACGGGTTACTGCTGGCGGTCAGCAGCATGCCGATGGTGCGGGTTTGTTTGATCTTCAGGCTACGTGCCAGCGCGGACGGCGCATAGTTCAGCTCACGAATTGCCTGTTCCACCTTTTCACGCACCTGCTCGCTGACAAAGCGATTGTTATTGATGACGTGTGAAACGGTGGAGGTAGAGACGCCCGCCAGGCGGGCGACATCTTTCATGGTAGCCAAGCGCTTAGCCCTGTTGTTGCAGGAAGGCGTCAATCTCAGTGCGCCACGGCACTGAGGGCTGCGCGCCCGGACGCGTCACCGCAATCGCAGCGGCGGCATGGGCGAAACGTACAGCATCATGCATCGCCACACCTTCCAGACGTGCGGTAATAAATGCCCCGTTGAAGGTATCGCCCGCTGCGATAGTATCGATGGCCTGCACGCTGAAGCCCGGAATGCGCACGCCGTTGCCTTGCTCACTCAGCCACACACCGCGACGGCCTAGCGTGATCAACACGGTAGCAATACCTTTCGCATGCAATGCCGCAGCAGCACGCGCGGCATCTTCATCGCTCTTTACCGCAATGCCGGTGAGAATTTCAGCTTCGGTTTCATTTGGCGTGATGATGTCGATAAGCGCGAGCAGCTCATCAGAGAGCGCCGTGGCCGGTGCGGGATTCAGGATCACTTGCGTCTGCTGCGCGCGAGCAATCTTCGCGGCGGCCAGAACGCTTTCCAGCGGAGATTCCAGCTGCATCAGCAACGCATCAGCATCGGCAATCACCTGCTGATGCTGCGCAACGCGAGCCGGCGTCAGCGCGGCATTGGCACCGGAATAGATGCCGATATTATTTTCGCCTTCGCCATTCACGAAGATCATCGCTACACCGGTCGATTCATCTGCGACAGTTTCAACCGGTGCGGTATCAATGCGGTCTTGCTGCAACTGCTGACGAATACGCTCGCCAATATCATCAGCGCCTACACAGGCAATAAAAGCAATGTCTGCACCGGCACGGCCCGCAGCCACAGCCTGATTGGCCCCTTTGCCGCCAAAAGCAATTTGATACTGTTTCCCGATCACCGTTTCGCCCGGACGTGGAAAATGGGCGAGGTTAAGGATGTGATCGGCATTGATGCTGCCGAGAACGGCCAGTTTTGCGCTTGTGGTCATTGGAATTCATCCAGAAAGATGCGCCACCAGGACGGTGGCGCGTTGCCCTGCTTTTCTTTACTTATTATTTGGTCACCAGCTTCAGGTCAACCGGATTAACCGCCTGCACCTTCTCGCCTTTCAATACTTTATCGGCAGTCTGCACGCCAATCACACCAATCTTGTCTGGCATCTGCGCCACAGTCGCGGTCAGTTTACCCGATTCTACGGCTTTCACACCGTCAGCGGTGCCGTCAAAACCCACCACCAGCACGTCGGTTTTACCCGCGGTTTGCAGCGCACGCAGCGCGCCCAGCGCCATTTCATCGTTCTGAGCGAAGACGGCCTGCACATCCGGATGTCCCTGCAGCAGGTTCTGCATGACGTTCAGACCTTTAGTACGGTCGAAGTCAGCAGGCTGGCTCGCCAGGATGTTGAATTTGTGGGCATCGGCTGCCTGTTTGAAGCCTTCGCCGCGCTCACGCGCCGCAGAGGTACCGGCAATGCCTTGCAGTTCAATAATTTTCGCGCCATCGCCCAGTTTTTTGGCGATGAAGTCACCGGCCATTTTGCCGCCGAAGCGGTTGTCAGAAGCTACGTGGCTCACCACGGTGCCTTGTGCTGCTACGCGGTCCAGCGTGATCACCGGAATATTTGCCTGGTTCGCCATCTTCACGGCGTTACCCACCGCATCAGAATCAGTTGGGTTGATCAGCAGCAGCTTGGTGCCGCGCACCGTCAGATCCTGCACGTTCGCCAGCTCTTTCGCCGGGTTGTTCTGCGAATCCAGCACTACGAGGTTATAACCCAGTTGGTCAGCTTCTTTCTGTGCGCCATCTTTCAGTGACACAAAGAACGGATTATTCAGCGTAGATACCACCAGAGCAATGGTGTCCTTTGCCATCGCGCCAGCACTGAGGGTGGCGCCAAGAATGACGGCCAATGCAGTTAACTTTTTCATTTTTAAATCCTGTGTGAAGGTCAGAGTTATTTACTGCTTTTGTTATCCACCAGCACCGCTAGCAGAATGACGACGGCTTTAACAATCATTTGGTAGTAAGACGATACGCCCATCAGATTCAGGCCGTTATTCAGGAAACCGAGGATCAACGCACCAATCAGCGTGCCCATGATGCGACCTTTACCGCCCGCCAGGCTGGTACCGCCCAGCACCACCGCAGCAATCGCATCCAGTTCATAACCGGTGCCCGCTGTAGGTTGTGCGGACGAGAGACGCGCCACTTCGATGGTGCCCGCCAATGCCGCCAGCAGGCCGCACAGCGAATAGACGATGATTTTAACGCGATTAACGTTGATGCCCGACAAACGCGTGGCCGCTTCGTTGCCACCCAGCGCATAGATGTAACGACCAAGGCGCGTGTGATGCAGCATGTACCACGCCAGCCCGAACACCGCGACCATCAGCCACACCGGCGTTGGAATGCCCAACGGGCGACCGATACCGAACCAGCCGAACAGATCGGCGTTATCGTTAAAACCGGTATTGATTGGGCTGCCGTTGGTGTAAACCATGGTGACGCCGCGCAGCAGCAACATCATCACCAGCGTGGCGATGAAAGCCTGCACCTTGCCGCGCGCTACAATCACGCCGGTAATACCGCCAATCGCCGCCCCCAGCGCCAGCGAAGCCGCAACGGCCACCAGCGCATTCACCTCTAATCCGACAATCGATGCCGCCACCGCGCCGGTCAGCGCCAGCAGCGATCCCACCGACAGATCAATGCCCGAGGTCAGAATCACCAGCGTCATGCCGACCGCCATGATGGCGTTGACCGACGTCTGCTGCAGAATGTTGAACATGTTGGCCAGCGTGAAGAAGTTCGGGCTCTGGCTGGCAACCACGGCGATCAGCACGATCAATGCAATCAGTGATTTCTGCTCCAGCAGCCAGGCTTTGCTGAACCAACGACGGCTGGCGGGTAAGGTTTGGGTGCTCATACTACTAACTCCTCGCTGTGTTGCTTACCGACTGCCGCCGCCATCAGGGATTCCTGGGTAGCTTGCTCACGGGAAAATTCGCCACTCAGATGGCCTTCATGCATCACCACGATGCGATCGCTCATGCCCAGCACTTCCGGCATTTCCGACGACACCAAAATGATGCTCAGCCCTTCGGCTTTAAACTGGTTTATTAACTGATAAATTTCTTTTTTTGCCCCGACATCGACGCCGCGTGTCGGCTCATCAAGAATCAGCACATCAGGGCGCGTCATCAGGCCACGCGCAATCGCCACTTTTTGCTGATTACCGCCAGACAGCAGACCAATCGGCTGCTCCATTGATGGGGTTTTAACGTTGAACAGGCGGATAAAATCGCCCACCGCCAGCTGCTCGTCGCTGTGGCGCAGGTTGCCCGCGCCAGTGCTGAAATAGCGCAGCGCGGTCAACGACATGTTCTCTTTCACCGACATGCCGAGCACCAGACCATCGCGCTTGCGATCTTCCGAGATATACACAATGCCGCTGGCGAGGCCATCCTGCGGAGAGCGGGTCACGATCTCGCGGCCGTTCAGCGTCACTTTGCCTTTGCTGCGCGGCAGCGCGCCGTACAGCACTTTCATCAGTTCAGTACGTCCTGCGCCCATCAGACCCGACACGCCAAGGATTTCCCCTTTGCGCAGCGTAAAGCTGACGTTATCAACGCCCGGACCGCTGAGATTTTCGACTTTTAAGCGGATCTCGCCCGGCTGTTGATCGATACGCGGATATTGATCTTCCAGCTTGCGGCCGACCATCATCTCGATCAGGCTCTCTTCGCTGAGATCGCACACCGCGCGTTCGGCAATAAACTGCCCATCGCGGAACACAGTGACGTCATCGCAAATCTCGAAGATCTCTTTCATGCGGTGCGAGATATAGACGATGCCGCAGCCCTGCGCTTTCAGTTCATTGATGACGCGGAACAGCGACAACGTTTCGGTATCTGTCAGCGCATCAGTCGGTTCATCCATAATGATGACTTTCGACTCGAAGCTGAGCACTTTGGCGATCTCGACCATCTGCTGATCGCCAATCGACAAATCGCCCACCAGCTTGTGGCTGTCGAAACGCAGATTGAGGCGCTTTAATAGCGCATCCGCTTCGGCATACATCTTTTTCCATTCGATGCGACCAAAGCGGTTAACACATTCGCGGCCAAGGAAGATATTCTCGGCAACAGTCAGCTGGGGAATCAGGTTCAGTTCCTGATGGATAATGCCAATGCCTGCTTCCTGCGACGCCTTTGGACCGGAGAACGCCACATCCTTACCCAGCCACTGCAGGGAACCGGCATCCATGCTGTAAATGCCGGTCAGCACTTTCATCATGGTGGATTTGCCCGCGCCGTTTTCACCCACCAGCGCCATCACGCGTCCCGGATAAACGGCCAGCGATGCGCCATTCAACGCCTTCACGCCAGGAAACGACTTTTCAATTCCTTTGAGTTGCAATAACGGTTGCATAGCGGCCTCAGAAGGTCACGCCGGCGCTCAGGATGACATTCGCATACGGAGAACACTCTCCGCTGCGAATGACCGCCTGACTACGCTGCGTATGTTGTTTGAATTGTTCATGGCTGGTGTAACGGATG
Source organism: Pantoea sp. GCM10028869 (assembly GCF_042666835.1). Taxonomy (NCBI): domain Bacteria; kingdom Pseudomonadati; phylum Pseudomonadota; class Gammaproteobacteria; order Enterobacterales; family Erwiniaceae; genus Pantoea; species Pantoea sp. GCM10028869. Next base: position 270,234 of record NZ_JBHTGO010000007.1, on the reverse strand, counting down.
GTGATGACATTCCCCTGGTGCTGTTGCAAGGCTTCGAGCACGGCGAGCAGTGCGCTGTGGAGCTGCGGATTGTGCTGCTTAATCTCCTCCGCCATCAGGGCGCTTTCGACCTGCATCTCCTGCGTGACAACGTCAACTACCTGTAGAAATTCGGGCGTACCCGGCGTTAACGCCAGATCGATGCGCTGTGGACCGGCCGGAATCGGCAAGCCTGCATCTGCAATCGTCAGCGTATCGGTGTGCCCCAGGCGAGCAATCACATGTGAGACTTCAGCGTTTAACAAGCGACCTTTTTTCATTTATTCCACTCCACAGCGAAACGTTTCGCTGATCGGGAGTGTATAAAATGCGCACGGCAACTCAATGACAGCATCACGGAAATGTGATCGCCATCGAAACGTTTCGCTTGTGCCAGAGAGAATTTGAGTTTGGTGGGATTTTGGAGCCGCTGCTGCGGCCCCGAAGATGGCATTACGGCAGTTTACGTACTTGTTTCACGTCCAGTTCGATGGAGTTGAAATCTTTATCCAGTTCGCCGGTCAGTTCTACCTGATCCTTCGGCGTGATGGTCAAACCGTTCCAGCGTTTATGATCGATTTCAACTTTCATGGTGCCGGTGGCATCACGGAACTGATAATCCTCATCACCGATTTGCTTCTCAAGCGTACCGCGCACGGTAATCCAGCTATCGTCTTTCATCTCTTCGGCCTGTTTCACCGTGACAACGCTGGTGTTATCGGCTTTGAACCCACCGGACTTCACCTGCGCGGATGGCGCATTGGGATCAACAAAGCCACCTTGCTGAGCGGCAAGAACCGGCGTGGCGGCCAGGGCGACAATCGCTAACAGAGCTGCAGACTTTTTCATAATTCACCTCTTTTCCATGAATGTGTCGGTTTACGGGAGCTATTTCACCATAAGGTTCTTAACAGGATCTTAAGAGAATCCGTTTGGCTAACATTCATGAAAAATAGTCTATTTGCCGGGATTTTCGCTGTACAAGAGCAATTGTGCTTCGTATAACTCCGCTTAACAGAAGGAGAGTTGATGCGCATTTTATTGATTGAAGATGACACGCTGATTGGCGACGGTTTGAAAGTCGGGTTGACCAAACTCGGTTTCAGCGTGGATTGGTTTGTCTCCGGCGAAGCCGGATTTCAGGCGTTGACCGCCGCGCCCTGGGACGCAGTGGTGCTGGATCTGTCGCTGCCCGAACGCGATGGTCTGGATATCCTGCGTCAGTGGCGCCAGCAAGGACACGATGTGCCGGTGCTGATTCTCACCGCGCGCGATGCGCTCGATCAGCGCGTACAGGGATTGCAACTCGGCGCCGACGATTACCTGTGCAAGCCGTTTGCATTAACAGAAGTGGCGGCACGCTTGCAGGCGTTGATCCGTCGCCGTCATGGGCAACTGCAGCCGGAACTGAAACACGGCAACGTGGTAATGGCGCCCGGCAGCCACAGCGTGCTGTGCGATGGCGAAGCCGTCAGCCTGAAGAGCCGCGAACTGGCGCTGCTGGAACTGTTTCTGCGTAATCCTGGCCGCGTGCTGACGCGCAGTCAGCTGGAGGAGAAGCTCTACAGCTGGGATGAAGATGTCTCCAGCAATGCGGTGGAAGTGCACATTCATCATCTGCGCAAGAAACTCGGCAGCCAGTTTATTCGTACCGTACACGGCGTCGGTTATACGCTGGGAGCGGCGGAATGAGTCTGTTTCTGCGCCTCGCCATCGGCTTTGTGCTGCTGATTATAGTGTGCGGCGGCCTGGCCGGCCTCAGCGCCTGGCATCAAACCCGCGATACAGTGAACGAGCTGTTTGATACTCAGCAAATGCTGTTCGCCAAACGGCTGATAGCGCTTGATCCCACCTCACTGCAGGACGTGACGTTGCCGAAAACCAAAGCGATCCTGCGCCATCACCGCGGCGATCAGGATGATGATGCGCTGGCATTTGCCATTTTCAGCGCGGCAGGCCAACCATTGTTGAACGACGGCGAAAACGGCCGCGATCTGCAATTCGATCATCAGCGCGATGGCTTTGTTGATGGACGACTGCGCGGCGATAAAGACAGCTGGCGCCTGGTGTGGCTCACCTCCGAGGATAAGCGCTATCGCGTGGTGGTCGGGCAAGAATGGGAATACCGCGAAGATATGACGCGCGATCTGGCGCTCAGCAGCCTGCTGCCGTGGCTGATTGCCATGCCCTTTATGTTGCTGCTGCTGCTGGCGCTGGTGTGGTTCGAGCTGCGCCCGTTGAAACGCCTCACGCTTTCCCTGCATCAGCGTGCGCCGGATGATGCCACGCCATTGCCGGACACGCGCTTGCCTAAAGAGGTGAAGCCGCTGGTGGTGGCACTTAACGGTTTGTTCAGTCGTATGGCGCATCTGGTGCAGCGTGAACGTCGTTTTACCTCCGATGCCGCCCATGAATTGCGCAGCCCGCTGGCGGCGCTGCGCGTGCAGAGTGAAGTGATTCAGTTGGCTGATGATGATGAGGCGATGCGCAAACGCGCCATTCAGCAACTGGATAGCGGCATCGTGCGCGCCACGCGTCTGGTGGATCAGCTCTTAACGCTGTCACGCGTGGAAGCAGACGATCTGCGCAGCGAGTTTCAACCGGTGGCGCTGGCGCCGCTGCTGCAAAACCTGCTGGCGGAGCACTTCCCGCAGGCAGAACAACAAACCACAGCTTTGCAGTTCACCAGCCATGCCGAACCGGTGATGAACGGTCATCCGCTGTTACTGGGGTTGATGGTGCGCAATCTGCTGGATAACGCGCTGCGCTATTCGCCGTCGGGCAGCACTATTGATGTGCAGCTCAATGCTCGCGCCATTACCGTTGATGATAACGGGCCTGGCGTCAGTGATGAGCAGTTGGCAAGGTTGGGTGAACGCTTCTGGCGACCGCCGGGTCAGGCGCAAACCGGCAGCGGATTAGGGCTTTCCATCGTGAAGAATATTGCCCAGCTGCACGGCGTAAGATTACAGTTCAGCCAGCGCGCCAGCGGAGGATTGCGCGTCACCTTGAGTTGGTGACGCGCACAACATTAAATCTCGACCTGGGTTCCCAACTCGATCACGCGGTTCGGTGGGATTTCAAACTGATCCGGCGCGCGCAGCGCATTGCGTTGCAGCGCGAGGAACAGCTTGCCACGCAGGCGCAGATACCACGGACGATCGCCGATAATCAGCGATTCATGCGACATAAAGAAGGAGGTTTCCATCATGCGGCAGTTCAGGCCTTCAAGACCGCAGCGGTGGAAAATCTCTTCGACGTTTGGCGTTTCGCGCCAGCCGTAACTCGCCACCACGCGCCAGAAAGTCGGCGACAACTGTTCGATGGTCACACGACGGACGTTGTGCACGTAAGGCGCATCTTCCGTACGCAGCGTCAGCAGCACTACGCGCTCGTGCAACACTTTGTTGTGCTTGAGGTTATGCAGCATGGCAAACGGAATCACATTCAGCGCACGCGACATATACACCGCGGTGCCCGGCACGCGTACCGGCGGCGATTTCTCCAGCGACGCAATCATCGCTTCCAGTGAATTGCCGTGCTCATGCATACGACGCAGCAGACGGAAACGCTCGCTTTTCCAGGTAGTCATGATGATGAACATCATCAGCGCCAGCGTCAGCGGCAGCCAACCGCCGGAGAACACCTTGATCAGGTTGGCGGAGAACAGCGACACGTCGATGATCAGCATGGCAATCAGAATCAGCACCACCAGATAGCGGTTCCAGTGCCAGTTTTGAATCGCTACGGTAGAACAGAGAATGGCGGTCAGCACCATGGTGCCGGTGACCGCGATGCCATAAGCCGCCGCCAGATTGCTGGAGTGCTCGAAGCCGACAATCACAATCACCACCGAGAAGTAGAGCAGCCAGTTAATCACCGGAATGTAGATCTGCCCGGACTCCTCTTCTGAGGTGTGCACAATGCGCATCGGCGGCAAATAGCCGAGACGCACTGCCTGACGCGTTAATGAGAACACGCCGGAAATCACCGCTTGCGAGGCGATCACTGTGGCTAAGGTGGCGAGAATCAACATCGGGATCAGCATCCAATCCGGCGCAAGCAGGAAGAACGGGTTTTTGATCGCTTCAGGATGTTTGAGCAGCAGCGCGCCCTGACCAAAGTAGTTGAGCACCAGTGAAGGCAGCACCACGATAAACCAGGCGAGACGAATCGGAAATTTACCGAAGTGGCCCATATCGGCATACAGCGCTTCCACGCCGGTAATCGCCAGCACCACCGCGCCCAGCGCGAAGAAAGAGACACTTTTGTATTGAATAAAGAAGTGCAGCGCCCAGTAAGGATTCATGGCGTGCAGCACGTCAGGATTATTAATGATGCTACGCGCACCCAATACGGCGAGGATGATAAACCACAGCAGCATCACCGGCGCGAACAGCTTACCGACAATGCCGGTGCCGTGCTTCTGGATGACAAACAGCAACGTCAGCACCGCAATCGCCAACGGCACGATGTAGGTATCGAGGCTCGGCGCGGCAATTTCCAGACCTTCTATCGCCGATAGCACCGACACCGCTGGCGTGATCACCACTTCCCCGTAGAAGAAGCTGCCGCCGATCAGGCCCATGATCACCAGTATCGCGGTGGCTCTGGCGCCGGTATTTCGTCCGGCCAGCGACATCAGCGTTAAAATCCCGCCTTCACCGGCGTTATCTGCACGCATCACGTAGCTGATGTACTTCAGCGACACCACCAGAATCAGCAGCCAGAAAATCAGCGACAGGAAGCCAAAAACCGCTTCGCGCTCCACGCCAAATCCAAACTGACCAGAGAGGCATTCACGCAATGTATAGAGTGGGCTGGTACCGATATCGCCATACACCACGCCAATTGCCGCCAGCGTGACTGCCCCAAGGGACTGTTTCTTATCCGAGCTCATAAGTTGTCTTTTGTTGGAGCCGGAGGCGCTTGCCTTCCGCTCAAGCCATCAAAAAGCGCACAGTATGCACATATTCCCAAAAAAACCTACTCTTACAAAGTGTCACCATCGCGTCGGTGACGCGGTTTTTCGCCGAAAATAGCGCCAAAAAACCGTTGGAAGCGGCGAGTTTTCTCGCATCAACCTTCTGAAACAAAAAAGCTGACGGCTATCAACGCAATCGCGCATGATAATCAGTAGAGTATTGCGCTCGCCAGACTATGACGGCACCAGTATCAAAAGGATAATGATGTGATTATGGCTCAACCCCATCTTTTGGCAGAAAGAATTTCTCGCCTGAGCAACGCTCTGGAAAAAGGGCTGTATGAACGCCATCATGCGATCCGCCTCTGTTTGCTGGCTGCCTTAAGTGGCGAAAGTGTGTTTCTGCTCGGGCCGCCGGGCATCGCCAAGAGTCTGATTGCCCGCCGATTGAAATATGCCTTCCAGCACGCCCGCGCATTTGAATACCTGATGACCCGTTTTTCCACCCCCGAAGAGGTGTTTGGCCCGCTGTCGATTCAGGCATTGAAAGATGAAGGGCGTTATCAGCGTCTGACCAAAGGTTATTTGCCGGATGCCGAAATTGTCTTCCTCGACGAAATCTGGAAAGCCGGCCCGGCGATTCTTAATACCTTGCTGACCGCCATCAACGAACGCCGCTTCCGCAATGGCGACAGCGAAGAAAAAATCCCAATGCGCCTGCTGGTTACCGCTTCCAACGAATTGCCGGAAGCCGATAGTGGCCTCGAAGCGCTGTATGACCGCATGTTGATTCGCCTGTGGCTGGATAACGTGCATGAGAAGCAGAACTTCCGCAGCATGCTCACCCACCAGCAGGATGAAAACGACAATCCAGTGGCGGAATCGTTGCGCATCAGCGACGAAGAGTATGAGCAGTGGCAGAAAGGCATCAGCCAGGTCAGTTTGCCGGATCATGTGTTTGAACTGATTTATCAGCTTCGTCAGCAGTTAGAAACGCTGCCGGACGCGCCGTACATTTCCGATCGTCGCTGGAAGAAAGCCATTCACCTGTTGCAGGCTAGCGCCTTTTACAGCGGTCGCGTGGCCATCGCGCCCATCGACTTAGTGCTGCTGAAAGATTGCCTGTGGCATGACGTGGCGTCGATGAAAATGCTGGATCGCGAAATCGATACGCTAATGTCGCAACATGCGTGGCAGCAACAGGCGCTGCTACATAAGCTGCAGCAGATCAAAAGCCGCCGGCTGGCGCTGCAACAGCAGCAAAGCGTGGCGCAAGCGCTGACGCTGGAGAAACACAGCGGCATGTTCAGCCGCAAACCGCACTACGAATTACCCGCTGCCATCACCGATGATCAACTGACGCTAATGCTGCAACAACCGTTGATGCTGCACGACATGCAGGTGACGCACATTCTGATTGGCCGCGAAGCGTTGGATCAGTGGCTGCTGAAGGGCGGTGAAATCCGTGGCAAGCTGAACGGCATCGGCTTTGGTCAGACGCTGGATATGCTGGTGGATACCCATCACTGTTTGACGCTGCGCGATGTCAGCCTGCAATCCACGCGTCTGACGCTGCCGGGCGCCAGCAGCAGCAGCGAGATGCCGCAGGAGATCGCTGATGAATATGACGCGCTGGAAACCCAGCTGCGCGCGCAGCGCACGCTGTTCAGCCAGCATCAGCGCTGTCTGTTCATTAGCGATGACTGGCTGGCTCGCATCGAAACCAGCCTGCAGGATGTCGCGGAACAGCTGAAACAGGCGAGAAAATGATCTCACTGGAGACGCTGAGTGCGCTGTTGTCGATTGGCGAAACCGAGTTAATCGAAGAGCTGATTATCGCGCTGCTCGCCTCGCCGCAACTGGCGCTGTTCTTTGAGAAATTTCCCCGCCTGAAACAAGCCATGATGCGCGATCTGCCGCGCTGGCGATTGGAGATCGCCGAGCAGATCAAAGTCACGCCGGTGCCAGAAGCGCTGGCGCAGGAATTTCAGCTGTTTCAACAGATGCAGCTACTCAGCACGCAACATTTCACCCAGCAGTTACCCAACATCATGGCGCAGCTGAAAAGCCTGCCGTCGCCGTTCATCGAAGAAGCCAGAAAACTGCTGCTGAATGCTGAAAGCGACCAGCTCAGCAACGCGCAACACACCTTGTTCCTGCAACGCTGGCGCCTCAGCCTGACGCTGCAAACGCTGACGCTGAATGAAACCCTTCTGGAAGAGCAGCGCGAACGCTTGATGGCCGAGCTGCAGCAGCGCATGGCGATCAGCGGTCAGCTGGCGCCGATCCTGACCGATGACGATGAAGCTGCCGCCGGACGCCTATGGGATTTAAGCAAAGCGCCGCTGCAGCACGGCGATTATGAACTTATCGTGCAGTACGGCGATTTCCTCGCCCAGCAGCCGGAATTGATGAAGCTGGCACAGCAGCTGGGTCGCAGCCGCGAGGCCAAATCGGTGCCGTCGCAGGATGCGCCGCTGGAAGCGTTTCACCAGCTGGTGCGCGAACCGGATAACGTGCCGGAAGAAGTCAGCGGCATTCATCAAAGCGATGATGTGCTGCGTCTGTTGCCACCTGAGCTAGCGGCATTGAGCATAAGCGAGTTAGAGCTGGAGTTTTATCGGCGTTTAGTCGAGAAACGCTTGCTGACTTATCGTCTACAGGGCGATGCGTGGCACGAAAAAATCACCATGAGTCCGGTCAGCCACCAGCAGCATGAAGAGCAACCGCGCGGCCCGTTTATCGTCTGCGTTGATACGTCCGGATCGATGGGCGGTTTCAATGAACGCTGCGCCAAAGCCTTTTGCCTGGCGCTGCTGAAAGTGGCGCTGGCGGATAAGCGCCGCTGCTATATCATGCTGTTCGCTCATGAAGTGATCGGTTATGAACTCACCGCTGATAACGGCATTGAGCAGGCGATCCGTTTCCTCAGCCAGCGTTTTCGCGGCGGTACCGATCTCGCTGCCTGCCTTGCGGCGGTGGTGAAACACATGGAAGGCAGCGCGTGGCAGGAAGCGGATGCGGTGATCGTTTCGGATTTTATTGCCCAGCGTTTGCCGGACGACATCGTCAGCACCATTAAGCAGCGTCAGCGCCAACATCAACAGCGCTTCCACGCGGTAGCAATGTCGCTGCATGGCAAACCCGGCATTCTGCGCATCTTCGATCACATCTGGCGCTTCGATACCGGCCTGAAAAGCCGTCTGCTGCGCCGCTGGCAGCGCTAATTCATCTGGCGGAAATGCTAATTTGCTATATTGATAAGTTCGAGCATTTAGCAAACTGGAGCACCTTGTGACGACCGCCCAACTTCCCGCACCGACCCGTACGCTGAAACTTTCCGGCCAACACTCCGAACAAAAACGGGCCGAGCTGCTGGCGTACTTCACCCAAACCTGGGAACTGTATGAAAGCCTGTTTGATTGCCTGGCGGACGAGCGCGCCTGGTTTAACAAAGCCATTTCGCTGCGCCATCCGCTGATCTTCTATTTTGGCCACACCGCAACCTTCTACATTAATAAGCTGATGGCGGGCCGCTACCTCGATCAACGCGTTGACGATCGTATTGAGGCGATGATGGCGATCGGCGTGGATGAGATGAGTTGGGACGATCTCAACGACAGCCATTACGACTGGCCGACCATCGCAGAAGTGCGCGACTATCGTGGCAAAGTGAAAAGCCTGGTGAGTGAGTTTATTCGCACCATGCCGCTGGAACTGCCGATCGACTGGAACAGCCCGGCGTGGGTGATTTTGATGGGCATCGAACACGAACGTATTCATCTGGAAACCTCCAGCGTGCTGATGCGCCAGTTGCCGATTGAATGGGTTAAACCGCAGCCGCACTGGCCAGTCTGCCCGCAGGCGCGTCACGATCGTCGATCGGTACCGGAAAATTCTCTGATCGCGATGCCCGGCGGCCGTGTGCAGCAGGGCAAAACCGACGACACTTATGGCTGGGATAACGAATACGGTAGCCAGCAAACCGAACTTAAGCCGTTTAAGGCCAGCAAAATGCTGGTCAGCAATGCCGAGTTTTATCGTTTTATTGCGGCGGACGGTTATAACGATCGCCGCTGGTGGGATGACGAAGGTTGGGGCTGGCGTGAATTTTCCGGTGCGCAGATGCCGACATTCTGGGTCGGTGACGAAAAGCTGCCCGATCAGCTAAAACTGCGCGTGCTGGCCGAAGAAGTGGCGATGCCGTGGGATTGGCCGGCGGAAGTGAATCAACTGGAAGCCGCCGCGTTCTGTCGCTGGCTGGCGGAAGAGACCGGTAAATCTGTTCAGCTTCCCTGCGAAGCCGAATGGGCGCAGCTGCGTGAGCAAGTTGGCGGCGATCAGCCGGACTGGACTGAAGCGCCGGGCAACATCAATCTGGCATACTGGGCTTCCTCCAGCCCGGTCGATCGCTTCGTACAAGGTGAGTTTTACGACATCGTCGGCAACGTCTGGCAGTGGACCACGACGCCAACCAACGGTTTCGAAGGCTTTAAGGTGCATCCGCTCTACGACGATTTCTCCACACCCACCTTTGATGGCAAACATGCGCTAATCAAAGGTGGCAGCTGGATTTCCACCGGCAATGAAGCGTTGAAATCTGCGCGCTACGCTTTCCGTCGTCACTTTTTCCAGCACGCCGGTTTCCGCTATGTCGTTTCTTCCCATGAAGAGAGCATGACGCTCAATCCTTATGAAACCGACAGCATGGTGTCGCAGTATCTCGATTTCCAGTACGGGCCGAGCTACTACAACGTACCCAACTACGCAGCTGCGCTGGTGGAAAAGCTGCTGCCGCACTGTACTGCGCGGGGTCAGGCGCTGGATATCGGCTGCGCCACCGGGCGGGCCAGCTTTGAACTGGCGCGACACTTCGAGTCAGTAACGGGCATGGATTACTCGGCGCGCTTTATTGATGTTGCGCTGCAGCTGACCTCCGGTGAGGATTTCCGCTATGTGGTGCCCGAAGAGGGCGATCTGGTGGAGTATCGTCAGGTGCGGCTGAAAGAGTTTGGTCTGGAAGCTGAGCAAGCGCAGCGTATTCAGTTTGTGCAGGGCGATGCCTGTAACCTGAAGCCGCAGCCGGACCGTTACGATCTGGTGCTGGCCTCTAACCTGATCGATCGTCTGCGTCAGCCAAAACGTTTCCTGCAGGATGTCACGCCGATGATCCGCGCCGGTGGTTTGCTGGTGCTGTCATCGCCGTATACCTGGCTGGAAGATTTCACGCCGAAAGAGAACTGGCTGGGCGGTGTTCGCGAAAATGGTGAAGCGCTGACAACCTATCAGGCGCTGCAGCGTCTGTTACGTGATGCCTTTGACGAAGTGGCACCGCCACAGGATGTCCCCTTTGTGATCCGCGAAACGGCGCGCAAATTCCAGCACACGCAGGCGCAAGTGACCTTCTGGCGTAAGCGCTAAAAAGCAGGCAGACAACGGCATGGCTGTTGTCTGCACCTTGCCTGCACCGCTAATTTGCTGCACATTCTCCTCTATTCATAGAAGAAGAACTCAACGAGGATGGACAATGGCGGAACACCTTCAGCTGGATAACCTGGATCGCGGCATTCTGAATGCGCTGCTACAGAATGCGCGTACCGCCTATGCCGAGCTCGCCAAGCAGTTCAACGTCAGCCCCGGCACCATTCATGTGCGGGTGGAGAAGATGCGTCAGGCGGGCATTATTTTGGGCACGCGCGTGGAGATCGATCCACGTCAGCTCGGCTTCGATGTGTGCTGCTTTATCGGCATTATCCTTAAAAGCGCGCGCGATTATCCGGCGGCTCTGAGCAAACTCGACGCGCTGGATGAAGTGGTGGAAGCCTGGTACACCACCGGTCATTACAGCATCTTTATCAAAGTGATGTGCCGATCAATCGATGCCTTGCAACAGGTGTTGATCAATAAGATCCAGACCATCGACGAAATTCAGTCCACCGAAACCCTGATCTCCCTGCAAAACCCGATCATGCGCACCATTAAGCCGTGATCCCTCTCTAATCTGTGCACAAACTTATCCCCGGCAGATCGCGCGTATAGCGCGACTTGCCGCCTGATGCTTTCTACTGTTAACCCTGTTTTCCACAGGTGGATCACGGCTTGATCACAGCGTACAATGCTCGCCTTTAGTGCGGGAGAGCATCATGGCCGATATTACGTTAATCAGTGGAAGTACCCTTGGCAGCGCCGAATATGTTGCTGAACATCTGGAAGAAAAACTGCAGGAAGCGGGCTTCTCAACCGAGGTGCTGCATGGCCCAGAGCTGGATGAGCTGCTACCGGAAGGGATTTGGCTGATCGTTACCTCCACGCACGGTGCCGGTGAACTGCCTGATAATTTGCTTCCTTTATATGAAGCACTGCAGGAAACAAAACCGGACCTCTCTGGCTTACGTTATGGCGCAGTCGGCATCGGTAATCATGAATACGATCTTTTCTGCGGCGCGATCAAGCTGCTGGAAGAGCAATTGAACCAACTGGGCGCCAAACGCATTGGCGATCGACTGGAGATCGACGTGCTGGAGCATGAGATCCCGGAAGACGCGGCCGAAGTGTGGGTCGCCACATGGAAAACGCAGATTTAAAACGATCTTTAGTGGCTAGGGATCGGGAAAATAGAATGATCCCCAGTTGATTGCGCTGTTTTTTTACCTTAAACCCGCGATCGACTGTGGATAACATGGCCTGTTTCATGCGTATAACCAGTAGTTATCCAAAGAACAACGCCTGTTTCTTTTTTAGTCTGTGCATAAGTAGCCATTTTGATCCCAGCTTATACGGATCAGGATCACCGATCATTCACAGCTAATGATCCTCGCTAATTTGCTGTTTAGCATGAACTTTTTGGGGTTATCAACAGCCGGATGCGATCCTAATAGTAGATCTAACAGAAAGATCATATAAAAGACTTAAGATCCTTTCTTTTAAACCTCGGGATCCCGCGACTTTCGCCGCCGACATTATTTCAGTAGAATCCACCGCCCAGGGCAACGATCCCTGTCCGAAACACTAACGAGGACCCACTTCATGTTTTATCCAGATCCTTTTGACGTCATCGTAATCGGTGGTGGTCATGCGGGCACAGAGGCCGCGATGGCCGCAGCCCGAATGGGTCAGCAAACCCTGTTACTCACCCATAACATTGATACGCTTGGACAAATGTCCTGTAACCCGGCGATCGGTGGCATCGGGAAAGGACATCTGGTGAAGGAAGTGGATGCCTTAGGCGGTTTGATGGCCACGGCAATTGACCAGGCAGGTATCCAGTTTAGGATACTAAACGCGAGTAAAGGCCCCGCCGTTCGCGCCACTCGTGCTCAGGCTGACCGTGTACTGTATCGCCAGGCGGTACGCACCGCATTAGAGAACCAGCCAAACCTGATGATCTTCCAGCAGGCGGTTGACGATCTGATTGTGGAAAACGATCGTGTCGTCGGTGCTGTGACGCAAATGGGCCTGAAGTTCCGCGCCAAAACCGTGGTGCTGACCGTCGGGACCTTCCTCGATGGCAAAATCCACATCGGGCTGGATAACTACAGCGGTGGCCGTGCAGGCGATCCGCCATCAATCCCATTGGCAAAACGCCTGCGTGCACTGCCGCTGCGCGTAAACCGTCTGAAAACCGGTACGCCGCCACGTATCGACGCACGCTCGATTGATTTTTCGGTGCTGACACCGCAGCACGGTGATAATCCGATGCCGGTGTTCTCGTTCATGGGCAAGGTTTCACAGCATCCACAACAAGTACCATGCTGGATCACCTACACCAACGAACAGACGCATGACGTGATCCGCAATAACCTCGATCGCAGCCCGATGTATGCCGGGATCATCGAAGGTATTGGTCCACGTTATTGCCCATCGATCGAAGACAAAGTGATGCGTTTTGCCGATCGTAATGCGCACCAGATCTTCCTGGAGCCGGAAGGCCTGACCAGCAACGAGATCTACCCGAATGGTATCTCCACCAGCCTGCCGTTTGACGTACAGATGCAGATTGTACGTTCGATGAAAGGACTGGAAAACGCGAAGATCATCCGTCCGGGTTACGCCATCGAGTATGATTTCTTCGATCCACGCGATCTCAAACCGACGCTGGAAAGCAAATTTATTCACGGCCTATTCTTTGCCGGCCAGATCAACGGCACCACTGGCTACGAAGAAGCGGCAGCGCAAGGTTTGCTGGCCGGCCTCAACGCAGCACGCGCTTCCGCCGACAAAGAGGGCTGGGCGCCACGTCGCGATCAGGCTTACCTTGGTGTGCTGGTTGATGATTTGTGCACATTGGGCACGAAAGAGCCGTACCGCATGTTTACATCACGCGCTGAATACCGCCTGATGCTGCGCGAAGACAACGCCGATCTACGTTTGACCGAAGCCGGTCGCGAACTCGGTCTGGTTGATGATGACCGCTGGGCGCGCTACAACCAGAAACTGGAGGCGATTGAGCAGGAGCGTCAACGCCTGCGCGATCTGTGGGTGCATCCAAAATCGGATAACGTGGCGGAAGTGAACGCGGTGATCAGTGCGCCGCTCACCAAAGAAGCCAGCGGTGAAGATCTGCTGCGTCGTCCAGAGATGACCTATCCGCTGCTGACGTCAATCGCCAGCTACGGTCCGGCACTGTCAGATGAGCAAGCTGCTGAGCAGGTGGAGATTCAGGTGAAATATGAAGGGTACATTGCGCGTCAGCAGGAAGAGATTGATCGCCAGCTGCGCAATGAAAACACCTTGTTGCCTGTCGAGCTCGACTATCGCCAGGTAAATGGCTTGTCGAATGAAGTGATCGCCAAACTCAACGATCACAAACCGACTTCCATCGGCCAGGCTTCTCGTATTTCGGGCATCACGCCTGCGGCCATCTCAATTCTGCTGATTTACCTGAAAAAACAGGGCTTGCTGCGTAAAAGCGCCTGATCGACTTTGGGGCGAGGCAACTCGCCCCCGTTAATGGAATTCTCGTTGTGATCAACAAACTCTCCTCGCTGCTAAAAGCGGCAAACATTTCCCTTACCGATCAACAAAAACAGCAGTTGGTTGGCTATGTTGAGTTGCTGCATAAGTGGAATAAGGCCTATAACCTGACATCAGTGCGCGACCCGCAGCAGATGCTGGTACGCCATATTCTCGACAGCGTGGTGGTTGAGCCACATTTGCAGGGCGAACGCTTTATTGATGTCGGCACCGGTCCGGGCTTGCCAGGCATTCCGCTGGCCATTGTGCGCCCGCAATCGCATTTCACCTTGCTGGATAGCCTCGGCAAACGCGTGCGATTCCTGCGTCAGGTACAACATGAGTTAGGACTTACTAACGTCACGCCGGTGCAGAGCCGCGTTGAAGAGTACCCGTCTGAGCCGCCATTCGACGGTGTTATCAGTCGTGCATTTGCTTCACTCGAGGATATGCTGACCTGGTGTCATCATCTGCCGGGTCCTGAAGGTCGCTTTTATGCCCTGAAAGGTGTGCGTCCGGATGATGAGATTGCTGCATTACCCGCTGGCTTTAGGGTGGAAAAAATTCAACCGCTGCAGGTACCCGAGCTGGATGGTGAACGTCATCTGGTGGTGATTACACACCAATAGCCATTAAAACGGTATGGATTTAAGCCGGTTCATGCCGTTTGTCTTAGTTATTGCCCTGAACGAAAAAGCAGCGATTGAACACTTTTAGGTAAAAGCTTTTATTTCGCAGGGCAGGGCGCGCGAGTTAACATCCCCGGCGGAAATTATCCGAAAAGCTCTGTTACATTTAACGAATAATTCACATTCTATTATCACTTAGATCACTTTATCGCGTGTATTTACCCAACCAAATAATCACTGGTGAAAATATAACTTTGCAATAAATTGGCGTACGTAATCTCAGTTTTGCGTTTTTATTGCAGCGCATGATGTCAATAGAGTGTTTTTCTCGAAAATCGTAGCGCAACTGTTAAATAATAAAATTAAAACTCTGATTTATAAGTGCTTAATGAAATTTAGAAATCTTATAAATCTTGTCTGAAACAAATTCAGTCAGGCATTCCTTGTTTATTATGTGATCTAAAGCACGCTTTAAAAGCAAGTCGGTCGGGCATTTTCAGACTTAAAGTCAGACATTGCCTGAAGACGATGTTTTGAAAAATAGCCCTTCAGAAAGAAATTTAAATAATTGTTCACCTTTTCGCTACTTACCGATTGAAATCGCAGGTGGCGCCCGTATAATTTGCACGGCTTTTGCTGCTTGACTCAAATGAGTAAAGGCAGTCTTATACGACACGCGACATACCCCGTTCGGGGCAGGAGAGTTCAGCGTCATGTCAGTGTCTCTTTACAGTGTGAAATTAGCCCGGGCCGTGCTGATCATTCAGCTGGTGACCTTTGTCATCATCGGTGCGCTCTTTACCCTGAAAGAGGTTACCTGGGGCGCCTCCGCCATCGCGGGTGGCGTGGCAGCCTGGCTGCCGAACGTGTTGTTTATGTTTTTGGCCTGGCGCCTGCAGGATCAAACGCCTGCGAAAGGACGTGTTGCCTGGAGCTTCGCCCTTGGTGAAGTGTTGAAGGTGTTCACAACCGTCATTTTCCTCGCGGTGGCGTTGGGTGTGTTTGGAGCGGTCTTCTGGCCACTCGCAATCACGTGGTTATCGGTGCTGGTGGTGCAGATCGTCGCTCCGGCTGTAATTAACAACAAAGGGTAAGAGGCATCATGGCTGCTGGAGAAATCTCTACTCCGCAAGAATACATAGGTCACCACCTGAATAACCTTCAGTTGGACCTGCGTACTTTCGAGTTGGTGAATCCGCACGACGCTCCCGCGACGTTCTGGGTATTAAATATCGATTCCATGTTTTTCTCTGTGGTGCTGGGACTGATTTTCCTGGTGTTGTTCCGCAAAGTGGCGAAAAGCGCTACCAGCGGTGTTCCAGGGAAATTACAAGCGGCTATCGAACTGGTTGTCGGCTTCGTTGATAACAACGTGCGCGACATGTACCACGGTAAAAGCAAACTTATCGCCCCGCTGGCTCTGACGATTTTCGTCTGGGTCTTCCTGATGAACTTCATGGATCTGCTGCCTATCGATTTGCTGCCGTTTATCGGCGAGCACTATTTAGGCCTGCCGGCGCTGCGCGTCGTGCCGTCTGCAGACGTGAACATCACGCTGTCTATGGCGCTGGGCGTATTTATTTTGATTCTGTTCTACAGCATCAAAATGAAAGGCATTGGCGGCTTCACCAAAGAGTTGACGCTGCAGCCTTTTAATCACCCGATCTTCATCCCCATTAACCTGATTCTTGAAGGTGTTAGCCTGCTGTCCAAGCCTGTTTCACTGGGTCTGCGACTGTTCGGCAACATGTATGCGGGTGAGTTGATCTTTATCCTGATTGCCGGCTTGCTGCCGTGGTGGTCGCAGTGGTTGTTGAATGTGCCTTGGGCCATTTTCCACATCCTGATCATTTCGCTGCAGGCTTTCATTTTCATGGTCCTCACGATCGTCTATCTGTCGATGGCATCTGAAGAACATTGATTTTTATCTCAACACTTAAGCTTTTAACTGAAACAAACTGGAGACTGTCATGGAAAACCTGAATATGGATCTGCTGTACATGGCTGCCGCTGTGATGATGGGCCTGGCGGCAATCGGTGCTGCGATCGGTATCGGCATCCTCGGAGGTAAATTCCTGGAAGGCGCCGCGCGTCAACCGGATCTGATCCCTCTGCTGCGTACGCAGTTCTTTGTTGTAATGGGTCTGGTGGATGCAATCCCGATGATCGCTGTAGGTCTGGGTCTCTACGTGATGTTTGCTGTCGCTTAAACCTGGTAGCCTTGTTCACTCATGGCACCTGGTGTGATGAGGGACGGATTCTGCCGTTTATCTCTGATAGCGGCAGAGCAAGTTAACTTAATAAGAGGCATTGTGCTGTGAACATTAATGCAACAATCCTCGGCCAGGCCATCGCGTTCATTCTGTTTGTCGCGTTCTGCATGAAGTACGTATGGCCGCCGATTATGGCTGCCATCGAAAAGCGCCAGAAAGAAATTGCTGAAGGCCTTGCTTCTGCTGAGCGCGCGAAGAAAGATTTAGATCTCGCGCAGGCCAATGCGACCGACCAGCTGAAAAAAGCGAAAGAAGACGCTCAGGTCATTATCGAGCAGGCGAACAAACGCCGTGCCCAGATTCTGGACGAAGCGAAAACCGAAGCTGAGACTGAACGTAACCGCATCGTGGCGCAGGCGCAGGCAGAAATTGATGCCGAGCGTTCGCGTGCCCGTGAAGAGCTGCGTAAGCAAGTCGCGTTGCTGGCATTAGCTGGCGCCGAGAAAATCATCGAACGTTCCGTGGATGAAGCTGCTAACAGCGACATCGTTGATAAACTGGTCGCTGAACTGTAAGGAGGGAGGGGCTGATGTCTGATCTGATTACTGTAGCTCGCCCCTACGCCAAAGCAGCTTTTGACTTTGCTGTTGAGCATCAAAGCATCGATCGCTGGCAATCCATGCTGGCGTTTGCCGCAGAAGTGGCTCGCAACGAACAGATCGCAGATCTTCTTTCCGGTGCGCTCGCACCGGAAGCTTTGTCTGCTTCTTTCATTGCAGTTTGTGGCGATCAACTTGATGAAAACGCCCAGAACCTGATTAAGGTAATGGCCGAAAACGGACGTTTGACAGCGCTTCCAGCCGTACTGGCTCAGTACATTCAACTGCGTGACGCTTATGAAGCGACAGCCGAAGTTGATGTGATTTCTGCCAGCACGCTGAGTGACAGTCAGCTGACTAAAATCAGCGCCGCGATGGAAAAACGTCTGTCACGTAAAGTTAAGCTGAATTGCAAAATTGATAAGTCTGTAATGGCAGGTGTGGTTATCCGTGCGGGTGACCTGGTCATTGATGGCAGCGTACGCGGCCGTCTTGATCGTCTGGCAGACGTCTTGCAGTCTTAAGGGGACTGGAGCATATGCAACTGAATTCCACCGAAATCAGCGAACTGATCAAGCAGCGCATTGCTCAGTTCAATGTCGTGAGTGAAGCTCACAACGAAGGTACTATTGTTTCTGTAAGTGACGGTATCATCCGCGTACACGGCCTGGCCGATGTCATGCAGGGTGAGATGATTGCCCTGCCGGGCAACCGTTACGCTATCGCACTGAACCTCGAGCGTGACTCGGTTGGTGCAGTAGTGATGGGCCCGTATGCTGACCTCGCGGAAGGCATGAAAGTAAAATGTACGGGTCGTATTTTAGAAGTTCCAGTTGGCCGTGGCCTGCTGGGCCGTGTGGTGAACACCCTGGGTGCACCGATCGACGGTAAAGGCGCAATTGAAAACGACGGCTTCTCGCCTGTTGAAGTGATTGCACCGGGCGTTATCGACCGTCAGTCAGTAGACCAGCCTGTTCAGACCGGTTACAAATCTGTCGATGCGATGATTCCAATCGGCCGTGGCCAGCGTGAGCTGATCATCGGTGACCGTCAGACCGGTAAAACTGCAATGGCAATCGACGCCATCATCAACCAGCGCGATTCAGGCATCAAGTGTGTCTACGTTGCGATTGGTCAGAAAGCGTCAACCATTTCTAACGTAGTTCGCAAACTAGAAGAGCACGGCGCGCTGGCTAACACCATAGTGGTTGTCGCTTCTGCTTCTGAATCTGCAGCACTGCAGTACCTGTCACCGTACGCCGGTTGTGCAATGGGTGAGTACTTCCGTGACCGCGGTGAAGATGCACTGATCGTGTACGATGACCTGTCTAAGCAGGCTGTTGCTTACCGTCAGATTTCTCTGCTGCTGCGCCGTCCACCAGGTCGTGAAGCATTCCCTGGTGACGTGTTCTATCTCCACTCTCGTCTGCTGGAGCGTGCATCACGCGTTAGCGCTGACTACGTTGAGCGCTTCACCAACGGTGAAGTGAAAGGCCAGACCGGTTCTCTGACCGCACTGCCAATCATCGAAACTCAGGCGGGTGACGTTTCTGCGTTCGTTCCGACCAACGTAATCTCGATTACTGATGGTCAGATCTTCCTGGAATCTAACCTGTTCAACTCCGGTATTCGTCCAGCCGTTAACCCGGGTATTTCGGTATCCCGTGTTGGTGGTGCTGCACAGACTAAGATCATCAAGAAACTGTCCGGTGGTATTCGTACCGCGCTGGCACAGTATCGTGAACTGGCTGCGTTCTCTCAGTTCGCTTCCGATCTGGACGATGCAACGCGTAAACAGCTGAGCCACGGTCAGAAAGTGACCGAGCTGCTGAAACAGAAACAGTATGCGCCGATGTCAGTCGCGCAACAGGGTCTGGTGCTGTTTGCTGCTGAGCGCGGCTATCTGAACGATGTTGAACTGGCGAAAGTCGGCAGCTTCGAAGCCGCTCTGCTGGCGTTCGCGGATCGCGATCACGCTGAGCTGATGGCTGAAATCAACCAAGCGGGTAACTTCAATAACGAAATCGAAGAGAAGCTGAAAGGCCTCCTCGAAACGTTTAAAGCAACCCAGTCCTGGTAATGTCTGGCGGCTTGTCTGAAAAGGCAGGCCGCAAGGCTTTGAGGAGAAGCTAATGGCCGGCGCAAAAGAAATACGTAGTAAGATCGGAAGCGTAAAAAATACGCAGAAGATCACCAAAGCGATGGAAATGGTCGCCGCCTCCAAAATGCGTAAAACGCAGGAACGCATGGCGGCCAGCCGTCCGTATGCAGATACCATGCGCAAAGTGATTGGTCACCTTGCCTTGGGTAATCTGGAATACAAGCACCCTTACCTGGATGAGCGTGACGTTAAGCGCGTCGGCTACCTGGTCGTTTCGACTGACCGCGGGCTTTGTGGTGGTTTGAACATTAACCTGTTCAAAAAATTGCTGGCAGATATGAAAAGCTGGGCGGATAAAGGCGTACAGAGCGATCTGGCTGTTATCGGTTCGAAAGGCAATTCATTCTTCGGCTCTGTAGGTGGCAACATCGTGGCACAAGTCACCGGTATGGGCGATAAGCCTGCACTGTCTGATTTGATCGGCCCGGTAAAAGTGATGTTGCAGGCCTACGATGAAGGTCGCATCGACAAGCTGTATATCGTTGCCAACAAGTTTAATAACACCATGTCTCAGACTCCGACCATTACCCAACTGCTGCCGTTACCGCCAGCGGAAGGTGAAGAAGAGATGAAGGCGAAGACCTGGGATTACCTGTACGAACCCGATCCGAAAGCGCTGCTGGATACCCTGCTGCGTCGTTACGTCGAATCGCAGGTTTATCAGGGTGTGGTGGAAAACCTGGCCAGTGAGCAGGCCGCACGTATGGTTGCGATGAAAGCTGCAACCGACAACGGCGGAAACCTGATCAAAGAGCTGCAGTTGGTTTACAACAAAGCTCGTCAGGCCAGCATCACCCAGGAACTTACCGAGATCGTCTCGGGAGCCTCCGCGGTTTAACCAGGCATATATCCTGTCGCGCGAGCGCGGCTGGGTATTTTCGTATTAGGTAGAGGATTCAAGATGGCAGCTGGAAAGATTGTCCAGATTATCGGCGCCGTAGTTGACGTCGAATTCCCTCAGGACGCGGTACCGCAGGTATACAGCGCTCTCGAGGTGAAAAATGGTGATGCTCGTCTGGTGCTGGAAGTTCAGCAGCAGCTGGGTGGTGGCGTGGTTCGTACCATCGCCATGGGTACTTCTGACGGCCTGAAGCGCGGTCTGGAAGTTACCGACCTGAAAAAACCTATCCAGGTTCCGGTTGGTAAAGCAACCCTCGGCCGTATCATGAACGTATTGGGTGAGCCAATCGACATGAAAGGCGACCTGCAGAATGACGACGGCACTGTAGTAGAGGTTTCCTCTATTCACCGTGCAGCACCTTCGTATGAAGATCAGTCTAACTCGCAGGAACTGCTGGAAACCGGCATCAAGGTTATCGACCTGATGTGTCCGTTCGCTAAGGGCGGTAAAGTTGGTCTGTTCGGTGGTGCGGGTGTAGGTAAAACCGTAAACATGATGGAGCTGATCCGTAACATCGCGGCTGAGCACTCAGGTTATTCGGTATTTGCTGGTGTGGGTGAGCGTACTCGTGAGGGTAACGACTTCTACCACGAAATGACTGACTCCAACGTTATCGATAAAGTAGCGCTGGTGTATGGCCAGATGAACGAGCCGCCGGGTAACCGACTGCGCGTAGCACTGACCGGTTTGACCATGGCGGAAAAATTCCGTGATGAAGGCCGTGACGTTCTGCTGTTCATCGACAACATCTATCGTTACACCCTGGCCGGTACTGAAGTATCAGCACTGCTGGGTCGTATGCCATCTGCGGTAGGCTATCAGCCAACGCTGGCAGAAGAGATGGGTGTGTTGCAGGAGCGTATTACCTCCACGAAGACCGGTTCAATCACCTCTGTACAGGCCGTTTACGTTCCTGCGGATGACTTGACTGACCCGTCACCAGCAACCACCTTTGCTCACTTAGACTCAACCGTTACGCTGAGCCGTCAGATCGCCTCTCTGGGTATCTACCCAGCCGTTGACCCGCTGGATTCTACCAGCCGTCAGCTGGATCCACTGATCGTGGGTCAGGAGCACTATGACGTTGCGCGTGGCGTGCAGTCTCTGCTGCAGCGTTACCAGGAACTGAAAGACATCATCGCCATCCTGGGTATGGACGAGCTGTCTGAAGAAGACAAGCTGCTGGTGGCACGTGCGCGTAAGATTCAGCGCTTCCTGTCTCAGCCGTTCTTCGTTGCTGAAGTCTTCACCGGTTCTCCAGGTAAGTACGTCACCCTGAAAGACACCATCCGTGGCTTCAAAGGCATCATGGAAGGCGAATTCGACCACCTGCCAGAGCAGGCGTTCTACATGGTCGGCGCTATCGAAGAAGCCGTAGAAAAAGCGAAGAAACTGTAATTTAGGTTTCCCAGGAGGAATGGTATGGCTATGACTTATCATCTGGACGTGGTCAGCGCGGAGCAACAAATGTTCTCCGGTCTGGTCGAGCGTATCCAGGTGTCAGGTAGCGAAGGTGAGCTGGGGATTCGTCCTGGCCACGCCCCGCTGCTGACAGCCATCAAGCCTGGTATGATTCACATCGTGAAACAGCACGGCGAAGAGGAGTTTATTTACCTCTCTGGCGGCGTGCTGGAAGTTCAGCCTGGCAGCACCACCGTTCTGGCCGACACCGCGATTCGCGGTGAAGACCTCGACGAAGCGCGCGCGCTGGAAGCGAAACGTAAAGCGGAAGAGCACATGAACAGCAGCCACGGCGACGTGGATTATGCTCAGGCTTCTGCGGAACTGGCGAAAGCCATCGCGAAACTGCGTGTCATCGAGCTGACCAAAAAAGCGATGTAATCAGGCTTTATGCGTCACGAAATGCCAGCCCTTTGGGTTGGCATTTTTTTTGCCCCAAATTTGCCGCCTGGCGCTGAGCCCGGCTAATTTCGACCCGAGAAAAATGTAGTAATCTCGGGGTTAAACCTTACACTTTCGAAAGTTGAAGAGAATCAGGATAGTTATGTCTACGAACGCGATGAGTGTGGTGATCTTAGCCGCTGGCAAAGGCACCCGAATGTATTCCGACCTGCCCAAAGTTCTGCATACTCTTGCAGGTAAACCAATGGTTCAGCACGTTATTGATGCCGCAACCGGTTTGGGCGCCCAGCAGATCCATCTGGTTTACGGCCACGGCGGAGATTTACTGCAGTCAACGTTAGCGCATAACGCACTCAACTGGGTGCTGCAGGCTGAGCAACTGGGTACTGGTCATGCGATGCAGCAGGCGGCACCCTTCTTTGCCGATGACGAAGATATTCTGATGCTGTACGGCGACGTGCCGCTGATCTCGCAGGCCAGCTTGCAACGTCTGCGCGACGCGAAACCCGCGGGTGGCATTGGCTTACTCACCGTAGTTCTGGATAACCCAACCGGCTACGGTCGTATCGTGCGTGAAAACGGCACGGTGATCGGCATCATTGAGCAGAAAGATGCCTCGCCAGAACAGCTTAAAATTCAGGAAATTAACACCGGCATTCTGATTGCCAACGGTGGCGACCTCAAGCGCTGGCTGGCACAACTTAACAACAACAATGCGCAGGGCGAATTCTATATCACCGACATCATCGCCATGGCGCACCACGAAGGCCGCGTGATCAATGCGGTGCATCCGGCGCGCATCAGCGAAACCGATGGCGTCAACAATCGCCTGCAGCTGGCAACGCTTGAGCGTGTCTACCAAAGCGAGCAGGCAGAAAAGCTGCTGCTGGCGGGTGTGATGCTGCGCGATCCGGCGCGTTTCGATCTGTGCGGTGCGTTGCAACACGGCCGCGATGTGGAGATCGACACTAACGTGATCATCGAAGGCAAGGTCACGCTCGGCAACCGCGTAAAAATCGGTGCCGGCTGCATCATTAAAAACAGCGTGATTGCTGACGACTGTGAAATCAGCCCTTATTCGGTGATCGAAGATGCCACGTTAGCCGCTGCTTGTACGGTTGGGCCTTTTGCGCGTCTGCGTCCCGGCAGCGAGTTGGCGGAAGCGGCGCACGTGGGCAACTTTGTAGAGATGAAGAAAGCCACGCTCGGCAAAGGCTCCAAAGCCGGTCATCTCTCTTATCTCGGCGATGCGGAAATTGGCGCGGGCGTGAATATCGGTGCGGGTACCATTACCTGTAACTACGATGGCGCCAACAAATCCAAAACCATCATTGGCGACAACGTGTTTATCGGTTCGGATACCCAGCTGGTGGCGCCAGTCAGCGTGGCGAGCGGTGCGACCATCGCCGCGGGCACCACGATAATGAAAGATGTGTTAGCTGCGGATCTGGTCTACAACCGTAAAGAACAGAATCAAAAATCGGGCTGGCAGCGTCCTGTTAAGAAAAAATAAATTTAAAAGGCCGACAACGATCGGCCTGTTAGCAGTGCCATAAAAAAATATCCCCACTCTCTACAAGGCTCGGGGAAATCAGGTCGTATGACAACGCAATGGCCGAAAGCCATGAAGTCAGGAAATTACTATGTGTGGAATTGTTGGTGCAGTAGCGCAGCGTGACATCGCAGAAATTCTGCTGGAAGGTTTGCGTCGTCTTGAGTATCGCGGTTATGACTCCGCGGGATTAGCCGTCGTCGATCGTCAGGGCCATATGACGCGCCTGCGTCGTCTGGGTAAAGTGCAGAACCTGGCGGAAGCCGCAGAGCAGCAGCCGCTGATTGGCGGCACCGGTATCGCACACACGCGCTGGGCGACACACGGTGAACCGTCGGAGGCCAATGCGCATCCGCACGTTTCCGAGCACATCATCATCGTGCACAACGGCATCATTGAAAACCATGAGCCGCTGCGCGCGCAGTTGCTTGAGCGCGGCTATCACTTTGCCTCAGAAACCGACACCGAAGTGGTGGCGCATCTGGTGCATTGGGAGCAGAAGCAGGGCGGCACGCTGCGTGAAGTAGTGCTGCGCGTCATTCCGCAGCTGCGCGGTGCGTATGGCATGGTGATCATGGACAGCCGCGATCCTTCGCTGCTGGTGGCGGCGCGCTCCGGCAGTCCGCTGGTGATTGGCCGTGGCGTGGGCGAAAACTTTATCGCTTCCGATCAGCTGGCACTGCTGCCGGTGACGCGTCGCTTCATCTATCTGGAAGAGGGCGACATTGCCGAGATCACCCGCCGCGAAGTCACCATTATCGATCGTGACGGTAAAACGGCTAAGCGCGCTGAAATCGAATCGACCGCGCAGTACGATGCCGGCGACAAAGGCATCTATCGTCACTACATGCAGAAAGAGATTTACGAGCAGCCGAACGCGATCAAAAACACCATCACCGGTCGTTTTAATCACGGCGAAGTCGATCTCAGCGAGCTGGGCTCGGATGCTGAGACGCTGTTGAGCCAGGTCGAACATATTCAGATCATCGCCTGCGGTACGTCATACAACTCCGGCATGGTTTCGCGTTACTGGTTTGAGTCGCTGGCTAACCTGCCTTGTGATGTGGAAATTGCTTCAGAATTCCGTTATCGCAAATCTGCAGTGCGTAAAAATAGCCTGCTGATCACGCTGTCACAATCGGGTGAAACCGCCGATACGCTGGCGGCGCTGCGCCTGTCGAAAGAGCTGGGTTATCTCGGTTCGCTGGCCATCTGTAATGTGGCCGGTTCATCGCTGGTGCGTGAATCCGATTTAGCGCTGATGACCAAAGCCGGCACTGAAATTGGCGTGGCATCCACCAAAGCCTTCACCACGCAGCTGGCAGTATTGCTGATGCTGGTGGCGAAACTCGGTCGTCTGCACGGCATGAAAGCCGAAACCGAGCACGAGATTGTGCACGCGCTGCAGGCCTTGCCGAGCCGCATCGAACAGATGCTGGCGCAGGACAAAGTAATCGAAAACCTGGCGGAAGGTTTCTCTGATAAGCATCACGCGCTGTTCCTTGGCCGTGGCGATCAGTATCCGATCGCGATGGAAGGCGCGCTGAAGCTGAAAGAGATCTCCTATATCCACGCCGAAGCCTATGCGGCGGGCGAGCTGAAGCACGGCCCGCTGGCGCTGATTGATGCGGATATGCCAGTGATCGTGGTCGCGCCCAACAACGAACTGCTGGAGAAGCTGAAATCCAATATTGAAGAGGTACGCGCGCGCGGCGGTTTGCTGTATGTGTTTGCCGATCAGGATGCCGGTTTCAGCGACAGCGATGGCATGAAAATCATCTCCCTGCCGCACGTAGAAGAGGTGATTGCACCGATCTTCTACACCGTGCCGTTACAGCTGCTCTCATACCATGTGGCGCTGATTAAAGGTACCGATGTTGACCAGCCGCGTAACCTGGCGAAATCGGTTACCGTTGAATAATCAGTAACAAGAGTGGGCCCGCAATGGGCCCGCTTCATTTCTGTACGCTGTCATATAACTGTCACATTTCGTACATTTCACTGTCATCAAACTGTCCTATTTTCCCTCCAGCAGCAATCACTGACTCCTACTAAAAAGGCATTGAGCCTGATTTTTTTGAATCCCCTGGAGGGAACATGACACTGATGCGTAGCACCGTAGCCCGAATCCTCGCCGCCACCTTCGCAGTAAGCGCGGTTTCTGCTTTTGCAGCCACCGATCTGACGGGCGCAGGCGGGACATTCCCGGCGCCGGTTTATGCCAAGTGGGCAGCCGAGTACCAGCAAGCCACCGGTAGCAAAATCAACTATCAGGGTATTGGTTCTTCCGGCGGCGTGAAGCAAATCATCGCGAAAACCGTCGATTTCGGTGCGTCTGATGCGCCAATGAAAGAAGAAGATCTGCAGAAAAACGGCCTGTTCCAGTTCCCTACCGTCATTGGTGGTGTGGTGCTGGCGGTTAACATCCCAGGTGTGAAATCCGGTGAACTGACTCTTGACGGTAAAACCGTGGGCGACATCTACCTCGGCACCATCAAAAAGTGGAATGACCCGGCGATCACTAAACTGAACCCAGGCGTGAAACTGCCAGATTCCAACATCAACGTGGTTCGCCGCGCTGACGGTTCCGGTACTTCCTTCGTCTTCACCAGCTACCTGGCAAAAGTGAACGAAGAGTGGAACAGCAAAATTGGTAAAGGTAACACCGTTAACTGGCCAACCGGTCTGGGCGGTAAAGGTAACGACGGCGTGGCCGCTTTTGTACAGCGTCTGCCGGGTTCAATTGGCTATGTGGAATACGCTTACGCCAAGCAGAACAACCTGACCTACACCAAACTGGTTGATGCCGACGGTAAAGCGGTTGCACCAAGCGAAGAGAGCTTTGCTAACGCCGCGAAAGGCGCAGACTGGAGCAAAACCTTTGCTCAGGATCTGACCTTCCAGAAAGGCAACGATGCATGGCCGATCACCTCAACCACCTTCATCCTGATTTACAAAGATCAGGCGAATGCGGAGAAAGGTAGCGAAGTGCTGAAGTTCTTCGACTGGGCATACAAAGGTGGCAGCAAAACCGCAACCGACCTGGATTACGCCGCGCTGCCAGAAAGCGTAGCTAACCAGATTCGTGCAGCGTGGAAAGCGAACATCAAAGATAGCTCCGGTAAAGCGCTGTACCAGTAACAGATTGACCCGGCCAGCCGAGACGGTTGGCCAACCCCAATGGGCGGCCTGCGTGCCGCCCTGACATCCCCCTGAGAACAGAGAATTCTATGGCTGCCACTAAGCCGACGTTCAAAGCCCCCGGTAAACAAGGCGACATGATTTTCGGCGCGCTGGTGAAGCTATCCGCGCTTATCGTGTTGCTGTTGATGGGCGGCATTATCGTCTCCCTGATTTTCTCCTCCTGGCCAAGCATCCAAAAATTTGGTTTCTCTTTCCTGTGGAACAAAACCTGGGATGCGCCAAACGAACAATTTGGTGCGCTGGTACCGATTTACGGCACCCTCGTCACCTCGATTATTGCCTTGATCATTGCCGTGCCGGTGAGCTTCGGCATCGCGCTGTTCCTGACCGAACTGGCGCCAGGCTGGCTGCGTCGCCCGTTGGGCACCGCCATTGAGCTGCTGGCGGCGATCCCCAGCATCGTGTACGGCATGTGGGGCCTGTTTGTTTTCGCGCCGCTGTTCGCCGAATATTTCCAGACGCCGGTTGGCAACGTGATGGCGAATATCCCGATTGTCGGCACGCTATTCTCTGGCCCG
Source organism: Pantoea sp. GCM10028869 (assembly GCF_042666835.1). Classification (NCBI taxonomy): domain Bacteria; kingdom Pseudomonadati; phylum Pseudomonadota; class Gammaproteobacteria; order Enterobacterales; family Erwiniaceae; genus Pantoea; species Pantoea sp. GCM10028869. The sequence goes on along the minus strand of NZ_JBHTGO010000007.1, from coordinate 242,700 downwards.
GCATTCGGTATCGGTATTCTGGCGGCGGGCGTGATTCTCGCCATCATGATCATCCCGTACATCGCCTCGGTGATGCGCGACGTATTTGAACAAACGCCGGTGATGATGAAAGAGTCGGCTTACGGTATCGGCTGCACCACGTGGGAAGTGATCTGGCGCATCGTGCTGCCGTTCACCAAAAATGGCGTGATCGGCGGCGTGATGCTTGGCCTGGGCCGCGCGTTGGGTGAAACCATGGCGGTGACCTTTATCATCGGTAACACCTACCAGCTCGACAGCGCCTCGCTGTTTATGCCGGGCAACAGCATCACCTCCGCGCTGGCCAACGAATTCGCCGAAGCGGAATCCGGTGTCCATGTTGCGGCTCTGATGGAGCTGGGTCTGATTCTGTTCGTGATTACCTTTATCGTGCTGGCGATCTCCAAACTGATGATCCTGCGTCTGGCGAAGAGTGAAGGAGCCCGTTCATGACCGCTATTGAAGTTCAGGCTCGCGCTGAGCTGGAAGCCTCGCGCCGCAAAATGCAGGCATGGCGCAGTACCAAAAACAAAATTGCCCTGACGCTGTCGCTGATGACCATGGCATTCGGTCTGTTCTGGCTGGTGTGGATTCTGTTCACCACTGTTACGCGCGGCGTTGATGGGTTGAGCTGGGAGCTGTTTACCGAATCGACACCGCCGCCCAACACCGCAGGCGGTGGTTTAGCCAATGCCTTACTCGGCAGCGGTTTACTGATTTTCTGGTCAACGATCATCGGAACGCCGCTCGGCATCATGGCTGGGATTTATCTGGCGGAATATGGCCGTAAACACTGGCTGGCGGAAGTGATTCGCTTCATCAACGACATTCTGCTGTCAGCACCGTCGATTGTGGTGGGGCTGTTTGTTTACACCATTGTGGTATCGCAGATGCAGCACTTCTCCGGTTGGGCGGGCGTAGTAGCGCTGGCGCTGCTGCAAATCCCGATTGTGATTCGTACCTCCGAAAATATGCTGCGTCTGGTACCCGACAGCATGCGTGAAGCGGCTTATGCGCTGGGTACGCCGAAGTGGAAGATGATTTCGGCGATTACGCTGAAAGCCTCGGTTTCCGGCATCATCACCGGTGTGCTGTTGGCCGTGGCGCGTATCGCCGGTGAAACCGCACCGCTGCTGTTTACTGCGCTGTCGAACCAGTTCTGGAGCACCGACATGATGCAGCCGATCGCTAACCTGCCGGTCACCATCTTTAAATTCGCCATGAGCCCGTTTGCCGAGTGGCAAAGCCTGGCGTGGGCGGGTGTGCTGATTATTACCGTGTGCGTGCTGCTGCTAAACATTGTGGCGCGTGTGGTTTTCGCCAAGGGCAAACACTAATTTCCCGGCGCGGCTTCGGCGGCGCTGCTTATGAGAGACGAGAATGAGTAACGTGACTTCATCAGCCGGTAAAATTCAGGTCCGTAATCTGAACTTCTATTACGGTAAGTTTCACGCGCTGAAAAACATCAATCTGGATATCACCAAAAACCAGGTGACCGCGTTTATCGGCCCATCAGGCTGCGGTAAATCCACTTTGCTGCGCACCTTCAACAAAATGTACTCGCTCTATCCGGAGCAGCGTGCTGAAGGTGACATCCTGCTGGATGGCGATAACATTCTGGCTTCCAATCAGGATATCGCCCTGCTGCGCGCCCGCGTCGGTATGGTGTTCCAGAAGCCGACGCCATTCCCGATGTCGATTTATGACAACATCGCCTTCGGCGTGCGGCTGTTTGAGAAGCTGTCGCGTGCCGATATGGATGAGCGCGTACAATGGGCGCTGACCAAAGCCGCGCTGTGGAATGAAACCAAAGACAAGCTGCATCAGAGCGGTTACAGTCTTTCCGGCGGTCAGCAGCAGCGTTTGTGCATCGCCCGCGGCATCGCGATTCGCCCGGAAGTGCTGTTGCTGGATGAGCCTTGCTCCGCGCTGGATCCGATCTCAACCGGTCGTATTGAAGAGCTGATCACCGAACTGAAGCAGGATTACACTGTGGTGATCGTGACTCACAACATGCAGCAGGCTGCGCGTTGTTCTGACCACACCGCTTTTATGTATCTGGGCGAGCTGATTGAGTTCAGCGATACCGATACCTTGTTCACTAAGCCCGCAAAGAAGCAGACCGAAGATTACATCACCGGTCGTTACGGCTGATTCAGGAGACGCACATGGATAATTTAAATCTGAACAAACACATCTCCGGTCAGTTCAACGCGGAGCTGGAGCACATTCGCACGCAAGTGATGATCATGGGCGGCATGGTTGAGAAGCAGCTGATGGACGCCATCACCGCGATGCACAACCAGGATGGCGAGCTGGCGCGTCACGTCATCGACGGCGACCAGAAGGTCAACATGATGGAAGTGGAGATTGATGAAGCCTGCGTGCGCATCATCGCCAAACGCCAACCGACCGCCAGCGATTTGCGCCTGGTAATGGCGATCATCAAGACCATTTCTGAGCTGGAACGCATTGGCGACGTGGCAGAAAAAATCAGCCGCACTGCGCTGGAGAAGTTCAGCCAGCAGCATCTGCCGCTACTGGTGAGCCTTGAAGCGCTTGGTCATCACACTGTGCAGATGCTGCACGACGTGCTGGATGCGTTCGCGCGCATGGATCTCAACGAAGCCATCAAAATTTACCGCGAAGATAAGAAGGTGGATAAAGAGTACGAAGGCATCGTGCGTCAGCTGATGACCTACATGATGGAAGATCCGCGCACTATCCCAAGCGTGCTGACAGCGCTGTTCTGCGCCCGCGCCATCGAGCGTATCGGCGATCGCTGCCAGAACATTTGCGAAATTATCTTCTATTTCGTTAAAGGTCAGGATTTCCGTCATGTGGGCGGCGACAAGCTGGATGAACTGCTGTCGGGCGATGACGGCAGCAATAAACCCTCTTGATTGATGCGTCGGCGGCCCGTTGCCACTGTGGCTAACGGGCCGCCTGCTTAAATTCTGTCTGTTCTCGGCGATTCCCTCTCTTTATACTTGGCGCACTTTTTTCTGCCAGGTGCTGTTACATGTCTTCCCCAACTCCTAAAAAACAAGCCATTACACCGGCGAAAGCCATGGTGGCTGCTATCAGCGGCTACGCGATGGACGGATTTGATCTGCTGATTCTTGGTTTTATGCTGCCGGCGATCAGCGTCTCGCTGGCGCTCGATCCTTCTCAGGCCGGTTCGCTGGTCACCTGGACGCTGATCGGCGCGGTGATCGGCGGCATCGTGTTTGGCCATCTCAGCGATCGCTATGGTCGCATCCGTATCCTTACCGTCACTATTCTGGTGTTCTCGGTATTCACTGGCTTGTGCGCTGTGGCGCAGGGTTATTGGGATCTGCTGGTGTACCGCACGCTGGCGGGCGTGGGATTGGGCGGAGAGTTCGGCATCGGCATGGCGCTGATTGCCGAAGCCTGGCCGAAAGAGAAGCGCAACCGCGCCTCGGCGTGGGTGGGCATTGGCTGGCAGCTCGGTGTGCTGCTGGCGGCCTTTATCACGCCGCCGCTGCTGAGCGTGATTGGCTGGCGCGGCATGTTCCTCGTCGGTTTGCTGCCGGCGCTGGTCTCCTTTGTGATTCGCCGCAGCATGGGCGAGCCGGAGAGCTTTACCCGCCACGTGGAGAAAACGCCGCAGCTCTCGTTTGGCGCACGTCTTAAATTGCTGTTTGCCGATCGTGCCACCAGCAAAGCCAGCCTGGGGATTTTCATTCTCTGCTCGGTGCAGAACTTTGGTTACTACGGATTGATGATCTGGATGCCGAGCTATCTGTCGTCCAGCTTCGGTTTCAGCCTGACCAAATCTGGCCTGTGGACCGCGGTGACGGTGGTGGGCATGACGTTCGGCATCTGGCTGTTTGGTGTGCTGGCCGATCGCTTCGCGCGCTGGAAAATCTTCCTGCTGTATCAGTTCGGCGCGGTGGTGATGGTGGTGGTGTATGCTCAGCTGCGTGATCCTACGGTGATGCTGTTTACCGGCGCGCTGATGGGGATGTTTGTGAACGGCATGATCGGCGGCTACGGCGCGCTGATTTCCGATACTTTCCCACCGCAGGCGCGCGCAACAGCGCAGAACGTGTTGTTTAATTTGGGGCGTGGCGTGGGCGGATTTGGTCCATTGGTGATTGGCCTGCTGGCGACCAATATCTCTTTCACCGCGGCGATCACGCTGCTGGCGCTGATTTATCTGCTGGATATCGCCGCCACGCTGTTCCTGCTACCGAAGAAGCAGAGCAACGAGGATTCGTTAGGGGCGATTGGCTGATTTGGATTGTGCTGGCTGTCCCCCTCCTCGGTCCTCCCCCATGAATGGGGGAGGAAGATGCTGCAATATGTGGGTTGGGAGTTGCATGTGGCAGCATCTCCTTCCCCCATTCATGGGGGAAGGCCGGGATGGGGGACAGCCAGCACGAACCGAGGAGGGGGAAAACGAGCACTACCCCACCAAATCCCAGCCACGCGCGCGCCACAAATCCGGCAACTGCGCCATATCATCAAAGCGCGTCACCAGCGGATGATCGAGTTCGGGATTGTGCGCATCGGCGCAGTAGTAAAACACCGGAATCCCGGCCGCGATCCCGGCACGCGCGCCCGCTTCGGAATCATCCACCAGAATGCACTTCTCAATCGGCACCTGCATCTGCTCGGCGGCGTGATACATCAGTTCCGGATCCGGCTTCCAGTGGTTAATGTCATACCCGCTGTACAGCTTGCCATCGAGATACGGCAGCATGCCGGTCAATCCCAGCGAATGCTGCATCTTCTTCACCGTGCCGTTTGAAACCACACACATTGGTACTTTCACGCGCTCCACCAGCGCTTTGGCACCGGCAATCGGCTTCAAATCGAGATCAAACAATCTCGCCACTTCGGCGCGATAGGCGGTTTCCACCTCTTCGAGTGGTAACTCAACCTGATGTTCGGCCGCCACATCGCGGATGATGTCGTAGAGTTTCACCCCTTTGTACTGCTCAAACATCTGCTGCAGAGAGCGTTCAATACCGTAGCGGGCAAAGGTGTTGACGTAAGCTTGCGTACAGATCACTTCGCTGTCGACCAGCGTGCCGTCGCAATCAAAAAAAATACATTCCACCGGCATCGCACATCATCCTTTTGTTAAACAATAAGCTGACACTCTAGCGCACTGAGCGTAGAAAGCGACCCTGAGCAACCGGTTGCGAAAAATCAGTGTTTTGCCGCGCTAAACTCTATAGGATACGCGGCGATAAATTTTTTAGCGGAACAGTGGAATGACTAATCAGGGCCTTTTGCAGCGCATCTTCAAACTGCAGGAACACGGAACCACCGTGCGTACCGAAGTGATTGCCGGTTGCACGACTTTCCTGACGATGGTGTACATCGTTTTCGTTAACCCGCAAATTCTCGGTGTAGCGGGCATGGATACGCAGGCAGTGTTTGTTACTACCTGCTTGATTGCCGCGTTCGGCAGTATTCTGATGGGGCTGGTGGCGAATTTGCCGGTAGCACTGGCACCGGCGATGGGCCTGAACGCCTTCTTCGCCTTTGTGGTGGTCGGGGCCATGGGATACTCGTGGCAGATTGGTATGGGCGCGATTTTCTGGGGCGCGCTGGGTCTGCTGATCCTCACACTGCTGCGCGTGCGTTACTGGATGATTGCCAACATTCCGCTCAGCCTGCGTGTTGGCATCACTGCCGGTATTGGTCTGTTTATCGCCATGATGGGGCTGAAAAACGCCGGAATTATCGTGCCAAACGCCGATACCATTGTAGCTGTGGGTAATCTGACCTCGCACAGCGTGCTGCTTGGGGCGCTGGGTTTCTTCATCATCGCAATTCTGGCTTCCCGCAATATCCATGCGGCGGTGCTGGTGTCGATTGTGGTGACGACCGCGCTGGGCTTGATCATTGGCGATGTGAAATTCAGCGGCGTGTTCGCCGCTCCGCCAGCGATCACTTCTGTTGTGGGCCAGGTTGATATCAAAGGCGCGTTCAACATCGGCATGGCCGGGGTGATCTTCTCCTTTATGCTGGTGAATCTGTTCGACTCCTCCGGCACGCTGATTGGCGTGACCGATAAAGCCGGGCTGACTGACGAGAAAGGTACTTTCCCGCGCATGAAGCAGGCGCTGTACGTCGATAGCATCAGTTCGGTGACCGGTTCGCTGATTGGTACCTCATCGGTAACCGCCTACATTGAAAGTTCGTCCGGTGTGGCGATCGGCGGTCGTACCGGCTTGATGGCGGTGATCACCGGGATTCTGTTCCTGCTGGTGATGTTCCTGTCACCGCTGGCGGCGATGGTGCCCTCTTATGCGGCGGCGGGTGCGCTGATTTACGTTGGCGTATTGATGACGGCGTCGCTGTCACGCGTGCAGTGGGACGATCTCACCGAAGCGGTGCCAGCGTTTGTTACTGCGGCGATGATGCCGTTCAGCTTCTCGATCACGGAAGGTATCGCGCTGGGCTTTATCTCTTACTGCGTGATGAAGTTGGGAACCGGCCGCTGGCGTGAAATCAGCCCGTGCGTGGTGGTGGTCGCGCTACTGTTCGTGCTGAAAATCGTCTTTATCGATGCCCACTAAACAGTAAAGGCCGCTGATGCGGCCTTTTTTACGGATGTCCCATCTCATGCGGCGTGACCAAACTGGTCAGGCGCAGCGTATGCGGCCCTATATTGGGTTTACTCATCTCGACATCGCGCAGTGCTTGCCACTGCTGCGCGCCATCAATCTCCCACAGATGTAAGCGTTCGGTGCCGGGCGACAGCGCGCACGACCACACCAGCGTGGGCTCAGCATCACACACCGCCTGAATATCGGGGAACACGGTGGAACGCAGCCGACCGGCCGCAGGATGCAAACGCAGTGAATCAATACCGCTATCGGTTTCGCCGGTGAGCTTGAGAATGCTTTGGCGCAGCGTCCAGATTTGCGTCAGCGCTTCCATGAAATCCTGCTGCGCGTTAATCCATGCTTTTTCGCCGGAGGAGAGATCCTGTGTCAGCATATCCTGTGTTTGGCGACTGTGTGCGCGCACAATTTCCATATCCAGTCCGGCGCGGCCGCCTTCTTCGGCCAGCAGCACACCGATAGTGTTTCCGGCGTAGGAGATGCTGAAATCGGGCAGGTTGGCATCGGCAAAACAGGGACGTCCGCTGCTGCTGGTCGTTAGCGCGGGGAGTTCGCGGATACCGTAGACGCGTAACATCAGCTGAGCCAGCAGTTCGCGTGCGGCGAGAAAGCGTCCGCGACGCTTGTCAGCGAAGCGCTGAGCGCTGTTGATTACTTCTTGTGGCACCCGCATGTTCTCAGAAGAAAAGGGCGGATTACCTATCCAACGTACAAAATGACTAGCCATCTGTCGCTCCATGAAAATGGTCGAATAATCATCAGTGCTATTGTAAGAATTTTCTCATGGGTTTGCATCCGGCTTAAGATGGAATAGGCGATATTTCAGATAAGGACGAAGCCATGCGGCAATCCCATTTGGCAACTTTGCATAGAACGCTTTTGCAGAAACCTGCCGGATTGAGTGCCTAACTGTGTGATGTGGTGTAGGATTTGGGCAGTAAAACAGCACATCAAAGTGCGCTAACTCTTCATTCATCTGCCCATTGTGCGCATGGTTAAAACAGGCACGTCGGAGTTTTTTATGTCAGATACCGCTATTTCTCGCCAGGAATCGATCTCGCTTGATGAGTTTCGTCACGGCATGCGTCGCTTAACCGCGGGTGTTTCTCTGGTTACCACCGAATTTCAGGGCGAAAAGCTGGGGCTGATTGCCACGTCGGTCAGTTCGCTTGCGGCTGAGCCACCCAGCCTGCTGGTGTGCGTGAATCGTAGCGCGTCCAGTCATGATGCTTTTATCGCAGCCGGCCATTTTGCCGTGAACGTGCTGCGTGAGCAGCATGACGACTTATGTGCCCAGTTCAGCCAATCCTCACGCCGCGCCGAGCGTTTTCAAAACGGTACGTGGCAGACGCTGAATACCGGCGCGCCGATTCTGGCTGATGCGCTGGTGAGTTTTGATTGCCAGCTGGAGAAGGTAGTGGAGTGGAACACGCACAGCGTGCTGCTGGCGCGTATCGTGGGCATTGCTCTGCCAGGTGAAGCTGCAGAGCCGATGATCTACTTCAACAGCGGCTTCCATTCACTGGGATAACCGCTTGAAACGGGCGTCGTGGGCTAAGCCCGACGCCTTTTCTCAATCAGGCAAAGGTGCTGGCTTCATCAAAGCCGAGACGCGGCAGACGCGCGTGCAGTTTGCTGGCTTCGCCATAGCCGAGATTGATCAGTAAGTTCACCTGCCATTTGCTCTCGCTAAAGAAGGCGTCGTTCACTTTTGTCGGATCGAAACCGGACATCGGGCCGGCATCCAGGCCCAGCGAACGCGCGGCCAGAATCAAATAACCTGCCTGCAAGCTGCTGTTACGGAACGCGGTCTCTTTCGCCAGATCCGGGCTGCTGGTAAACCAGCTGCGCGCATCACCATGCGGGAACAGCTTCGGCAGCGCTTCGTAGAACTCAGGATCCCACGCCACGATCACCGTTACCGGAGCGGACATGGTTTTGTCGACGTTGCCGGAGGAAAGCGCGGGTTTCAGCTTCTCTTTGCCTTGCTGCGAGGTCACAAACACAAAACGGCCCGGCGAGCAGTTAGCCGAGGTTGGGCCCAGCGCGGTCAGGTGATAGAGCTGCTCCAGCACCTCCCGAGAAACCGGTTTGTCCTGCCAATAGCTGTGGGTGCGGGCTTCAATGAACAGCGTGTTCAGCGCCACGCTGTCGAGCGTTGTACTCATGTTTCTCTCCTGTTCAGGCAGCAACTTGCGCCCAATATTTAGCATGAATAATGAATGTACCCAGCAGGACCTGTTCGCCGGGCAATGATCGTTATACTGCAAAGGCGTGGGAGAGCCAAATAACAAAGACGCATGTCTACCGGGCGCCAGATGCGCATGAATGCGCACCCGACATGAGAACGCCGCAGGCCATTACTTACCAATACAGAAACTGGAGAAGATTCTGCCCAGCAAATCGTCTGAGGTGAATTCACCGGTGATTTCGCTCAGCGCTTGCTGCGCTAAACGTAACTCTTCTGCCAGTAATTCGCCGGCCCACGCGCCTAACAGCTGATGCTTGCCCTGCTGCAAGTGCGTTGCGGCTAACTCCAGTGCTTGCAGATGGCGGCGGCGTGCGAGAAATCCGCCTTCCATATTGCCGGCAAATCCCATGCTCTGTTTCAGGTGATCGCGCAGCGCTTCCACACCTTCCCCGGTGCGCGCCGAGAGACGAATCAGTGAGTGACCGTTCACTTCAGTGAGGCCCAGCTCTTCGCCGGTCATATCCGCTTTGTTACGCACCACGGTAATTGGCAGCGCTTCCGGCAAACGGGCAACAAAATCTGGCCAGATGGCGGCGGCTTCAGTCGCGTCGGTGGTGGTGCCATCGACCATAAACAGCACGCGGTCGGCCTGCTCGATCTCCTGCCACGCGCGTTCAATACCAATGCGCTCGACCTCGTCGCTGGCTTCACGTAAACCGGCAGTATCGATGATGTGCAGCGGCATGCCGTCAATATGGATGTGCTCGCGCAGGACGTCGCGCGTGGTGCCAGCGATATCAGTAACAATCGCCGCTTCGCGTCCGGCTAAGGCATTCAGCAGGCTCGATTTTCCGGCATTGGGACGACCGGCAATCACCACTTTCATCCCTTCACGTAGCAGGCTGCCCTGACGCGCTTCGGCACGCACGCCGTTGAGGTCGCCGATCACCACATTGAGCTGTGCTTCAATTTTGCCGTCGGAAAGGAAATCGATCTCCTCATCCGGGAAGTCGATGGCCGCTTCCACATAGATGCGCAGGTGAGTAAGTGCTTCCACAAGTGCGTTGATGCGCAGGGAAAACGCGCCCTGCAGCGAGTTTACCGCCGAGCGGGCGGCTTGCTCTGAGCTGGCATCGATCAGATCGGCAATCGCTTCGGCTTGCGCCAAATCGAACTTGTCGTTAAGGAAGGCGCGTTCGGAGAATTCACCCGGTTGTGCAATGCGTAAGCCGGGCAGCGCCACGATGCGCTTGAGCAGCAGGTCGAGAATCACCGGGCCGCCGTGGCCTTGCAGTTCCAGCACATCTTCACCGGTGAAGGAGTTCGGGCCAGGAAACCACAGCGCAATGCCCTGATCCAGCACGCTGCCATCGGCGTCGGTAAAGGGCAGATAGTCGGCATAGCGCGGCTTTGGCAGCTTGCCGAGCACGGCTTGCGCTACCTCAGCGGCTTTGCCGCCGGAGATACGCAGAATGCCAACGCCGCCACGGCCGGGAGGCGTCGCCTGGGCAACGATAGTGTCGCTGTGGCTCATGATTCCACCTTAAACTTTTAGGGTATTAATAAATAAAAATAGGGCGACATAAATGTCGCCCTTTGATTATACGCTGCAGCTGGTCGCAGTCAGGCGTTACGCTTTCTTCTTGTCGCGGCTATGCAGACCACGTTTTTCCAGGCCGCGATAAATCAGCTGCTGCTGGAGAATGGTCACCAGGTTGCTGACGATGTAGTACAGCACCAGACCTGATGGGAACCACAGGAAGAACACGGTGAAGATCACCGGCATGTAGGTCATGATCTTCTGCTGCATCGGATCGGTCACGGTGGTCGGTGACATCTTCTGAATGAAGAACATGGTGATACCCATGATGATCGGCAGAATGTAGTACGGATCCTGCGCTGACAGGTCATGAATCCACAGAATAAACGGCGCATGACGCAGTTCAACCGAGCCTGACAGCATGTAGTACAAGGCCAGGAAGATTGGCATCTGGATAACCAGTGGCAGACAGCCGCCCAGCGGGTTCACTTTCTCCGCTTTATACAGCGCCATCATTTCCTGGCTCTGTTTCTGCTTATCATCGCCCAGACGTTCACGCATCGCCTGAATCTTTGGCTGCAGCATACGCATCTTCGCCATCGAGGTGTACTGCGCTTTGGTCAGCGGGTACATGATGCCACGCACGATGAAGGTGATAACGATAATGGAGAAGCCCCAGTTACCGATAAAGCTGTGGATGAACTTCAGCAGCTTAAACAGCGGCTGCGAGATGAACCACAACCAGCCGTAATCCACGGTCAGATCCAGGTGAGCCGCGATGGCTGCCATCTGGTCCTGAATTTCCGGGCCTACCCACAGCGTTGCGCCGAGATCTTGCTGTGCGCCTGCGCCAACGGTCACAGGAGCAGATTTGTAGCCAATTGCTGCGACGCCATTGCCGAGGTTAGTGGTGTACAGCGTGTTATTACCCTGCGTGCGCGGCACCCAGGCGGTAGCAAAGTACTGCTGCAGCATCGCCACCCAACCATTGCTGGTGGTGGTGTTCAGGTTCTCGTTATCCGCGATGGTGTCGAATTTATATTTTTCGTATTTCGCATCGCTGGTTGAGTACGCTGCGCCACGGAAGGTGTGCAGAGCAAAGTTGTTGCTGCCGGTATCGCGGTGCTTAGGCACCTCGATGGTCTGCTTCAACTGACCAAACATCGACACTTCCAGCGGCTGCTGAGTGGTGTTGTTGATGTTGTAGTCAACGTTTACCGCATACTCACCGCGCTTGAAGACGAAAGTCTTGGTGTAAACCACGCCGTTTTCACCGGTCCAGGTCAACGGTACGCGCAGTTCGCTCTGGCCATCTGCCATCACGAAGCTATCTTGCGAAGTGGTATACAGCGGACGTGCGCCATTGTTCGGGTTATCCGGGCCGTTGCGGCCAGTTAAGCCACTCTGCGCCTGATAAACGAAGGCCGGTGTAGTTTCAAGCAGCTGGAACGGTGCATCTGAACCCAGTTTGTCCGGGTAAGTCAGCAGCTGAGCCTGCTCAATATCGCCACCACGCGTATTGATGTTGAGTGACAGGACATCTGTCTTAACGGTGATCGTTTTGCCCTGTCCGCTAGCCGGCACGCCGGAAGTGGCGGCATCACCCGCTGCGCTGTTTGTGTTTTGCGTGGTCTGGGTTTGCTGTGGCTGCGGAGCGTGGTCCGTCTGCCAGGCTTGCCAGATCATAAAAGACACGAACAGAAAAGCGATGAGAAAGAGATTGCGTTGCGAATCCATCGTTAATGTTCTCTGGTATCAAAGGTTTTTGGCGGCACAGGATCGTCACCACCCGGGTTCAAAGGGTGGCATTTTAATACGCGTTTTATCGTCAACCAACTGCCTTTTACAACGCCAAAGCGGCGCAAGGCCTCAATCCCATACTGCGAACAGGTGGGATGGAACCGGCAATGAGGTCCCAGCAGTGGGCTGATGGCGCGTTGATAAACGCGTATCAGGGCAATCAGGAGCCGCGAGCCAGGCGACAGTGACGACGCCATAGTTTCTCCAACGCTTCCGTCAGCGCACGGTTATCCAGGTCAGCAATCCCTTTTTTAGCCACGATCACAAAATCCATTGCAGGGAGCTCATGTTGACGCAGACGAAAGCTTTCGCGGGTCAATCGCTTGATCCGGTTGCGTTCATGGGCGCGTTTTACATGTTTTTTTGCGACGGTGAGACCGATGCGGGGATGCCCCAGCGCGTTAAGTCGGCCGAGTATGGTGATTTGCGGCGTACCGGCTCGTTGTGGCTGCTGGAAGACGAAAGTGAAATGAGTGGGAGTTAACAAACGTAACTCCCTGGGAAATGCGAGCTTAACCACGAGGGTTAGCTTTATTACTTAGAAACGGTCAGACGAGAACGGCCTTTAGCACGACGACGTGCCAGAACCTGACGACCATTTTTTGTTGCCATACGAGCACGGAAACCGTGTGAACGGTTGCGCTTCAGTACGGACGGTTGAAAAGTGCGTTTCATGGCGATTTCTACCTAAACTTGAAAATTTTCACTGGGTGACGCGTTTTCGGGCCAGTAAATCGACCAACGCCTCAATGTGTCTTTAATAAAGAGGCGGGATTGTAATAATTGTACAGTCCAGAGTCAATTCACTTCGCTGGTCGCGGCACCTGGAAACCCAGATACAGCCCGCTGATTCCGGGCATCAAGGCTTCACGCAATAATGCCGGGTGGGGAATTATACGGGCTGTGGGTTAAAGCGCAAGGATCGCGCAGGATCTTCTTGCGATCAGTTTGCAGATTTGCTGCACGGAAACGAGAGCTTGCCAGAAAAATTAACGCTTTCAGCCACATTAACGCTGGCTTTTTTCGCAGAAAGCGTAAACTCATTATCACTTCAGTAGCCTGTGGATAAATTGGATCAAAACTGTGTAGAAAGGGAAGATCTCTGTGCAGCTTTACGTTATGATCCGCCCTTCCGCTGACGATCCTCGCTGCGATCGCCGGGGAAGACTACCGCGAATAGCGGTCGCAGGCGCTTTCCAACCGTCTGTGTCTAAAAATTACGTTTCTATTTATTAGCGCCTAAAATTCTTATCGATTTTGTACGAGTGGAGTCCGCCGTGTCACTTACGCTTTGGCAACAGTGTCTTGCCCGTTTGCAGGATGAGCTTCCTGCCACCGAATTCAGCATGTGGATTCGTCCGCTGCAAGCTGAATTAAACGACAATACGCTGACCTTGTATGCACCAAATCGGTTTGTACTCGACTGGGTTAGAGATAAATATCTCAATAGTATCAATGGGCTGCTGAATGAATTCTGCGGTGCAAATGTGCCGTTACTGCGTTTCGAAGTCGGTACGCGCCCTGCAGCACAGGTCACCACTAACCAACCGGCGATGGCCAGTTACAATGCGCCCGCGCCGATCGAAAATCGTCCGGCACCCGCGCAAATTTTGCGTCCAAGTTGGGATTCCGTTCCCGCACCGGCCGATGTGACTTACCGCTCCAATGTGAATAACCGTCATAACTTCGACAACTTCGTTGAAGGTAAATCGAACCAGCTGGCGCGCGCGGCGGCACGTCAGGTGGCGGATAATCCTGGCGGCGCTTATAACCCACTGTTCCTTTATGGCGGCACCGGCCTGGGTAAAACTCACCTGTTGCACGCGGTGGGTAACGGCATTATTGCGCGCAAGCCCAATGCCAAAGTGGTGTACATGCACTCTGAGCGTTTTGTGCAGGACATGGTTAAAGCCTTGCAGAACAACGCCATTGAAGAGTTTAAGCGTTACTACCGCTCGGTTGATGCGCTGCTGATCGATGACATTCAATTCTTTGCTAATAAAGAGCGCTCGCAGGAAGAGTTCTTCCATACCTTCAACGCGCTGCTGGAAGGCAATCAACAGATCATCCTGACCTCGGATCGCTATCCAAAAGAGATCAACGGCGTCGAAGATCGCCTGAAATCACGTTTTGGTTGGGGATTAACTGTGGCGATCGAGCCGCCTGAACTGGAAACGCGTGTCGCGATCCTGATGAAGAAAGCCGATGAAAACGATATTCGCCTGCCGGGTGAAGTCGCCTTCTTTATTGCTAAGCGTTTGCGTTCTAATGTCCGCGAGCTGGAAGGCGCGCTGAACCGCGTGATTGCCAACGCGAACTTTACCGGTCGCGCGATTACCATCGATTTCGTGCGCGAAGCGCTGCGCGATCTGCTGGCGCTGCAGGAAAAGCTGGTCACCATCGATAATATTCAGAAAACGGTGGCCGAGTATTACAAAATTAAAGTGGCGGATTTGCTGTCGAAACGCCGTTCGCGTTCGGTAGCGCGTCCGCGCCAGATGGCGATGGCGATGGCGAAAGAGCTCACCAATCACAGCTTGCCGGAGATTGGCGATGCGTTTGGTGGTCGCGACCATACCACCGTGCTTCACGCTTGCCGTAAAATTGAGCAGCTGCGTGAAGAAAGCCACGACATTAAAGAAGATTTCTCTAACCTCATTCGAACACTATCTTCCTGACGCATATGAAATTTATTGTAGAACGTGAGCAGTTACTGAAGCCACTGCAACAGGTTAGCGGCCCACTTGGCGGACGCCCGACGCTGCCAATCCTCGGAAATTTACTGCTGCAAGTAAGCGAAGGCTCGCTGCGCTTGACCGGTACCGATCTGGAAATGGAAATGGTAGCCCGTGTTGCGCTGACGCAGCCACACGAGCCGGGCGCCACCACGGTTCCTGCGCGTAAATTCCTCGATATTTGCCGCGGTTTGCCGGAAGGCGCTGAAATCAGCCTGACGCTGGAAGGCGACAGAATGCTGGTGCGTTCTGGCCGCAGCCGTTTCTCGCTGTCAACGCTGCCCGCCAGCGACTTCCCGAATCTGGATGACTGGCAGAGCGAGGTGGAATTCACCTTGCCGCAGGCGACGCTAAAACGCCTGATTGAAGCCACGCAGTTCTCAATGGCGCATCAGGATGTGCGTTATTACCTCAACGGTATGCTGTTCGAAACCGAAGGCGAAGAGTTGCGTACCGTCGCTACCGATGGTCACCGCCTTGCCGTATGCTCCATGCCGATTGGTCAGGCGCTGCCAAACCATTCGGTGATCGTGCCGCGTAAAGGGGTGATTGAGTTGATGCGTTTGCTCGACGGTGGCGAAACGCCGCTGCAGGTGCAAATCGGCAGCAGCAACATCCGCGCACACGTTGGCGACTTTATCTTTACGTCGAAGCTGGTTGATGGCCGTTTCCCGGATTATCGCCGCGTATTGCCGAAGAATCCCGACAAAGCGCTGGAAGCTGGCTGTGATATTTTAAAACAGGCGTTTGCGCGTGCGGCGATTCTCTCGAATGAGAAATTCCGCGGTGTTCGCATCTATATCACCGAAAATCAGCTTAAAATCACGGCGAATAACCCAGAGCAGGAAGAAGCGGAAGAGATGCTGGATGTCTCTTACAACGGCACCGATCTGGAGATTGGCTTCAACGTCAGTTACGTGCTGGATGTGTTGAATGCGCTCAAGTGCGAGAACGTGCGTTTGCTGCTGACTGATGGCGTATCGAGCGTGCAGATTGAGGATGTGGCCAGTCCGGCTGCAGCCTACGTCGTGATGCCAATGCGTTTATAAATATCGGCCTGGCTTACTTGCCATTCTGGTCCCGGGCAGTGCTCGCCCTTGGTCACATACTTCAGTATGCTCCCAAGTTCTGCGCGCTGGCCGTAACCAGACTGGCTGCGCCGCCGACGGCCTGGATCTCAAATGTTAGGTAAAATCCCCTTCTCGCTGGATTCGTTATGGCTTTAACCCGCCTCCTGATTAAAGATTTTCGCAATATCGAGCAGGCCGATCTGGCTTTGGCGCCGGGGTTTAATTTCCTTGTCGGTGCCAACGGCAGCGGTAAAACCAGCGTGCTGGAGGCGATTTACACGCTGGGGCACGGTCGTGCATTTCGCAGTTTGCAAGCGGGCCGCGTGATTCGTCACGATCAGGACGCCTTTGTGCTGCACGGCCGCATTGAAGGCAGCGAACGTGAAATGTCGGTCGGTCTGACCAAGAATCGCGCTGGCGACAGCAAAGTGCGTATTGATGGCAGCGATGGTCACAAAGTCGCCGAGTTGGCGCAGCTGCTGCCGATGCAACTGATTACGCCGGAAGGATTTACCCTGCTCAATGGCGGTCCAAAATACCGTCGAGCCTACATCGATTGGGGCTGCTTTCACGCCTCGCCTGGTTTTTTCCATGCCTGGAGCAATTTGCGTCGCCTGCTGAAACAGCGCAATGCGGCGCTGCGTCAGGTCTCGCGCTATAGCCAGATTCGTCCGTGGGATCAGGAACTGGTGCCGCTGGCCGAGCAAATCAGCGCCTGGCGCGCCGAATACAGCGCGGCGATTTCCCGCGAGATCATCGCCACCTGCGGTCAGTTTTTACCGGAGTTTGCGTTGACGTTCTCTTTCCAGCGCGGCTGGGATAAAGAGAGCGACTACGCCGAACTGCTGGAACGCAATTTCGAGCGCGACCGCGCGCTCACGTATACCGCCAGCGGCCCGCATAAAGCCGATTTTCGCATTCGTGCTGAGGGCACGCCGGTGGAAGATTTACTCTCACGCGGCCAGTTAAAACTGCTGATGTGCGCGCTGCGCTTAGCGCAGGGCGAATACCTTACGCGCAGCAGCGGACAACGCTGTTTGTATTTGATTGATGACTTTGCCTCAGAGCTGGATGACACCCGTCGTCGGCTGTTAGCTGAACGCCTAAAAGCCACGCAGGCTCAAGTATTTGTCAGCGCCATTGGTGTCGAGCATGTAATCGACATGAGTGATGAAAAGGGCAAGATGTTCCGCGTGGAACAGGGTAAAATAGTGGTTCAACCTGAAGATTAAATGAGCGAGAAACGTTGATGTCGAATTCTTATGACTCCTCAAGTATCAAAGTCCTGAAAGGGCTTGATGCGGTACGCAAACGCCCGGGTATGTACATCGGCGATACGGATGACGGCACCGGTCTGCATCACATGGTATTCGAAGTCGTGGATAACGCAATCGACGAAGCGCTCGCCGGTCACTGTAGTGATATTACCGTTACTATTCATGCAGATAACTCTGTCTCGGTGCAAGATGATGGTCGTGGTATTCCTACCGGCATTCACCCGGAAGAGGGCGTCTCTGCTGCTGAAGTGATCATGACCGTCCTGCACGCAGGCGGTAAATTTGATGATAACTCATATAAAGTTTCCGGTGGTCTGCACGGCGTTGGCGTTTCAGTCGTAAACGCCCTGTCACAGAAGCTGGAGCTGACCATTCGCCGTGAAGGCAAAGTGCATCAGCAGGTTTATCAGCACGGTGTGCCGCAGGCACCGCTGGCGGTGTCCGGTGATACCGATGCAACCGGTACTCGCGTGCGTTTCTGGCCGAGCTACGAAACCTTCACCAATGTGATTGAGTTTGAGTACGAAATCCTGGCGAAACGCCTGCGTGAACTGTCGTTCCTGAACTCTGGCGTTTCGATTCGTCTGGAAGACAAACGCGACGGCAAGAACGATCACTTCCACTACGAAGGCGGCATCAAGGCGTTCGTAGAGTATCTCAACAAGAACAAAACCCCGATTCACCCAACGGTGTTCTACTTCTCGACGGAGAAAGATGGCATTGGCGTGGAAGTGGCGCTGCAGTGGAACGATGGTTTCCAGGAAAACATCTACTGCTTCACCAACAACATTCCACAGCGCGACGGCGGTACGCACCTGGCGGGCTTCCGTGCGGCAATGACGCGTACGCTGAATGCCTACATGGATAAAGAAGGCTACAGCAAAAAAGCCAAAGTCAGTGCGACCGGTGACGATGCGCGTGAAGGCCTGATTGCAGTGGTTTCCGTGAAAGTGCCGGATCCGAAATTCTCTTCTCAGACCAAAGATAAGCTGGTCTCTTCAGAGGTGAAATCGGCGGTTGAGCAGCAGATGAACGAACTGCTGGCGGAATACCTGCTGGAAAACCCGTCTGACGCGAAAATCGTGGTTGGCAAAATCATCGATGCGGCGCGTGCGCGTGAAGCTGCCCGCCGTGCTCGTGAGATGACGCGCCGCAAAGGCGCGCTGGATTTGGCCGGTCTGCCGGGCAAACTGGCCGACTGTCAGGAGCGCGATCCGGCGCTGTCTGAAATCTACCTGGTGGAGGGTGACTCTGCAGGCGGATCAGCCAAACAGGGGCGTAACCGTAAGAATCAGGCGATTCTGCCGCTGAAGGGTAAAATCCTGAACGTGGAGAAAGCGCGTTTCGACAAGATGCTCGCTTCGCAGGAAGTTGCCACGCTGATCACCGCGCTGGGCTGTGGTATCGGCCGTGACGAATACAATCCGGACAAACTGCGTTATCACAGCATCATCATCATGACCGATGCGGACGTCGACGGCTCGCACATTCGTACGCTGCTGTTGACCTTCTTCTACCGTCAGATGCCAGAAATCGTGGAACGTGGTCACGTCTATATTGCGCAGCCGCCGCTGTACAAAGTGAAGAAAGGCAAGCAAGAACAGTATATTAAAGACGACGAAGCGATGGATCAGTATCAGATTTCCATCGCCCTCGACGGCGCAACGCTGCACACCAACGCCAGCGCACCGGCGTTAGGTGGCCAGCCGCTGGAAACGCTGGTGGCGGATTTCAACGGCACGCAGCGCATGATCAAACGTATGGAGCGCCGTTTCCCTACGGCTCTGCTGCGCGGCCTGATCTACCATCCGACCTTAAGCGACCTCAGTGATGAAGCCGCTGTGAAAGGCTGGATCGACGGTTTAGTGGCGTATCTGACTGAGCGTGAAGCGCACGGCAGCAGCTATCTGGCCCATGTCCGCGCCAACCATGAGCAGAAGTTTGAACCGGTGCTGCGTGTGCGCACGCACGGCGTTGATACCGATTATCCGCTGGATAGCGAATTCATTGATGGACCGGAATACCGCAAAATCTGTGCGCTGGGCGAGCAGCTGCGCGGCCTGATCGAAGAAGATGCCTATATCGAACGTGGCGAACGTCGTCAGCCGGTCACCAGCTTCGAGCAGGCGATTGAGTGGCTGGTGAAAGAGTCGCGTCGCGGTCTGTCAGTCCAGCGTTATAAAGGTTTGGGTGAGATGAACCCAGAGCAGCTGTGGGAAACCACCATGGATCCCGATAGCCGCCGCATGTTGCGCGTGACCATCAAGGATGCGATTGCTGCCGATCAGCTGTTCACCACCTTGATGGGCGATGCGGTAGAACCGCGCCGCGCCTTCATCGAAGAGAATGCGCTGAAAGCCGCCAACATCGATATCTAATCGACACGGCAACACGTAAAAACCCTTCCCTGGTGGAAGGGTTTTTTGTTTTCCGCCCGGCAAAACGCGCAAAGCCCGCTGCGGTAAAAAATCTGAATGGGGCGCGAAACTGGTCAATGTGAGCTGAATCGCGCTAGCATTGATCAAAACCCTGACTCAATGAGGACGTTATGGCTATAAAACTGGTTGCAATCGATATGGACGGCACGCTGCTCAATCCGCAGCACGAGATCACGCCTGCCGTTAAATCGGCCATTGAACGCGCGCATAAAAAAGGTGTGATGGTGGTGCTCACCACCGGCCGTCCGTTTGTCGGTATTCAGCGCTATCTGATGGAGCTGAATCTGGTTGATGAAGGCCAATATTGCATCAGCTATAACGGTGCGCTGGTGCATCGCGCTAATGATGGCGAGTGCGTCGCGGAAATCACCTTGGGTTTTGACGACTATCTGTATATCGAACAGCTGGCGCGCGATCTTGGCGTCCACTTCCAGGCCTTCGATAAATCTTTCCTCTATACGCCGAACAAAGACATCAGTGAGTTCACCATCCACGAAGCGAGCCTGACCGGCATTCCGCTGCGCTATCGTTCTGTGGAAGAGATGGATCGCGCCACGCGTTTCCCTAAGCTGATGATGATCGATAAGCCCGATCTGCTGGATTCTGCCATTCAGCGCTTGCCGCAGCAGGCGCGTGACAACTACACCATTCTCAAAAGCGCACCTTATTACCTCGAAATCCTCGATGCCCGCGTGAATAAAGGACAAGGCGTGAAAATGTTGGCTGAGAAGCTCGGCCTGGCGCGTGAAGAGGTGATGGCGATTGGCGATCAGGAAAACGATCTGGCGATGATTGAGTATGCAGGAACCGGCGTAGCAATGGGCAATGCGATTGATTCCGTGAAGAAAATCGCGCAGTTCATTACCAAAACCAACATGGAACACGGCGTAGCGCACGCCATTGAAGAGCTGGTGCTGTAAACCCTCGTTATTCCTCGTCACGCTGTTTTTAGGTCGCCATACATGGCGACACTTCAAATCTCACCAAGCCTTCATAAGGTCGCCATTTATGGCGACCTTATCGCGTTATGACACATGACTTGTCTATTTTGTGATCCGCATTGTAGTACAACTTGTATTAATGGTACTACAATCGACAACGCAGGTCAGGGCGGCCGTTAGGCTTCGCCAGGCGAAAGCAGTAATCTGATGCGTACCTGTCTTTCACTGAATGGAACATCATGACGCAAGAACAACTAAGCAAAACAGAGCGCATCATCCTGACGCTGGGTGAAGAGATTGTGGCCGGCAAGTTTGTGCCGGGCGCGGCGTTACCCGCGGAAGCTGAGCTGTGTGAACGCTTCGGCACCTCGCGCAATATCATCCGCGAAGTGTTTCGCTCGCTGATGGCGAAACGCTTGATGGAGATGAAACGCTATCGCGGCGCGTTCGTCACGCCGCGCAATCACTGGAACTATCTGGATAGCGACGTATTGCAGTGGGCGCTGGCGCACGATCAGGACCCGCGTCTGATTGCCGCCATGAACGAAGTGCGTGTGCTGGTCGAGCCGCAGATTGCACGCTGGTCTGCCGAGCGCGCTACCTCAAGCGATCTGGCTGCGATTGAACTGGCGTACAACGACATGGTGGCCAACCATCTCAATCGTGATGCCTTTAATGAAGCGGATATCCGCTATCACGAAGCGGTGCTGAATTCGGTACACAATCCGGTGCTGCAGCAACTCAACGTGGCGATCAGCCAGCTGCAAAAAGCGGTGTTCGCGCAAACCTACATGGCGGACGAAGGCAACATGCCGCGTACGCTTGCCGAACATAAAGCGCTGTTTGATGCCATTCGTCATCAGGATGGCGATGCTGCCGAGCAGGCGGCGAAAGCGATGATTGCCAGCTCAACGGCGCGACTCAAGGAGATTATGTGACCAGCTATATCGCGATTGATTGGGGCTCAACCAACCTGCGCGCCTGGCATTATCAAGCCGGCGTTTGCATCGATGAACGTCGTTCGGAAGCCGGCGTCACGCGCCTGGGCGATCGCACGCCAGCCGAAGTGTTTGCCAGCGTCACCGCAGGTTGGCCAGTCGATGACGTGCCGGTGGTGATGGCGGGCATGGTAGGCAGCAATGCCGGCTGGCTGTCGGTGCCCTATCTCTCCTGTCCGGTGGCGCTGGGTGACATCGCTAGCCGCCTGACGCGCGTCGAGGATAAAGCGTGGATCGTGCCGGGATTGAGCGTCGAACGTGCCGACAATTATAACGTGATGCGCGGTGAAGAGACGCAGCTGCTTGGCGCGCTGGAGCTGCAATCTGCGCCGCTCTATGTGATGCCAGGCACGCACGCCAAATGGGTGCAGATGGAACAGGATCGCGTGCTGGCTTTTCGCACCGTGATGACCGGCGAACTGCATCATCTGCTGCTCAAACAGTCGCTGGTTGGCGCAGGTTTACCCGAACAGCAAGAGAACGCGGCGGCTTTCCGCGCAGGTGTGCAAGTCGGCAGCAACGATGCCTCGATTCTGGCGCGCCTGTTTGAAGTGCGTGCTTCACACGTACTCGGCGCGCGCGATCGCCGCCATATCAGCGACTTTCTTTCAGGCTTGCTGATTGGTCACGAAGTGGCGCTGATGACGCAACAGGCCGACGCCGCAAGCCAACCGATCACCATTATTGCCGGTAGTGCGCTGGCGCAACGTTATCAGCAGGCGCTGCAGTTTATCGGCATGGATTCAGTCACGCTGGAAGGCGATCGTGCTTTCCAGCACGGAATAAGGAGTATTGCGAATGTCCTGGCAAACTAAAGTCCCGCTGATCGCCATTCTGCGCGGCATTACGCCGGATGAAGCCGAAGCGCATGTCGGCGCGCTGATTGAAGCGGGTTTCGATGCGATTGAAATCCCGCTCAACTCACCGGAGTGGGCGAAAAGCATCGGCGCGATGGTGAAAACCTTCGGCGATAAAGCGCTGATTGGTGCCGGTACGGTGCTGAATCCGGCGCAGGTTGATGAGCTGGCGACGCTGAACAGCAAATTGGTCGTCACGCCGAATACCGATGCTGCGGTGATCCGCCAGGCGGTCGCCAAAGGGATGATCGTTGCCGCCGGTTGCGCTACCGCGACAGAAGCGTTCACCGCCTTACAGGCCGGTGCGCAGGCGCTGAAAATTTTCCCATCGTCAGCCTTTGGTCCGGGCTACATCAAAGCGCTGAAAGCGGTGCTGCCGCCAGAGGTGCCGGTGTTTGCCGTGGGCGGCGTGACGCCGGAAAACCTGCATGAATTTATGGCCGCAGGCTGCATTGGCGCGGGCTTAGGCAGCGATCTCTATCGCGCCGGTCAACCGCTGTCACGCACTGTGGAACAAGCTCGCGCATTTATTGCTGCATATAAGGACGCTGTACGATGAAAATTACCAAACTGACCACTTACCGCCTGCCGCCGCGCTGGATGTTCCTGAAAATCGAAACTGACGAAGGCATCGTTGGCTGGGGCGAACCGGTGATTGAAGGCCGCGCGCGCAGCGTGGAAGCGGCGGTGCATGAGCTGTCGGAATACCTGATTGGTCAGGATCCGGCGCGCATCAACGACTTATGGCAGGTGATGTATCGCGGCGGCTTCTATCGCGGCGGCCCGATCCTGATGAGCGCCATCGCCGGTATCGATCAGGCGTTGTGGGATATCAAAGGCAAAGCGCTCGGCGTGCCGGTTTATCAACTGCTTGGCGGATTAGTACGTGACAGCATTAAAGCCTACAGCTGGGTGGGCGGCGATCGTCCGGCCGACGTGATTGATGGCATTAAGAAACTGCGCACCATCGGTTTTGATACCTTCAAACTCAACGGCTGCGAAGAGATGGGCATTATCGATAACGCGCGCAAAGTCGATGAGGCGGTGAATACCGTAGCGCAAATTCGTGAAGCCTTCGGTAAAGAGATTGAATTTGGCCTCGATTTCCACGGCCGCGTCAGTGCGCCAATGGCAAAAGTGCTGATTAAAGAGCTGGAGCCGTATCGCCCGCTGTTTATCGAAGAGCCGGTGCTGGCGGAGCAGGCGGAATATTATCCGCGTCTGGCGGCGCAGACTCATATTCCGATCGCCGCTGGCGAACGCATGTTCTCGCGCTTCGAGTTCAAACGCGTGCTGGAAGCGGGTGGACTGGCGATTCTGCAACCGGATCTGTCACACGCGGGCGGTATCACCGAGTGCTACAAAATTGCCGCGATGGCCGAATCTTACGATGTGGCGCTGGCGCCTCACTGTCCGCTCGGCCCAATTGCGCTGGCTGCGTGCCTGCACGTTGACTTCGTGTCACGCAATGCGGTGTTCCAGGAACAGAGCATGGGCATTCACTATAATCAGGGCGCTGAACTGCTCGATTATGTGATCAATAAAGACGATTTCAAAATGGATGACGGTCATTTCTATCCGTTAAATAAACCGGGCCTCGGCGTGGAAATTAACGAAGAGCTGGTGATTGAACGCAGTAAAAATGCTCCTGACTGGCGTAATCCATTATGGCGATTCCCGGACGGTTCAGTCGCTGAATGGTAAATACCCGTCATAATTCAAGCTGCAGATGCGTTGGCTGCGCTCATTCACCCCAGTCACTTACTAGTGTAAGCTCCGGGGGATTCATTCGTTTGCCGCCTTTCTGCAACTCGAATTCTTTAGGGTATTAAATTTTATTAAATCTCGATAATTATATGCCGGTGAAATAAGGCATAGGGCTGCGTTCAGCCTGTTTCCCGGCACAGCTTATTTACCGCTGACGTGGTTTTACCTTTGATATCGCTACCCTATATTTGCCGGGGCGTGCTCTGTCGTGCCCAAACGGCAAAACCGATTACGGAGAAACACCATGGATCTCTCTGCTGTTCACGCCAAACCGACGCGCCGTCGTTATATCACGCTGCTGATGATATTTATTACGGTGGTCATTTGTTATGTCGATCGCGCTAATTTAGCCGTCGCTTCCGCGCATATTCAGGAAGAGTTCGGTATTACTAAAGCGCAAATGGGTTATGTATTTTCAGCCTTTGCCTGGTTATATACGTTATGCCAGATTCCCGGCGGCTGGTTCCTCGATCGCGTGGGTTCACGCTTAACCTATTTTATTGCCATCTTTGGCTGGTCGGTTGCGACGTTATTGCAGGGTTTTGCCACCGGCTTATTATCATTAATTGGTCTGCGTGCGATTACCGGCATATTTGAAGCGCCGGCTTTCCCGACCAATAACCGGCTGGTGACCAGCTGGTTCCCGGAGCAGGAGCGCGCTTCCGCCGTCGGCTTCTACACGTCCGGTCAGTTTGTTGGTCTGGCGTTCCTCACGCCCTTGCTGATCTGGATTCAGGAACTGCTGAGCTGGCATTGGGTATTTATTATTACCGGCGGCATCGGCATCATCTGGTCGTTCATCTGGATTAAGTTCTATCAGGCACCCAGCCAGAGCCGAGGCATCAATAAAGCCGAGCTGGATTACATCCGTGAAGGTGGCGCGATGGTGGATGGCGATGCGCCGAGCGAAAAGAAAGCCCGCACCAAACTTACCGCCGCCGACTGGAAACTGGTGTTCCACCGCAAGCTGTGCGGCGTCTATCTTGGCCAGTTCGCCGTCACATCCACGCTGTGGTTCTTCCTGACCTGGTTCCCGAACTATCTGACGCAGGAAAAACACATCGCGGCGCTCACCGCGGGCTTCATGACCACCGTGCCCTTCCTCGCGGCATTCGTTGGCGTGATTCTCTCGGGTATCGTCGCCGATCGTCTGGTGCGCAGTGGTCGTTCGCTGGGCTTTGCGCGCAAAACGCCGATCATCTGCGGTCTGCTGATCTCCACCTGCATCATGGGCGCGAACTACACCAACGATCCGATATGGATTATGACGCTGATGGCGATCGCCTTCTTCGGCAACGGCTTCGCCTCAATTACCTGGTCGCTGGTCTCCTCGCTGGCACCGGTGCGCCTGATTGGTTTGACCGGCGGCATGTTCAACTTTGTTGGCGGCTTGGGTGGCATCACCGTGCCGCTGGTGGTGGGTTATCTGGCGCAGGACTACGGCTTTGCACCGGCGCTGGTGTATATCTCGGCGGTGGCGCTGATTGGCGCGCTCTCCTACATCCTGCTGGTCGGTGATGTAAAACGCGTAGGTGAATAAATTCGCGCGATGAATCGCGCCGCTACAAATACGGGCACAATCCGTAGCGGCGCCGTTCATTGCGCAATCAACCGCGGCGAAATTGCTGCTTCTCACTGCAGAATCACGTAATTTATCCGGCAACTGTTAGATGGAAGGTTGCCTCATGTCAGAAAAACAAATCACCTTTGCCGCGCGTCATCATCAACTTACCAACATCAACGTCTGGACCGGCGACAGCCAGTGGCTGGTATTTGATGTGCGACCTTCCGGCGCCTCTTTTACCAGCCTGACTATCGAGCGCGTCAACGTGGCGAGCGGTGCCGTTGAAGTGTTGTATCAGGCTCGCGATGGCGCGCACGTTGGCGTGGTCACCGTCAGTTCGGATTTGCCGCCGCGTTACGTTTGCATTCATGGTCCGGAACATCCGGATGCGCACTGGCGCTACGATTTTCATCACCGACGCGGCGTGATCGTGCAGCATGGCATCGCTGAGAACCTCGATGCCTGCGATATCACCGCGCCTTACACGCCTGGCGCGCTGCGCGGTGGCTCGCATGTCCACGTATTCAGCCCGGATGGTTCGCGCCTGAGCTTTACCTACAACGATCATGTGATGCATGAAAAGGATGCCGGCGAAGACCTGCGTAACGTCGGCGTGGCCGTGCCGCTGCATCCGGTGTGTCCGCCTAAACAGCATCCGCGTGAATATGAGGGCAGCCATTATTGCGTGCTGGTTAGCCAGACGCAGCGCGATCCTCAGCCGGGCAGCGACCAGATTGACCGCGCCTATGAAGAGTGCTGGATCGGGAATCAAGGCTATCAGAAAGCGGATGGCAGCTGGCAGCGCTGGGCCATCGCCTTTATCGGTGATACGCGCGCCGCCAACGGCGACAAAGTGCCGGAAGTGTTTGTGGTGGATCTGCCCGCCGCGTTAGCCGATTACGCCAAAGCGGGCGCTTCGCCCTTACAGGGCACGGCGGATAAATTGCCTGCGCCGCCAGCTGGCGTGCAGCAGCGACGCATCACGCACACCCATGGCCTGGCACTGCAACCGCGCCACTGGCTGCGCGCCTCCGCGGATGGCAGCGCCATCGCCTTTTTGCTGGCGGACGAACAGGGCGTGATTCAGCTGTGGACGGTTTCACCGAATGGCGGCCAGCCACGCCAGGTGACGCAGCTGGCGAGCAGCATTCAGTCGGCCTTTAGCTGGCATCCACAAGGCGGCGCGATATGCTTTATCTGTGATAACAGTGTGATGCGCTGTGAAATGGCGACGGGAGCCTGTACGCGCTTAACGCCACGCAGCGATCATGCGCCATCCGGTGATGCAGTGGTCTGGTCGCCGGATGGAGAAAAGATCGCTTATATGCGGGAAGTGGACGGCTGGCGGCAGCTGTTTTGCGTCAGTGCGGCTGCGCGGGCATAGACGCGGCGGTCGCCAGGCTGGCTTGCGTGCCGGCCATTTTTTCGCTCTGCATCACGCGCTCGTGAATCGAATCCTTACTTTTATCGTCGTCAGAACGGAAGTAATCCCACGGCAGCAGCACGGTGTCCATCACCGCTGAGAACGGGAGATCGATCAGCGCCAGCGGCTTGATCGCCCAGCTGGTGTTGTCGTCAGTGATCATCTCTGCGCTGGCGCGCGTGCCGGGATAGTAGCCCTGACTGGCGCCAGTGTGAGACATAACGCTGGAGCAACCTGAAGTAACAAAGGTACTGCAAACCAGCACAGCTGTGAGTGGAAAGCGTTTCATCATATTCATCATCATCATCCCTTCAGTCATGGCATGGCCCTGGCTGGAGTGTGTCACCTGACGTTAAGCAAAGCTCTGTGGCTGCGTCTTGGATCTCAGGCGATTGGTCCCCTGAGTGTATGTCATATCGTCAGATTTGCTGTAAAAAAATACGCATCAGCCCTTGAAAGCGACCAGGCTGCACCCACTTTTAAGGAACGGTCTTGTTGCTGTTGCCGGAAGGGACAGCAACGGACTGCACAACCTGTCCATGGTGGAAGGTTGCCTAAACTTGCTGAATATCAGGAGTCTTATTATGCGTAACTTTGATCTCACCCCACTTTATCGTTCTGCCATTGGTTTCGATCGCCTGTTTAACCTGCTTGAGTCCAACCAAAACCAGGCCAATGGTGGCTACCCTCCGTATAACGTTGAGCTGGTGGATGAGAATTTCTACCGTATCACCATTGCCGTGGCGGGCTTTGCCCAGAGCGAGTTAGATATCACCTCGCATGACAACGTGCTGGTGGTGCGCGGCGCACATCCTGAAGAGCAGCCGGAGCGTAAATACCTGTATCAGGGTATCGCCGAGCGCAACTTCGAGCGCAAATTCCAGCTGGCCGATCACATCACGGTGCGCGATGCGCGTCTGGAAAATGGTCTGCTGAGCATCGATCTGATTCGCATTGTCCCGGAAGAGGCGAAACCGCGTCGTATCGAAATTCTGTAATCAGGATGTGAGTTAAAAAAACGCCGCTGAAAAGCGGCGTTTTTGTTTAGGTGCGTACCAATAATCGCTGACTGACCATGCCGCCAAACACATTCACCAGCAGGCCGAGGATGATCACTGAAACGCCGATCATCTGCTGAATCGACAAGGTTTCACCGAGGATCAGCGCCGCGCTGAGAATCCCCACCACCGGCACCAGCAGCGACAGCGGTGCCACGCGCCAGGTTTCATAGCGGCTCAGCAAATTACCCCATATCGCGTAGCCGACAATGGTGGCGATAAAGGCGAGATAGATCAGCGCCAACACCGTTTGCAGTGAAATGTGCAGCAGGCTGGTGATAATCGCCGCTTCGCCATCAAACAGCCATGAGCAGGCAAAGAACGGCACGATCGGCACCAGCGCACTCCACACCACCAGCGACATCACCGGCACTTTGCGGTTACGCAAAATGATTTTGTTGGTGATATTGCCGAGGCCCCACGACAGCGCCGCAGCCAGCGTCAGCATCATGGTAGTGAGCGTAATGCCCGCTGTGGTTTGGCCTGCCATGCCTGCGGTTGCCAGCATAAACATGCCGAGCGTCGCCACCAAAATGCCGACGATATGATTCCAGCGTAACTTCTCCGCCAGGAACAGCGCCCCCAACAGCAGCGTGAAGAAGGCCTGCGCCTGTAACACCAGCGACGCCAATCCTGCCGGCATGCCCAGCTTGATGGCGAGGAACAGAAAGGCGAACTGGCCAAAGCTGATGGTCATGCCGTAGACGATCAGCCAGCGCAGCGGAATCGCCGGACGCTTCACAAACAAGATCGCCGGAAACGCCACCAGGCTAAACCGCAATCCCGCCAGTAAAAAAGGCGGCATATCCTGCAGGCCCAGCTTAATCACCACAAAATTCACGCCCCACGCCACCACAACCAGCAGGGCTAACAACATATCTTTCACTGACATACACAGTCCTTACTGCCGCGATCAGGCGGTTGCCGTCACCGGTGTTGCGATCTCGGCACAACATTCATCACCGACAACCTTAAAGAAATCATCCACCTGTAAAGCCACGGAGCGATCCAGCGCCCCTGCGTTAAACCATAGCGTGCCGACGTCGCGCAGGCGCACATCGACGCGCAGCGCCAGCCGATCATCAAAACTAAACGGCGGCACCGCGCCCATCACGCACTGGGTTAACTCCTGCGCTTTCTCTGGCGCCGCAAAGCTCGACTTCTTGCCGCCAATGGCGCGTGCGGCGCTCTTGAAGTTGATCTTGCAGTCGCCCGGCACAATCGCCAGCAGATAGCGCGCATCCGCGCCATCCGGCATCGTCACTTCCAGCACCATCGCTTTGGCCGCCTGATTGAGATCGTTACCGCGAATCTCGCTAATCAGGTCGGTCTGGCCGATGGCTTCATGCTCCACCACGCGATAACGCGCCTGATGGTGATCCAGCAGGGCCGCTACTTTTTCATAGGTATTCATGTTCGTCTCCTCGTCGAAAACCTGGCGTTAACTCCAGGCGATGGCGTGTTTCATTTTTTTGTCGGTCAGGCCAAAGAAGAAGCCCATGGTGATGCGCGTGTCGCCTTCCACGCGATCAATTTCGTGATAAAACGCCGGATTAAACAGATAGATATCGCCACTGCGCGGTGAGAACTCGCATACCTCGCTGTGTTCGATGACGCCGGTTTGATAACCCAGTTCGCCCGGCGTTTTGTACCATTCATCCACCGGCTGCCACTTCTTGTTGAAGATGCGCAGCGCGCCGCCGGCGTTGCACTCTTGCAAACAAACCACGCAACTCAGCTGGTGCAAGATGCGGGTCACCGCCAATCCGCTGCCGGCGGCATCGCGCACGATGTTGTCGTTATGCAGGGGATTGGCGACGCCGTCAGCGTGGAAGCGCACAATCGAACCGGCGTAATCGCCCAGCTCGGGTTCGTTGGCGGTTTGCAGGCTTTCCAGGCGCAGCGCGTGCTGCACCCAGTTGTAGATCTGATCGCGCAGGCAGTGCAGCGACGACGGCAGCGCGTGCTGAATATCGCGCAGCTCGGTGAAGTAGTTTTCCGGCGCGGCGGTGTGCTTCGCCAGATAAGGGCCGAGCGTGGTCAGCGCGCCGTTTGGATAGTGCGATACCCGCACCTGTTCGCGGCACTGCTGCAAATCCTCCACTACCGCTGCGCGCACGTCCGGCTTGAGGAAGTTACGTAACACCAGCAGCGGCACGCGCGCCGTCACGATGTCATCCAGCCAGGTGCTCTCCACAAACATGTTTGGATGAATAACGCGGATCTGATTGAAAATCGCCATGTTGATCACTCCCCAATTGGAAATTCATGAAGTTCATGGTTGTTCATACGACGCCATTCAGACGCCGTGCCCAGTGCTGAAATAGGTTCAGAAGAGATGAAAGTGGTGTCGTTTTTCTGTAAGCGGTGCAGCGTGAAATAGTTGGGATAGGGCGTGTCGTCGGGATGCCATTGCCACGCCCAGGCTTTATCGCGGGTGACAAAAATGGCGTTGGCCGAACTGCCGCCCGGCGCGACCTGCGCCATCTTGTCGCGCAGATAATCGCGGGTGAAATCGGCGGGCGTGGCGCGATCCACCATATATTCGAGATACTCCGCGGAATCGAAACGCGACTCCGCCATGCCCAATTGCTGATAAACGGTGGGCAAAAAACCGTTATGCATCATGTACCACTGCGTGTCGCCGCTGGTGCGCCACAGCGGATGGGAAAATTCGATACCGTGATTTTTGCTCAGCGTGGCGTGGCGCACATGTACCGCCAGAAAGCGGCCGCGCAGGCGATCAACATCAATGGTCGGCAGCGCATCGGCGAACGTGCCGGTGCCGTGCAGCGTGCGAATGTGCCCTTGCTCCAGCCATAAACAGCCCCAACCGTTAGGATGCTGTTTAATCGGACCTTCGTGCGTGGCGGTTTCGCCGCAGCTCATGGCACGCGCGGCGTCCAGCACTGCGGCGGCATCAAATTGGCCGTGCGCCACAATCATTCTGCACATAGTAAATCTCTCCGAATGGTGAGCGATGAGGCCTCAAGGATCTGATGGAACACCGCCAGAATGTCGTCGCGGCTGGTCGCTGCGAGGCGCAAGGTGGCGAGAATGCCGGCGTGGCGGGTTAAATCGGCATACAGCGAAGAGCGTGGCGAAACTGCCAGCGCGGGCAGATTGAGCGGCGGCAACAGCTGACCGCGCTGATGCTGTGCGATCCAGCGCTCAGCCGCGTCATACTGCAGGCGCTGACGCAAACGCACGCGGCCCACCGCCTGCGGCTGCGCCGGAAAATGCAGCGGCGGCATGCCGTGACCGGCTTCGATGTGGAACGCCACTTCCGCCCAGTTGATGCCGGTGACTTCCTGCACCAGATTCACCACGCCCATGCCGGAAAGGCGGAAGCCCATTTCAAGGAAATGCGGTTCGCCGTTGACCAAAATGAAGTCGATGTGAAATGCGCCCTGACGATAGCCGAAGGTTTCGCAGCAGAAGCTCATCAGGCTGCTAAAGCTGGCGGGCAGTTGCTGCGCGGCGACCGCTACATGGCCGGATTCGTAAAAACTGACGCAGTCGTCGGCATCGCTATGGTGTTCGATCACCTTTTGGCAGCAGGTCAGCGCCACCGCATGGCCGTTCGCCACCACGCCTTGCAGCGAATACTCATCGCCCGCCAGCCAGCTCTCCACGATAAAACCGCTGAAGCCGCGCCCGCCGTAATTCATGGTGTCGACCAGCTTGCCGATCACCGCATCAAGCTGGCTGGCCTGTTTCACCAGCCAGACGCCAAGACCGCCGCCGCCGTCAACCGGCTTGATCACGCAGGGATAGAGCAACGCGTCTCGCGCATCCCGAATGCTGAGCGGCGAGGCAAAAAAGCGAAACTCCGGCTGCGGAAAGCGCTGCCAGGCTTTGCGCAACGCCATACGCTGCGCGTACTTATCCGGCGGAATAAAGCTGGCACCAGCGTCGGGCCCCGCCAGCAGTTCGCGTACGCGACCGGCGCTGGCGTTGTAAGCTTCAAAGCCCGCCAGCACCACGTGAGGATGCTCCATCAACCCGGCATGCAAACAGGCTTGCAGTACATCCCACGGATTTTCCGGGCGATCGAGCCGCACAATCAGATCGAACGGCAACGGAATGCTCAGCGATTGGTAATCGACGAAATCGCCCATCTCCGCCAGCACGGTAAAGTAGCCCTCGCGTTTGGCCACCGCGCAGTAAGGATTTTGTCCGTCGCGGGTGGCCCCAATCTGCAGGAAAATCTTTCTCATCGCGTTGCCTTACCGGGTTAACGCCCGGAGATCACTTCAGTGACGACGTCGTGCATGACCCCGTTATTCACCTGAATCACTGCTTTGTGCGGGTCAAAACGCAGCACGCGCGAAAGCGCATCGCCGCGCTGATCGTCCAGCAGTGAACTCACCTGCTTGCTACGCCAGCAGTGACGCATCTGCGCCACGGTCAAACCAGAGCGTTGCTCCAGCTGCTGCGCCAGCCCCAGGTCGTCGCTTTCGCCGCGCAGCAAGGCGCGCACCGCCGCTTCGTCCGGCGCATCGACTAGCTGCTGCAGCCAGCTTTTCAGCTGATTGCCTTCGGCGATAAACGGCGAATAGATCATGCAAACCAGTTGGGTTTCATTGAGGCCAAATGCCTGTTCGGCGAACTGCGCGGCACGCTGGCGGGCGCGCTTAATCGCTTCATCGTCCTGATAACGTGCCGCCATCTCATCAATCAGCTGCGGCGGGAAATCTTTTTTCACCATCAGCCCGAGCGCAAAGCGCACATATTCGCGAATGCCTTCGGCGTAGCTGCGCTGCAACAGCGTCTCCGCACGCAGACCGCGAATATGTGCCATTAACGTCGGGTTACCGCAGTCCGATTCGGAGAAGCTGAACATCAGTTCATCAAAGCGGAAATGCATAAATTCAGTCAGCAGCGCCCAGTGCGCGCCCGCTTCATAGGCGGTGTCCTGATAGATATTGAAGAACAGCGGATCGCGTTCCAGCTGCCAGGTAATGCGGTGCGCGGGCGTCACCTGATCGGCACCGTAGATATTGGCGAAATAGCGCTCGGCCACGCCATCCAGCGTCTGCAGGAAGCCGCTAAAGCCGCGCGATTTATCCGCCACCGGAGCCGCAAACAGCCGTGAAAGGTGGCGCGCCCACGCCAGATAAGCGGTTTGCTCCTGCGGCGAATCGCCGGTGATGATCACATCAACGCCGCCGTCGTAATGCGCCGCCAGGCCAAACGAGTTCACCATGCTGAGATTACAGGCGTTACAAAACGTCGAGCGCGCATCGGCGCGGAAGCGATGGCCATTCATCAGCACATCGTTGCGATTCTGCTGGCGCACGCTGTCTGGCATCGGTAAATGGCGATCGAAGTGGCGGATTTGCAAGCCGTCAGTCACCAGACATTCGGTAAAGTCATCATCGTGGATGTGCAACGCGCGATACACGCGATCGATATTCTCCATTACGCTGTCGTTCATTGCCGCATGGCGGTTGGTGCTAATGCGCAGCTGAAAGGTGCTGCCATGTTGCTGCCAGATCAGCCCCTGAATGTAGCGCACGTACGCCACCATATAGCTGCTGTCTTTGCCGCCGCCGTAGGCCAGCAGCACGCGGTTATTCTCCGGGTGAGTGGCATCCGGGAGCGCGGCAAGTAAACGGCGTGAACAGTGTTGCGCGGAATCAATAATCGTGGGGGTGAGATATCCACTAATCTCTCGCATCAGGGTGGACAGATTATTCATTTTTCACTTCATCCTTTGGCTAAAAAGTCGCTGCTGCCGTGCTGGCGGCATCAGACGGGAAATGGGCCACGAAGGTGCTACGGAATGAATGCCTTAAAGACGATTGCGCGGGTTATCAATTAACTAATGCAGCCTAAAGTACTTTGAATGTAATCTGGTGAAAACGCACAGATCCGGACGAAATAGGGTGGAACAGATGGCGGGTGAAACGGAACAGGGCAGTCGTTACCGTCAAATCGCAGAGCAGATAAAACAAGCCATTCACAGCGGCTCGCTGCCGCCCGACAGCCGTTTACCGTCGGTGCGCACGCTGGCGACGCAGTACAGCGTCAGCATGACCACCGCGCTGAAAACATTACGCACGCTTGAGGATGAGCACTATGCGGTGGCGCGTCCCAAGTCCGGTTTTTTTGTCGCCCCGCGGCCTGTTAATAAAACCTTTCCCACGGTCATCAACGAGCAAGCGCGCGAAGTGGCGCCGCTCGACGAGCAGACCGAGCTGCATCTGGCGATGCTCGGCTCAGACTGCCGCGTGCGGCTGGATCTGGCCAACGGCGACCTTTCACTCTATCCGGTGAAGAAGATTGGTTTGCTGATGCGCCAGATGGGTTACAGCAAACCGGCGCTGCTGGGGAATACTGTGAAAGGCACCGGCTACGCGCCGCTGAAAAATGAAATTGCACGCCGCGCGGTGGATTATGGCTGCAATATCAATGCGGATGACATCCTGATCACCAACGGCTGCATCGAAGCGATTTCGCTGGCGCTACGCGCCACCACGCGGCCAGGCGATATCGTTGCGGTGGAATCGCCGTGCTATTTCGTGTTGCTGCAGATGCTGCATAACCTCAATCTGCGGGTGATTGAGGTGGAAGCCGGGCCGGAAGGTTACGTTAATGTGGAGAAACTCACGTCACTGTTCCAGCGCAAAGCGGTGCAGGCGTATCTCACCATCAACAACATCAATAATCCGCTCGGCAAAAGCATTCCCAACGAGCAGAAAGCCTATATCGCGCGTCAGGCCGACGAGAACGATGTGGTGATCATTGAGGATGATATCTTCGGTGATACCGCGTTTGGCGAGCGTCGTCCGTTTCCAATGCGTGCCTTCAGCCCGAACGCTATTTTGTGCAGCGGCTTCTCGAAAACCGTCGCGCCGGGCATTCGCATTGGCTGGGTGCACAGCAGCAACTACATGCGCAAAATCGCCTCGCTGAAATACACCACCAGCATGGGCACGTCGGTGTTGTCGCAAGCAGCGATTGCCGAACTGCTGCGCAGCGGCGGCTATGATGCGCATCTGCGTAAGCTACGGCGCGAGTTAAAGAATCAAATTCAGCATATGCGTCAGGCGGTGCTGCGCTACTTCCCGCCGGGCACGCGGGTGTCTGATCCTGAAGGCGGCTATGTGTTATGGGTAGAAATGCCGATCGGTGCGCTGAATGTGCGCGCGCTGTTTCTCAAGGCGCGCAACGCGGGTATCGGCATCGCGCCGGGCCATATTTTCGCTACCGATCACCGCTACGATCACTGTTTTCGACTCAATGCCGGTTTTGGCTGGAATGCCGAAGTGGAGCAGGCGATTCAGCAGCTGGCGCAGTGGTGCCAGCTATCTATAACGCAGGGATAGCGCAATAGATTGCGCCGCTACGGAATGTGCACACAATCGTAGCGGCGCGATTCATCGCGCGACGTTGAAGCTTTAATTCTTAAACGCGGCTTCCAGCTCTTCCGCCAATATCTGCACCGCGCGCTCAATCTTCTCTGCATCCGGCACATAGTTCATGCGCATGCATTGATGGGTGTGCGGCCATTCGTGCTCCAAACCGGGGAAGAAGAAGTGGCCGGGCACCATCAGCACGCCACGCGCTTTCAGGCGCTGATACAGCGTTTCGGTGCTGATCGGCAGATCGCGGAACCACAGCCAGAGGAAAATCGCGCCTTCGGGTTTATGAATCAGGCAGCGATCTTCCGGCAAATAGCGGCGCAGAATCGCAATCGTCTCGCTGACTTTGGCCTGATAGAACGGCTTAATCACCTCTTGCGACAGCCGCAGCAGATCCCCGCGTACGATCATCTCATTGGCAATCGCAGGACCGATGCTGCCCGGCGCCAGGCTGATAATGCCGTTCATGTTACCAATGGCGGTGATAGTGCTCTCATCGGCGACGATAATGCCGCAACGTGCGCCGGGCAGGCCGAGTTTCGACAGGCTCATGCACAGAATGGTATTGGGATTCCACAGCGGGCGCGCTTCGCTAAAGATGATGCCGGGGAACGGCACGCCGTACGCGTTATCAATCAGCAGCGGTACGCCGTGCTGCTGCGCCAGCGCATCCAGCTGCAGCAGTTCATCATCGGTGATCACGTTGCCGGTTGGGTTGGTCGGGCGCGATACGCAGATCAGGCCGACATCGTCATTCAGCGGCAGATGATCGAAATCGACGTGATATTTGAACTGGCCTTCCGGCAGCAGCTCAATGTTTGGCTTGGCGGAGACAAACAGATCTTCTTCCAGACCGGCATCGGCGTAGCCGAGATATTCCGGTGCCAGCGGGAACAGCACGCGCTTTTTGCTGCCGTCGGCGCGACGTCCGGCGAACAGGTTGAAGAGATAGAAGAACGCGCTCTGGCTGCCGTTGGTCAGCGCGATGTTTTGCGCGGTTAATGGCCAGCCAAGTTCTTCACGCAGCATCTTCGCCAGCGCATCCAGCAGCAGCGCTTTGCCGCGCGGACCATCGTAGTTGCACAGCGCTTCGCTCAGTTTGCCGTCCTGATGCATCTGCATCAGCAACTGGTTGAAATAGTCATTCATCGCCGGGATCTGCGCCGGATTACCGCCGCCAAGCATGATGGTGCCGGGCGTGCGCAGGCCTTCACCCATGTCTTCCATCAGACGTGAGATGCCGGAGTTTTGAGTAAATTTGTCGCCGAACTGAGAAAAGGACATAGGAAGTTAAAACGTTGTGAAATCGAATGGGGAACCACCATAGCGCCCGCCGCTGGCAGGCGCAATGGGTAAAGCGGCCGCTTAGCCTTGGATCTGCGAGTTAACGCAGTTTTTCTCGACTTTGCCGCTCAGGGCGGCGATCAGGTTATCTACCGCGTCGCGCGCCATGCCGTAACGGGTTTCATGGGTGGCGGAACCGATGTGCGGCAGCGCGACCACGTTCGGTAGCGTCAAAATTTCGGCATCGGCAGGCACCGGCTCAACTTCGAACACATCCAGACCGGCGGCGTGGATAGTGCCGTCTTTCAGCGCCGCCGTCAGCGCCTGCTCATCGACCACCGGACCGCGACCGGCGTTGATCAGAATTGCGCTTGGCTTCATCAACTTGAGCTGCGCCGCGCCAATCATATGGTGCGTCTGTTCGGTTAGCGGCAGGCTGATGCAGACAAAATCACTCTCTTTCAGCAAGGTTTCCAGATCGCAGGCACGCGCACCAAAGCGGGTTTCCGCCTCTTCATGCTGACGACGCGCGTTGTAGAGAATGTTCATGCCGAAGCCAAAGTGCGCACGCTGCGCCAGCGCCAGGCCGATGCGGCCCATGCCGAGAATGCCGAGAGTTTTGTGGTGCACATCAATGCCGAAATGATCCGGTCCGATGCTCTTTTTCCACTCGCCGTTTTTGACCCACTTATCCAGCTCGGTCACGCGACGTGCGGTGCTCAGAACCAGCGCCATCATGGTATCGGCGACAGTCTCGGTCAGCACGGTTGGTGTGTGCATCAGCAGCACTTTGCGTTGATTCAGCGCATCAACGTTGAAGTTATCGTAACCCACCGACACGGTGGAGCAGGCGCGCAGCGCGGGCATTTTTGCCAGCAGCTCGCCATCCACTTTGCCGCCAGAGCCGAGCAAACCTTGCGCCTGTTCGAACTGTGCCGCGTGCTTTTCGATAGTTTCCGGGGAAATGTCATGCACTTCAGTGACGGTGAAATGGGCATCCAGTTTGGTGCGCAGGTCATCTGGCAGGCTCTTATAAAGAATCACAGCAGGTTTCATCTTTTGCTCCCTTTAAAATGTAGGGGAGGCTTTAAGGCCTCCCGAATCGATTACGCGTGCTTCGCCCCGTGAACGGGCGGCGGCGTTTTGTTCTGGGCTGGTTTGACGATCAACGTCAGCCAAACCGAAGCCAGCAGCGCAGCACCCATGAAAATGTAGGAGGCGGCAGGCGAACCGGTCGCGCCATTAAGATAGCCTACAATCCACGATCCGACGAAGGAACCCAGTGCGCCCATGCTGTTGATTAATGCCATCGCACCACCGGCGACGTTGCGCGGCAACATCTCCGGAATGATGGCGAAGAACGGACCGTAAGGCGCATACATCGCCCCACCGGCAATTACCAGCAGCGTATACGACAGCCAGAAGTTGCTGGAGCCCACCAGGTACGAACCGAGGAACGCCAGCGCGCCAATCAGCAGCAGCGGCCAGACAAACAGTTTACGGTTCTGAGTTTTATCCGACGCCCACGACACCACGATCATCGCAATGGTCGCCACCAGATACGGCACCGCAGACAGCCAACCGGCTTCCACCATGCCCATCTGCGAACCGTTACGCAGAATGGACGGCAGCCACAGCACGAAACCGTACACGCCGATGCTCCAGGCAAAATATTGCAGGCACAGCAGGATCACGTTGCGATTACGGAACGCTTCACCGTAGTTACGTACCGCTTTAATCCCTTCCTGCTCTTTTTGCAGCTGCGCCTGCAGCGCGGCTTTCTCGCTTTCGCTCATCCATTTGGCCTGGGCAGGTTTGTCCTGCACCAGGAACCACCAGGCCACCGCCCAGATCACTGCCGGGATGCCTTCAATGATAAACATCTCGCGCCAGCCAAAGGACTCAATCAGATAGCCGGAAACCACCGACATCCACAGCACCGTCACCGGATTACCGAGGATCAGGAAGGTATTGGCGCGCGAACGTTCGGATTTGGTAAACCAGTTGCTGATATAGATCAGCATCGCCGGCATTACCGCCGCTTCCACCACGCCGAGCACAAAGCGGATCGCCGCCAGCATCGGAATGTTGCTGACCACGCCGGTCAGCGAGGCGCAGCCGCCCCATAAAATCAGGCACCAGAAAATCAGCTTCTTCACGCTGCGACGTTCGGCGTACAGCGCGCCGGGGATCTGGAAGAAGAAGTAGCCGAGGAAGAACAGGGCGCCCAGCAGCGATGACATGCCTTTGGTGATGCCGAGATCGTCATTTATCCCTGCGGCAGAGGCGAAGCTGAAGTTCGCCCGGTCCAGATACGCCAGACTGTAGGTGATAAACACGATGGGCATGATAAACCACCAGCGTTTTGGCGCGATTGTCTGCGATTTCATGGGTGACTCCTCTGGTTGAGGTGGACGCATTCAGTGGATGCGCCTCGCGATATTGTTGTAGTGGGTACAGCTATTTGGTTTCGTACGGACCCGTAGCGGCGCAATTTATTGCGCTTCTGG
Source organism: Pantoea sp. GCM10028869 (assembly GCF_042666835.1). Taxonomy (NCBI): domain Bacteria; kingdom Pseudomonadati; phylum Pseudomonadota; class Gammaproteobacteria; order Enterobacterales; family Erwiniaceae; genus Pantoea; species Pantoea sp. GCM10028869. The sequence goes on along the minus strand of NZ_JBHTGO010000007.1, from coordinate 203,251 downwards.
CAGCGAAGCCGCTGCGAAAAGCGCGCGATGCATCGCGCCGCTACGGGATTGTGCTGTTATCAGTAATCGCCCAATGCCGCGCGCGTCGGCAGGCCTTCGCTGTCGCCAGCGACCTGAATCGCCAGCGAACCGATCTTATTACCGCGCAGAATCGCCTGCGGCAGGGATTTTCCTTCCAGCAAAGCGCTGATCAGCCCAACCGCAAAGCCGTCGCCGGCACCCACGGTATCGACCACATTCTCGACGCGAATCGGTGCGACCTGGCCTTGCTGGCCGTCGGCGGTTTTGTACCAGGCGCCGTCGCTACCGGTTTTGATCACCACCGCTTTCACCCCTTTATCGAGGTAGAAATCGGCGATGGCTTCCGGCTGGCGGTAGCCGGTGAGAATCAAACCCTCTTTCTCGCCCGGCAGCACCCAATCGGCGTATTCCGCCAGATGATTGAGTTGCTTGCGCATCTCCTCTTCGCTGCGCCATAACACCGGACGCAGATTAGGATCGAAGGAGATGGTTTTGCCCCGCGCGCGCATCTCTTTTGCCGCGTGTTGCGCCAGGGCAAGCGAGCTGTCAGAGATTGCCGCCGCCACGCCGCTTAAATGCAGATGGCGCGCGCTGCCAAAGTAGTCGTCGTTGAAATCGTCGGGCGACAGATGGCTGGCGGCGGAGCCTTTGCGGAAATATTCGACTTCCGGATCGGAGCCGTCATCGACGCGGGATTTGAGCTGGAAGCCGGTGCGATAGCGCGCGTCCGTGGTGACGCAGCGGTGATCGACGCCCTCTTTTTCCAGCTGTTGCAGTGTGAAGCGACCAAAACTGTCGTCGCCGACGCGGCTCACCCAACCGACCTGCAAACCGAGGCGCGCCAGGCCAATCGCCACGTTGAGTTCGGCCCCAGCAATGCGTTTGACGAAGCCTTCTGCTGCGGCGAGATCGCCGGTTTGCTGGGCGATAAACATCGCCATCGCTTCACCAATCGTCACCACATCCAGCGTTTTTTGCGTCATCATCGGCTCCTTACGCTGCACGCAGCAGGTCAACGTAATGGCGCGTGACCGCCAGCAAATCCCCGCCTTCCAGCGGGAATTCGATGCCGCGCGGTGCGTCGGTTGGCAGCGCGTTCAGCAGCGTGCGCCAGCTATCGTCGGCCTGATCCAGCGCGATCGCGCGGAAAGTAGCGCCGTGTGGCACCGCCGCTTTAACGTGGATGTAGCTAACGTAGCGACTGAGTTGCGCGGCGGCCTGCAAACCGTCTTCGCCGGTCCACTGCCAGTTGCCCATATCGAAGGTCATATCCAGCGGCAATGCGGCATCGCAAGCCTGATGGAAGAAGCGCAGCATCGGCGCCAGTTTGCTGTCTGGCGTTTGATCGTTCTCAACCACCAGCGTCACCGTTGATGCTTTAAGTACATCGAGCAGCGCGCGCGCATCAAGTTCAACGAAATGGCCAAGCGCCACTTTCAGGCGCTGAGCGCCGATTTGTTCGGCTTCCTGCAGGAACTGCGCCAGACGCGGATTCAGCGCACCATCATCCAGCCACAACGCTTCCGGCACGGAATAACTGGCGCTCAGCTGATGCTGGGAAATCGCATTGCCCAGCGCATGCAGCAGGCAGAGTTCATTTTCGTTGAACAGCTCGCGACGAATTTCGACGCCATCCGCGCCGGCCTGTTTGATCAGCGGCAACAGCGCGGCCTGGCCACCCAATTCCGCTACTTTCTGCGCGCCGTATGCGGCAGTTACAACAATAATTTCTGGTTTCATCACGTTTCTCCGGGCATGACCACATCCCATTCGTTATAAAAAAACTAAATGGAACCGGTTCCAAAGGAAAGGCGCAGACCGTGAAATTATGATCATGCTCACGAAGTGAGCCATAAAAGGCCGGCTTAGCGCAGCGGCTGGCTGGAGCCGCGCACAATCAGTTCGCCGGAGAAGAGCTGTTCGCTGACCGATTGCTCGCTGCCCTCAATGCGCGCGATAACCTGCTCCAGCGCGGCGTAACCAATCTGCCAGGTGGGCTGCTTCAAGGTGGTGATGCCGACGCCCGCCAGCGCCGCCCATTCCAGTTCGTCAAAGCCCAGCAGGCCAATCGCTTCGCCCCAGCGCAGCGCAAGGCGCTGCAGCGCGCGCGCCACTTGCAAGGTCAGCGCGCCGTTGGCGGCGATCACCGCACAGCGTTTGTCGGGATGGCGCTGGTGGAATTCCCGCAGCTGTTTTTCCAGCGCGTCGGGCTGATGCAGCGCTACCTCGGCATTCTCTGCCGCAATCTCTGGCGCGTTTTTTACCGTGTCGTAGAAGGCGCGCAGACGTTCACGGCGCGTATTAACGCTGCCGAGCGGCTCGCTAAGGAAGAGCAGGGCTTGATAGCCGTTATCCAGCAAATGTTGGGTCGCAACCGTGGAGGCTTCAACGTTGTTGAGCCCCACCATATCGCAGGCGAAATCGGGGATTTTCCGGTCAATCAATACCATCGGCAGCATCGACTGTTGCAGGCGATTGAGCACTTCTTCATGCATGCCCACGGCATTAACCACAATGCCTTCCACCTGATAGCTGCTAAGCAGTTGCAGGTAATGTTGTTCGAGATCGACTTCGTTGTTGGTGTTACACATCAGCAGGGTAAAGCCCTGCGCACGACACGCCGCTTCGATGCCGCTCAGCACGTCAACCGAGTAAGGATTGGTGATGTCGGCAATGATCAGGCCAATCAAACGCGTGCGGCCGCGTTTCAGTCCGCGCGCCATCTGGCTGGGACGATAGTTGAGTTCGGCGATGGCCTGTTCGATACGGGCTTTGAGATCGGGCGAGAGCAGATTCACTTCGCCATTCAGATAGCGGGAAACGCTGGTTTTACCGGTTTTTGCCGTACGGGCAACGTCACTGATTGTGGCTCGTGGCTGCCTGGTTTTCATTGCTTACACCTGCTGAAAAGAAACAGGCGAAGACTAACACAGCTCGCGCCAGGCGCAATCATTGCGCGTCAGAAGTGAGTCGCAGCACCGGCTGCCAGAGCGTTTGCAGATCGCCAGGCGGCACATCATCGAGCAGTTGCAGCACCATTTCGGCGATGCGCTCGCCAATGTGCTGCTGCGATGATTGCAGAATGGTGTTCACTGGCTGATCGACAATCGAATCGGGCGGCAATCCATCATACACATACAGCGGAATCGCCTGCGCGCCCTTGAGGCGGGCCGCCTGCTGCAGCGCAATCGCGGCACCTTCACCCAGCGTGCTGCAATCGGTGATGATCGCCTGCGGCGCGTCGCCTTGTGCCAGCCAGGCATTGGTTTGCTGATAGCCGGAGCGGCGCGTGGCGGGTAGCGCGGCCATCAGGGATTGATCGACCGGCGCCTGATGCCGAATCAGCGCATCAATAAATCCCTGACGGCGATCGAGGATGTACGTTGCCGTTTCGTTACTGCCGAGATAGGCCAGACGCGGCCATCCTTGTTGCAGGCAGTGTTCTGCCGCCAGGAAGGTACCGGCGTGATTATCGTAATCGATCCACGCGTACGGCAGCGGCAGCTCGCTGCGGCCGAGCGTCAGGAAGCGGAAACCCTTCTGCTGCAAGCGTTGCAGTCGCGCATCCTGCGGCAGGGTGTGGGTTAAAATCAGCGCATCGATGGCGCCGCTGCGCAGCATGCGGATCAGCTTACGCTGTTGCCCTTGCGGTTTGTCAGGCAGCAACAACAAATCAATATCGTGCTGGGCGAGGCGTTGATCGAGCATCAGCAGCATTTGGCTGTAATAGCTGTCATTGAGCGAGGCGTGGCTGATGGGAAAGAGCAGACCGACCGCATTGGCGCGCCCGGTTTTCAGGCGGCGGGCAGCGTCGTTGGGGCGATAGCCGCGCGCATTCGCTTCGTCTTCAATGCGTTTACGCGTGACGGCCGCTACATCGTCATAGCCATTTAGCGCCCGGCTCACGGTAGTAACAGAGAGGCCAAGGGTAGCGGCGATGGCTTTGAGTGACATGATAGCGTCCCACTGATCAATTTTTGATCACACTAGCATAAAGGAAAAGGCGGCTCTATCGGTTACGAATTTTTTAGCTTTTTCTAACAAAGATGGTGTCAAAAGAGGCGAAAAAATGTGACAAAAGCCGATCTGTTCGTGCAGATCGGCTCTTTACTTTTAGCCCAGCGGGCTGAGGGTGATCTCAACGCGACGGTTCTGCGCTTTACCGTCTTCGGTGCTGTTGCTGGCAACCGGATTATCCGGGCCTAAACCCTGGGTGCGCAGACGGTTTTGCGCCACGCCTTGCAGAATCAGACCGCTGGCCACGCTGTCGGCGCGCTGCTGTGACAGGCGCATATTCAGCGCGCGCGTGCCGGTACTATCGGTGTAGCCCACCACATTCACGGCGGTTTTTGGATACTCTTTCAGCACCATCGCCACGCCGGTCAGGGTGTTGGCGCCCGCCGGTTTCAGGTTGCTGCTGTTGGAATCAAAGGTGACGTTATTCGGCATGTTGAGCACGATGTTGTCGCCCTGACGCGTCACGCTGACGCCGGTGCCGCGCATTTTGTCGCGCAGTTTCGCTTCCTGCACATCCATGTAATAACCCGCGCCGCCGCCCAGTGCGGCACCGGATGCTGCACCAATCAGCGCACCTTTACCGCGATCTTTCTTCGACGACGACAGCACGCCCACGCCCGCACCCAGCACCGCGCCCAAACCGGCGCCGATACCCGATTTGCCCGCCTGCGATTCGCCGGTATAGGGATTGGTGGTACAACCCGACAGCGCGAGGCTGCCGCTCAGTAACAAGGTCAGCGCCAAAATACGCTTATTCATGAAAAACCCCTCACAGATTTAAACGGGGAAAAGCCCCAAAACGGCACTATTATGCCGTTCAATTATGGGGAAATGCGTGAGGGTCAGTCTTAATTTGTAAACTTTTGCTTTAAAGATTATCAGGATGGCAAAAACAGCTGGTTTGATGATCATTAATTAAGCCGCAGGCCTGTAGAAATGAGTGGCAGGTTGTGGGGCCGACGAATTTAAAACCACGCTTCTTAAGTGCTTTCGACAGCGCAATCGCGGGCTCGGAGGTCGTTGGCGCGTCTTTGTAATTCGCGTATCGGTGCAAAATCGGCGTATGGTCGACAAAAGACCAGATAAAGCGTGAAAACTCCTCTCCGGTGGCTTCCAGCGCTAGAAAGGCACGCGCATTGTTGATGATCGCTTCCAGCTTGCCGCGATGGCGAATCAGTCCCGCATTTTGCATCAACCGTGCCATGTCGCTTTCATCCATCAACGCCACGGCTGCGGGATCAAATTCATGGAACGCGCGGCGGTAGTTTTCGCGTTTTTTCAGTACCGTAATCCATGAAAGTCCGGCCTGTTGGCCTTCAAGACAGACCATTTCAAATAAGACTCGCTTATCGGTTTGCGGCACGCCCCACTCTTTATCGTGGTACGCCAGATACAGTGGATCCTCAGTTACCCAGCCACAACGTTGCATTGCATCACTCCCTTAGCCTATGAAATAGCGGTAGTTCCCTTGACGAATGGCAAAAGCGATTAATAGTTATACAAGGGGCGCCGATATAGATCTTATAAAACCTAAACGCCCATCTCTTCCCGGCTCGTCAGGAGTCCTTCATGTTGCAGAAAAGTCAGCGGACAGGCCAGCATATAATCGCGCTGGCTTTTGGCAGTGTATGGCTATTTTTTCTGGCCGGGAATACCTATGCCTTTGATCAATCGAGCCAGAATAGCGCACCCGATTACAACGCCATACTTGCTGAAAAAATTTCCAGTAATCACCTGATGTTGACAGAAAACCCCGATGCAAACCTGTTTGACGCCGCGCTTAACTCGCCAAATGACTACGCGCTGGTGATGCACAGTGAAACCGCCAGCGTCGGCGCTACGCCTTTTGTTAATCGCTACTCTGCCGGCTGGTCGATGCCGATGAGTAAAGCGGTGAGCACCGGGCCGGTGGCGCAGTTTGCGGTAGATGATTCGACTTTGAGCTGTCCGAAGTGCGCAGGAGTGGATAGCAACAACGCCGAGCACATTGCCTCCGTTGGCTGGCGCGTGGATTCTAGCTTTAGTGGGATATCGCCGTGGGCGCAGGTAAGTTACAGCCATCTGGTAAATGAAGAGTTGCCATCGCCCACCCGCGAACGAGCCGAGGATATCAACGGACGGGAAAATAATTGGGTGGATGTCAGCGTCGGCGCAAATATGCCGCTGGGGCAAAATATGGCGGCCTTTGCTTCTTTTGCGCAAACCGGCGCAGTGACCAGCGGTGAGCAGTTTATTTATAGCCTGGGCGTCAGCGCCAGCTTCTAATCGGCATAAAAAGAGAAGTGACAAAACCTGAGGTCCATATACTAAGCGCGCTAATCATTACTTTGGTCACAATATGCGCAACAATATTATTCTTATTAGCCGTGAAGTTACGGCCTTTCTCATCAGTGGATTGGTACTCGTTTTCTGTATGGCGATGGTCTACATCGACGTCAACTGGATGAACGATGCCCTGCACGAAACCTCCTTCACCGAAATCACCCAGGAGCTGATGCTCTTGCTCATCGCCACCTTCTATTTCCTCTCGGCCTGGCAGCGGCCATCACAACGCAGCGTGCTGATCCTGGTCGGCGGTTTTTACAGCTGCATGCTGATTCGTGAGATGGACTTCCTGTTCGATTTCATCAGGCACGGCGCATGGCTGTGGTTTGCGCTGGCGACGACGGCGGCCTGTCTGGCGATGGCCTTCCGCCAGCCGCGCCAAATCCTGCCCGGGCTGGCGTCGCTGGTTCAGCATCGCAGCTGGCAGATGATGGCCGCAGGTTTACTGGCTATTTTGGTGTTTTCGCGCCTGTTTGGCATGCATCAGCTGTGGGAACATCTGATGCTCGATGGTTATAACCGCGTGGTAAAAAACATGGCGGAAGAGGGCAGCGAGATGTTTGGCTACAGCCTGTGCCTGATCGCATCGGCTCGCTATCTTTGGCAAACCCGGCCGCAGCCTGTCGCGGTTCGGGTGCCGCACGCGTCACGCCATGTGGATCGCGCCGAACCGCTGACGATGCCACGCTAATCGCTGCGACCTTTTTGACGATCACTTGTCCTAAAACAGGTACACTTACCGCATAACGCCGGGCTGAATTTGCCGCCCGGCGCACCATGCTGGTTAACGTCAGGTTTCTTCATGTCAGTCAAAATCTTATCTTCAACGTTGGTGGGGCTGGATGGCTTCTGCCATGACCCGCTCGCCGTGCTGCAGCAGGCCGATAACGGCACGCTGGCGGTGCTGCATAACAATACGCCGGCGTTTTATGCGCTCACGCCGCAGCGTCTGGCGCAGCTGCTGGCGCTGGAAGCCGCCGCGCAGCAGCCCAATGATGTCACGCTGGATGAGAGTCTGTTTCAGACCGAAAGCGCGCCCATCGCCACGCCGGTGGGCAAGTTCGCGATGTATGAAGGCTGGCAGCCCGATAGCGATTTTCAGCGTCAGGCCGCCATCTGGGGCGTGGCGTTGAGTGAACCGGTTACCGCCGCCGAGCTGGCCACGTTTGTGGCGTACTGGCAGGCGGAAGGCCGTTTGTTCCATCATGTGCAGTGGCAGCAGAAGTTAGCGCGCAGCGTGCAGATGAATCGCGCCGCCAATGGCGGACAGCCAAAGCGCGATCTCACGCAAATCAGCAATACTGATTACGATATTCCCGATGGATTCCGAGGTGAGTAATGAAAACGCCGAACGATCTTTTTAGTCGCCTGAAAAAGATGATGCCGTCCGAAGTGCAGCCGAAATTCAAAAGCGGCGCGGAGCTGCTGGCCTGGAACCAGGAACAGGGCCGCTTGCGCTCGGAAGCGATTGTGCGAGAAAACCGCGCGATGAAAATGCAGCGCATCATGGGGCGCTCGGGCATCCGCGAGCTGCACATGAACTGCTCGTTCGACAACTATCGCGTGGAAAATGATGGGCAGCGCAAAGCGCTGGCCATGGCGCGCGAATACGCCGCCGGATTTGAAAACAGCATCTCCAGTTTTGTTTTTTCCGGTCGTCCCGGCACCGGTAAAAACCACCTTGCCGCAGCGATTGGTAACGATCTGATTATTCGCGGTAAAAGCGTGCTGATTGTGACCGTGGCCGACTTGATGTCGAGCATGAAGGGCACTTTCAGCGGCGGCAGCGATTTAACTGAAGAGCGCCTGCTGCACGATCTCAGCCATGTGGATCTGCTGGTGATCGATGAGATCGGCATGCAGAGTGAATCGCGCTATGAAAAAGTGATCATCAATCAGATTGTTGATCGCCGCTCATCGTCGAAACGCCCAACGGGCATGTTATCGAACCTCGATCCCGCCGGCATGAATTCGCTGCTGGGTGAACGCGTGATGGACCGTATGCGCCTCGGCAACAGCTTGTGGGTGCGCTTTGACTGGGAAAGTTATCGCAGCCGTGTGCGCGGTGATGAGTATTGAGGAGTGCTATGAAAGCAGCCGGTAAAGGTCCAGCACTACTTCGCCTGAACAACCTGAAGCGGGTGATGATGCAACTGCGCACCACCCGCATCACCTCCCGCCAGGATCTGGCTTTAGCGCTCGAGCTGAGCAAAAACACCGTTTCACTGATTGTCGATGATTTGCTGGAAGCCGGGCTGATCAATGAGCTCGGCCCGGTTAGCGTGGCGTCAGCAGGACGACCGAAAATCGAAATCTCGTTGCGCGCCGAAAAGCTGAAAAGCGCGGGCATCATGGTGGAGCGCCAGGCAATTCACTGGCGCGTGTGCGACTATTTCTCGCAGGTGATTGCCGAGCAAACCTGGCGCACCGAAACCAGCGATCCCGAGCAGTTGCTGCATGAGCTGGTGGAAGTGTGCCAGACCTTGCACGCGGCGCATCCCGAGCTGCTCGGCGTGGCGATTGGTTTCCCTGGCATCATCGATCCGCATCGCGGCTGGGTGCATTTTTCCGCGCATCTGGGCTGGCAGGATGTGGATGTGATGACCATCCTCAGCCACGAGATGCCGCTGCCGCTGCGCATCATGAATAACGTCAAAGCGGCGGCGCTGCTTTCGGTGCAGCAACTCGAACTGAATAAGTCGCAAAGCCATTTCTATCTGCGAATTTCTGAAGGATTAGGCGGCGCGCTGGTGGAACACGGCGAAGTGTTTACCGGCAGCAGCTGGACGGCGGGCGAGATCGGCCATCTTATCGTGCAACCCAACGGCGAACGCTGTAGCTGCGGTCGCTTAGGTTGTCTGGAAACGCTGGTGAGCAAACCGGCCATTCAGCAGCAGCTGGCAAAACGCAAACCGGGCCTGCGCTGGCAGAATGGCGAGAGCGAACCGGAAATCCTGAAAGAGGTGATGACGCAGGCGGGCACCCACTTGGGCAACGCGTTGAGTCAGGTGATGCAGCTGGTGAATCCGGCCAGCATCATTATTGATGGGCCGTGGAATGCGCAGCCAGCGTTTGTGCAGGCGGTGCAGCAGGCGGCGCAGGCCGGCGCGCTGGCCTTTACCTTCGCCCATACCGCGCTGCATTTCCTGCCGCTGCGTATCGATCCGGCCAACGGCTTAGCGCTGGCGGTGATTGAGCAGTACGAACGCCTGAGTTAACAAGGGCGCCATAAAGGGCGCCCTGCAGATCCCTATCCTTACCGATTAATGCCGTGGAATATCAAATGATTCGCTCGCCTTCACGGTGGACGTCGTCTCAGGCAACTCTGCTTCGACGTTAAATTTACGCAGCACCAGCGCATGAATCTTCTCAAGCGACACGCCGGCCGTTTCTGGCAGATAGCGGAAGGTGAAGAAGTACATACCCAGCGAGAAGATTGCGAACAGCAACAGTGGGAAGCCACCGTGGAACATATCCAGCAGCATCGGGCTGCTGTTCATGATCGGGAAGGTGCTGCTGATAACAAAGTTGGCCATCGACATCGCGCAGATGGAAATCCCCACGCAAATCGAACGAATCTCGGTTGGGAACACTTCGCCCAGCACCGTCCAGACGATCTGCCCCCACGTCATACCGAAGAAAATCATGTAAGCGAACAGGCCAATAACCGCCAGCATACCCGGCAAGTGGTAATAGAAGGCGATGAAGGAGTAGGTCAGGCACACGCAAGAGGTGATTGCGCCCAGCAGCAGCAGCTTACGACGACCGACTTTATCGATCAGCATCATCCCCGCCAGCACGCCAATAAACTGACAAATCGACAGCCAGAAGGTTTGCAGCAGCGCTGAGTCAGTGCTGCCCGCGACGTTTTTCAGCAAGGTTGGCCCAAAGTACTGAATGACGTTGATACCGCTGATCTGGTTACCCACCGCCAAACCGATGCCGACAATCAGCAATGGAATGGTGGTTTTATCCAGACGCAGACGCGATTTGTGCTGCTGCGCGGTTTTATCAGAAAACGAATGTTTGATTTCGTTGAACACGCTCTCGGCATGTTCGCGGTTAGAGATTTTGGTCAGCGTATCCAGCGCTTCATCGTACTTGCCTTTCAGCACGTTCCAGCGCGGTGATTCCGGGATAAAGGCGATGAACAAAATAAACAGCGCGCACGGCACCAGCGCGGTGGCGAGGATGTAGCGCCAGCCCATGTTGATCATCACATCCGGCAAGGTGGATTTGGTGATGAAGTAGTTGGTCAGCAACACTACCGATTGTCCGCCGACGCAGCACACCGCATAGAGCGCGGTGGTACGGCCACGAAACTTCGAAGGCGACAGCTCGGCCAGATAGATAGGCGAAATTACCGACGCCAGGCCAATCGCTAATCCGCCAATCATGCGGAAGATGACGAACACGGTGAAGTTATGCGCCAGCGCCGTGCCGATCACCGAAACGGTAAACAGCAGGGCGGTGATGGCGAGGGATTTTTTACGTCCCAGCTTGTCACTGAGGCGCGGTGCCATAAAGCAGCCGATCAAACTGCCGAGCAGGATATTGGAAACGGCCCAGCCGGTTTCAGCGGGCGTTAACTGGAAATATTCACTTAAGGGTTCGATTGCACCGGAGATAATGGAAGAGTCATATCCCATCAGCAGACCGCCGAATGCCGCGACAGTACAGCAGAGAATGACATACTTCATGTTGTAGCGTTTTTGCCTGGTATCCATTGTTATAGCCCCTTGTCTCTACGGCCTGAACGTTACTTGTCCAGAAAGAGGGTGGTGTAGGTTTCGATGTTCAACTTTTATTCACGCGAGGTCTTCGTGTTGGAATATATGTTCTAAATGATGGTATTTGGATCATTTTTTCCGAAAAGTGTGAAGGGGGTGGCGAAAATTGCCGAATAAGTCGTCAGGGGTATGCTTATAGCCCAATGAAATGATAGGTTTTTCATCAATTCACTTTGTAAGGGCATTGCAAAATTTGCTTTTTATTGGAATTTTCATTCTGTTAAATACGCGGGTTTACCGAGTTTATTTCACCCGACGGAGCGCACGGGTGCGTTTCATTTTTTAACAGGCAACGGGCATAATACGTTGATTATCAGCCCCTCTTTGCGGACGCCGTAATGAAAACGCAGCGCATCACTCTGGACGATATTGCTACCCTGGCGGGCGTCACCAAAATGACGGTAAGTCGCTATCTGCGCACGCCGGAAAAGGTCAAAACGGAAACGGCGGAGAAAATCGCCAGCGTGATTGCCGAAATTGGCTACGTCGCGGATAGCGAAAATGTCGCAGCGACCAAACAGAACCCACCGCGCATCGGCGTGTTAATTCCTTCTTTTAATAATCAAATCTTTGCCGACTTGCTGGCGGGCATTGAATCGGTGACCAGCGCGCACGGTTATCAAACGCTGGTGGTCAATTACGACTACAACGCCCAGCGTGAAGAGGAGCAGATCGCCACGGTGCTGGCCTTTAACATCAAAGGGCTGATCCTGACCGAATCTGTGCACACCGTGCGCGCAGAAAAATACCTAAACGCCGCCAACATTCCGGTGGCGGAAGTGATGGGGCTGACCGAGGCGCGTGGACGCATCAATGTGGGCTTCGACAACTATCGCGCCGGCTACGACATGACGGCGATGCTGCTGGCCAGCGGCAAACAGCGCGTTATCTATTTTGGTTCGATGTCCGATCGCCGTGATGAGCAACGCTACGCCGGTTATCGCGATGCGGTTGAAGCGGCCGGGTTGCCTGCGGGCCGGATTGTGCCGAACAAGGTCTCTTCGGTATCGATTGGCACCGGCATGATGACGCTGGCGCGCCAGCTCTATCCGGAGATGGATGCGATTCTTTGTACCAATGACGATCTGGCGGTTGGCGTGCTGCAGGAGTGTCAGGCGGCGCGCATTGCCGTGCCACAAGCGATGGCGATTGCCGGTTTTCACGGGCTGGAAATTGGTCAGGCAACCACGCCACGCTTAGCTAGCGTGATCACGCCGCGCTTTGAGATGGGAAAAGTGGCGACGGAGATCATCCTGAAAAAGATCAACCAGCAGCCCACCATCGAGCAGGTCGACCTGCATTATCGCCTTTCAATGGGCGCGACCATTTAAATCACGGCGCATAGCGCAGATGAAGCAGCGGAAAAGGATTTCCCTGACCATCCAGCGGCGAGCGGCCGGTGATGACAAATCCCTCTCGTTTTGACAACTATCGAACTGGATGTGGCGCAGCCATAAATTGGCGAGTTATCGTTATTTATTGGCTTTTGCCCATCACATAGCCAGCTAACGTCTTCTTATAATGCTTATCAGTTAATCGCTGACACCGAAATTTCAGAGCGCACTGATCGTAGCGGCGCAATTTATTGCGCGATAAATCGCGCCGCTACGGGATGTGCGACGATTTATCGGTATCACGGTATTCATTTCGACATCAGGAGGAAAGATGGATTTGCACGCCGCCTTTATGCAACAACTGATGCTCTGGATTGAGGACAACATTGAGCAGAAACTCATTCTGGAAACCGTGGCGCGCCGCGCCGGATATTCGCAGTGGCATCTGCAGCGACTGTTTCGCAGTTACACCGGCGTCGCGCTGGGTACCTATATTCGCGAGCGCAAGTTAACGGCTTCGGTGATTGCGCTGTTGAACAGCAATATGCCGCTGATGGATATCGCCATCAAATATGGCTTCGACTCGCAGCAAACTTACTGCCGCACCTTCCGCCGCATGTTCGACCTGCCGCCAGGCGCGTTCCGTCGCAAATATCAGCACAGTTTGCCGGACATTGACGGGCCCGCTAGTTTGCTGTTTTTGCATCCGCAGAGTCGGCTGGCGGCGTAAAGTATTTGCCGGGCGTTGAGCCAAACGCGCTGCGAAAAGCGCTGATATAGCTGCTAACACTGTCGAATCCGACCTGCCACGCCACTTGCTGCACACTTTTGCCCGCCGCCAATCCTTCCAGTGATTTGAGTAAACGTGAAACCTGGCGATAGCGCGTCAAGCTCATGCCGACCGCGCTGGCCCAATGACGGCTCAGACTGCGCGGGCTGAGTCCCGCCCAGCGCGCCAGTTCGGGCCCGGTACGCGTATCGGCGGGGTCGTCCATTAACAGGCGCGCAATCTGCAGCAAGCGCGGTTCCGCCGGCAGCGGTAACGTCAATGGATGTTCGGTCGATTCATACAACTCATCCAGGAACACCTCGCACAGGCGATGGTAGCGCGCGCTGCCCCAGTGATCGGGCGATAAGGTTGCCAGCCTTTCCGCCAGCGGCTCCAGCACCGACGGGCAGGAAAGCAGGACGGGATGATCCGGCAAGGGCGCGGCCAGCGCATCGTCCACCAATACTGTCCAGCCAAGCACCGGGCCCGGCCCGATGATCGCATGTTCAAAGTAGGGCGGAATCCAGCCCACCAGTCGCGGCGGATTGGCGAAAATACCGGACGGCGTTTTCACCGTCATCAACCCCTGCTTCAAACAGAAGAGTTGCCCCGCAGCGTGGCGATGGGTGAAGGTTTCACGGTCCAGCTGTTTCGCTAACGCAGCGGCAATCACTTTCGGCGCATCCGGCTGCAGCAGGCGCTGACGCAGCTCAGCCTGACGCGGATTGCCGGAAAAAGTCAGAGTATCGGTTGGATGGATTAGCATGCCTGGCTCCACAATGCGATGAAGGAGCAAAGTGGCGGAGATAGGTGGGGAAGTAAAGCGTAGGTGTGTATAAGTTGGGAGGGCCTTCCTAAACTTCCTTTCTATTGAACTTGTAACTAAAACTTACAGGTTACGCTTTGTTCACACTCACCTTTATTTTGCAGTTTTAGAGTGCCATGTGATGGATTGAGACGAAATCCTGAGAGATTACTGACCAAATGCGTCTACAGTTAACCTATCCACCTTCCTTCACTAAGCCTCTGACACCATGAGCCTTTCTCTGATGCATTACCTTCGCGCGCGTCTGCGTTTGCTGATTTCGATTGTGGCTGGCGTGGCCTGTTATTTCTTCCTGCCTGCGCACCTGGGCATGTTGCAGCGTCTGCTGATTGGCTGGAACGTGCTGGCATGGCTCTATCTCGCTTTTCTGTGGCTGCGCATGCTAGGCACCGAGGCCAAAGATATTCCGCATATTGCTAAAATCGAGGATGAAAGCGCGACGCTGGTGTTGAGTATGGTAACGCTCACCTGCCTGGTCAGCATTCTGGCGATTCTGATGGAACTCACCACGCTGAAGAGCCTGACGGGAACGCCGCGCGTGCTGCATCTGCTGCTGACCGCGGCAACCTTGGTGGTTTCCTGGGCGCTGCTTCCGACGTCATTCGCCATGCATTACGCGCATCATCACTATCTGCGGCGCAGCAAGGATGTCACGCCGATGATCTTTCCTGAAAAGCCCGAACAGCCGGGATACTGGGATTTTCTCTACTTCTCTTTCACCATCGCGGTAGCTTCGCAAACCGCCGATGTGGCAACGGGCACCACGGATATGCGGCAAATCGCTCTGTTACAGTCGGTGATTTCGTTTGTATTCAATCTGGCGATTTTGGGATTGTCGGTGAATGTGGGGGCGGGGTTATTGAGTTAACGGGGATGAACGGGAAGTGGCGGAAGATCACAGGAGTCGAACCTGCCCAGGACCGCTGGCGGCCCCAACCGGATTTGAAATCCGGCCGCCTCACCGGAGACGACGATCTTCCTTTGAAGATGCCGCAGGAGTATAGCGACAATCGCGGCGGAATTCTTGATCTCAGCCGTGCGTCACAGCACGTTTTCACCGTGAAGTTGCCGATACTCCTTCGGCGTATTGGCGTAACTCTTTTTAAACACCGAATAGAAATATTGCAGCGACGGGTAACCACACATTTGTGAGATCTCATTGATGCTCAGCGAAGAACACGCCAGCAGCTCGCGTGCTTTCTCCAGTTTTTCGCGGTGAATCATGGCGTGAATGGTGTCGCCGGTTTCATCACGGAAGCGTTTTTCCAGATTCGATCTTGAGATGCCGATGGCATCCAGCACCTGTTCAACCTTAATACCTTTGCAGGCGTTAAAGCGGATGTAATGCATCGCCTGAATCACTGCGGGATCGTGCAAGGAGCGGAAATCGGTGGAGCGGCGCGCAATAACTTTCACCGGTGGAACCAGAATTCGTTGCAGTTGCAGAGGCTGATTATCCAGCAGGCGATGCAGCAGTTTTGCCGCCTGATAACCCATCTGGCGTGAACCCTGCGCCACGGACGAGAGCGCCACGCGCGACAGATAACGCGTCAGTTCCTCGTTATCAATCCCGATCACCGTGAGCTTCTCCGGCACCGGAATTTTGAGGTATTCACAGGCCTGCAGCAGATGGCGCGCACGGGCATCGGTGACGGCGATGATGCCGGTTTGCTGCGGCAGGGTTTGCAGCCAGTCAGCCAGACGGTTTTGAGCGTGCTGCCAATTTTCCGGCGCGGTTTCCATGCCCTGATAGACCACGCCTTGATAACGCTCGCGCGCCACCAGCTGGCGAAACGCATGTTCACGCTCTTGCGCCCAGCGTTTGCCGCTGGCTGCGGGCAAGCCATAGAATGCAAAGCGGTTCACGCCTTTCTCTTTCAAATGCAAAAAGGCGCTCTCGACCAGCGCGGCGTTGTCGGTGGCGATGTAATGCACCGGCGGATAGTCCTGCGGCTGATGGTACGATCCGCCAACGCCAACTATCGGCACCGACACGTTCGCCAGCAGTTTTTCAATCGAGGGATCGTCGTAATCCGCGATAACCCCGTCGCCCAGCCATTCACGGATATTGTCGATGCGGCAACGAAAATCCTCTTCAATGAAAATGTCCCAATCCGTTTGTGATGCCTGTAAATACTCACCGACGCCCTCAACCACCTGGCGGTCATAGACCTTATTGGCGTTGAACAGCAACGTAATGCGATAGCGTTTCTCATGCATCGTGGCGCACTCTCCTAAATCGACAGCACCTTGCATAGCATGGCACGACGGACAGCAGAAAGAATTTGCGCCACAATGTGATCCCCCACGCGATTACACCCGGCGGCGCGTCGCGGTATCCATCCACACCGCCAGCAGCAGAATGGCGCCCTTGACGATGTACTGCCAAAAGGTCGGGACATCCATCATGCTCATGCCGTTATCCAGCGACGCCATGATAAAGGCGCCGATGACCGCGCCCGCCACCGAGCCAACGCCGCCCGCCAGGCTGGTGCCGCCAATCACACAGGCGGCGATAGCATCCAGCTCGGCAATGTTGCCTGCCGAAGGCGAACCCGCGCCAAGGCGTGAGCTCAGGATCAGGCCAGCAATCGCCACCATCACGCCATTGATGGCGAAAACCGCCAGCTTGGTGCGGGCCACATTAATGCCGGAAAGGCGCGCGGCATCCAGGTTGCCACCGATGGCATAAATCCGGCGACCAAAGGCCGTGCGCGTCGCCATAAACATGCCGCCGAGCAGCAGCAGCGCCAGCAGCAAGACCGGCGTTGGCACGCCGCGATAATCGTTGAGCAGCCAGATCGCGCCCAGTACCAGAATGGCGGTGACGACCTGTCGCACCAGCGCACCGCTGACGGAAGTTTGCGCCAGACCAAGCTGTTGGCGACGCAGACGCAAGCGCCATTGCCAGAGGATAAACAGCGCCAGGCCAGCAAAGCCGAAGCCAAATCCGATCCCGCCAGGCAGATAGCTTTGGCCAATCTGCGACATCGCCGGGCTGGTAGGCGCTACCGTGGTGCCATCGGTGATGCCGACCAGAATGCCGCGAAACGCCAGCATCCCCGCCAGTGTGACAATAAACGACGGAACTTTGCGATAAGCCACCCACCAGCCGTTCCAGGTGCCGAGCAGCAAACCCATCACCAAAGTCACGACGATGGTGAGCGGTAGCGGCCAACCGAGCCAGACGTCAAAGATAGCTGCAGCACCGCCGAGCAACCCCATCATCGAACCCACCGAGAGATCGATCTCCGCAGAGATAATGACGAACACCATGCCGACCGCAAGAATGCCGGTGATGGCGGTCTGGCGCAGCAGGTTGGAAACATTACGTGCGCTGAGCCAGGCACCGTCGGTGGTCCAGGTGAAGAACAGGGCGATTAGCACAATTGCCCCCAGCATCACCAGCACCTGCAGATTTGGCAGCGAGAATTTACCTGGCGCACCTTTACCCGGCGTAGTGAGGCCGCGTTGCGTACTTTCGGTCTTAAACATAGTGTTCACTCCGCAGGGCGGCTTCCATCACCTGCTCCTGAGTCAGGTTATCGTTAATCAGATCGGCTTTGATTTTGCCTTCATGCATCACCAAAACCCGATCGCTCAGGCCCAGCACTTCGGGCAACTCAGACGAAATGACAATCACGGCAATCCCTTGCTGCACTAGCGAATTGATCAGCAGATAGATTTCCTGGCGCGCGCCCACATCAATGCCGCGTGTAGGCTCATCAAGAATTAAGATTTTTGGATTGAGCAGCAGGCATTTAGCGAGGATCGCTTTCTGTTGATTGCCGCCGCTCAGGCGACTAATCGGCAGTTCCGCCGACGAGGTTTTCACCCGCAGGCGCGCAATGGCCTGATTAATTGCCTGTTGTTCCTGCGCGTCATCCAGCAGCGAAAGTCGGGGGCTAAATTGGTCCAGCGCGGCTAGCGTGATGTTTTTGCCCACGCCCATTAGCGGCACGATGCCATCCTTTTTGCGATCTTCCGGCACCATCGCGATGCCGTGCGCGATGGCGGCGCGGCAGTCCTTGATACGGACTTTCTTGCCGTTAATATGAATATCGCCCTGCCAGCGTCCCGGCCAAACGCCAAACAGACACTGCACGGTTTCGGTTCGCCCGGCACCAACCAGCCCGGCAATGCCAAGAATTTCGCCGCGCTTCAGGCTAAAAGAGACGTTATCCACCCGGCGGATATGGCGGTTGATGGGATGCCACGCCGTGAGGTTCTCTACCTGCAACAGGGTTTCGCCAATCTCGTGTGGGCTATGCGGATAGAGCGCCGTCAGCTCGCGCCCGACCATCATGGTGATGATGTCATCCTCACTCAGCCCGGCGGCCGCGCGGGTCGCGATATGCTGACCGTCGCGGATCACGCAGACGGTGTCCGAAATCGCTTTTACCTCGTTGAGTTTGTGCGAAATGTAGATGCAGGCGATGCCATGTTCGCGCAGGTTTTTGATGATGCTAAGCAGCACCTCCGTTTCCTGTTCGGTGAGCGAAGAGGTGGGTTCGTCGAGGATCAGCAGGCGCACCTGTTTATTCAAGGCGCGTGCAATCTCCACCAGCTGTTGCTGGCCTAATCCCAGTTCGCCGACGCGCGTATCCGGCGATACCTGCAGCTTGACCCGCTCCAGCAGCTGCTGGCAACGCAACGTCATGGTTTCGTCATCCACCATGCCGAAACGTCCCAGCTCTGCGCCGAGGAAAATGTTCTCCATCACCGTCAGCTGCCGCACCAGCGCCAGCTCTTGATGGATGATCACGATCCCTTTGCGTTCGGTATCACGAATGGTCTGCGCCTGAATCTCGTCGCCCGCAAAATGGATACTGCCTTCAAAGTCACCGTGCGGATACAGCCCGCACAGGATCTTCATCAGGGTCGATTTCCCCGAGCCGTTTTCGCCGCACAGCGACATCACTTCACCGGCTTCCAGCTGCAGGCTCACGTCATCCAGAGCTTTCACCGCGCCGAAACGCTTGGTGATATGGTTCATTTCCAGCAACATCGGCCTCTCTCCTTTACGGGCTCGCGCCTCAGAGTTCGCTCTGCTTGTGGAAGCCGTCTTTGACTACCGTGCTTTCAATGTTGTCTTTGTTCACCGGAATAGGATTCAGCAGGCGCGATGGCACATCTTTCAGGCCATTATTCAGCTTGCTGTTGCTGGCGGGTTGTTTGTCGTCACCGAGTTCCACCGCGATTTTGGCTGCTTCAGTCGCCAGTTCGGTGATGGGTTTGTAAACCGTCATGGTTTGCGTGCCGTTCATAATGCGTTTGATGGCGGCAAGATCGGCATCCTGGCCGGAGATCGCAACTTTGCCGGAAAGTCCCTGCGCGCTTAATGCCTGAATCGCACCGCCTGCGGTGGCATCATTCGACGCCACAACGGCATCAATGTGGTTGCTGTTTGCCGTTAAGGCGTTCTCCATTATTTTCAGCGCATTTTCCGGCAGCCACGCATCAACCCACTGATCGCCGACCACTTTAATGCTGCCATTATCAATATAAGGTTTTAACACTTTCATCTGACCGGCACGGAACAGGCGCGCGTTATTATCCACCGGCGAGCCACCCATCAGGAAGTAATTACCTTTTGGTACTTGCTTCACAATACTTTCGGCCTGTAATTCGCCCACTTTTTCATTATCAAAGGAGATATAAAAATCAATATCGGCGTTATTTATCATGCGGTCATACGCCAGCACTTTAATGCCTTCACGTTTCGCTTCTGCCACCACGTTACTTAAAACCTGGCCGTTATAAGGAATGATGACCAATACATCGACGCCGCGATTAATCATATTTTCAATTTGCGACATCTGCGTTTCTTCGTTGCCGTTGGCCGATTGCACAAACACTTTGGCGCCCAGTGATTCGGCTTGTTTAACAAAGATATCGCGATCTTTTTGCCAGCGTTCCAGACGTAAATCATCAATAGCCATACCGATTTTGACTTCTTTAGCGCTACCCGCGTGACTAAACAGGGCCAGAGCCGCGCAGGCGGCCAACAGTGATTTTTTCATGTTCATGGTATTAATCCTGTAGGTTGAGGCTGTTGTCGTTGTAAGGCTGATAACCAGGCCGATGAATTGTTGCCCTGAGTTTCAGATGACATCAATTACTGATTTTTATCCGGCTATTACGTTTTTTGGTTTATTTGCGATTTTATGAGCGCGATCGATATTTCAACGCTTTCAGAAAAAACGACGTGAGAGAGGCTGAATGAAAATAACGACATTATTTTGCGAGCTGGCGCACAAATAATAATTATCTTACGTTGAGTGTTAAATATCGTAATTGAGCAGCAGTAAATTACATCATCACAATAACCGCTCAAAGCTGACCATTCGGGTCCTCATGCTAAGGAGCTAACTATGCACGCCTATTTCGACCAGCTTGATCGCGTTCGTTATGAAGGGAGTAATACCCGCAATCCTCTGGCGTTTCGTCATTACAACCCGGACGAGGTGATTCTCGGTAAAACCATGGCGGAGCATCTGCGCTTTGCAGCCTGTTACTGGCATACCTTCTGCTGGAACGGCGCGGATATGTTTGGCGTTGGCGCGTTTGATCGTCCGTGGCAGAAGCCGGGTGATGCGCTTGAGCTGGCGAAGCAAAAGGCCGATGTCGCCTTTGAGTTCTTCCATAAACTGAATGTGCCTTATTACTGCTTCCACGATGTGGATGTCTCACCGGAAGGGGATTCGCTGAAAAGCTATCGTGAAAACTTCGCGGTGATGACCGATAAATTACTGGAAAAACAGCAGGAAACCGGCGTGAAACTGCTGTGGGGAACCGCCAACTGCTTTACCCATCCGCGTTACGGTGCGGGTGCGGCGACCAATCCGGATCCGGAAATTTTTGCCTGGGCCGCCAGCCAGGTGTGCAGCGCCATGCAGGCCACGCAAACTCTGGGCGGCGAGAACTATGTGCTGTGGGGCGGGCGTGAAGGGTATGAAACCCTGCTGAATACCGACCTGCGTCAGGAGCGCGAGCAGATTGGCCGGTTTATGCAGATGGTGGTGGAGCACAAACATAAGATCGGTTTCCACGGCATGTTGCTGATTGAACCCAAGCCACAGGAGCCGACGAAACATCAGTATGACTATGATGTCGCGACAGTTTATGGCTTCCTGAAGCAGTTCGGGCTGGAGAAAGAGATCAAAGTGAATGTGGAAGCCAACCATGCGACGCTGGCGGGTCACTCTTTCCATCATGAGATCGCAACGGCCATCGCGCTGGGCATTTTCGGCTCGGTGGATGCTAACCGCGGCGATATGCAGTGTGGCTGGGATACCGACCAGTTCCCGGTCAGCGTGGAAGAGAATGCGCTGGTGCTGTACGAAATCATCAAAGCGGGCGGATTCACCACCGGCGGCTTAAACTTTGATGCCAAAGTCCGCCGTCAGAGCACCGATAAATATGACCTGTTCTACGGCCATATCGGCGCGATGGATACCATGGCGCTGGCGTTAAAAGTCGCGGCCCGTATGGTGGCGGATGGCGAGCTGGATAAGCGTGTGGCGCAGCGCTACAGCGGCTGGAACGGCGAGTTCGGACAGCAGATCCTGAAGGGAGAATTTTCCCTTGCCGCGCTGGCGGAACAGGCGCAGCAACAGCAATTTAATCCACAGCATCGTAGTGGACGCCAGGAACAGCTGGAGAATCTGGTGAATCACTACTTGTTTGATTTTTAACTTTTCAGGAGCGCAGCATGGTTATCGGCATCGATTTAGGCACCTCCGGCGTGAAAGTGGTATTGCTGGATGCGCACGGCAAAGTGATTGCAGTGGAGAGTGCGCCGCTGGAGGTGTCGCGGCCGCAGCCGTTATGGAGCGAGCAAGATGCCGAAAGCTGGTGGCGGGCGACCGATCGTGCCATGCAGGCGCTGGCCCAGCAGCACGATCTCAGCGGCGTGAAGGCGATTGGCCTGAGCGGGCAGATGCACGGTGCCACCTTGCTGGATAGCGAGAGTCGGGTGCTGCGTCCGGCAATTTTATGGAATGACGGGCGCAGCGGCGAGCAGTGTCAGGAACTGGAGAAGCGCGTGCCGGATTCGCGTCGCATCACAGGCAATCTGATGATGCCCGGCTTTACCGCACCTAAGCTGCTGTGGGTAAAACAGCATGAGCCGCAGGTTTTTGCTCAGGTGGCTAAAGTGCTGCTGCCAAAGGATTATCTGCGCTTGCGCATGAGCGGTGAGTTCGCCAGCGACATGTCGGACGCGGCGGGAACGATGTGGCTGGATGTGGCGCAGCGCGACTGGAGCGATGAGATGCTCAACGCCTGCGATTTGCAACGCAGCCAGATGCCGCAACTGTTTGAAGGCAATCAGATCACCGGCACCTTGTTGCCAGATGTCGCCGCGCGTTGGGGCATGCAAAGTGTGCCGCTGGTGGCGGGCGGTGGCGATAACGCGGCGGGCGCGGTGGGTGTCGGCATGGTTGAGCCGGGACAAGGCATGCTGTCGCTCGGCACGTCGGGCGTCTATTTCCTGGTGAGCGACGGCTATCTCAGCAATCCACAGCGTGCGGTGCACAGCTTTTGCCACGCGCTGCCGCAGCGCTGGCATCTGATGTCGGTGATTCTCAGCGCGGCTTCCTGCCTCGATTGGGCGGCGGCGCTAACCGGCTGTGCGGATGTGCCGCAACTGTTAGATGAGGCGGAAAAAGCGCGCAGCGATGTGCCGCCAGTGTGGTTCCTGCCCTATCTTTCTGGCGAGCGCACGCCGCATAACAATCCGCAGGCGCAGGGCGCGTTCTTTGGTTTAACGCATCAGCATGGCCGACCAGAACTGGCGCGCGCGGTGCTGGAGGGCGTGGGCTTCGCGCTGGCCGAAGGCATGGATGCGGTGCATGAGTGCGGCGTGCAGCCGAAAACCGTGATGCTGATTGGCGGCGGTGCGCGAAGTGCGTACTGGCGTCAGATGCTGGCGGATATCAGCGGGCAAACGCTGGATTATTGTCATGGCGGCGAAGTCGGTCCGGCGCTGGGTGCGGCGCGACTGGCGCAGCTGGCGGTTGATCCGGCGAGCGAATGGCCGTCGCTGGAACTGGCGCAGCGGCATCAACCGGATGCGGCGCGGCATCAGGCGTATCAGCCACAGCGCGAGGTGTTTGCGCGCTTGTATCAGCAGTTGCAGCCGTTGATGTCTTGATGTGGGAGGGTGATGGCTGGATTTGGCAGGGTTTTGGGGTTTTTATCGGGTATAATTGGGGTTTTGTGTTAAATGTAGTGGCCTGATTTGCCCTCACCCTAGCCCTCTCCCGCAAGCAGGAGAGGGAACCGATCAAGAGTATACGCACGATCAGCTCCCTCGCCCGTTTACGGGAGAGGGTTGGGGTGAGGGGGAAAAAAACACACCAAACCCAACCGGAGCTCACCATGCCGCAGTCCGTCTTCTTTCTCGTGCTTCCCGGCGTGATGGCGCTGGATCTCACTGGCCCCGCTGAAACCCTGCAGCTGGCCGACGGCCACTTCGCGCTGCACTACATCGGCCCGCAGCCAAGCGTGCTGTGCTCCACCGGCATGACCCTCGCCGACATCGCGCCCTTGCCCGCGCAACTGCCGGCAAACAGCCTGCTGGTGGTGCCTGGCGTACACGATTCGCGCGTCTGTTTTGACACCGCACCGGCCGCGATAGCGCGTGACTGGCTGCGCCAGCAGAAGGCGGCGATTACCGATCAGCGCATCACGCTGGTGTGCATCTGTTCCGGCGCACTGCTCTCAGCGCAGGCGGGATTGCTGGATGGCATCCAATGCACCACGCATCATGATGTGTTACCGCGCCTGAAAGCGGCAGCGCCGGCGGCGTTAGTAAAAGATAACCGGGTTTTCGTCGAAGATGGCGGCATCTGGACCAGCGCGGGCATTACTGCGGGCATCGATCTGGCGCTGCATCTCATCAATCGGCTGTGCGGCGCGCCGCAGGCATTGAAAGTGGCGCGCGAAATGGTGGTGTGGTTCCGCCGTTCCGGCGACGATCCGCAACTGTCGCCGTGGCTGCGCTATCGCAATCACATGCATCCGGCGATTCATCGCGCGCAGGATGTGATGATTGCCCATCCCGAACATGATTGGTCGCTTGCCGCGCTGGCCGAACGGGCGCACGTCAGCGAGCGTCATCTGACGCGCCTGTTCCGCCAGCATCTGGGCATCAGCGTGCGCGAATACCACGAACAGCTGCGCTTAGTGATTGCGCGGCAACGCCAGCAGCAGGGCGAAGCGGCGGAGAAAGCGGCGCTGGCCGCCGGATTCTCCTCGGCACGCCAGCTGCGCCGCGCGCACCAGCGCTGGGACGATCAGCTCACCAGATGACGCTTATCCACGCGTTGTAATCCCATCGCCAGCAGCAGGCTGCCGATCAGCGACGCGCCCATCACCCACGGCAAATCGAGCCACGGGCGCGACATGTCGTCGTAGTGATGGGTACGCAGAAAGTGGATAAACAGCGCGTGAAAACCGTAGATCGGCAGGGAATAGCGCGAGAGGGTGGCGAGCCCCGGCAGCGCGCGCTGATTCAGGGTGTTTTTGAACAGAATCAACAGGCTGATGGCGGCAATAAAAACCAGCGGCCCGCAGTAGAGATACCAGGTATCGTTGAACGCGCCGTTGATTTTCAGCATCTGTTTGGTGCCGAGCGCAATGCCAATCACGCAGGCCACAAAGCCCAATCCCGCCAGCCAGCTGATGCTGCGCTTGTCGGTCTCCATACAGCCAATCGCGCGCCCGAGTAGCGCATACAGCAGGTAGTAAATGCTGTCGCCGCTGACATACAGATTCACCGGCAGCCAGTGGAACGGTCCCAGCGATTGGCTCACGGTATTCGGATTCGCCAGCACCGCCAGCACGATCACCTGTATCGCGACATAGCGCGGTGCCACGCTTTTCACCTGAATCAGCGGGGATAACAGGTAGATGCCGATAATGGCGAAGAAGAACCACAGGTGATAGAACACCGGTCTTTGCAGCAGTTTGAGCAGCGATCGACCTTCGCTGATCGGCGTCAGCCAGGTGATATAGGCCAGCGCCACCGCGCTGTAGAACAGCAGGCACAGCACGATGCGCAGCAGATGCCGCCCTTGTGCGCTGCGTTCGCCGAAAAACAGATAGCCTGAAATCATAAAGAACAGCGGCACACAGACGCGTGACGCTGAGTTAAGTAGGTTCGCCACATCCCAGCTCAGGCCTGTTACCGCCATCGGCCCGGTGATGTACCAGGTTGTGGTGTGAATGACGATCACCATCAGGCAGGCAACCGCACGTAAGTTGTCGATCCAGTAAATTTTTTGCTGCATGGCACCCTCTTGCATTGGCTGCGAAGAAGGGTAGCCAGTGAGCCGCGCGCCAACAACCTTTAGCGTTGTAATTCAGATCACTCTGTTATTCGACACTCGACACCAGAATCAATTCGCGCGCACTGCGTAGCGGCGCGATTCATCGCGCAATAAATTGCGCCGCTACAATGTGTGCTTCGTTGTTAGGCGGTGACAGCCGTTAATCACGCACCAAAAACGTCTCGATCACCGCTTCGTCGGGTTCAACGCCGAGGCCCGGCTCGCTCGGCAGCCACGCGTAACCGTCGGCGATGCGCACCGGATTCTTCGCCAGCGAGCGGCTGATTTCGCCCGGCTCGACGCAATACTCCATCACCAGCGCATTCTCAATCGCGCAGAGGAAATGCAGCGAGGCGGCGGTATTGATGTCGGTGGTGAAGTTGTGGTTGCACACTTTGCGTCCACGGCTGTGCGCGTAGCTGGCGATCTCCATTGCCTGCGTAAAGCCAGTGCGCGTCAGGTCGATCTGCACGATATCGATGCCGCCTTCATCTATCAGGCGCTGGAAACCCGTTACCGAACACTCTTGCTCACCGGCGGCGATATGCTGCTGGCAGGCGGCGGAAACCTGGCCGTAACCGGCGTAGTTATCGGGATGCAGCGGCTCTTCAATCCAGAACAGATTGAGGTGTTCATAGCGCTGGCTGCGGCGAATGGTGGTTTTGGCATCCCACACGTGGCCGACATCCAGCATCAGATCCACATCGTCGCCCATCGCTTTACGCAGGGCGTCGAGATAGCGCAGATCCAGCGCTTCGTCAGTGCCAAACGGCTCCCAGCCAAACTTCACGCCGCTATGGCCGGTATCCATCGCATGCTGCGCGCGCGCGACCGTCTCTTCCACGCTGAACTGGAACATGTTGGAGGAGTAAACGCGCATTTTATCGCGCATGGCGCCGCCCAGCAGTTCAACAATCGGCTTGCCGAGTGCTTTACCTTTGATGTCCCACAAGGCGATGTCGATGCCGGCCATCGCCTGTAGTACCGCGCCGCTGCGGCCGTAATAGAGGGTGGCTTTGTGCATCTTCTTCCATAAACGGCCGGTTTCCAGCGGGTTTTCGCCGATTAACAGCGACTTCAGGCCGGTGACCATGGTGTGCGAATAGGGCGCTTCAATGATGGCTTTGGTGACATACGGGCTGCCATCCACTTCGCCCCAGCCGGTGATGCCGGCATCGGTGGTGATTTTGATCAGCAGCGCATCCTGAGAGCTGTCGGTGCGCTGCTCAATCACTGGCAGGCGCAGGTAAAACGCCTCAACGTTAATGATTTTCATGGTGTTTTCCCTGGTGTAAAGGCAAGGCGAAATTAGCCGAGAGCGGAACGGTGCTGTCGGCGCTGTGTTATCAGGGTTTCGTAATCCACGTCCAGCGCCTGAATGCGGATGTGGTTCTCAACCTCGTCGGTCATTTTGGCGATGTCGCCATCGGCAAAGACATTAATCAGCCGCTGATGCTCCTCAATGATGTCGCTCATCGATTTGCCCATGGTGGAGAGGCCGAAAATCACCGTCAGCTGACGGGCAATCGACTCCCACAAATTGCTCAGCACCGGGTTGTGCGCGAAGCTGCACAGCGTGCGGTGAAAATCGGTATCGGCGGAGGCAAAACCGTAAACGTTATCGCTTTGCATCATCGCCTGCATCTGCGCCACGCCCTGATAGAGCTGATTAAGCTGCTCAGCGCTGTTGCGTCCGGCCTCAATCGCCCGGCGACAGGCCAGCGTCTCCAGCGGGATGCGCACATCGATAATCTGCTCCAGCCGCTGATGCGAAATCTCCATCAGGCGGATACCTTTATACGGCTCGCTGGTGACAATGCCCTGGCTCTCTAGAATGCGCAGCGCTTCGCGGATCGGCACGCGGCTCATGCCGAGTTTCGCCACCAGCTCGGGTTCTGCGATGCGATCGCCGGGCAGGATCAGGCCGCGCGAGGCGGCGCTGAGAATGGCATCCACGGCGTGATCGACCAGCGTGCGCGGACGCGCACTATTCCAGCTGTTATCGGTGGCCGCGTCCTGCGCCAGCGGGGCGCTGTTTTTACGACGAGCGGTAGAGGGTTTTCCTGCCATGTTGTTTGTCCTGTTTAAACCTGTCGGGTCACGAATTGACCGAAGCCGGGTTCAACCTGCATCTGGTCATCCTGGAATACCGTGACGCCACGAATCAATGTGCGCACCACTCTACCCTGACAGCGCATCCCTTCAAATGCGCTCCACTTGCCGAGTCCCTGAAAATTGGCGCCGCGCACCGTCCAGCTTTGGCTGGCGTCGTAGAACACCAAATCGGCGTCGAAGCCGGGCGCAATCGCCCCTTTTTTGCCCCACAGCTGGAAGGCTTTGGCCGGGCTGCTGGCGGTCATGCGCGCAAACTCGCTGAGCGCCACGCCACGTTCAATATGGGCCGCGCTGAAGAACATCGGGCTGAGGGTTTCCACGCCGGTCAGGCCCATGCCCGCCTCCCAGATGCTGGCTTCACCCGCCTGTTTTTGTGCGGGCGTGTACGGACAATGGTCAGACGCGATCATGTCGATATCGCCGCGCAGCAGCACCTGCCACAGCGCATCCACCACCGGACGTGGGCGGATTGGCGGGCCGCAGCGCGCGTTGGGGCCGATGCGCACCAGATCGTCTTCGTCGAGCAGTAAATAGTGTGGACAGGTTTCGAAGCTGGCACGTACGCGGGTTTTGGCAGCGACAATGGTTTCCGCCGCGCGCGCCGAGCTGACGTGCACGATATGGCAGCGCGCGCCGGTCTCTTCGGCAATGGCTAACACGCGTCCCACCGCTTCGATCTCGGCGATTTCCGGCCCCGCCAGCGCATGAGCGCGCGCATCTTTGCGTCCGGCGCGGCGCTGTTCGCTGCCAGCACCGATCAAAATCTCGTGATTCTCAGCGTGCACGCCAATCAGCCCGTCGAACGTGGCCAGCTCGCGCATGGCGCGCAGCAGGCCGTCATCGTCGAGACGCGGCAAACCTTTCTCGTCGGTGGCGTCGCCGTTGGGGGCGCCGCTGCACAGGAAGGCTTTGAAGGCCAGCGCACCGGCCTGATTCAGCGCCGCCAGTTCATGCACGTTATTTCCGTCTAACCCAGCCCACAGGGCGTAATCCACCGAGCAGTTGTCTGCCAGCCAGCTTTTTTTGGCGCTGAAGTTAGCCAGCGATGTCGCCGGTGGCAGAGAATGCGGCATCTCGACGATGGTGGTAACGCCGTGCGCCGCCGCACCGCGCGTGCCTTCACGCAGCTCCTGTTCGGGGAAATCGTGCGAGCCGGTGAAATGGGTATGCACGTCAATGGCGCCGGGCACGATGATCAAGCCACGTGCATCGATCACCTCGTCAACGCCGTCGGTAAGCGCGCCAGGCGTCAGCAGGCCGCTGATTTTGCCGTTTTCCAGTAACAAATCGGCAGGCGCCGCGCCATTTTCACCGACCACCAAACCATTAATAATCAGCTGTTTCATCATTCTGCTCCTGCCTGCGTCACCAGCGCCGCATACGGCACCGGCTGTGAAGAGTCGAGCCAGCCGATAGCAGTTAACAGCTGGCTGAAATGCGCAAACTCAGCGCGCGGAATCACGCAATCTGGCGCAAACACGCCAGCCTGTTGATAGGCCGCGAGGCCGCGCACCAGCGCCTCGCGCGGATAATCGGGGTAAAACGCCTGCACCTGTTGCGCCAGCGCAGTGGCGTCATGGTTGGCGATCCACGTCAGCGCCTGGGCAATGGCGCGGGAGAAGGCGGCGAAAGCGGTGGCTTTCTCCTGCAATACATCGGTGCGGGCGATGTAGGCGCTCCAGGGTACGTGGCCGCACACGCTGGCGAGGCTGCTGATGTTGTGGAGTTGTCCGGCGGCGATGGCGGGCGCCAGCATATGCATGGCGTGCAGCGCATAATCGGCTGCACCCTGGGCCACGGCGGTGAAATCCCGCGCCTGATCGCCGCTGCCAGCGATCAGCTCAACGTCATCCTGCAAACCGTGACGCGCCAGCAGCCAGCGGAACGTCAGCGTGGCGGTGCCGACATTGCCGACATCCAGCACACGTTTGCCGCGCAGATCGCTGAGCTGAAAATCGGGCTGCGCCTGCGCCGCCGCAAGAAACCACGGATTGGCCGCCACCGAGGCGCAGAAACACTGCAACTCTGCACCGTGCTGCTGAAAATGCTTCATCACCACCATCGGGCCGCCCAGCGTGAGATCGGCGTCGCGATTCAGCACTGCGGGAACCTGGCCGCCTTGTACCGTATGCCCGCCTGATTCACTGGTGGTGAAGATCACCTGCAGCTGCTGTGCGGCGAACAGGCCGAGGCTGTGCGCCAGATAGTGCGCGCAGTAATAGATGCGGGATTCGCTGGCATCGCCTTGGTTGAAAATCAGTGTCTGCATCAGTGGCGCTCCTCGGTGATAAAGCTGCCGTTCAGCGCCGCCATATCGCTGACGCCGCACCAATGACTAATGGCCGTAACTTCATTGATCCAGCCGGAAAGCAGATCGAACACCGCGCTCTCGCCACCGGCGACTAAAGCACTGATGATCGGGCGCACGCTGAGCGACAGCGACGCGCCAAGACAGCGCGCCACCACCGCATCGCTGCCGCAGCGTACGCCGCCATCCAGCAGCAGCGGCAATCGCGTCACCGCCTGCAAATCGGGCAGCTGATCGACCGGCGTAGCCCAGCGCGCGCTCTGGCGCAGGCCGATGTTTGAGGCAATCACTCCGCTGACGCCGTGCTGCGCGGCCTGCGCCGCATCGTCATGATGCAGAACGCCTTTCAGCCACAGCGGCAGTTGATGATTAGCGCAGTGCGCCGCTACCTCGTCAATTTCCTGCCAGCGCCACACCGGAAAAGCCGGCAGCGGCGCAACACCCGGCTGCGTGCCGCCGATGGTGTGCCAGCCGCGCTGTTTCAGGGCGTCGCCGATAGAGAAGCCGCCGGGCTGTAACCCGGCCACCGGATGCACCGGCGCCAGCACCGTGAGCACGATATTTCTAAATCCGGCCTGCGCGGCCTGGTCGATCAAAGCGTTGATGCGGTCGACATCGCCCGCCGCACGCAGTTGCAGCCAGCAGCGGTCGTATTCGGCACCAATCTGCTCCAGCGGCGTGACGCTCTCTTCGGAGATCACCAGCGGCAGTTGCAGACGTTTGCAGGCGCGAGCAATCGGCAGCACCCCTTCTTCGTGAAAAATTCGGTCACCGGCAAACGCGCCGACGCCAATCGGCGCGGACCAGTTTTGCTGGTGCAGGGAAATCTGCGTGTCGATGCTTTCATTGCCCTGCAGCACGCGCGGTAACAGACGAAAGCGGCGTAGCGCCTGCTGATTGGCATCGGGTTCATTACCCAGCGCATCGGCCGGTTGGCCCTGCATATAGCGGAACAGCGCATCGCCGAGGCGCTCGCGTGCCGTGAGTTCAAAGCGCGTTGGCATGTGGCGCCTCCGCAGCATTTTCATGTTCAAGGAAGGTGGCAAACGCTGGCGTTTGCGGATTTTGCAGAATCGTCGGCGGGCCTTCTTCAATCAGCGCGCCATCCTGCAGGAACACCACCCGATCGGCAACGCCCGCCGCAAACGCGATGTCGTGGGTGCTGATGATCATGGTGATGCCGGTCTGTGCCAGGCTGCGCATGGTTTGGTTCACTTCGCGCACCAGTTCGGGATCGAGCGCGGAAGTCGGTTCATCAAACAGCAGGATTTGCGGTTCTGCCGCCAGCGCGCGCGCAATGCCGACGCGCTGTTTCTGTCCGCCAGAGAGTTCGTGCGGCAGCGAGGCGGCGAAATCACCGAGTCCTACCATTTTCAACGCGCGCATCGCTTTGCCGCGCGCGATTTCCGGCTGTGCGCCCTGCACGCGCAGCAGAATGCTCATCACGTTTTCCAGCGCGGTGAGGTGATCAAACAACGCGAAGTGCTGGAACACGATGCCAATGCCCGACTTGGCGCGGTTCACCGGCAGATGTCGCTGCGCCAGCGCGCGACCGTTTTCGTCGCTGCCCATGAAGTGGCCTTCGGTCTGAATGGTGCCGCTGCTGCGTGGCGTCAGCGCCAGAATCGATTTCAGCAGCGTACTTTTGCCCGAACCGGAGCGACCAAGCAGCACCACCACTTCGCCGCGACGGACGGTTAACGACAGCGATTTCAGTACCGCTTTACCGGCGTAGTCGACGCACAGCTGATTCACTTCCAGCACCGGCGCAGCGGTTTGCGTATCCCAGCGCCGTTTTGGTAGCTGCATCGGCATCACGTCTGCTTCCGGCGGCAGTTTCGCCAGGCGCGCGCGTGCCCGACGTGCACGTTCATCAAGGTTGTAGAACTTCTCCAGCCACCACTGACCGCCCGCCAGCAGCGTGGAAAGAATCAGGTAGATGCCGCCCGACGCGACCAGCACCGGAATAAACAGGAAGTTTTGCGACACAATCGCCTGGCCGCGCATCGTCAGCTCATTGACGCCCACCACCGAAGCCAGCGAGGTGGATTTCAGCAGCCCGACAGTTTCATTGCCCATGGTGGGCAGAATGGCGCGCAGCGCCTGCGGGATCACCACGTGAATCATCTCTTTGCTGCGCGAATAACCGAACGCCTGCGCCGCCATGCTTTGATCGCGATCGGTCGCCATAATGCCGCCGCGAATGATTTCGGCGCAGAAGGCGGTTTCGTTGATCATCAGGGCGATAAGCGCGCTGGTGAACGGGCTCAAACGCAGGCCAAATTCCGGCAGCACGTTGTACAGCAAAATCAGCTGCAGCAGCACCGGCGTGCCGCGCAGCGTATAGATGTAGATTTTCACCGGCACGCGAATAAACCCGTGCTTTGAGCTGCTGGCTAACGCCAGGAAAAAGCCAATCACAATGCCGCCCGCCAGCGCGCCAATCAGCAGCTGCACGGCGATAACAGCGCCTTCCCACAAGTAGGGGAAAGTCAGGTACTTAAGAAAATCATCCAAGGCGTTATCCTCCTCAACGCCTCGGTTAAGTCACCGAGGCGGCTGAGTTTATGCATTAACCACGCGCAACCACTGGACGCTCGGCAGCGCTGCCCTGGCCCCAGTAATCCAGCAGTTTTTTCTGTGCACCGCTCGCCTGAATCACCTTCATCGCGTCCAGCACCGCCGCGCGCAGCGTGACGTTGTCTTTGGCGATCGGGAAGCCCACCATGATCGGCAGATCCACGGTGAAGCCGCTTTGCAGCGATTTGTCCGCTTTGGCGATGGCAACGGCGGAACCGGCTTCGGTCAGATAGACGTCCGCGCGACCGCTTTTCACCGCCTGAATGCTGTTGTCGGTGTTCTGCACCATCAACATGCTGACTTCGGGCTTACCGGCGGCGCTGCATTTGGCGCTTTGTTCCGGCACCAGTTTGTTGGCTTCGTACGAACCCGCAGCGGCGGCGACGGTTTTGCCGCACAGATCATCGACGCTGTTGATTTTCTTCGGGTTGCCTTGCGCCAGCACCGAGCCGTCCTGCACCTGCATCGAGGCGACGAAGGCGATCTGCTTCATGCGTTCTTCGGTGACGTATAGCATCGGACCGATATCCGCGCGTCCGCTGGCGATCGAGGTGAGCAGCACGTTGAACGAGCCACTTTGGTAACTGTGTTTCGCGCCGAGGCAGCTGCTGATGCGCTCGAACAGGGAAGGATCGAGACCTTCAATGATGCTGGGATCTTTTTCCGATGGCGCTTCAAAGCCTTTGGTGTAGCCGCCGAGGCCGACGACTAGATCTTTGCCTTTCAGCGACGGATATTTGGTTTGCAGCGCTTTGCACTGCGCCATCGCCGCGAAGTCACTGGCGGTTGGCGTGATGGGATCGGTGCTGGCTGCGTGGGCGCTGGAGAGGCCCGCCAGTAAGCTGCCGCTGAGACCAGAGATTAATAAAGCAGTGCGTGCGAATTTCATAATAAGGTTCCCCTGATGGTGGTGAATGAGAAAGCGATGACCTTGTGATTTATGAACGTCTTTGGTGTTTGGGTGCTGCTGGTCCCTCACCCCAGCCCTCTTCCAAGCATGAGAGGGGGCCGATAGTGCGGGCTGAAAATCTCTTCATCCCCTCTCCCATTTATGGGAGAGGGTTAGGGTGAGGGGAAAAGCGCACCCTTAATAACCTCGTGCCGGATCAACCTGATTACGCAGCGGTTGTCCGTGGCGGAAGCGCGCCAGGTTATCGATAAACACGTCAAGGCAACCGGCGAGGTAGGCGCTGTGATCGTCAAGGCTGCAGTGCGGTGTCATCACCACGCCGGGCGTGTGCCACAGCGGGTCGTCGGCCGGTAGCGGCTCTTGCGGATAGACATCCAGCACCGCGCCGGCCAGTTCGCCTACGTCGAGTTTTTCGCGCATCGCGCTGTAATCAAACACATCGGCGCGTCCAACAATCA
Organism: Pantoea sp. GCM10028869; assembly: GCF_042666835.1. Taxonomy (NCBI): domain Bacteria; kingdom Pseudomonadati; phylum Pseudomonadota; class Gammaproteobacteria; order Enterobacterales; family Erwiniaceae; genus Pantoea; species Pantoea sp. GCM10028869. The sequence goes on along the minus strand of NZ_JBHTGO010000007.1, from coordinate 169,462 downwards.
CGATACCAGCGCGTGCGGGCAGCAGATCGAGACGGCGGCGATCGAACAGATTGCGGGTTTGTGGCGTCAGCGGCAGCGTCGATACCACCACATCCACCTGCGGCAATACCTCGTCTAGCGCATCAATACGGATGCAGCGCGCCACGTTGGCATCGCACTGGCCGCTGCGCGTCACGCCAATCACGCGATAGCCTTGCGCCGTCAGCAGAGTTGCCGCTGCGGCGCCAATGCCGCCCACGCCCAGCAGCAGCACGATTTTGCCGCGTGCGCAGCCGCCAAAGGTCGGACGCCACACACGCTGCGCCTGATCCTGCAGAAAACCGGGAATGCCGAAGTTGAACATCAGCGCCGCCATCAAAATGAACTCGGCACCTTTATCGCCGTGTACGCCAGAAGCATTGGTGAGCGTCACGCCTTGCGGCCAGTGCGCCAGCCACTGCTCAACGCCAGCGGACATCACCTGCACCCAACCCAGACGCGGCGTGCTGAACTGATCGAGCGCCAGCTTGCGGCCGCTCCACAGAATGTCGCAGCGGGCGAGGAAGTCGGCGGTCTGCGCCGGATCGCGGTTTTCGCTCAGCGTAAAGTGGCTGCGCAACGGCGGATGCGCGTCGAGTTGCAGTTGCAGCTGCTCGACAGAGAGATGGAGTGCGCGCGGTGCGCTGGCGTCGTTCTCGATATGAATATGCATCAGCGCATCGCTGTCACTTCCATCTCGACCAGCAGGTCAGGATGGTTGAGTTGAATGCCCACGGTGGCGCGCGCCGGGAAGGGGAACCGGAAGAATTCACTGTAAGCGGCATTCATCGCGCTGAACGTGCTGAGATCGGTCAGGTAAACAGTGACGCGGACCACGTTGTCGAAGGTCATGTTCGCTTCACTCAGCAGATCGCCGACGTTTTTCAACACCTGACGCGTCTGGCTGGCGATGTCGTTGCCCATAATCTCGCCGCTGTAGGGATCAATCGCCACCTGGCCGGAAATGAACAACATTGGTTCATGCAGCACGGCGGCGGAGAGCGGCGCAGGCCCCATTGGGCGGTCGCTGGCGTTCATGCCGGGATAACTCAACGCAATCTTCATGGTGAAATCTCAAGCAAAACTGTTTCACCGCAATTTCGTATACGATTATACGAGTGTCAACGCGCGATTTTTAACCATTGGGTCAAAAAGGTGATATTCATCACGTAATAGGATTTGCTGATATATCGATCAAGCTTATGATATGTAAGATTTTAATGAAAATTTTATGTTGAGTGCTCGCGATGAGTGTGAATCGTATACGATTTTCTTATTGTTCTGTTTTTGCCCGCTAAACCTTGCCGTAATCGCCTGCGCATTGGCCTGGATTTCCGGCTGCACAATCCGCGGTCAAAGGGTATACTGGCGCACTCTTTTTTTAACCGATCCGTATCGCGTGCGAATTCAACATGCAAAAGTTTGATACCAAGACCTTTCAGGGCCTGATCCTGACCTTGCAGGATTACTGGGCGCGCCAAGGCTGCACCATTGTCCAACCGTTGGACATGGAAGTGGGCGCCGGCACCTCACACCCGATGACCTGTCTGCGTGCCTTAGGCCCAGAGCCGATGGCGACCGCTTACGTGCAGCCATCTCGTCGTCCAACCGATGGACGTTACGGTGAAAACCCGAACCGTTTACAGCACTATTACCAGTTCCAGGTGGTGATTAAGCCCAACCCGGACAACCTTCAGGAGCTGTACCTTGGGTCGCTGAAAGAGCTGGGTATGGATCCCACCATCCACGACATTCGCTTTGTCGAAGACAACTGGGAAAACCCAACGCTGGGCGCGTGGGGACTCGGTTGGGAAGTGTGGCTGAACGGCATGGAAGTGACGCAGTTCACTTACTTCCAGCAGGTTGGCGGCCTCGAGTGCAAGCCGGTAACCGGCGAGATCACGTACGGCTTGGAGCGTCTGGCGATGTACATTCAGGGCGTAGACAGCGTTTACGATCTGGTGTGGAGCGACGGTCCGTTCGGTAAAACCACCTACGGCGAAGTGTTCCATCAGAACGAAGTGGAGCAGTCGACCTATAACTTTGAATACGCTGACGTTGACTTCCTTTTCACCTGCTTCGAGCAGTATGAGAAAGAAGTGCAGCAGCTGCTGGCGCTGGAAAAACCGCTGCCGCTGCCGGCTTACGAGCGCATTCTGAAAGCGGCGCACAGCTTTAACCTGCTGGATGCCCGCAAAGCGATTTCGGTTACCGAACGCCAGCGCTATATCCTGCGTATCCGCACCCTGACGAAAGCCGTGGCGGAAGCCTATTATGCGTCCCGTGAGGCGCTTGGCTTCCCGATGTGCAATAAAAACAAGTAAGAGGCAGCCATGACCGATAAAACTTTCCTGGTGGAAATTGGCACCGAAGAGTTGCCTCCGAAAGCGCTGCGCAGCCTGGCAGAAGCCTTTGCTGCGCATTTCACCGCTGAACTTGATAGCGCCGGTCTGGCGCATGGCGAAGTGAGCTGGTTTGCTGCTCCGCGTCGTCTGGCGCTGAAAGTGGCCCAGTTGGCTGCCGCGCAGCCAGATCGCGAAGTTGAAAAACGTGGCCCGGCAATCGCCGCCGCGTTTGATGCCGATGGCAACGCCACCAAAGCGGCCGAAGGTTGGGCGCGTGGTAACGGCATCACCGTGGCGCAGGCTGAACGTCTGAGCACGGATAAAGGTGAATGGCTGGTGCATCGCGCTGCCATCACCGGCGAAAGCGCGCAGGCGCTGCTGCCCGCTATGGTGGCTACCGCGCTGAGCAAGCTGCCAATTCCTAAGCTGATGCGCTGGGGCGCGAGCGACGTGCAGTTTGTGCGTCCGGTGCACACCGTTACGCTGCTGCTGGGTGACGAGCTGATTCCCGCGAAGATTCTCGGTATTGAGTCCGATCGCGTGATTCGCGGTCATCGCTTTATGGGCGAGCCAGAATTCACCATCGACCACGCCGATCAGTATCCGCAGCTGCTGCTGGAGCGCGGTAAAGTGGTGGCGGATTACGCTGCGCGTAAAGCCAAAATCAAAGCGGATGCGGAAGCGGCAGCGCAGAAAATTGGCGGCATCGCCGATCTGAGCGAAAGCCTGCTGGAAGAAGTGACCTCGCTGGTGGAGTGGCCGGTGGTGCTGACGGCGAAATTCGAAGAGAAGTTCCTCGCAGTGCCAGCTGAAGCGCTGGTTTACACCATGAAAGGTGACCAGAAGTACTTCCCGGTGTACGACGCGGCGGGCAAGCTGCTGCCGAATTTCATCTTCGTCACCAACATCGAATCCAAAGATCCACAGCAGATTATCGCCGGTAACGAGAAGGTGGTGCGCCCGCGTCTGGCGGATGCCGAGTTCTTCTTCAACACCGACCGCAAAAAGCGTCTGGAAGATAATCTGCCGCGTCTGGAAACCGTACTGTTCCAGAAAGAGCTGGGTACGCTGCGTGATAAAACCGATCGCATTCAGGCGCTGGCTGGCTGGATTGCCGCGCAGATTGGTGCTGATGTGAATCACGCTACCCGCGCGGGCTTGCTGTCGAAATGTGACCTGATGACCAACATGGTCTTCGAGTTCACCGACACACAGGGCGTGATGGGCATGCACTACGCGCGCCACGATGGCGAAGCGGAAGATGTGGCGGTGGCGCTGAATGAGCAATATCAGCCGCGCTTTGCCGGCGACGATCTGCCGTCAAATCCTGTGGCCTGCGCCGTGGCGATTGCCGACAAAATGGACACCCTCGCGGGTATTTTCGGTATCGGTCAGCATCCGAAAGGCGACAAAGATCCGTTCGCACTGCGCCGTGCTGCGCTGGGCGTGCTGCGTATCATCGTGGAGAAAAACCTGCCGCTCGATCTGCAAACGCTGACCGAAGAAGCGGTGCGGTTGTACGGCAGCAAGCTGAGCAACGCCAAAGTGGTCGATGAAGTAATCGACTTTATGCTGGGCCGTTTCCGTACCTGGTATCAGGAAGAGGGCCACAGCGTTGACACCATTCAGGCGGTGCTGGCGCGTCGTCCAACCCGTCCGGCTGATTTCGATGCGCGCATGAAGGCGGTTTCGCACTTCCGTACGCTGGAAGCGGCCGCCACGCTGGCTGCTGCCAACAAACGTGTGTCGAACATCCTGGCGAAATCGACCGAAACCCTGAACGACAGCGTGCAGGCTTCCCTGCTGAAAGAGAACGAAGAGATCCAGCTGGCGACCTTCGTGACCGCGCTCGGCGACAAGCTGCAGCCGTACTTTGCAGAAGGTCGCTATCAGGATGCGCTGGTTGAACTGGCGCAGCTGCGTGAAGCGGTAGATAACTTCTTCGATAAAGTGATGGTGAACGCTGACGATCAGGCGGTGCGAATTAACCGTCTGACGCTGCTGGCACAGCTGCGCCAGCTGTTCCTGCAGGTGGCGGATATTTCGCTGCTGCAGTAATTGGCGTGGTCGCCATGAATGGCGATGCTACGAAACAAAGGGGACGAGAGATCGTCCCTTTTTTGTTTTCAAAACTCGGCGCTAACGTCCTGCGAGTGGTGCAAGATACGCCCGATGAAAATTTCATCCACTTCAGCGCGGTAGATCACAATATGCTGTTCGAAAGGCAGCGAATAGATCTGCTGACCTAAATCCGGTCGTTTACGACCTAAATCAAACATGGCGAGTTTGTCGAAGAGCTGAGCGAATCTGGCGCTATAGTCATCAGCTAACTGCTCTCCATAATTCCAGTAGCCATAAATCCAGATCTTCATTAGATCTGCATCAGCTTCCGGTTTTATCGTGATGGTCCTTTTCATAAATGCCTACCCTGGCTTTTGCTCGTCTTAGAAAATCTTCATGATCCCACTCTTTACCCGGGCCGCTTTCAAAGCCCTCTCTGACCAACTCTCTGAGCTTTTCCAGCTTTGATTCAGCCTGCTTCTCACGCAGCAAGCGCAGCGAGTCGCGCACCACTTCGCTTTGCGTACGGTAGTCGCCGGATTCAACCAGAGATTCAACAAACTCGCGCAGTTCATCGCCTAAATCGATCGTCATGGTGCGTGCCATCATCGTCATCCAATGTAAGAGTATTTCTTACATTCTTGCACTTTTTTGCGCAACAGGGAATGCGCGTTGCAGCGCAGTTACAGGCTGAACTGCGAGGCAACGCGAGAGATTTTATGCAGATGAGGCGGGAAACAGGCGGTCGTCGCGCAACAGATGATCGTTACCACGGCGGCGGGTGAAGCCGCTGCGGTCGAAGAATTCCAGAATCTGTATCGCCACTTTGCGCCCGGTGCCAAGCTGGTTGCGGAAGTCGGCGGCGCTGGTGCTGCCCTCTTGCGCGGCACGTTGGCGAATCAGATCGGCGAAGATCTGGATCTGGTCGCTGCGATAGTAGCGATCGCGTACGATCGCGGTGATATGTCCGAGCCGCGCAGCAGTGAGCAGCAGCGAGCGAATCGCCTGTTCATCCTGCTGCAGCGCCAGCGCGATATCGCGCACCCACAGCGGCTGATCGCCAAACAGCGGGCCGACCTGCTGCCAAAGAGCTTCTTCCTGCGGATTAAAGCGCGGTTCGAAGTCGGGCAGATGCAGCCAGCCTTGTCGCTGTTGCAGCTGACCTTGCGCCAGCAGCTGATCAATCAGCGCTAATACCCATTCCGCAGGCTGATGCGGCATTGCCACACGACGCAAACGATCGTGGCCGATGCCCGGCACCTCGGGATGCTGCTGATGAAAATGCGCCAGTGATTCCAGCAGCTTTTGCCGCCATTGTGCTGCCTGCGCGGCACTCATTAGCGCGTTATCAAGCTGCACCGGCGCTGCATGCTTGATCAGTGCATCCAGCGCGGGCTCGGTAAGCTGGCGCGCCCACGCCAGGTCACGCCGTTCTGTCGGTTGATAGGCCAGATGCGCCTGCAGGCTGGCGTCATCATCTTGTGCGGCGGCCAGCTGCTGCAGCCAGGCAAGATACTCCGCCTGACGTTTGCCGCGCTTTTTACTGTTGAGCAGCAGCACGCGCGCGCCGCCCAGCGTGTGCTGTGCGTTGCTGTCGCGGATAATCAGCCGATCGTTTTCGGCCAGCCACAGCGGCTGATTCAGCACCAGTTCCGCGACATCATCCGCCAGCAGCGTAATGCGTCCAGTGACGTGGCTGGCGGCGTGGTGGAGATGAATCGGCTGCGACGCGCTCTTCAGCGGCTGCAGCAAGCGCAGCGCCACGGTTAAGCGCGTGGTGCCTTCCGCTCTGGCCTGTGACAGCAGCCAGTCGCCGCGCGCGATCTGCGCTTTTTCCACATCGCCGACGATATTCAATGCGATACGTTCACCGTCCTGCGCGCGCGTCACCGATTGGTTCTGCGCATGCAGCGCGCGCACGCGCAGCGGCAGATTCAGGCTGCTAAGCCAAAGAGTATCGCCGACGTTCACTTCGCCCGACAGCGCGGTGCCGGTGACCACCAATCCGCTGCCTTTCAGCGTGAAGGCGCGATCGATAGCGAGACGGAAACGGTAACGAGAGTCGAAGGCCGGTTCCGCCAGCGTGCTGAGATGCTGGCGCAGCGCGTCGATGCCTTGCTGGGTGTGGCTGCTGGTGACAAATTGCGGCACCGCCGGCCAGCCGAGTTGCTGCGTGAGCTGCGCCACCTGCCGCTGGACTTCCGCGATGCGCGCTTCGTCCACGCGATCGGCTTTGGTCAGCGCCACGCTGAGCGGCGGCTGTCCGGCCAGGCTCAGCAACTGCAGATGTTCGCGGGTTTGCGGCATCACGCCATCGTCGCAGGCCACCACCAGCAGCGCATGATGAATGCCGCCAATGCCCGCCAGCATATTGGCGAGAAATTTCTCGTGGCCCGGCACATCAATAAAGCCGAGCACGCGACCATCCGGCTGCGGCCAGTACGCGTAGCCGAGATCGATGGTCATGCCGCGCCGTTTCTCTTCCGGCAGGCGATCGGCATCCACGCCGGTTAATGCCTGTAGCAGCGCGGTTTTGCCGTGATCGACGTGTCCAGCGGTGGCAATAATCATGACGCTAAGGCCTGAATCAGCGCGCTTTCATCATCAAGGCAGCGCAGATCCAGCCACAGTTTGCCTTCCTGAACGCGGCCAATCACCGGGCGCGCTAAGCTGCGCCAACGCTGTGACAGATTGACGAGCTGGCTACCGCGCCCATCGCGTGGCGTGAAGGTGAGGGCGAAACTGGGAAGGCGTTCAACCGGTAGCGATCCGCTGCCGATTTGGGATGAACAGGGCGCAATCGCCAGCGAAAAGTCATCTCGATAAATCTGTTGTAACGCGGGCAGCAATCGTTCAGCTTGTTGCTGAATATCCTGCGCTGGACGGGTGAGCAGCCGCAGCGTCGGCAGGGCTTCACGCAGCGTTTCCGGCTGACGATAGAGCTGTAGCGTGGCTTCCAGCGCCGCGAGCGTCATTTTGTCGACGCGCAGCGCGCGTTTCAGCGGATGCGACTGGAGCTGATCAATCAGCGTCTGCTTGCCGACGATAATCCCCGCCTGCGGACCGCCGAGCAGTTTGTCGCCGGAGAAACTTACCAGACTGACGCCTGCGGCGATCAGCTGCTGCGGCATCGGTTCAGCCGGCAGACCAAATTCGGTCATATCGATCAGCGATCCGCTGCCAAGGTCGGTGATCACCGGCAATTGATAAGCGTCACCCAGCGCAACCAGCTCTGCTTCCGTTACCGCATGGGTAAAGCCCTGAATCTGATAATTGCTGGTGTGCACCTTCATCAGCAGGCCGCTGTTTTCCGCGATGGCGGCGCGATAATCTTTCAGGTGCGTGCGGTTGGTGGTGCCTACTTCCACCAGTTTGCAGCCCGCCTGGCGCATCACGTCAGGAATGCGGAAGGCGCCGCCAATTTCCACCAGCTCGCCGCGCGAGACAATCACTTCGCGCCCCGGCGCTAACGCGGCCAGCATCAATAACACGGCGGCGGCATTGTTGTTAACGATACAGGCCGCTTCCGCGCCGGTTAACTCGCTCAGCAGCGCGCTAACCGCACGATCGCGGTGGCCACGCGCCGCTTCATCCAGCGCGTATTCCAGCGTGACCGGCTGACGCAGGCAATTCACCACCGCGTCGATAGCGCGATCGCTCAGCTGTGCGCGGCCAAGATTGGTGTGCAGTACGGTGCCGGTGAGATTGAACACCGGACGCAGCGCACTTTGCTGCTGTTGCTGGCTGCGGCGCAGCGCTTCATCCGGCCAGTTCAGGTGCCACTCTGGCAAGGTTTGGTGCTGCTGAATGTGGTCGCGCGCTTCCTGCTGCATGCTGCGCAGCTGGCGCGTGGCGAAGGCGGTTCCGTGATGCGCCAGCAGCGGCTGCAGCGCGGGATCGCGCAGCAGGCTGTCGATAGCAGGTAATTGACTGTACAGGGTTTTCATCGGGTGACTTACAGAGAGGGCGGAACGGTGCGGGCAAAGCTTTCGCGCGCAAACAGGTTTTCGGCCAGCTTCACCAGCGCCGGGCGATTTACGCACCAGTTTGGCAGCACGCGGCGGAAGTTGAGGTAACCAATCATGCAGCCGGTGGCGATATCGGCCAGATTGAGCGTGCCGCTATTGAGCCATTCGCCTTGGGCGGCGGCGGTTTCTAGCGCATCGAGGCCGCGTTGGATTTTATCACGGTTGCGCAGCAGCACCTCTTCGGATTGCTGATCGCCGGGACGCATCTGCTCGCGCACGATCATCACCGCCGCATCGTTAATGCCGTCGGCCAGTTTTTCCAGCTGACGGATGTGCAACGCGTGCAGCGCATCATCGGGCAGCAGCGCAGGCGCATCGCCGCGTAGTTCAATGACTTGCGCGATGATCGAAGAGTCGAACCAGGTGAGCTGGTTGTCGTCAATCAGCGCCGGTACTTTGCCCAGCGGATTGTACTGCGGTACATCGCTGTCATCGATCCACGGAGAGTGATTAACGAATTCGAAAACCAGGCCTTTTTCCAGCAATATCACTGATATTTTGCGGACAAAAGGGCTGGTGTAGCTGCCAATCAGTTTCATCGTGGGCCTCCGTGTTGAATGAAAATACGCGATAACAAACCGCACATATCCCTGGCGGCGCGCTGGCACAATACGCGATAAATCGCGCCGCTGCGGACCGCAGAAACATGGGAAAAGCTAATCGCCGGGGAACATAAACGGATTTAGACTGCTGCGGGCGAATCCTTCTTGCTCCATGCGGGCATCCAGCACCAGCGAGGCCAAATCATCGGCCACCGGCTCCACGGCGGGATCCTTCTCCTGATACAACATCTTCAGGTAGGTACCGCAATCGCCGCAGCTCTCTGCTTTCACCGCCGCTTTTTCGCTGTCCAGCGACCAGTAATGCAGATCGCCGGTTTGTTCACAGTTGGAGCACTTGCTGCGCACTACATACCATTCGCTTTCACACAGATTGCAGTGCAGATAGCGCAGCCCTTGCTGGCCTACGCTCATGTGCACCACGCTGGTGACCGGCACGCTGGCGCATACCGGGCAGAACTGGCGATGCTCACCGTATTCGGCGCGCGCTTTGCCGGGAATTAATGCCGCCATCTGCGCCCAGTAAATCGACAACGCCGCCCAGATGAACGGCGATTTGTCGCTGCTCACCTGTGCGAAATCGCCTTCCAGCAGCGCATGTGCCAGATTTTCCAGTTCGGTAGTGGAGGATTTTTCCAGATTCTCCAGCACTGCCAGCGCCTGGCCGCTCATCTCTGGCTTCAGCTCGGCGATCAGCGAATGCAGCAAACGCTGCCAGTGCGCATCGCGCGGATAGGTGTGGATATCGAGCGGCGGTTTGCCCTGCTCGGCGCTCTGCGTCAGCCGCTGCTGCAGATCGAGCTGCAGCGGATGGTCATACAGCACGATCTCCTGCGCCTCGGCGATCACCGCGGCAAAGCGCAGGTAATCACCCAGCGGATTCTTCGCGGCCAGGTCACGCAAACGTGCCGCACGGCGGCTATACAGATTTTTCAGCCGAGGGAAAAGTAACGGCGGAACGTGCTCCGCCGTGTGCTTTTCGCTTTTCTCCAGCTGGTCCTGCGGGATGATGCGAATACTCATCAGGGACGTTTTTCCTGTTGTGTTTGGCGTTGGCGCTGCTCGCGATACCAACGTGGGTGATGTTTCTTCGCCCACGCGGCCGGAACCCAGCCCTCAACCATGGCGGTAATGGTGCCTTTTACCCACAAGGCGGCGTAAATGTGCACCATAATCACCACGATCAGCGCCACAGCTGAGACCGAATGCACCACTAGCGCGATGCGAATCAGCGGAATAGTGAAGGCACCGGCAAAGTACGGGCGCCAGATAACAATTCCGCTCACCAGCAGCAAGACTAAGCTGATGATAGCAGCCCAGAACACACACTTCTGCCCGAAGTTGTATTTGCCGGTATCGCCGACCTCTTCGTTTTGCACGATTTTGTGGATGTTTTTCGCCCAAACCAGGTCTTCGCGATTGATCAGATTATGTTTCCAATAGCGTAAGAACATGATGATAAAGGCGGCAAACATCACCGTGCCAACAAACGGATGCAGGATACGCGCCAACTGCGGCGTGCCGAGCACGTGCATCAGCCAGTTAAATGACGGGAAAAAGAAACCCAGTCCGCTCAGCGCGGCGAGCACAAAACAGAACGCCACAATCCAGTGATTGATGCGTTCCGGTGCGCTGTAGCGCACCAGACGATCGCGTTTTTTCATTATTCGCGCTCCTCTTTTTCGTGCAGATTCTCGTCCTCATCCTCTTCCACGCGGTTTGGCCCTACGCCAACGTAGTGGAACACGGATGCAGCAAAGGTAGCGGCAAAACCGATCGCCGCCAGCGGTTTCCAGATCCCTTTCCAGAACGTTACCGCCGGGCTGATGCTCGGATTATCCGGCAAACCGTGATAGAGCTGCGGTTTGTTGGCGTGATGCAGCACGTACATCACGTGTGTGCCGCCGACGCCTTCCGGATCGTACAAGCCGGCGTTGGCATAGCCGCGCGTGTTGAGCTCGGCCACGCGTTCACCGGCCAGCGCCTGCATATCGCTTTTGCTGCCGAAGTGAATCGCGCCGGTCGGGCAGGTTTTCACGCACGCCGGTTCCTGACCGACATTGACACGATCGACGCACAGCGTGCATTTATACACGCGGTTGTCCTCTTTATTCAGACGCGGCACATCGAACGGACAGCCCGCAATGCAGTAGCCGCAGCCAATGCACTGTTCTGACTGAAAATCGACGATGCCGTTGGCGTACTGAATAATCGCGCCTTCAGATGGGCAGGCTTTCAGGCAGCCGGGATCGGCGCAGTGCATGCAGCCATCCTTGCGGATCAGCCACTCTAACTTGCCGTTCTCCTCCACTTCTGAGAAGCGCATCACCGTCCAGGATTTGGCGGTCAAATCGGCGGGATTGTCGTACACCCCAACGTTATGTCCCACTTCATCGCGGATATCGTTCCACTCCGAACACGCCACCTGACACGCTTTGCAGCCGATGCAGGTGGTCACGTCGATCAGTTTCGCCACTTCCTGCTGATGGTTACGTGCCTGCGGGGCAGGCGTGAGTCCATTGGTGGCGGAGCGGCGGATAATGTCTTGAGATTGATAAGCCATATTCGTTCTCCTTACACCTTCTCGACGTTGACCAGGAACGCCTTAAATTCTGGCGTCTGCGTGTTGGCATCACCGACAAACGGCGTCAGGGTATTAGCGATAAAGCCTTTTTTCGCCACGCCCTGATAACCCCAGTGAATCGGAATGCCGATGGTATCGACGATTTTGCCGTCGACGTTGAGTGGACGGATGCGCTTAGTGACCACCGCTTTGGCTTTGATGTAGCCGCGATTGGAGCTCACTTTCACCGTGTCGCCCTGCGCGATGCCGAGCTTGTTGGCCAGCTTCTCGCCGATTTCAATAAACTGTTCCGGCTGCGCGATGGCATTGAGCCGCGCGTGTTTGGTCCAGTAATGGAAATGCTCGGTGAGACGATAAGTGGTGCCGACATACGGGAACTGCTCCGCCTGGCCCATCGATGCCAAATCGTCCTTGAACACGCGCGCCGCCGGGTTGGATACCACGTTCGGATGCAGCGGGTTGGTGCCGATTGGCGTTTCAAACGGCTCGTAGTGTTCCGGGAACGGACCTTCGGCCATTTTATCGAGCGCAAACAGGCGGCCCATGCCTTCCGGCTGCATGATGAACGGCCCGACATCGCTGCCGGGTGCGGCGGCGCTGTAGTCCGGCACATCCATGCCCCCCCATTTGCTGCCATCCCACTTCAGGATCTGACGTTTCGGATCCCACGGATTGCCTTGCGGATCAGCCGAGGCGCGGTTGTAGAGAATGCGGCGGTTGAGCGGCCACGCCCAGCTCCAGTTCAGCGTGTTGCCCAAACCGGTAGGATCGGTGTTGTCGCGGCGCGCCATCTGGTTGCCGTCCGGCGTCCAGCTGCCGGCGAAAATCCAGCAACCGCTGCTGGTGCTGCCGTCATCTTTCAGATGGGCAAAGGTGCTGAGCTGTTGGCCTTTTTTCACCAGCAGCGTGCCTTTGTCATCGTATACATCCGCCAGCGCTTTGCCGTTGTTCTCCATCGCCACTTCTTCCGGCGCCGGATTTTCTGGCGTCAGGTAGTTCCAGCTCATGTTCAGCACTTGCTCAGGCAATGCACCGCCTTCACTGGCGTACATTTTGCGCAGGCGTGAATAGATGCCGGAAAGAATCTCGCCGTCATTGAGCGCTTCGCCCGGTGCATCCTGACCTTTCCAGTGCCACTGCAGCCAGCGGCCGGAGTTAACGATCGAACCGTTCTCTTCGGCGAAGCAGGTGGAAGGCAAACGGAACACTTCGGTCTGAATTTTTGACGGATCGACATCGTTAAACTCGTCGTGATTCTCCCAGAAGGTGGCGGTTTCGGTGTTGAGCGGATCGATGGTGACGAGGAACTTCAGCTTCGACAGCGATGCGATCACTTTGCGCTTGTTCGGGAACGACGCCACCGGGTTGAAGCCCTGGCACAGATAGCCATTGACCTTGCCTTGCGACATCATCTCGAAGTACTGCAGCACGTCGTAACCTTTATCCCACTTCGGCAACCAGTCGAAGCCCCAGCTGTTTTCCGCCTGGGCTTTGTCGCCGAAAAAGGCTTTCATCTGGCTGACAAAGAATTTCGGGTAGTTGCTCCAGTAGTTTACCTGGCCCGGCAGCAGCGCTTTCGGCGTGTTGGCAGCAAGATAACTCTGCAGATCGGTGTGTTTTTCCGACGGCAAAGTCATGTAACCCGGCAAACTTTGCGACAGCAAACCGAGATCGGTCAGACCCTGAATATTCGAGTGGCCGCGCAGCGCATTGATGCCGCCGCCAATCATGCCCATGTTGCCGAGCAGCAGCTGAATCATCGCCATGGTGCGGATGTTCTGCGCACCGACCGAGTGCTGCGTCCAGCCGAGCGCATACAGGAACGAGGTGGTGCGATCGCGCGCGCTGGTTTCGCCAATCAGTTCACACACGTGCAGGAAGTCCGCTTTTGGCGTGCCGCAGATGCGTTCAACAATTTCTGGCGTGTAACGGCTAACGTGCTGCTTCAGCAGGTTCCATACGCAGCGCGGATGCGTGAGCGTGGTGTCGCGTTTGGCGAAGCCGTCGGCGTCCAGCTCGTAGTTCCAGCTGGTTTTGTCGTATTTGCGATTCTCTTCGTCGTAGCCGCTGAACAGGCCATCTTCAAAATGATAATCCTCGCGCACGATCAGGCTGGCATTGGTGTACGCCTGCACATATTCATGCTGGATTTTGTCGTTTTGTATCAGCCACAGCAGTACGCCCGACAGGAAAGTGATGTCGGTGCCCGAACGAATCGGCGTATAGAAATCGGCTACCGATGCCGTACGCGTGAAGCGCGGATCGATAACAATCAGTTTGGCTTTGTTGTGAATCTTGGCTTCCATCGCCCAGCGGAATCCCACCGGATGCGCTTCAGCGGCGTTCCCGCCCATCACAACGATCAGATTGGCATTACGGATGTCGACCCAGTGATTGGTCATCGCACCGCGACCAAATGTTGGAGCAAGACTTGCTACCGTTGGTCCGTGTCAAACGCGTGCCTGGTTGTCGACCGCTAACATGCCGAGCGATCGGGTAAATTTCTGGGTTAAGTAGCCGGTTTCGTTGCTGGAAGCGGAAGCACACAGCATGCCGGTGGAGAGCCAACGGTTTACCGTCACGCCCGCAGCGTTTTGCGCCACAAAGTTAGCGTCGCGGTCCGCTTTCATCAGCCTGGCGATGCGATCAAAGGCATCGTCCCAGCTAATGCGCTGCCATTTATCGGAGCCTGGCGCGCGGTATTCCGGGTATTGCAGGCGACTTTCACTGTGGATGAAGTCGAGCAGGCCTGCGCCTTTCGGGCACAATGCGCCGCGGCTCACCGGATGATCCGGATCCCCTTCGATGTGGAAAATGGTCTCTTTGGCGTTTTTCGCGCCGTCACCGAGGCTGTACATTAACAAGCCACAGCCAACTGAGCAGTAAGTGCAGGTGTTACGGGTTTCGCGTGCGCGCAGCAGTTTATACTGTCGCGTTTCCGCCAGCGCTACCTCTGGCGCAAAGCCAAGCAGCGCTGCCGTTGTCCCTGCCATACCGCCAGCACAGACCTTGAAGAATTTTCTTCGGCTGACGTTCATGGATTATCCTTTCAACATGAATGATTTTTACTTTTGCAGAGCAGTGAATCGGGCGTCACAATAACCCGACGAATATTGCGGCAATAGCGACCTAATATTACCACTACTTTAGTAAGGTTGTTATGTGAGGCGAAAAAAGTGACAGAGAATGAGCAGGAAAGTCACATTAATGTGAATAAGATCTCAGGTGCGGTGCAGGCGCAGGTGCATCAGCGGCGTGATATCAGCCTTGCGGAAACAGACTGGCTGGCGCAGGAAGTGCCGGTGGCGCTGGTCTATAACGGCATTTCGCACGTTGTGATGATGGCGACACCCAATGATTTGGAAGCTTTTGCGATAGGTTTCTCGCTCTCGGAAGGCATTATTGCGCGCCCGGATGAAATCTACGGTATCGATGTGGTTCCGGGCTGTAATGGCATTGAAGTACAGATTGAACTCTCCAGCCGCCGCTTTATGGCGCTGAAAGAGCAGCGCCGCGCCATGGCTGGCCGTACCGGCTGCGGCGTGTGTGGCGTGGAGCAACTTGATCAAATCGGTAAGCCATTACAGCCGCTGCCGTTCAGCCAAACCTTTGATTTAGCCAATCTGGATAAAGGCCTGGCGCAGCTGCGCGACTACCAGCCGATCGGCAACCTCACCGGCTGCACGCACGCGGCGGCGTGGATGTCACCGCAAGGCGAATTGCAGGGCGGGTATGAAGATGTCGGTCGCCATGTGGCGCTGGATAAACTGCTGGGGAATCGCAGCCAGCAGCCGTGGCAACAGGGCGCGGTGCTGGTTTCCAGTCGCGCCAGCTATGAGATGGTGCAGAAATCCGCCATGTGCGGCGTGGAGATTCTGTTCGCGGTGTCGGCTGCGACACAGCTCGCAGTTGAGGTAGCCGAACGTTGCAATTTAACTCTAATCGGGTTTAGTAAGCCGGGACGCGCCACGGTTTACAGCCACTCGCGGCGTTTGTTTTAATTTTTTCCTTCAGCACAAGGAAGTAATCATGCGCCAGCCTTATCGCATTGAAAGTGTCACACTCAAAGACATCGGAGTGTTTGAGCACACGCATTTTGATTTTCCGCCGATTCAAAGTGAACTGCGTGACGGAGAAAAAGCCGAGATCCACATTTTTACCGGGCCGAATGGCTGTGGGAAAAGTACGGTTTTATATGCATTAGCTGCGATATTTGATCCCTTTAACAATAAACATCCCATATCTAAAAGGTTTTTAAATGGTTACAGCTTAGTAGATTTTAAATTTGGAAACGGTCATGGGTTTTATTGTGTGAACAAAATTGATACAAGTTTGTTTATTGATCAAGACTATTTAATTAATCCTGTTGGGAAAACACATTATTATGGAGACAAAAATTTTAGAGATTTAATAAAAAACTATGCATACTATTTTGATATAGAAAGAATGCTCAATGATACAGATTTCCAATTTGCTGCATTTGCTTACTCTGGAAATACCAGCCATCAAGATGAATTCGTTTTTGATTCAATTAAGGAAATTGAATATTCTCCTTTTGAAAATGCTTTATCATTTTACAAAACAATCCGTTCGGATGTTATTGCTCAATGGATTGCTAATAACTTAACTAAATATGCATTGGCTAAAATAGAACAAGAAGATGAAGAGGCAAATAAATATCAAGAGTCTCTTGGGAAGATAAAGGCTTTTATATTTAACTTGAGTGGCATTAAAATTGATTTTAAGCTAAGTAGAAGTCCATTGTCGATTGTTTTCAATATTGATGATAAATGTATGGCTTTTGATTCTTTGCCTGAGGGACTAAAATCAATTATTGGTTGGGTATGTGATTTGGCTATAAGATTAGAATATCTTAAATTCGAAGAAAAAAAAGACATATTCTCTCAGCCTCTAATACTATTTCTCGACGAAATAGATATTCATTTACACCCTAAATGGCAACGTCGCATTTTACCCGCAATCCAAAAGTTGTTACCCAACTCCCAGGTTTTTGTATCAACGCATTCGCCTTTTGTCGTTGGTTCGGTAGAGGATGCGTGGGTTTATCGTCTGCCTGATCCACAGCGCAATGTGATGCGGGATGCTTCTATGCAGGATCAGATCGTACCTACTGAATCCGGAGCAGGAAAAAGTATTCAACTTATTCTTGAAGAGATTTTTGATGTCGACGAACGTTTCGATGTCGAAACTGAACAACTCTTGAAATCATTCAAAAAGGTTCGTAATCGCTATTTGCAGAATCCTACTGATGACAGTGAATTAATGGATTTGGCGCAAACTATACGTGAGCGCGGTGAAGAATTAGAAACCATTATTGAGATGGAGTTACGACAAATAGCACGCCGTTCAAAAAAATAAGGAGAACAGGGAATGTTCAAATCATATCGAGGACCATGGCCGCCATGTCTTAAAATGCATTATCCTGAGTGGACCGACCGCTATATTTCAGCGCGTGAGGGGAATCCGGCAGCAACATTCCGCTGGTTTTCTATCACTTGTTATCAAGCAGTGCGTCGAGAGTTATTAGTAATGACGCATCACCATTGTGCATTTTGTGATGGTTTCATTGGTAGTGAAAGCCGGGAAACACTGGAGCATTTCAGACCGAAAAGCCAGTATCCGGCTTTGGCATTTCATTGGGAAAATTTGTTTCCATGCTGCGATATGTGTCAGAGCCAAAAGCGTGAAAAATTTGATGAAGTTTTAATTAAACCTGATCGTCCTGATTATCAATTTGAAGATTACTTCATCTGTAATTATGACAATGGTGAAATTGAGGTAGCACCGGAATGTTCAGCTGAGTTCCAAAAGGCCGCCGCAGTTACGCTTGAAATTTATGGACTTAATTTACCGGTGCGCAAAAAAGAACGTTTACGCCAGTTTCGCGTCTGGCATGCAATGGGCGATGAAACATCGTTACATGAGTTTGCTTACCGCTATTTTCTCATCGGTTAAACCACCTGCACCTGCGGCAGCGCTTGTTGCAGCGCCGTCAGCGCGCCGGGTTTTGCCGCGCCGCTGTCGCAGATCAGCAGATCGATTTCCGCAATCGCTGCATAAACGGTGCGGCTCATCACGCCGAGTTTGCTGTGATCCGCCAGTAAAATGGTGCGGTTTGCCTGCTGTACCATGGCGCGGGCAATCGCCGCTTCGTGGGGATGAAAACTGCTGGCACCGTTTTTAGCGTCGATGCCGACCGGCGAAAGCAGCGCCACATCGGCGCGATAACGATAAATTTCCCCAATCGTCATCTCCCCGCGCGTTTGCTGTGCGCCTGCCATCATCATGCCGCCAATTAAAATCACCTGATTATTCAGCGTCTCATGCTCTTCCGCTGCGCTCAGCGCCAGCGCGGCCTGCAGGCTGTTAGTGATGATGGTTAAACCCGACATGGTGCGCAGTTGTTCGGCCAGCATGGTGGTGGTGGTGCCGGCATCAAGGAACAGCGTTTGGCCGGGCTGGAGATGTTGCGCGGCAGCAACCGCAATTGCGCGTTTCTCTTTCGCCTGCGCGTTACGGCGCACCTGCAGCGGCGGCTCTGGCTGGCTATCGACGGCGACCAAACCGCCATGCACCCGCCGCGCCAATCCCTGCGCTTCCAGCTCAATAATGTCGCGCCGCGCGGTTTCGCGCGAGATGCCAAGCTCATTGATGATGCGTTCGGTGCTGAGCTGATGTTGCGTGGTCAGCAGCGCGCGAATGCGGTGTAAGCGGGTTTCCTGCAGCATGACTTTTCCCTGTGGCGTGTTCAACCTGGGCCTAAGCTTACCTGAGTGTCATGACGCCGTCATGTGTATTTGGTTGTATTTGTGTATTTGGTTGCATTTGTCGCCAAAGCAGGCATGATATGGGCAAACGGCGATTTCGCATGCACCCCTTTCACCTTCGCAACGGGAGTTACCATGGCTACACGTTCTACCATCATGGATACCAACAGTTTTCGTGCTGAGCACGCCGACGGACTGGATGCGGCAACCCGCAAGCTAACCGACAAGCGCAGCAAAGTGTTGGGCGAGTCGTATCGCCTGTTTTACCGCAAGCCAGTGCATTTAGTGCGCGGCGAAGGGCAGTATGTGTGGGATGCCGCCGGTGATAAATATCTTGATGTGTACAACAACGTGGCGAGCATTGGTCACTGCCATCCGGCGGTGATTGAGGCGGTGAATCAGCAGATGAAGATGCTGAACACCCACACGCGCTATCTGCACGAACGCATTCTCGATTACACCGAAGAGCTGCTGGCGACCACGCCAGATGCCATCGATCGCGCCATGTACATGTGTACCGGTTCGGAAGCCAACGATTTGGCGATCCGCGTGGCGCGGGCTTTCAGCGGCGGCACCGGCATTATCGTGTCGCAGGAGGCGTATCACGGCACCAGCGATCTCACGTCAGGTGTGTCGCCCGCCCTCGGCAGCGGACAGCCGTTGGCGGCAACCACGCGTCTGGTTTCACCGCCGGATGCCTATCGCGTGAATGCGCCCGATCTCGGCGAGTGGTTTGCCAATGAAATCCAGCAGCAGATTGACGATATGAAAGCGCACGGCATTAAGTTTGCCGGCTTCCTCGCTGACTCGATCTTCTCATCCGATGGCGTATTGCCGAACCCGCGCGGTTTCCTGCAAAAAGCGGTCGATGTGGTGCATGCCAACGGCGGGATTTTCATTGCCGATGAAGTGCAGCCGGGCTTTGGTCGTACCGGCGATGCGTTCTGGGGCTTTGCGCGTCACGGCGTGGTGCCCGATGTGATCACCACCGGCAAGCCAATGGGCAACGGCATTCCGGTTTCAGGTTTGCTGGCGAAAAGCGATGTGCTAGCGGCATTTAGTGACGAGATTCCTTACTTCAACACCTTTGGCGGTAATCCGGTGGCGATGGCCGCCGCGCAAGCGGTGCTGACGGTAATTAAAGAAGAGGGCTTGCAGGAGCACAGCCGCGTGGTGGGCGCCAAACTGTTGAGTGAACTGCAGAAACTGATGGATCGTCACGAGTCGATCGGCGACGTGCGCGGTGCGGGCCTGTTTATTGGTTTCGAACTGGTGCAGGATCGCGCCAGTAAAACGCCGGATAAAGCGCTGGCGCTGGATTTGATCGAGAAACTGCGCGAACACCGCGTGCTGACGTCAGTGGCGGGACCTTACGGCAACGTGCTGAAGTTGCGTCCGCCGTTGGCGTTCCAGGAAGCGGATATCGACTGGCTGGTAGGCGCGCTGGATAAATCGCTGAGTGAGCTGGGGCGTTAACAGATCATTGATTGTGCACATTTTGTCGCGGCGCGATTTATCGCGCAATAAATTGCGCCGCTACGATATGTGCAGGTTTACGCAGCTGCGGTTTCCTCGGCGAAAATGCTCTCCATCTTCTGCCACGCCTGCGCGACATCGTCATCCAGATTAAACAAACCCGACGTGCCCACAATAAACACATCCACGCCTGAAGCAGCAATCTGCCGGAAGGTGCGTGCGTTGCATGAACCATCAATTTCGGTCAGATAGTGATAACCGTGCTCTTCGCGCATGGCGATCAGCTGGCGAATCTTATTCAGCGTTTGCGGGATAAATGTTTGCCCGGCGAAACCCGGATCCACTGACATCACCGTGACTTTATCCAGCAGGTGCGCATATTCACGAATAGTTTCTGCCGGTGTGGCCGGATTTAACACCACGCCGCAGCGACGGCCTGCGTCTTTAATTTGCGTCAGCAGGCGGAAAATTTTGTTATTAGCGGTTTCCGGGTGGAAGCTAATAATATCTGCGCCGGCCTCAATGCACATTGGGATAATATCTTCCGGATGATTTACCATTAAATGCACATCAATTGGTACATCAGTAATTTTACGCAGGTTCTCAATAAAGAACGGCGACAGCGTAATATTCTTCACATAGCTGCCATCCATAATATCGACATGATAAAAGGCAGCGGTGCTATTCATCGCTTCAACCTGCTCGCGAAAACGCGTGAGATCCATGCACATTAAGGAGGGGGAGAATTTGGCTTGCATAACTTATTTCCTCATTACAACAACAGCGCCCGCAGGCGCTGTTGATGACATCAATGGAAGAACGAAATAATGTGGCCGAGCACGATACCAACAATGCCGAAGTCGGCATCACCGAAGGTGGTGGAAGCGAAGCCGAGGTCGCCCATCAGCGGCAGCAGAATCGCTGGCAGGAAGGAGATCAGCAAGCCTTGCACAAAGGCACCGATCACAGCGCCGCGACGTCCGCCGGTGATATTGCCGTAGACGCCAGCGGTCGCACCGCAGAAGAAATGCGGTACCAGACCCGGAACGATTACGCTCAGACCAAACAGCGGACACAGGAACATGCTAATCAAGCCGGCGGAGAAGCTCGACAGGAAGCCGATGATCACCGCATTCGGCGCGAACGGGAACACGGTTGGGCAATCCAGCGCCGGTTTGGCGTTGGGTACCAGCTTATCGGCGATACCTTTAAAGGCCGGCACGATTTCGGCAATCACCATGCGCACACCGGCGAGGATGATATAGACGCCCGCAGCAAAGGTGATCGACTGAATGATGGCGAACACAATGTAGTTTTGGCCGCCACTGATGCTTTCGGTGAATTCTTTACCGGCAACCAGAACCAGCGCGATAAAAAGAATCATCATGGTCAGCGAAATCGCTACCGATGAGTCGCGCAGGAAGTTGAGGGTTTTCGGCACCTTAAGCTCTTCAATCGACGGGCTGCCTTTACCGACCATTTTGCCCACTAACGCGGAGAGCAGATAGCCGGTTGAGCCAAAGTGGCCGAGCGCCAGATCGTCCGAGTTGGTGATTTTGCGGGTGAACGGCTGCAGAATCGCCGGGCAAACCACCATCATGGTGCCGAGAATCAGCGAACCAATCAGCACCAGCCAGAAGCCGTGAATGCCGCCTACCGACAGAATTACCGCCAGCATCGCCGACATATACAGCGTGTGGTGACCGGTCAGGAAGATGTATTTCAACGGGGTAATGCGCGCCAGCAAGATGTTCACCAGCATACCAAACACCATAATCATGGCGGTTTCGGTGCCGTAACTTTTCTGCGCCAGCGCGGCCATTGCATCCGTATTTGGCACTACGCCCTGAATATTAAAAGAGTGCTCAAACAGCTGACTGAAGATGGTCAATGTGGCCGCAATTAAATTGGCCCCGGCGATGAGAATAACAAAACCCATGATGGTTTTAAGCGTACCGGAAATAACATCAGAAACCGGTTTCTTTTGCAGTAATAAACCAAACAGGGAAAAAAGGCCGACAAGTATAGCGGGTGTTCCAAGAACATCCTTAATTATAAACTGCAGCATAACTTACTCCATAGTGAGTAAAGTTTTTCGGGATAAACTGTTGTTAGATATTTTCAGCCAAAATTTCTTTAATCTTTGCATTATCCAGCAGGTTTGTCAGACCAACGACTTTCGCGCTGTGCCCGGCTAGTTGGTCGGCAATATCTTTTGCGGCAATGATTAAATCAGCCTGTTCAGATTTCGCAGAGGTTAAATCGGTGTGGCCCACTTCTGCCTCTTTGCCTAATTCCGCCACAATCTTCTTCACGTTCATTTCAACAATAAAGCTGCTACCTAAACCATTTCCACACACAATCAGGACTTTTTTCATCATAGGGTTCTCTGGTTATTTATTTTCAATGACAGCTTCAATCGCTGACAGGGTAGAAGCCGACAGCAACTGCTGCAGGCGGGATTCGTCGCTGAACACGTCCGCTAAGGCGGTGATCATCTGAATGTGATCGTCACCAGATACCGCGCACAGCATGATGACCACATAAACCGGATCGTTTTCATCGGCCTGAAAATTCACGCCATTTTTCACATGCAGCAACGACAGGCCGTTTTTGCGCGCGCCTTGTTCCGGGCGGGCATGCGGCATCGCCAGGCCCGGCGCCAGCACGTAGTAAGGGCCGAGTTCGGCATGCGAAGTGAAGATGGCATCGAGATAAGCCGGGCTGATCGCCCCAGCGGCCAGCAGCGGTTCGGCAGATAATCGCACTGCTTCCTGCCAGTCGCTAACCTGCTCGACTACCCGAATATGTTGCGGCGTTAGCCATTGAGTGAGCATCAGTCATTCCTGTTTATTCGTCGATGGAGTGCAATGTAGGTTATTTTCTCAGCGGTTTTCTGTGATGATTGTCGCAAAAGTTAGCGCTAACACCGTTATTGTTAAAAAACGTGTTATCGCTAACATTTCCTTGCTGTGCGTTTGTCTTGGTTGCAAGCACCTGACATGCTCAATCATTCTGAAAAGATCGCGGGGTGAGGCATGCCCGAAACTGTGGTTTTTCACATGGCGCGTTAACAGATTTGGTTTTAAGCTGCGTCCTGGCAAAAAAGTAGCGAGTAATGCAGGAGATCGCATGACAGAAAAAAAACGGCGCGGTACCGGTAAAAGCACTTTAGCCGATGTTGCCCGTTTGGTGGGCGTAAGCACCATGACAGCGTCGCGCGCGCTACGCATGCCGGAGAAAGTGTCGCCTGAAATTCGCGCCAAAATCGATGCGGCAGTGATTGAGCTCTCCTATGTGCCGAATGTGCAGGCGAGCAATCTGGCATCTGCCACATCACGCCTGATCACCATGGTGGTGCCATCGTTTGCCACGCCGGGCAGTGCAATTGTTTCCGAAGCGCTACAGGAAGTGCTGCGGCCGCAGGGCTATAACATGATGCTGGCTGAAGCCAACCATTCGGCGGCAGAAGAGAGCGAGCTGATCGAAATGTTGCTCTCCTATAATCCGGCGGCGATGGTGCATTTCAATTTTGATAACGCCGCCGAAGCGCATCGTCTGCTGAGCAATTCCGGGCTACCGGTCATGGATATTGGCGGCGTGCATCAGGATTCGGCGGGGATCAGCATTGGTGTCGATTACGCCAAAGCGATTCGCCAGTTGGTGCAAAGTCTGGTCGAGCGCGGCTATCGCAATCTCGGTTTGCTGTGCACGCAGAGTAATAACACCATCTTCCGCCAGCTGCTGAATGGCTGGCACAGCGGCATGCTGGCGATGAATCAGGCGCCGCATCGCGTGGTGACCTCGCCGAAAATGCCGACCTTTGCCGCCGGGCACAGCTTGCTGGCGGAAATTCGCCTGACCTGGCCGGAGCTGGATGTGCTGATTTGCACCAGCGACGAAGTGGCCTGCGGCGCTATCATGGCGTGCCATGCGGCGGGGATTGCGATTCCCAGCCAGTTGGCGATTGCCAGCATCGGCGGCGGTCCGCTAGCGGCCGTATGTTCGCCGCCGCTCACCAGCATTGTGCTGCCGTATGAAGAGATGGGGCGCATGGCGGGTAAACGTCTGCTGGCGGCGCTCAAAGGTGATGAGCCGCCAGCCATCAATGAACTGCCGGTGCAGCTAAAACTGCGCGCCAGCAGCCACAAGGTGTAGCCGTGCGTGCGCACCTTTTCCCAAATTCATCAAATCCTTATCAATTCTAAGGCATTGATAACCCTTTTACGGATCATGTTTTTAACTATAATGATCCGACTGCTTACGCGGCACGCCCAGTGAGGTGGTGCTGCAAAACACTAAAATGGAGAGGAAGAACATGAGTTATTCACTGCCATCCCTGCCGTATGCGTACGACGCACTGGAACCGCACTTCGACAAGCAGACGATGGAAATCCATCACACTAAACACCACCAGACCTACGTTAACAACGCTAACGCTGCGCTGGAAGGTACCGAATTCGCTGACCTGCCGGTAGAAGAGCTGATCACCAAACTGGATCAGCTGCCAGCAGACAAAAAAGGTCCACTGCGTAACAACGCAGGCGGCCACGCTAACCACAGCTTCTTCTGGAAAGGTCTGAAGCTGGGCACCTCGCTGCAGGGCGACCTGAAAGCCGCCATCGAAAAAGATTTCGGTAGCGTTGAAGCTTTCCAGGCTGAGTTTGAGAAAGCTGCGACTACTCGCTTCGGTTCAGGCTGGGCGTGGCTGGTGAAAAAAGGCGACAAACTGGCTGTGGTTTCAACCGCAAACCAGGATAGCCCGCTGATGGGTGAAGCCGTTGCTGGCGTTTCAGGCACGCCGATCATCGGTCTGGACGTGTGGGAACACGCTTACTACCTGAAGTATCAGAACAAACGTCCTGATTACATCAAAGCATTCTGGAACGTAGTGAACTGGGACGAAGCTGCAGCACGTTTCGCTGCTGCGAAGTAAGTTCAGGCTATAGCCGCAACGCACTAAACCGGTGATCTCTTCACCGGTTTTTTTTCGCCTTTATAAACCCTTGCTAAACGACCTGAATATTCCCGCACACGACTATTCCGCTGCGAAAGCTATTAACCTGCCGTTGATAATTTGGGGCATATAGTGGCGATAATTTGTCTCGCCAAGCCTAAATAATCATGTCTACTATCACAACTTCTGTGACGAATAATGATTCGTCAGCACCGCTATTTTTGCCGTTAATAAGCGGAAAGTTCAGGCCAAATAAATTATGGAATAGCGGAAGATTTCGCGCGAAATTTGCCTTAAGATCGCTGGTCTTTCCTGTAACTACCTTTAATTACCTGCACCAGTTGGCGCAATTATCTGCGTTACCACAGCTGCTGACCATGCAGGGTTTGCTGCCGGCGAAGCCACATCGTCCTTATCTGCGTGCGGGATTCAGCGTGGCGCAGCGCGCGCAGGCGATCATCGATCACTATACGTTGATGGATCAGTTAGACAATGCGGCGCTGCGTCAGCTGTTGCAGAGTCCGGGTGATAATTTACTGGCCAGCCTGAGCGGCAAAAATGATGAGACGTATGTGATTCACTGCTGTCCGGGCCGCTTTGACCGTGAAGGTGAAATTACTTTGGAATTGCGCTATGAAACGCAGTTAATTGCGTCGCTCTCTTTCTCAATTATTCGCGAACAGCAGAAGCGCACGTTATTAATTGGTGGATTGCAGGGGCCGCGTAAGCATATTTCTAACGATGTGATTCGCGATGCCACCAAAGCGGCGCACGGCGTATTCCCAAAACGCCTGCTGATGGAAGTAGTATTTAATCTGGCGGAACAGTGTGGCGTTGAGGCGATCACCGCCGTTGGCGATACCACGCACGTGTTTCGCAGCCTGCGCTACCGTCACAGTAAAGGTGATAAGTTCTTTGCCAGCTACAGCGAGTTTTGGTTGTCGTTGGGTGGCGTGGCGCGTGGCGATGAGCTATTTACGTTGCCGTTACGCGCGGAGCGTAAAGATTTGGAAGAGATTGCCAGCAAGAAGCGCGCCGAGTATCGCCGTCGTTATGCCTTGCTGGACAGTCTGAATGAACAAGTTCATCAGGCGGCGGGCATCCTACGCGACGTTTCACACGCCGCGTAAGTCAAGATTAGAACGGCTGCTTCGCGTAGCCGGTCATCACTTTCAGTCCCATCTCACGTCCGAGCGCGGTCATTGGGTGTACCACCACCAGGCCGCGCACGCTTTTCTTGAATGCGCCCATGTTGGCTTGTTCTTTTTTGGTGATTTCGCGGCTAAAGCCCAGCTTCTGCAGCTGTTGCGCTTCTTTGCTCAGCTTCTCGGTGCGCACACCGCGCAGGCGCTCAATTTCCAGCTCCAGCTTCTCTTTTTCACGCAGCAGTTCACCGAGCTTTTCGGCATCGCCAGAGGCTAACAGCGGGGCTTCTTTGCGGTTGAGCGCATCGAGCTGATCGCTCAGAAGTTTGATCTCGGCTTTTTCTTGTTCTTTCATTGGGGGAAAACTCGTTAAGGAAAACAGGCAAAGGATACATCAAATTCAGGCAACTTTGCAGCGCATGACTTCGCGCGATAAATCGCGCCGCGACAATGCGTGCTGATTTAAGACGTAGATGCCTCACGCGCACTTATCCGCAGCGGCACGGTTCATCGCGCTTGTTCATACGAAAACTACAGCGCCGGCTTTTTAAACACCTGCTTATGCGAAATCCGTGAAATCAGCTCGGTGAGCGACAGCACCATGGTTGAACGCACCATCTGCAGATAGCGCTGTTGCTGCATGGAGCGCAGTTGGTCGTCGTCGCGGTTGAAGTCTGGCTGCGGTGGCCAGGCGGCCACGCAGTGCAGTTCGCCAAACGGGCCGAGGATCTCATCGTCGGTAAAACGATAATCGCTGATATCGTGATTCAGCTCCTCACGCAGCGCCAGCAGCAGTTCACAATCTTCGTACTCATGCCGGTTGATCACGCCCAGGCCGTAAATCAGCTTGAGGCGAACCGAGAGTTCGCCCAGCGGACCATCACCCAGCAGCAGCGGTTCTACCGCGTATTTAACCGCGTAATCGTCCTTGCGAAACACTTGCAGCACCAGCAGGTTAACCGCTTCGGTCAGCAGCTCAACGGCGGCGATCAGGAAGCTTCTCACCGAACGACCGGCGTTCAGGCGCTCAAGCACCCGGTTTTCAAAAGCCTGCTTCTCTTCCATCATTGCCTGCATCGTTCAGCTACCGCCAGCGGGCACGCAAGCGCGCCCGAGTTAACCACTAAAGGGCGCGCATTATGCCATAGCGTTGTAAGCGCTCACCACTGAGGTGACCACTTCGCTGTTGGCATCCAGGCCAGAAATTTCCGCCAGCGTGGCTTGCGGGCCTTTTTCTGCCAGCAGCGCGACCAGTTCCTGCGCCTGCGGATCGGCTTCGCTGCGATAGTGCATCGCGGCGGCAATGCCCTGAACCAGATTATCGTGCGGCAGCTGATACTCCAGCGTGCCCAGCGTTGGCTTGATCAGGCGATCGCCCGCGCTGAGTTTACGCAGCGGCTGACGACCGACGCGCTCAACGTCATCTTTCAGGTACGGGTTTTCGAAGCGGGTGAGGATTTTCTGGATATAGGCAGCATGTTTATCGGCTTCAAAACCATAACGCTTGATCAGCACGGCGCCGCTCTCCTGCATCGCGCCTTGCACTACCGCACGCACGTTCTCATCGAGAATCGCGTCACGAATGGTAGCGTGACCAGCCAGCTGGCCGAGATACGCGGTGATGGCGTGACCGGTATTGAGAGTGAACAGCTTGCGCTCAACGAATGCCATCAGGTTGTCGGTCAATTCCATGCCAGGAATGTTCGGCAATTCCCCTTTGAACTGGGTTTTATCAACAATCCACTCGCTGAAGGTTTCCACGGTGACTTCCAGCGGATCGGTGGTGCCCGCTTCGGACGGCGGCACGATGCGGTCTACCGCGGAATCCACGAAGCCAACATGCGTTTCAACCCATGCGTGATACTGCTCTGGCAGCGCTTTTAGCACGTGCTGTTTCAGCTGGCTGGTACCGCGCACCATGTTTTCACAGGCGATGATGTTGAGTGGACGCACATTACCGCTGTCGCTGCGTTTGGCCAGACCTTTCGCGACGCCACCGGCGATGCGCTCCAGAATCTGCGGGCCAACCGCCGTGGTCACGATATCAACCTCAGCAATCAGCGTAACGATGTCATCGCTGGTGCTGTTAACGGCGCTCACGCCTGTTACGATTTCGACTTTTGCCTGTTCGCCAACCACATGAACCGGATACTCATGACGGGCGTTAAGGGCATCAAGTACCACCTGATTGACGTCAGCAAACACCAGCTCGATGCCGGCATCTGCCAGTAACTTACCGATAAAACCGCGACCGATGTTACCTGCTCCAAAATGTAACGCTTTCATAAATTTGACCCATATCAAATGACGAAAGGGCGGGCAAGTCCGCCCCGGAAATGTGGGACGGGCTTACCCGCCCCAGGGAAGGTAAAACGGGGTATTACGCTTTGACGGTGCTGCCCGAGAGCAGATCCAACACGTCCTGCACGCTGGTGGTATTGGCCAGCTTCTCAATCACGCTGTCATCATCCAGCGCGTTGGTCAGGCTGGTAATCACCTGAATGTGCTCGTTATTGCGAGCGGCGATACCAATCACCAAACGCGCCACGTCTTCTGGTTCATCACCAAACTGCACGCCCGCCGGATACTGGCAGAACACCACGCCGGTTTTCAGCACGCGGTCTTTCGCTTCTACAGTACCGTGTGGCACAGCAATGGATTCACCGAGGTAAGTTGGCGTCAGCTTTTCGCGTTCCAGCATCGCATCAACATATTCCGGCTGCACGTAGCCGCCTTTCACCAGCTGCTCACCCGCAAAGCGAATCGCCTGCTCTTTATGGGTGGCACTCAAACCGAGGAACACGTTGTCTGCACCCAGTTTGAACAGGTGCGCGTTGCCTTCGTCGTAGCTGTCAGCCAGCGTGGTCTGCACGGTTTCACGACGCGCTTCGCTGCGGTTAGCGGCCACCAGACGTTCGGTCAGGTTGCTGTACAGCGCGCTATCAAGGAAGTTGTTCAGCGAAATGTGCTGCGCCTGCGGCGCCTGACGCATTGCACGTTCGGTCAGATCGCGGTGGGTAATCACCAGATCAACGTCGCCCGGCAGCGAGTTAATCGCCGTGTTGGTGACAGAGATATTGCTCAGACCCGCGTCCTGCACTTTCTTACGCAGCACGCCCGCACCCATCGCACTTGAACCCATACCGGCGTCACAGGCTACGATGATTTTACGCACGTGGTTCAGGTCAACGCTCATCGCATCGCCAGCAACTGGCGAACCGGCAACAGCCTGACCTTTTGACTGCGCTTTCATATCCTGCATGCGCTGCGTCGCCGCTTCGATGTCGTCATCTTCTTTCACTTTGCTGGTTTTCAGCAGGATAGCTGAGACCACAAAGGAGACGGCAAATGCAGCGATAATGGCAGCGATATTCGCGAAGTAAGCGCCTTTTGGCGTCATCGCCAGCACCGCCAGGATGGAACCTGGAGAAGCCGGAGAGACCAGGCCGCCGTTCAGCAGTGTCAGGGTGAATACGCCAGTCATACCGCCGAGAATTACCGCCAGCAACAGACGCGGCGCCATCAGCACGTATGGGAAGTAAATTTCGTGGATACCACCAAGGAAGTGGATGATCGCTGCACCGCCTGCAGATTGTTTGGCGCTACCGCGGCCAAATACCATGTAGGCAACCAGCACGCCCATACCCGGACCAGGGTTGGCTTCAATCAGGAAGAAGATTGATTTGCCCGCCTCGCTCGCCTGCTGGATACCCAGCGGCGAGAAGATACCGTGGTTGATGGCGTTATTGAGAAACAGGATTTTCGCCGGTTCAACAAAGATTGAGGTCAGCGGCAGCAGGTTGTTCTGCACCATCAGATTCACGCCCGCGGCGAGAATGTGAGACAGGCCTTCAACCAGTGGACCGATAGCGACAAACGCCAGCAGCGCCAGCAGCATACCAATGATACCGGCCGAGAAATTGTTAACCAGCATCTCGAAGCCGCTTTTGATCTTGCCATCAACAACGCGGTCAAAGGATTTGATCGCCCAGCCGCCCAGCGGACCGGCAATCATGGAGCCGAGGAACATCGGCATATCGGCACCGACGATCACGCCCATGGTGGTGATCGCACCGACCACGCCACCGCGATCGCCGCCAACCAGACGTCCACCGGTGAAACCAATCAGCAGCGGCAGCAGGTAGGTGATCATTGGACCGACGAGTTTCGCCAGCGTTTCGTTTGGAATCCATCCGGTTGGGATGAACAGCGCAGTGATGATACCCCATGCGATAAACGCACCGATGTTAGGCATCACCATATTACTCAGAAAGCGACCAAAGCTCTGAACCTTGACCTTTACTGATGAGGACATAAACCCACCCCTTATTGAGACGCGCTGCAATAAGAGAGCGCGTTTGTTTTTGTTTGAACGTTACGGCGGGGGCCGTGGCATTACTGTATGCACGCGGACTCTAGCACTAGTTTATTACGCTGCGTAGAGCTGCACCTAAGTGTGATGCAGATCACGCTAAGTTGGGGTGATTGGGGGGCGATAAGGTGACATTGATCACAAAAAGGCGCTGTAAGAAAGCAACGGTGCCGAAAAATTAAGCAAAACAAGGCGATGAATGTGACTTAAGTCACCTTTTGAAGTGGGCGCTTTATTGTGTAAGTGTGATCAATGTCACAAACTATTTGTGGTCGAAAATGCGCCAGATCACAATATGCTGCAGCAGATAAGTGAGCTGTAAGGAAGTGACGAAATTCTGAAAAGGGACAACAGACTTTCAGGGTCGCCATTGATGGCGACCACTAAAATAGTTCGACTGTTACAACCCGCCTTGCACCGCATTTTGCGCTTGCGTCAGCGCTTGCGCGTTGCTGGAGAGATTGCTCATCAGCGTGTTGTATTGCGTTGCCTGATCCTGGGTTGGGAACTGTACGCCGCCATCGTTGAAGGTTACACGCGTGCCTTGCGATTGCAGATAGTCACCGGTTTGCACGGCTGCCTGGCTCAGCGCCTGCAGCTGTGGCAGCAGCGGAATCAGCGTGCTCGCTGGCTGCGTCACGACTTTGACGTAGGCCGCGTCATACACTTTCTTCAGGTCATCCGGCTGCTTCAGGGTGGCTTTGCTGCTGTCCGCCTGCATTTTGGCGCTCTGAATCTGCTGGGTCAGCACGCTCAGATTGCCGCTGGCCTGGCGCAAGCTATCGCGACGCGTGAGGTAATCCTGCGGTACACGAATCGCCGCTAACTCATCAACCACCGGGCGCATGCCTTGCTCAATCGCCTGATTGGTCTGCTGCGAGAAGCCATAAAGGATGGCGTAGTCGCTGGCGTAGTTGCCGAAGGTTTGCTTTTGGTTTTCACTCAGGCTTGGCAGATGTTCGCCACTGCGCATCACCGTGTTCTGAAGGAAGTCACTGAACGCTTTACGCTGATCGCCCTCTTTGTCACCGCAGGCTGTGAGTTGCAGCACCACTAACGCGCTGACCATCAGCATGCCGGTACGCATCCAGATGCGAGAAATTCCTGACGCCATGATGAACTCCTGTTATGGCTAATTCGATTCGATGGGAATGGTCCTAAAGAATAGTGCAATGGCCTGACGGGTACAACGGGCGGCGTTTGCCTGGTGCGCATAAATGCGCACCCGATAAGGAAATGGCGGAATTCCAGGGTCACCAATAATGGTGACCGTTTTAACACGTTAAATCAAAACACCAGCGCCTGACCATCCTTACGGCTTTCAGTGGCGGCGATATAGAAGCCTTGCGGATCGCGCACAATCGCCTGCGCACCGCCGAAGTTATAGCCGAGCAAAGGATCTTCCAGCGTGATCTGGTGCCCCATCTCGCGCAGCTTCGCCAGCACGTTACGGTCGATGCCGGGTTCAACCACCACCGCACGTCCTTGCTCAACGCGCCAGCGCGGTGCATCAATCGCTGCCTGCGGGTTTTGCTTATGCTGCATGATACGCAGCGCCATCTGCAAATGACCTTGCGCCTGCATCGGGCCGCCCATCACGCCAAACGACATCAGCGGCTGGCCGTCACCGTCGAGGGCAAACGCCGGAATGATGGTGTGGAACGGACGTTTGCCGCCGGCCACCACATTGGGATGCTGCGGATCGAGCGAGAAACCGCAGCCACGATTTTGCAGGCTAATGCCGGTGCCCGGCACCACTACGCCAGAACCGAAGCCCATGTAGTTTGACTGTATAAAGGACACCATCATGCCGCTGGCATCAGCGGTAGAAAGATAAACCGTGCCGCTCTGCTGCGGGGAGCCAAAGGTAAAATCTCCGGCCCGTTCGGGATTAATCAACTGCGCGCGCTGTTTTAAATACTCATCACTGAGAAGCAATTCTGCCGGGAACTCAAGGTGATCGTAATCGCTGACATAGCGATCCAGATCGGCCAGCGCCAGCTTCATCGCTTCAATCGACAGATGCAGCCACGGCACCGAATCCGGTTCATAGCGGCCGATATCCCACTGTTCGAGAATGCCCAGCGCAATCAGGGTGGCGATGCCCTGACCGTTCGGCGGCAGTTCCTGCACCGATCCGCCCGCAAACGGACGCGATAACAATTCTACCCAGTCGGCGCGATGATTTTTCAGATCATCAAGGCTCAGCGCCGCACCATGCTGCTCAGCAAACGCCACTATCTTTTCAGCCAGCTCGCCACGATAGAAGGTTTCACCGCGCGTTTCGGCGATTTTTTGCAGCGTTTCGGCTTGCGCCGGATTACGGAACAGCTCGCCGGCACGCGGCGGTCGTCCATCAGGCGCAAAGCACTCGACGAAGCCGGGCTGATCTTTCAGCTTGTGGTAGGCGCGCTGCCATAGATGACCAATCAGCGGTGAAACCGGGAAACCATCGCGCGCGTATTCAATGGCCGGTTGCGCTAGCGTGGTGAGCGGCAGCGTGCCAAAGCGTTCGGCCAGCTCGACCCACGCCGAAACCGCGCCCGGCACGGTGACCGCTTCCCAGCCAATTTCCGGCATGGCATCGCGTCCGGCAAAGCGTTCCGGGTTCCATGCGGTGGGCGAGCGGCCCGAGGCATTCAAACCGTGCAGCTGTTTGCCATCCCAGATAATCGCAAAGGCGTCACTGCCGAGTCCGTTGCCGCTAGGCTCCAGCACGGTCAATGCCATTGCACTGGCAATCGCCGCATCTACCGCATTGCCGCCCTGTTGCAACATACGCATCCCGGCTTGCGCCGCCAGCGGCTGCGAAGTGGCAACCGCGTTGCGTCCCATCATCGGTACGCGGTGTGAGGCATAGCTGACGTTAAAATCCAGTTCACTCATGATCGTTCCTTAGTGTGAGTCATCACGTGGGTCGAGCGCGTCGCGCAAACCGTCGCCCAGCAGGTTGAAGCCCTGCACGGTGAGAAAAATAGCCAGTCCGGGGAAAATCGACATCCACGGCGCCTGTTCGAGAAAGCCTTTGGCGGTATTCAGCATCGCGCCCCATGAAGGCGAGGGCGGTTGCTGGCCGAGGCCAAGGAATGAGAGGCTGGCTTCGGTAATGATCGCCGAAGCAATCGCCAGCGTGGCCTGCACCAGAATTGGCGACAGCACATTGGGCAGCACGTAACGCAGGATGATCCAGCGATCGGGCAGGCCAATCGCTCGCGCGCCGTCAATGTACTCTTCGTGGCGTATGGCGATCACCTGGCCGCGCGTCAAGCGCGCGAAAATCGGCATCGCAGATAAACCGATGGCAATCATAGCGTTTGATAAGCTCGGGCCGAGAAACGCTCCCAGCGCGATTGCCAGAATCAGAAACGGGCATGCCAGCAGCGCTTCGATAAAGCGCGAAATAATGCCGTCGCACCAGCCTTGCCAGTAACCGGCAATCAACCCAAGCGGCACACCAATCAGAATGGCGATCAGCACCGAAATGCAGCCCGCCAGCAGCGAAGTACGGGCGCCCCACACCAGGCGAGACAAAATATCGCGCCCCAGCTCATCGGTGCCAAACCAGTGCAGCACCGTAGGTGCTTTACGCACCGCAAGGAAATTGGCTTTGATGGGATCAAACGGTGCCAGCCACGGTGCCAGCAGCGCCACGGCGACAAACAGCAGCACAATCACCGCACCAATCAGCGCACTTTTATTACGCAGAAACTTTTTCAGCACCCGACGATTCGGCTTTGCCACTGCAGGCAGTGCGCCAGCGGTTAATACCTCGCTCATGGTCAGCCTCGCATTTTCGGGTTAATGATCATATAGAGCACATCAGCCAGCAGATTGAGCAGCAAGAAGCCAATCGCCACCACCAGCACCACGCCTTGCACCACGGCGTAATCACGGTTGAATACCGCATCGACAATCATCTTGCCAAAGCCGGGCAGCGTGAAGACCTGCTCGGTCAGCACCGCGCCACCCAGCAACTCGCCAAACAGCAGCGTGGTGAGAGTAACTATCGGCATCAGCGCATTACGCAACGCATGCTTGAGCACCACTTTCTTTGCCAGCAGCCCTTTGGCGCGTGCGGTGCGAATGTAATCCGCTTTCAGCACGGCGATCATTGAAGCGCGAGTGTGGCGCATTAACGTGGCGGCCAGTCCGGTACCAAGCACCAGCGCCGGCAGCAGCAGCGTTTTCAGGTTCTGCGCCACATCTTCGCTAACCGGCACAAAACCCGATGCCGGCAGCCATTGCAGGTGCACGGAAAACAGCAAAATCAGCAGAATACCGAGCCAGAAGTGAGGCACTGAAATCCCGGAAAGCGCGACAAAGTTGGTGGTGTGATCGACCCAACTGTCTTTGCGCACTGCGGCGATGATGCCCATGCTGATGCCAATCACCAGCGCGATAATCATCGCCAGCAATGACAATTCCAGCGTGACCGGCAATTTGCTGGCGATCAGCGCCGTCACCGGCTCTTTGGTGCGCAGCGACATGCCCAAATCGCCGGTTAGCGCATTACCCATCCAGGCGAAATATTGCGCGGGAATCGGATCGTCCAGATGATATTCCGCCCGCAGCTGGGCGATAACCGCTGGATCGCGCTCTTCGCCCGCCATCGCCAGCACCGGATCGCCCGGCAGCAGCTTTTGCAGTGCGAACACCATAATGCTCACCAGCAGCAGCGTCGGAATGGCCAGCAATAGCCGTTTTACAATCAGTTCCAGCATCCTCGCTCCTTAGCGGTTTACTGCGCCAGACTTACGCCAGCCAAACGTACCAATCCGTCCGGCCAGGCTTTGAAGCCCTGCAGTTTTTTCGACATGCCAAAAATGCGTGGCTCAAAGTAGAGGTATGCAATCGGCATATCGCTTTGCAGTTGGTTCACCACCTGGGTGTAGAGCGCCTGACGCTGTGCCTGGTCGTTGGTGAGACGCGCGGCATTCAGCCACTCATCGACCTGCGCATTGCTGTAGCGTCCGTCATTGAGCGTGCCTTTGCTGTTAATAAACGAATAGATGCTGCCGTCCGGATCCGGACG
Organism: Pantoea sp. GCM10028869; assembly: GCF_042666835.1. NCBI lineage: Bacteria > Pseudomonadati > Pseudomonadota > Gammaproteobacteria > Enterobacterales > Erwiniaceae > Pantoea > Pantoea sp. GCM10028869. Next base: position 134,096 of record NZ_JBHTGO010000007.1, on the reverse strand, counting down.
ACCAGACCAACCCGACAAGCTAAGCTGATAATCCCCGCGCTGCTGGCGATCCAACAGGGTGGCGAACTCACTCATTTGCAGATTGAGGTTGAAACCGGCTTCACCGACCATCGCCTGAATCACCTGGCCCACCTGCTGCGCGGTCGGGTTATTGCTGACCAGCAGCGTCAGATTCAGCGGTGTGGTAACACCCGCAGCCTTCAGCAGTGCTTTGGCTTTCTCAACATCGCGCGGTGCGATCGGTGTTTTGACGTGATACGCGCTGACCGGTGAAAACGCCTGATTGGCTGGCGTATATAAGCCTTCAAACGCCACCTGATTCAGCGCATCACGGTCAATCGCCAGTGAGAACGCTTCACGCACCCGCGCATCTTTCAGCGGACTATTAGCATCGACTTTGCCGTTGTTGATATTGAAAGTGATGCCCTGATAACCAAGACCTGTGACTTTTGCCAGCGCCAGTTTGCTATCGGCTTCAACGGTTTTCACATCGCTGGCGGCCACGCCTTCGGTGAGATCCAAATCGCCCGCACGCAGGTTCGCGAGGCGCACTGAAGCATCCGGGATCGGCAGGAAAATCACCTTATCGAAGTGATAGGCGCCTTTATTCCAGTAATTGTCATAGCGCTTCAGCACGATGCGATCCTGCTGAACACGGCTGTCGAACTGATACGGGCCAGAGCAGACCGGATGAGCGGCGAAATCGGGCTTTTTCGCCGCTTCCGGTGCCAGCATGGCTCCGGCGCGGTCGGTCAGTTGGCTCAGCAGCGCCGCATCCGGGTTTTTCAGGTGGAACTTCACCTGCATCGGGCCGCTCACTTCCACGCTTTCAATCGAGGAGATTTCACTTTTACGCAGCGAACCCGGCAGCGTTTGCGCACGTTCGATATTGAATTTCACCGCTTGCGCATCAAATTTTTCGCCATCGTGGAAGGTCACGCCGCTGCGCAGATTCATGGTCAGCGTTTTGCCGTCCTCGCTCCACGCCCAATCGGTCGCGAGACCCGGTACCACTTTGAGGTTTTGGTCAACATCGACCAAACGATCGCACATGGCCGCAAAAACAAAACGGCCGTAATAGGTGCGCGCCAGATGCGGATCGAGCATGTCGGGATCGGCGCCCAGGCCGATGCGAATCACGCTGTCAGCCTGGCTGTGGGCGCTAGCCCCGAGCAGTAACAGACCGCTGAGGGCGGTTAATAACGTATGACGAGCTTGCTTCACGGTGTATCTCCAGAGGTTAGGCTTGCTGATTCACCGCCTGCTCAAACAGGGCGCGGCGACGTAAAAAAGCGGCGGAAGGTGGCGCAAGGGTGATGACGCTGCGATCGCGATTAATCTCCTGCCAGCGGTGACAGGCAATTTGACGGCCGCCGCTCAGCACCTGATTAATCGGTTCAAACTGGCGACATTCCGCTGTGGCATAGGGACAACGGGTATGAAAACGGCAGCCGCTAGGTGGATCTGCTGGGTTGGGCAAATCACCCTGCAGCATTGGGATGGTGCGACTGACGCCCGGCTGCATTTGTGGCGCGGAGGCAATCAACGCTTGCGTATAAGGATGGAGCGGCGCATCAAAAATCTCATCGACGCTGGCCAGTTCGACAATCTGACCGAGATACATCACCGCCACGCGATCGCTCATATGGCGGATTACCGCCAAACCGTGCGCCACGATCACCATCGTCAGGCCAAACTGCTGTTTCAGGCTCTCAAGCAGATTCACCACCTGCGCCTGCACGGACACATCCAGCGCTGAAACCGGCTCATCGCCGAGCAGTAATTTCGGCTGTGAGGCCAGCGCGCGGGCAATACCAATGCGCTGGCGCTGACCGCCTGAAAACTCGTGCGGGTAACGTTCGACCCAGGCCGCAGGCAGGCCAACGGTGTGCAGCAGTTCGGCGACGCGCGCGTGGCGCTGATCGCGGCTCATCTTTTCATGCAGCCACAAAGGTTCGCCAACAATCTGCTGCACCGTCATGCGCGGATTGAGCGAGGCAAACGGATCCTGAAAGATAATCTGCAATTCGCGACGCAGCTGATTGAGTCGCGCGCCGCTGGCATCGGTGATGCTTTCGCCCTGATAGAACACGTCGCCGGCGCTGGCGGCTAATAAACGCAGCAGCAAACGTCCCAGCGTCGATTTACCGGAACCGGATTCGCCGACAATCGCCAGCGTTTCGCCCGGCATCACCTGTAGCGCAACGCGATCGACCGCCGTCACGCCGCGATTGCGTGAAAACAGCCGGTTGCCCGTGGAGAAGGTTTTGCTTAAATCGCGGCACTCTAAAATCGGCTTCATGCACTTTCTCCCAGCGTGACGTGTTGCTCTAACGGCGCGCGGAAACAGGCCACATGATGATCGTTCACCAGTGCGCGCAACGCCGGACGATGCTGGTGGCAGCGTATTTCGGCGAAGGGGCAACGCGTGGCAAAGCGGCAGCCAGCCGGCATGTTTTCCGGCAACGGCACCTGGCCGGGAATGGTAGCTAACGCCCCTTCACGCGCGCTCAGGCTGGGAATTGAGCCCATCAGGCCAATGGTGTACGGATGCTGCGGATCGTTGAAAATACGCTCCACGCTGCCGCTCTCCACCACCTGACCGGCATACATCACCGCCACGCGCTGCGCCACTTCCGCTACCACGCCGAGATCATGCGTGATCATCAATACTGCGGTGCCAGTTTCCTGTTTTAGGGTGTTCAACAGCGCCAGAATTTGCGCCTGAATGGTGACATCGAGCGCGGTAGTGGGTTCATCGGCAATCAACAGTTTTGGCTGGTTGATCAGCGCCATGGCAATCATCACACGCTGGCGCATGCCGCCGGAGAGCTGATGCGGATAGGCTTTCAGCCGCTGTTCCGCTGCTGGAATTTGCACTTTTTGCAGAATCGCCAGCGCCGCGTCCATTGCCTGGCGCTTACTCACTTTGCGATGGCGCATCACCGCTTCGCTCAGCTGATCGCCAAGCGTGAAGGCTGGATTAAGCGAGGTCATCGGTTCCTGAAAAATCATCGCCAATTGGTTGCCACGCAGGCTGGCGTATTCACTGCTGCTGAGTTGGCGCAGATCGCGGCCATCAAACAGCATGTCGCCCTGCAAGATTTGCGCACTGTCAGGCTGCAAACCCATTAACGTGAGTGAGGTGATGCTTTTGCCGCAGCCCGATTCACCGACCAGCGCCAGCGTTTCTCCCGCCTGTAGCTCCAGAGAAATATCATCCAGTACCGTGACCGGCGAACCACGAAACTGCACGCGCAGATTGCGTAGCGATAAAACGGGATGTGCGGTCATGGCGCTTCCTCCTGACGGGAATAGAGCGTTTCCATCAGCGCCTGTTGCAGCGCAAGCAGATGCTCACGCATCGCCGCTGCCGCTTCATGGGGCTGGCGCTGGGCGATGTGCATCACCAGCCGCTGATGATGGGTGTCATAGTTATCCAGGCGTGCCGGGGTACGCGCCTGCACCCGCAAATGCTGCCAGCCGGGATCGCGGCGCACCGCATCGACGGCATCAAACAGCCCGAGCATCAAGCGATTGCCCGCCGCTTCGGCGATGGCGCGATGGAAGGCGCTGTCCCACAGTTCATGCTGATCGCCATCTTCAGGCGGCGTGATGGCGTGCATGCGCTCCAGCAGGCGTTTCATTAAGGCGATTTGTTCTTTGGTGGCGCGCAGGGCGGCAAGACGTGCCAGCCCCGGCTCCAGCTGTAAACGCGCTTCCATCACTTCAAGCAGATTCGATTGCTGTGGCAGATCCTGTAGCACCAGCGGCTGCACTGGCGCGGAGGGCCCAACAAAGGTGCCTTTGCCCTGTTTACGCCAGATGCGGCCCTCTTCTTCCAGCACATCTAATGCCCGGCGAATTTCACGACGACCGATGCCAAACCGCTCGGCTAACTCACGTTCGGTGGGCAGCGCGCGATCGGGCGTGTGCTCCTGTTGCTGAATCAGCTGGCGCAGTTGCTCAAGTGCGGTGCTGGAGTTGCGGCTGGTTTCTGGCGTGTCATTCATAATTGGTTCGCCTGCTTATGCATCAGAAAAAGATCGGTAATCGCCGCGTATCCAGCACTTTTCCTGATGAAAGGCGAATTCGGCAGCTTTCTTAGCGTAGGCAAGAAGTGAACCAATATTTAATTGGTTCGGATTGGCGTGTCATCAATGTGTAATAACCACATGATCGCAAAGTAAAAGTTTTTTCAGTGCCGGTTGAGAATTGCGAGAAGCGTCAACGTCCTCACCGGCATGCTGCTTCACGGTGGTGCGCGCACGCTGCTTATCTGTGCAATGCCAGCAGTGCGGCGACGCGCGGTGAGTTAATAACCGATGGTTTTCAGCGGGATATAACCTTGGCATCTATTTTGTATGTGTTAACGCAGATGCAGGAGCGATAGCGGGCAACCGAGGTCGCCAGACAATTTGCAATGGGTCACTAGGGTTCCGGTCGAAAGATGCTGGTCCGAGAGTGACCGACCGTCCTCTGACGGTTACACGGCGGGAAAAAAGCCCGGGAGGAAAGCGAGAACGTTGCTCGCCGCCTCCTGCTTTTTTTTCGTCCGTTAACGCCAGAGGAACCATCATGATCAAAGCCTGCCTTCGCCTGCTGTTGCTTTGCACCATCACGCTGTTCAGCGTCAACACGCTGGCCGCCGACAAACCCTCCTTTAAGATTTGCTGGTCGATCTACGCGGGCTGGATGCCGTGGGATTACGCGCAGCAGAGCGGCATCGTCAAAAAATGGGCTGACAAATACGGCATCGATATCCAGTTTGTGCAGGTTAACGACTATATCGAGTCGGTGAATCAATACACCGCCGGGGGTTTTGCTGGTTGCACCATGACCAACATGGATGCGCTGACCATTCCGGCCACCGGCGGCGTGGATAGCACGGCGCTGATCGTCGGCGATTACTCCAACGGTAACGACGGCATTCTGCTAAAAGGCGCGGGCAACCTCTCAGCGCTGAAAGGCAAGCCGATAAATCTGGTCGAACTCTCGGTTTCGCATTACCTGCTGGCGCGGGCGCTGGAGAAATCCGGCATGAGCGAGAAAGACGTCAAAGTGGTGAACACCGCCGATGCCGATTTGGTGGCGGCGTTCGGCACCGCCGACGTCAACGCTATCGTTACCTGGAATCCGCTGCTCGCCGAAGCGGAGAAGCAGCCGAACAGCCATCTGATTTTCTCTTCCGCGCAAATTCCGGGCGAAATCCTCGATCTGCTGGTGGTCAACAGCGCCACGCTGCAGAAGTATCCGCAGCTCGGCAAAGCGCTGACCGGCGCATGGTATGAAACGTTGAAAACCATGTCCGGCTCAACCGACAGCGCTAAAGCGGCACGTACACAAATGGCGCAGGCTTCCGGCACCGATCTGGCGGGCTTTGACCAGCAGCTGGCCGCCACGCATCTGTTTAGCGATGCCAAAACCACCCTCGATTTCGTCCAAAGCCCACAGCTCAAAGCCACCATGCAGATGGTCGCCGAGTTCTCGTTTAAGCACGGTTTGCTGGGCGAGGGCGCGCCGAGCGCCGATGTGGTTGGCGTGGCAACGCCTGCGGGCAATTGGGGCGATGTAGGTAACCTCAAACTGCGCTTCACCGATGAGTACACCAAAATGGCCGCCGCCGGGCAGCTGTAAGCGAGGCGATGCCGATGCGTAAGTTGATCAACTACCAACCGCTGCCGCTGGGGCGCTTGCTGCTGGGCATTCTGCCGCTGCTGGCGCTGCTGCTGGTGTATCTGTTCGCGTCGGAGGCGCGTCTCAGTCTGAATGCGGCAGACAAGCTGTTGCCGGGCTTTAACGCCATGGGCGACGCCATCAGCCGCATGGCATTTCAGCCCAGCCCGCGCACCGGCGAATATCTGTTGTGGAGCGATACCGCCGCCAGTCTGCTGCGTTTGCTGTGTGGTGTGGCGATCAGCGCGCTATTGGCGCTGGCGCTGGGTCTGTTCACCGGCGCGCTGCCGGTGGTGCGTGCGGTGCTGGCGCCGCTGGTGACGCTGTTTGCGTTGGTGCCGCCGCTGGCGATTCTGCCGATTCTGTTTATCTGTTTTGGTCTCGGCGAAGTATCGAAAGTGGTGCTGATTGTCATCGGCATTACGCCGCTGATTGCCCGCGATTTGCAGCTGCAGGTGCAGAAGATCCCGCGCGAGCAGCTGGTAAAAGCGCAGACGCTCGGCGCGCACAGCGCACAGATTTTGTGGCGCGTGATCCTGCCGCAGCTGATGCCGCGCCTATTGGATGCGGTACGGCTGTCGCTGGCATCGGCGTGGCTGTTTCTGATTGCCGCCGAAGCCATCGCCGCCACGGAAGGCCTGGGGTATCGCATCTTCCTGATGCGGCGTTATCTGGCAATGGATGTGATTCTGCCCTACGTGGCGTGGATCGCGCTGCTGGCCTTCCTGCTCGACCTGTTGCTGCGGCTGGTTAGCCGTCGCTGCTGGCCGTGGTATCACGCGAAATAAGGGGCGAGCGATGCCGTTACTGCAACTGAAAAACCTTGAGAAACATTACGGCCAGCAAGTGGTGCTGGAGCGCCTCAACATCGAGGTTGAAGAGGGCGAGTTTGTGGCGATTGTCGGTGCGTCCGGCTGCGGCAAAACCACCTTCCTGAATATGCTGCTCGGCACTGAAGCGCCCAGCAAAGGCCAGCTGTTGCTGGATGGCGAACCTATCCCCGACGAACCGGATGCGCATCGCGGCGTGGTGTTTCAGCGTTATTCCGTGTTTCCGCATCTGACGGTGCTGGGCAACGTGATGCTGGGCGACGAGTTCAGCAGTGCGCGTTGGCTGGGCCGCGTGTGGGGAAAGAAGCGTCAGACGATTCGCCAGCGCGCGCAGGCCATGCTGGCGCAGGTTGGGCTTGAACGGGCACAGAATAAATATCCGCATCAGCTGTCGGGCGGCATGCAGCAGCGTCTGGCGCTGGCGCAGGCGTTGATGAAGCAGCCGCGCATTTTGCTGCTCGATGAACCCTTCGGCGCACTCGATCCCGGCATCCGTAGCGAGATGCACCAGCTGATCACCCGTTTGTGGCAGCAGCATAACCTGACCATTTTCATGATCACCCACGATTTGAAAGAGGGATTTAGCCTTGCATCGCGTCTGCTGGTGTTCGACAAGCTGCGCCACGATCCGCACGCGCCTGAAGCCTGGGGCGCGACAATCACTTACGATCTGCCGCTGGATCGCGCACAGCCATCCGAACCGCAGGTCGCCTAAAGGAGAAAACCATGAAGCCTTATCAAACCTTGTTGCCGAGCGGCGCACACTGGTCGCTGATGATGCGCAGCGGCAGTGCGCTGACCCTCACCGATGTCGAAGGTGGCGCCAACGTCGGCCTGCTGTTTTACAACCCGGAAAACCTGCTGGAGCGCTATAACGCGCCCGACACCCTGAAGTGCCAGCACACTTTCCGCCTCACCGCCGGTCATTGTCTCTATTCAGATATGGGACGTATTTTCTGCGGCATCGAACACGACAGCTTCGGCTGGCACGAAAGCGTGTGCGGCACGCTGAATGCCGCACAAACCGCCGCGCGTTTTGGTGCCAGCACCTATCAGCAGGCGCGCAATCTGCGCCATCAAAATGGCTACGACAGTTTTCTTGTCGAGCTGGCCAAATATGGGCTCGGCCGGCGCGATATGGCGTCCTGCCTCAACCTGTTTGCGCAGGTGCGCGCCGACGACAGTGGCACTTTGCAGCTGGAACGTCAGGGCGCGGCGGGTGCCAGCGTGCGTTTACGTTTCGCGATGGACACGCTGGTGCTGCTGCACACTTGCCCGCATCCGCTCAGCGCATCGCAGGATTATCCGCGCCAGCCGGTGCAGATCGAACTGGATGCGCAGCACGCGCCGCTGCCGGCGATGTGTCTCGAGCGCGACGAGAATCAGCGTGGTCTGCGCAATAACGCGCTGTATCAACTGCAAGGAGAAATGTGATGATCATTGAAAGTCAGCGCAATCCAGCCGAAGCGCGCTTCCAGCAGCAAATTGATGCCGGTGATTACTGGCTGCAGCGCATCGAAGCGGGCCAAACGCTACGCATCACCGATCTTGAAGGCAATCAAGCCGCCGATACGCTGTTTTTCAATGCTGATGACACCGCCGAACGCTACAGCATGAGCGACACGCTGCGCGGGCAAAACAATGTGTTTCTGACGGCCGGCAGCGTGCTGCGCTCGAACTTTGATCGCCCAATGTTGACCATCACTGCCGATACCTGCGGCCGTCACGACACGCTCGGCGGCGCTTGTTCATGCGAGAGCAACACGGTGCGCTATGACCTGGAGAAGCGCCATATGCATTCGTGCCGCGATAGCTGGATGCTGGCGGTGGCGGAACAGCCGGAGTTTGGCCTGACGCGCCGCGACATCACTCACAACATCAACTTTTTCATGAACGTGCCGGTGACGCAGGATGGCGGATTAACCTTTGCCGACGGCATTTCTGCGCCGGGCAAATATGTCGAGATGCTGGCGCACATCAACGTGCTGGTGCTGATCTCCAACTGCCCGCAGCTCAACAATCCCTGCAACGGTTACAACCCAACGCCGATTTTAGTCAGCGTGTGGTGATTTTCTGACGCAACGGGACGACCCGTTTTCTGCCGTCAATGCTACGCAGGACGACCTGCCGCAACGAGAGTATTCAGTCATGATTGATCGCGTATTAATTGCCAACCGTGGCGCGATTGCCGTGCGCATTATTCGAACCCTGCAAGCCATGAATATCCGGGCGATTGCCGTATACGCCGAAGCCGACCGTCATGCGCGCCATGTGCGTCTGGCGGATGAAGCCTGGTCGCTCGGTGAAGGTCAGGTGCGAGACACTTATCTCAATCAGGATAAATTACTGGCGATAGCCGCGCAGAGTGGCGCGCAGGCGCTGCATCCCGGTTACGGTTTTCTTAGTGAAAATCCGGAGTTTGTCACGCGCTGCGAAGCGGCGGGCGTGCATTTTCTTGGGCCGAGCGCCGAGCAGATGGCGGCCTTTGGCCTGAAACATAGCGCGCGTGCGCTGGCTGAACAGAATAACGTGCCGCTGCTGCCGGGCAGCGGCTTACTGGCTTCGCTGGCCGAGGCGCAGCAGATGGCGGCGCAGATTGGCTATCCGGTCATGTTGAAAAGCACCGCGGGCGGCGGCGGCATTGGCATGCAGCGCTGTGACGATGCCGAACAGCTAGACGCCGCATTCACCCGCGTGAAGCGCCTGGCAGGCAACAACTTCGCCGACGATGGCGTGTTTTTAGAGAAGTTTATTGCGCGTGCGCGCCATATCGAAGTGCAGATTTTTGGCGACGGCGCAGGTGAAGTCATCGCGCTCGGCGAGCGTGATTGCTCGGCCCAGCGCCGCAATCAAAAGGTGCTGGAAGAGACGCCCGCACCGGGCTTGAGCGCTGCGGTGCGCGCGCAGTTGCAGGCCACCGCCGTAAGGCTGGCGCGGGCGGTGAACTATCGCAGCGCGGGCACGGTGGAATATGTTTATGACGATGCCAGCCAGCAGTTCTGGTTCCTCGAAGTGAACACGCGCTTGCAGGTGGAACATGGCGTCACCGAAATGGTGTATAGCGTTGATCTGGTGCGCTGGATGGTGGAACTGGCGCAGCAAAAATTGCCGCCGCTGGCCGATTTGCAGCCGGTCGCGCAAGGTCACGCCATTCAGGTACGGCTTTACGCCGAAGATCCGGCTAAGCAGTTCCAGCCCAGCGCGGGATTGCTCAGCCATGTGCAGTTCCCGACTACGATTGAGGGCGCTACGCTGCGCATCGACAGCAGCGTTGAGAGCGGCATGGAGGTTTCGCCATTTTACGATCCGATGCTGGCGAAACTTATTGTACATGCCGCAGACCGTGCCAGCGCGCTAGGCAGCATGGCGCAGGCGCTGTCCGCCACCGAACTGTACGGCATCGAAACCAATTTGCTATGGCTGCGCCAGCTGTGCACGCTGCCGGACGTGCAGCAGGGACGCATCATCACCGCCACGCTCGGCACCATGCAGTGGCAGCCGCCAACGCTGGATATTCTCAGCGGCGGCACCTTAACCACAGTGCAAGATGCGCCGGGCCGCATCGGTTATTGGCATGTGGGTGTGCCGCCTTCCGGTCCATTCGACAGCCGCGCGTTCCAGCTGGGTAATCGCCTGTTAGACAATGATGCGCAGGCCGCCGGGCTGGAGATCACCTTGCGTGGCCCGACGCTGCGCTTCAACCAGGCCTGCAGTTTTGTCCTGACCGGCGCGCCGATTGCCGCGCAGCTTGATCAACAAACGATACCGATGCATCAGCGGCTGACGGCGCAGGCCGGGCAAACGCTGACGCTAGGCGAAGTTCGAGACGGCAGCCGCAGCTATCTGCTGCTGGCCGGTGGCCTCGATACGCCGCGCTATCTGGGTAGCCGCAGCACTTTCACCCTCGGCAAATTTGGTGGTCATGCCGGACGCGCGCTGCGCGCCGGTGATGTGCTGCATCTCGCCGCGCCGCAGGTGCTGACAGCGGCCAGCTTGCCGGATAATTTGCTGCCGTCACTGAACGGCAGCTGGCAGCTGCGGGTGATTTACGGTCCGCATGGCGCGCCAACCTTCTTCACCGATGATGACATCGCGGAATTTTTTGCCGCTGAGTGGCAAGTGCACTACAACTCCAGCCGCACCGGCATTCGCCTGATTGGCCCCAAACCGACCTGGGCACGCAGCGATGGCGGCGAAGCGGGCATGCATCCCTCGAACATCCACGACAATGCGTACGCCTTCGGCACCGTGGATTTTACCGGCGATATGCCGGTGATCCTCGGCCCGGATGGCCCATCGCTGGGAGGATTTGTTTGTCCGGCAACGGTGATCGAAGCCGATCTGTGGAAGCTGGGGCAGCTGAAAGCTGGCGATCGCATCCAGTTCCAGCCGATCGAACTTGCCACCGCCGATCAACTGGCGCAGGCGCAGCGTGACGTGATCATCAAACTGCAATCTCAACCGATTACAGTGAACGCGGCGCTGCCCTTAATTGATCCGGTGCTGCACCATCATGCGGCAACGGAGCAACGTCCTTCGCTCAGTATTCGGGCGGCGGGCGACCGTTTTCTGCTGGTGGAATATGGCGATTTACAACTGGATATCGCGTTGCGTTTTCGCGTGCATGCGCTGATGCAATGGTTGGAAGCGCACCCGCTGCCGGGGCAACTGGAATTGACGCCTGGCATCCGCTCGCTACAAATTCATTATGACGCACAAATGTGTGCCAGAAGTGAGCGAGTGGCGCAAATATTGCACGCTGATTTAGCATTGGGTAGCCTGGCCGATGCGGCCGTGCCTGCGCGCACCGTCTGGCTGCCACTTAGCTGGGATGATGCGGCCTGTCGTGAAGCGATTGTGCGCTACGACCAATCCGTCAGACCGAATGCGCCGTGGTGCCCAAGCAATATTGAATTTATTCGCCGCATCAATGGGCTGGATAGCATTGAGTCGGTAAAAGAAATCGTATTTAGCGCCTCTTATTTGGTCATGGGATTGGGCGATGTCTATCTCGGTGCGCCGGTGGCTACGCCACTCGATCCGCGCCATCGCCTGGTGACCACCAAATACAATCCGGCGCGCACCTGGACGGCGGAAAATTCAGTCGGTATCGGTGGCGCTTATATGTGCGTGTACGGCATGGAAGGGCCGGGCGGCTATCAGTTTGTTGGACGCACTATGCAGATGTGGAACCGCGATCGCCCTACAGCTGCGTTTACCCAGCCCTGGTTACTGCGCTTCTTCGATCAAATACGCTTTTATCCGGTAGATGCCGACGAGTTGCTGCAGATTCGTGAGCGTTTCCCGTGGGGCGATTATCCGCTACGCGTGGAACAGGGTGAATTCCGCCTCGCCGACTATCAGGCGATGCTGACGCAGCACGCGCAGGAGATTGATGCCTTCCAGCAGCAGCGCCAGCAGGCGTTTGATGAGGAGTTAGCGCGCTGGCGAGCGGAAGGGCAGTTTACCTTTGATAGCCAGCTGCAAGCGCAGAGCAGCGAAAAGGGTGTGGTGCCAGCCGGTTGTCATCCCGTTGAGAGCCAGGTGGCGGGCAGCGTGTGGCAATGGCTGGTGGAGGAAGGCAGTGAAATCAGTGCGGGGGCCACGGTCGGCATCCTCGAATCAATGAAGATGGAAATTCCGATCGTCGCGCCCGTCAGTGGAAAAATCCATAGTCTGACGCGGCAGTCTGGGCAGCAAGTGCAGGCAGGTCAATTGCTTATGGTGATCGACCCAAAAGTGGCATAAGAAAGAATAAAAAATAATCAGGAATCTGGCAGCAAAGTCGGGGAAATGTCCCATACTTAGAAACCCGAACTATTGTTGCATTGCCCTGACATCTTTTGCAGTGCTCAACAGGCTGTGTCCCGCATCGGTTTGATAATAACTATGCGAAACCGCTTCGGGATACAGCCTGATCGTCCGGTTTCAGCGCCTGGTGGCGCTTACCTCTCTACTTTCACGTGCTTCATAGTGAGTTTTTAAGGAGTTCTCTATGGAATTAAAAGATCCCATGGTCGAGTTGCTCAGCAGCCTTGAGCAGATTGTTTTGACACGTGACGCGAAGCCATCCGTATCAGAAATTTCAATCAATCAGACTACAGTTCCCGAGCCGCAGCGTTTGCGCGAGATGACCGGCATGCAGGTTGACGAATTTGCCCGTGTGATGGGTGTCAGCGTTTCGTCAGTGAAAAGCTGGGAGGCGCAACGTACACGTCCTTCCGCTACGGCGCGTAAATTGATGAAGTTGTTGCAGGCCAACCCTTATTTAGGGCGTCAGCTGCTGGAGTAATCCCTTTTTCGGGATGATCCAACCCGCCTTGATGGCGGGTTTTTTAATTTATGGCGCCATACTTTGCTGCCTGTTTAACGAACCAGCTCTCCGGCACGCTGTACGGCGGTTGCGCTAACTGCGCAAGCCCTTGTTTGATGGTCTGCTCTGCCTGCCGCCAAAGATGGCTATCGCCCTGGCGCAACAGCTGAATCTGAATTTGCTTTTCCACCAGATAGACGCGCGCAAAGTCGGCATCGTACTGCACGATGGCGCGGGTGTTGTCGATGATGTCGGCCAGCTTGATGGTTTGCGCTTCGGGCGAGGCATCGGCGGTATGACGAAAATGCGCCAGCTTGCGTGCGGCGCGGTTTTTTGCCGCAGGCTGCGCGCTGTCGGTGAGCTGGTCCACCAGTTCCGCCACGCGCGGGCCGAAATGGCGTTCGATATCGTCAATGGTGCTGGGCGTGTCTTCTACCGTGTCATGCAGCCAGGCGGCGGCAATCATCTGTTCATCATCGGTAACGCTACGCACTAATTCGGCGACGGCCGCCGGATGCACAATGTAAGGCTCGTCAGTGTATTTGCGACGTTGACCCGCAGCGGCATGCGCCTCAGTGGCATAACGGCGCGCTTGCTCTTCCAGTGAATCTCGCATATTTCACTCTCCCAGAGAAAAGTCGCTTGCAATTATCTAGCGCGCTATTTATATTGAAACCCATGAACAGTAATCAAGATGACAAAAAAGTGAAGCAGGCGCCACTTCAGTTAGATCAGCAGCTCTGCTTTGCACTGTATTCGGCGAATCTCGCGATGCACAAAGTCTATCGCCAGCTGCTATCAAAGCTGGAGATTACCTATCCGCAATATCTGGTGATGCTGGTGCTGTGGAGTCAGGACGATGTGACGGTCTCTGAGATTGGCGAGCAGCTGTTTCTTGATTCAGCAACGCTGACGCCGCTGTTAAAACGTCTGGAGAGCGCGGGTTTATTGCATCGCCAGCGTTCCCGTCAGGATGAGCGTCAGGTTGTGGTAACGCTGACCGATGAAGGTCGTGCGTTGCGTGACAAAGCAGAAAGTATTCCGGAGGCCATTCAGTGCGCAACAGCCTGCGATGACCAGGTGATGGCATCTCTGAAAGCTCAGTTAGACGAGTTGCGCGATAGCCTTTACCGCGCCAATTAATAAACAGGGGAAGTCGCTGTCCCGACAACCCAAAAGATGACGTTCAGGTTTGCGCATAATAAGTAGTGCGCGATTATATAGCGAATTAATGAGGTTATTATGTCTTTAGAAAAAGTTGTTTACACTGCAAAAGCTAAAGCTACCGGCGGTCGTGATGGTCGTGCTACTTCTTCCGACAACGTGCTGGATGTAAAACTGGGCGTGCCAAAAGAGATGGGTGGCGCAGGCGGCGAAGTGACTAACCCGGAGCAGCTGTTTGCTGCAGGTTATTCAGCGTGTTTCCTCGGCGCGATGAAGTTTGTGGCTGGCCGCGACAAGATTTCGATGCCGAAAGATGCGTGGATTGAAGGCGAAGTTGGCATTGGCCCAATCCCGAACGGTTTCGGTATTGAAGCCAAACTGAATATTCATCTGCCAGAGATGGATGCAGCTGAAGCGCAGAAGCTGGTAGATGCGGCACACATCGTTTGCCCATACTCAAACGCAACGCGTGGCAATATCGACGTGACGCTGAACATCATCAACTAATTGATGTTATTCACGATAACAGGCTCCTGTGGGAGCCTTTTTCACATCTGAATAAAACGCTAACCGGTTCGATTAGAAAATTTATCTGGTCTTACCATTGGTTAAATGTTCTACTGCTCGGCTTCGCGCCATCGCCCTTTCGCCAGTCGGAATCGTCCCGATCCTGCATCTTGCGTCACGCTTTTAATGCGGTTTAGCGAACTCTGCTGTCTTTAAACAGTCACATAACGGTTGATACAACGACACCAGGTCGGGAATAGAAAATTTTCATGAATTATATTAAAAGTTTAACGCAGCAAAAGCTGTCTCTGCTGCTTGCGTTATATCTCGGTATCTTACTGAATTTACCGATATTTTATCGCCGCTTTGACGGCTTCTTAACGAAATCCAATATCTCTAACTGGCTCTCTGCAGCGGCGGAAGTGATGGCAGCGGTACTGCTGACTTTCTTCCTGATGCGCTTGCTGTCGCTGGGCGGCAAATGGGTTTACCGCATTCTCGCCACACTCACCGTGATCATCTCTGTTGCCGCCGCCTATTACATGGCGTTCTTCAACGTGGTGATTGGCTACGGCATTATCGCCTCGGTGATGACCACCGATATCGATCTCTCTAAAGAAGTGATTGGTCTGCATTTCGTGCTGTGGATGGTGCTGGTGAGTGCGCTGCCGCTGCTGCTTATCTGGCGCAATAAGCTTAGCCAGACACTGATTGAACAACTTAAAACGCCTGGCCAACGTCTTAAGCCGGTAGCCGTTATGCTGCTGAGCGTGGCGCTGGTCTGGCTGCCGATTCGCTATTTCGACAAGTTGCAGAAGGTGAATGAAGAGATCACCAACATCGATTTGCCGAGCTATGGCGGCGTGGTGGCGCACTCGTATCTGCCATCCAACTGGATTGCCGCGCTGGGCCTGTTCGCCTGGACCAAAGTTGATGAAGAGTGGGATGGCCAGAAGTTACTCGATCCGGCAAAAGAGTTTACTTACGTCGCGCCTGCGGGCCTCGACGATACCTATATGGTGTTTGTGATTGGCGAAACCACGCGCTGGGATCACATGGGCATGCTCGGCTACGATCGTGATACCACGCCGAAGCTGTCGAAAGAGAAGAACCTGGTCGCGTTCCGTGGTGAATCTTGTGATACCGCCACCAAGCTGTCGCTGCGCTGCATGTTCGTGCGCGAAGGCGGCACCATGGATAATCCGGGCCGCACGTTGAAAGAACAAAATGTTTTCGCCGTGTTGAAAGAGCTGGGCTTCACCTCTGAGCTGTTCGCGATGCAGAGCGAAGTGTGGTTCTACGATAACGCTGACACCAATAACTTCTCGTTCCGCGAGCAGATTGGTTCAGAGAAGCGTAATCAGGGCAAAGCGGTCGATGACATGCTGTTAGTGCCGGAGTTGCAGGCCTCGTTACAGCGCTTCCCGAAAGGCAAGCACGTGGTGATTCTGCACACCAAAGGCTCGCACTACCTTTATTCACAACGTTATCCGCGAGACTTCGCGCGCTATCAGCCGGAGTGCATGGGCGTTGATGAGAAGTGCAGTAAGGCGCAGTTGATTAACGCCTACGACAACTCGATTTTGTATGTTGATACCATGCTGGATAGCGTGCTCGATCAGTTGCGTGATAAGAAGGCGATTGTCTTCTACGCCTCCGATCACGGTGAATCAATCAGCGAGAATATGCACTTGCACGGTACGCCGCGCGAGATGGCGCCACCGGAGCAGTTCCGTGTACCGATGATGGTGTGGGCTTCTGATAAGTATCTTGAAGATCCAACCAACCGCAGCAACTTCGAACGTTTACAGGCGCAGCAGCGCGTGGGTAAAACCCATCGCCATGTTGAGCTGTTCGACACCATCATGGGTTGCCTCGGCTACACCTCGCCGGACGGCGGAATTAAAGACGCAAATAATTGGTGTTCAGCACCAGCGGCCGCGCCTGCTAAAGCGCTGTGATTTTTTTGGGGTTGTTGACCGCTGCTTGCTTTCCAGGCGATCAGTTGAGTTTTCAGTAAAAGGCATTGACGCTTTTTTAGCAGCGCAGTAATATGCGCCCCCATCGGCGAGTAGCGCAGCTTGGTAGCGCAACTGGTTTGGGACCAGTGGGTCGGAGGTTCGAATCCTCTCTCGCCGACCATCTTTGAAGAAACCTGCTTTTATAAGCAGGTTTTTTTTCGTCTGTAATTTGTTGGGTCTTGTGCCGATCAGGCTGAAATACAGGGCCGCTCCGTAAAGTCGCCGTGGACACATCCCTGTGGGCTCTGCCGGCGCATCCCTGCGCCGGAAGCTTTACTCCGCGGCCCTGTATTCCATCCTTCTTCAAACTCCTCTGCATTTTTTTAACAGCAAAACAGAAGCCAACCTGGCGATGGGAAGGCGGCTCGTTTAGCAAAGCGTCCGCCGCAGGGATGCGGCGGTCGAGGCTACAGGGACGTATTCACGCCGACTTTGCGTTCGAGCCGCCTTTCCTGAGCAACGCACCGAGCGAATAGCAAAACCCCTAAATATACCCATTCCATCCCCTAAACCAGCAATACTCACCATTATCTCCACTAACTCCCGCGTACCCCACGCCAAATCGAACCCGCGCGCTTAATTCGCGAAACATTCTTCTTATGACCGGTTTATGCATCATGCTGATTTCTTATACCATTTCCCTAGCACATTCCGCTGCCTGAACGTCATAACGCACGCAGAATCGTTCAGATATTCAACATTTACCAATAAGTTTTGTGTGTTTTTTAGCGGTGATAATCACTGCTATTTGACTACATAGCCAGATAATCACGCGGCATTGAGCGCTTTATCACCTTTTTTAATTTTGGCTTAGGCTGTGAAGGGTGTTTTTTATCGTTGCTTGCACTTAGTCACACTCTATGTAAATAACCCCACACTGTATTGACGTTCATTGCAACTGTTGACAAATTGATGCGTCAATAAAATGTAGAGAAGGACGTGTCTGACAGATTCCACGGTGCCAGCACAAAAAAATAACCGCTCACATTTTGCTTACTCTTAATTGACCTGCCCGAACCGCATAAAAAAATCAGAGGTCGGGCGACGCACACAACATCACATCACAATGGAGCAAAACATGATCAACTCCCTGGCTAAATCCAGGATGCTGAAGGTCGGTCTCAGCCTGATTGCTATGACCGTTGCCGCTGGTGTCCAGGCGAAAACCCTCGTTTATTGTTCAGAAGGTTCGCCGGAAGGCTTCAACCCGCAGCTCTTCACATCGGGCACCACCTACGACGCAAGCTCGGTACCGATCTACAACCGACTGGTTGAGTTCAAAACCGGTACCACCGAGCTGCAGCCAGGTCTGGCAGAAAAATGGGATGTCAGCGCGGACGGTAAAACTTATACCTTCCACCTGCGTCAGGGCGTGAAGTGGCAAACCACCAAAGACTTCAAGCCAACCCGCACCTTCAATGCCGATGACGTCGTGTTCTCCTTCGAGCGTCAGCTCGACAAAAACAACAAATATCACGGTGTTTCTGGCGGCAGCTACGAATACTTCGAAGGCATGGACATGCCTAAGCTGATCGCCAAAATCGAAAAAGTTGACGATTACACCGTACGCTTCACCCTGACGCGTCCTGAAGCGCCGTTCATTGCTGACCTCGGCATGGACTTCGCCTCAATCATTTCTAAAGAATATGCCGACAACATGCTGAAAGCGGGCACGCCTGAGAAGCTGGACCTCAATCCAGTGGGCACCGGTCCGTTTGTACTGCAGCAGTATCAGAAAGACTCGCGCATTCTGTATAAAGCTAACCCAGACTTCTGGGGCACCAAGCCGAAGATTGATCGCTTAGTGTTCTCCATCACGCCAGACGCCTCTGTGCGTTATGCGAAACTGCAGAAAGGCGAGTGCCAGGTCATGCCGTACCCGAACCCGGCCGACATCGCCAGCATGAAGAAAGACGATAAAATTAACCTGATGGAACAGCCTGGTTTGAACGTTGGTTACCTGTCGTTCAACACCGAGAAAAAGCCGCTGGATAACGTGAAGGTGCGTCAGGCACTGACCATGGCGGTGAACAAACAAGCCATCATTGATGCCGTTTATCAGGGCGCTGGCCAGGCCGCGAAAAACCTGATCCCACCCACCATGTGGGGCTACAACGACGACATCAAAGATTACGCTTACGATCCTGAGAAAGCCAAAGCGCTGCTGAAAGAGGCAGGCATGGCGGATGGTTTCTCCATCGACCTGTGGGCAATGCCGGTTCAGCGTCCATACAATCCGAACGCACGTCGCATGGCGGAAATGGTTCAGGCTGACTGGGCGAAAATTGGCGTGAAAGCCAAAATCGTCACCTTCGAATGGGGCGAGTACCTGAAACGCGCGAAAGCCGGTGAACACCAGACGGTGATGATGGGCTGGACCGGTGATAATGGGGATCCGGATAACTTCTTCGCCACGCTGTTCAGCTGTGCAGCGGCGAAAGACGGTTCTAACTACTCACGTTGGTGCTACAAGCCGTTTGAAGATTTGATTCAGCCAGCCCGTGCTGAAGCCGATCACAACAAACGTATTGAACTGTACAAACAGGCTCAGGTAGTGATGCATGACCAGGCTCCAGCGCTGATCATCGCTCACTCAACCGTCTACGAGCCAGTGAGTAAGAAAGTCTCTGGTTATGTGGTTGATCCATTAGGTAAACATCACTTCGAAAACGTCGATATCCAGGAATAACCTTTCGGATTATCGCGGTCAGGGCCAGCATTGCTGGCCCTCGGGCGGCACCTTCGCCGCCCGTATTCCGCTCTTTTTTTCCGGCAAATTCTACTAATGAAGCGCTTCTTGCGTCGCGTCCGCCTTTGGCTGGCTGCGAGTGTTGAGCAATGTTGTCCCCGGCGGTAACGCTGTGGGAAATGTCAGAGAACCAGGCTTATGCTGCAATTCATACTCCGACGTTTGGGCCTTGTCATCCCAACGTTCATCGGTATCACGTTATTGACCTTCGCGTTTGTCCACTTGATCCCCGGCGATCCGGTACTGATCATGGCTGGCGAACGCGGTATCTCTCCTGAACGTCACGCGCAATTGATGGCGCAGTTTGGCCTCGATCAGCCGATGTGGAAGCAATACATCACCTACATCAACGGCGTCTTACACGGTGACCTCGGCATCTCGCTGAAAAGCCGTATCCCGGTTTGGGACGAATTCGTACCACGCTTCAAAGCTACGCTGGAACTGGGCATCTGCGCCATGTTGTTCGCGGTCGCTGTCGGCATTCCTGTTGGCGTGCTGGCCGCGGTGAAACGCGGCTCGATCTTCGATCACACCGCCGTGGGCATCTCGCTCACCGGTTACTCGATGCCGATTTTCTGGTGGGGCATCATGCTGATCATGCTGGTCTCGGTGCAGTGGAACCTCACGCCGGTCTCCGGGCGCGTCAGCGACACCATCTTCCTCGACGACAGTCATCCGCTCACCGGCTTTATGCTGATCGATACGCTGTTCTGGGGCGAAGAGGGCGATTTTAAAGATGCGGTGATGCACATGATTCTGCCGGCCATCGTGCTCGGCACCATTCCGCTGGCGGTGATCGTGCGTATGACGCGCTCCTCGATGCTGGAAGTGCTGGGTGAAGATTACATCCGCACCGCGCGCGCCAAAGGGCTGACGCGTATGCGTGTGATTGTGGTGCATGCGCTGCGTAACGCCATGCTGCCGGTCGTCACCGTGATTGGTTTGCAGGTTGGTACGCTGCTGGCCGGTGCGATTCTGACCGAAACCATCTTCTCGTGGCCGGGACTCGGTCGCTGGCTGATCGAAGCGCTGCAACGCCGTGACTATCCGGTGGTGCAGGGTGGCGTGTTGCTGGTGGCGATTCTGATCATCGTGGTCAACCTGCTGGTTGATCTGTTGTACGGCGTGGCCAATCCACGTATCCGTCATAAGAAATAAGGGGGAATCATGTCTGCTGTTGATCCCGCAAGCGTAACTGCTGCACCCAAGCCGATGACCCCGTTGCAGGAATTCTGGCACTACTTCAGGCGTAACAAAGGCGCGGTTATCGGCCTGGTTTACATCGTTCTGATGCTGTTAATCGCTATCTTTGCTGATGTGTTGGCACCGCACGCACCGGCTGAGCAATTCCGTGATGCCTTGCTGCATCCGCCGGTTTGGCAGGAAGGCGGCAGTTGGAGCTACATCCTCGGTACCGATGACGTGGGCCGCGATGTGCTGTCGCGCCTGATGTACGGCGCGCGCCTGTCGCTGCTGGTTGGCTGCATGGTCGTCGTGCTGTCGCTGATTCTCGGCGTGATATTTGGCCTGATGGCTGGCTACCTTGGCGGCGTGGTTGACGCCATCATTATGCGTGTGGTCGATATCATGCTGGCGCTGCCAAGCCTGCTGCTGGCATTGGTGCTGGTGGCAATCTTCGGTCCGTCGATCGTTAATGCCTCGCTGGCGATTACCTTCGTCGCCTTGCCGCACTATATCCGTCTGACGCGTGCTGCGGTGCTGGTTGAAGTTAACCGCGACTACGTTACCGCCTCAAGCGTGGCGGGTGCCGGTACGCTGCGCCAGATGTTCATCAATATTCTGCCTAACTGCCTGGCACCGCTGATCGTGCAGGCATCATTAGGTTTCTCCAACGCCATCCTCGATATGGCGGCGTTGGGCTTTCTCGGTATGGGGGCGCAGCCGCCAACGCCGGAGTGGGGCACCATGCTCTCCGACGTGTTGCAGTATGCGCAAAGTGCCTGGTGGGTGGTGACATTCCCTGGAGTGACCATTCTGCTAACGGTTCTGGCATTCAACCTCATGGGCGATGGTTTGCGTGATGCACTCGACCCGAAACTCAAGCAGTAAAGAGGCACCGAGATGGCGTTATTAAATGTAGACAAATTATCGGTGCATTTCGGCGACGAAAAAACACCGTTCCGTGCGGTTGACCGCATCAGCTATCAGGTCGAGCAAGGCCAGGTAGTCGGCATCGTCGGGGAATCCGGTTCCGGTAAATCGGTCAGCTCGCTGGCGATTATGGGCCTGATTGATTATCCCGGCCGCGTGATGGCCGAGAAACTGGAATTCAATCAGCGCGACCTGCAGAAAATCTCCGAAAAAGAGCGCCGCCAGTTGGTGGGCGCCGAAGTAGCGATGATCTTCCAGGACCCGATGACCAGCCTCAACCCTTGCTACACCGTGGGTTTCCAGATCATGGAAGCGCTCAAGGTGCATCAGGGCGGCAGCAAACGTACCCGTCGTCAGCGCGCGATTGATCTGCTCGATCAGGTGGGCATTCCAGACCCGGCTTCTCGCCTGGATGTGTATCCGCATCAGCTGTCGGGCGGGATGAGCCAGCGCGTAATGATCGCGATGGCGATTGCCTGCAAACCGAAGCTGCTGATCGCCGATGAGCCGACCACCGCGCTCGACGTGACCATTCAGGCGCAAATCATCGAACTGCTGCTGGAGTTGCAGAAGCAGGAGAATATGGCGCTGATCCTGATTACCCACGATCTGGCGCTGGTGGCCGAAGCGGCTCAGCACATCATCGTGATGTATGCCGGACAAGTGGTGGAGAGCGGTAAAGCAGTGGATATCTTCAAAGCGCCGCGTCATCCCTACACGCAAGCCTTGCTGCGCGCGCTGCCGGAGTTTGCTGCCGACAAAGCGCGTCTGGCCTCGCTGCCTGGCGTGGTGCCGGGTAAATACGACCGCCCAACCGGCTGCCTGTTAAATCCGCGCTGCCCGTATGTGACCGATCGCTGCCGCCGCGAAGAGCCGGAGCTGCGCGACATTCCTGGCCGCCAGGCCAAATGTCACTTCCCACTGGATGATGCCGGGAGACCGACTTATGAGTCTTGATAACGATAAGCAGGATTACCTGCTGCAGGCGATTGACCTGAAAAAACACTACCCGGTGAAGAAAGGTCTGTTTGGCCAGGAACGTCTGGTCAAAGCGCTGGATGGCGTCTCGTTCAACCTCGAACGCGGCAAAACGCTGGCGGTGGTCGGCGAGTCTGGCTGTGGTAAATCCACGCTGGGCCGCTTGCTGACGATGATTGAAACGCCGACCGAAGGCCAGCTGTTCTGGCACGGTCAGGATCTGTTGAAACACGATCCGCAGGCGCAGAAACTGCGTCGCCAGAAAATTCAGATCGTGTTCCAGAACCCGTATGGCTCGCTCAATCCGCGTAAGAAAATCAGCCAAATTCTGGAAGAGCCGCTGGTGATCAACACCTCGCTGACCAAAGCGGAGCGCAAGGAAAAAACGCTGGAGATGATGGCGAAGGTTGGCCTGAAAACCGAGCATTACGATCGCTATCCGCACATGTTCTCGGGCGGCCAGCGTCAGCGTATCGCTATCGCGCGTGGTTTGATGCTCGATCCTGATGTGCTGATCGCCGATGAGCCGGTCTCGGCGCTCGACGTGTCGGTGCGAGCGCAGGTGTTGAATCTGATGATGGATTTGCAGCAGGATTTAGGTTTGTCCTACGTCTTCATCTCGCACGATCTCTCCGTGGTGGAACACATCGCCGATGAGGTGATGGTGATGTATCTCGGCCGCTGTGTTGAGAAGGGCAGCAAAGAGGCGATCTTCAGCAATCCGCGTCATCCTTACACGCAGGCACTGCTGTCGGCGACACCACGCCTCAACCCGGACGATCGCCGCGAGCGCATCAAACTGACGGGCGAGTTGCCAAGCCCGCTCAATCCGCCGCCGGGCTGTGCGTTTAACGCACGCTGCCGTCGTCGTTTTGGCACCTGCGTTCAGCTGCAGCCAAAACTGAAGCAATATGGCGATCAGCAAATCGCCTGCTTCGCGGTGGATCAGGATGAAAATCAGCCGGTAGGCGTGTCATAAATTACTGCCATAAATGAATCAAGGCTCCTGCGGGAGCCTTTCTTTTTGCTGATTAATACATGAGATAAATTAACGACAAAAAGGGTTACTGCCAAAGCCCTGACAAAAGCATTACGCCACTGCATCTGTGAACAATTGGTCCTGATTTAGATATATAGCGTAAAGGCAAATTCCTATTTTCATCATCATTGTGTGAGCAATGTCACTGCAGAATAAAATCCATAACTTGCAGCGCAGTAGAGGTTTTTCAGTAGCTTAGGTTAAAATCCCCTGCGTGATTATTTCTGTTAATTGATACTAATTAATCTCCGTCCATAAATAACTGCATGCTTTTTGCATTCCCGCTTTTTCAATCTTAAAGATAGAATTGTTTTATTGAATGCGCTGTTTTAGTAATCAGATTTGTCTCACCGTCTTTTAATGTGTGTGATATATTCGCGGAAAATTCTCTCCCGCTTTTACAGGCTCTGATCATGAAGAATTACGACGATCTGCAGCGTTTTAAAGAGAAAACGCAGACGCTTGACATCGCTTTTAAGGATATGTCCGGTCAATCGCAGGAAGCCGATCAAAGTCAGTGGGCGTTACTGCGTCAATTGACCACCGAACAAGAGCCTGAATTAGGCAGCGGTCAGCGCATTGATATGCCGCAACCACAGCCGATTCGCGGGGATGAATTCAGCGCACCGCCGGAACCGGCTCAGGCTGCACCAGCCAGCCCGACGCGCGCATCGATTCTCGATAGCCTGAACGCACCTGCCGCCGCGCAACCGGAGAGCGGCTCATCGCTGTTTCCGCCCGCGCCGTCGGTTAAGCCGCTCTCCTCTGCGACGCCATTAGCGCCGAAAGCCACGCTGGTCGAGCGCCAGGCGACAACCTCACTGTTTCCACCAGCAAAACCTGCCGCCGCGCCAGCCGCTCAGCCTGCTGCTGTTGCCGCACCGGCAGCTCCCGCGCCAATCGCGCCAGTGCCTGTGCCAACCCTGGCCGCTGCGGTTGAACCGGCACGTCCGGCTGCGCCGGCCCCGTCTCGCTTTGGTGCGCTGTTCCGCTCGCGTCCAGCCGAGCCGGCTAACCTGTCAAAAGAAACACCGTTAAAACCGCTACTGGAGAAGATTGCGCTATGCCGTTAGTTTGTGTGTGCTCGCCAAAAGGGGGAGTAGGGAAAACCACCATGGCGGCCAACCTTGCGTGGAGTCTGGCTCGCGCTGGCAGCAAGGTATTGGCAATCGATTTCGATGTTCAGAACGCCTTGCGCCTGCATTTCGGTGTACCGCTGAATGATGGTCGCGGCTTTGTGGCACGCTCTGAAGATCAGGCTGACTGGAGCCAATCGATTCTGACCACCGGCGGCAATATTTTCGTCATGCCGTATGGCGAGGTGAGCGAAGAGCAGCGTGAACGCTTTGAAGAGAACCTGGTAAAAGATCCGCATTTCCTGAAACGCGGGCTGGATACGGTGCTGAATTATCCGGGACTGGTGATTATCGCCGATTTTCCCCCCGGTCCGGGTCCGGCGCTTAAAGCAATGCAGGCACTTGCCGATATGCATTTAGTGGTGATGTTAGCGGATACCGCATCGGTCTCGTTGCTGCCGCAAATAGAAAATGACCGCATGATCGGTCGGCCGCTGAATAATAAACGTGGTCACTATTTTGTCCTTAACCAGAGCGATAACCGCCGCAATATTAGCCGTGAAGTCACCGCTTTTATGCAGCAGCGGTTGGGTGAGAACTTATTAGGCGTGGTTCATCGTGATGAAAGCGTCGCGGAAGCCAATGCCTCGCAACAATCGGTTTATGATTTCAGCCCAGCGTCTGCAGCTGCGTTTGATATCGAATTAGTGGCAAAACGCGTAGCCAATATCCTGGATATCACCGTGGGTAACGGCGAAGTTCAGGCACCTTTTCGCAGCCACTATTAATAATGAGGCCGACTCCGGCCACATAATAACAACACAGCTTCTTCAGGGTGAATCATGAGTAAACTCGGGTTTTACCTGCTGCTGCTGGTGCTTGCACCGGTGGCGGCGGTAATTGTCATCACGCCTATGGACAGCCAGAAGCAATATATATTTGGCTTAATCAGCATCGGGATGATGTTTTTACTGGGCTTCAGCAAAAGCCGCAAAATAACCATCGTTATGGTTATCTTATCCGCGCTGATGTCGACCCGATATATCTGGTGGCGTACTACGGAGACGCTGCAATTTAATTCTGAGATTGAAGCGATTCTCGGTATCGGCTTATATCTGGCCGAACTCTATGTCTGGCTGATCTTAATTCTCGGCTTCCTGCAAACCACCTGGCCATTAAAACGCACCATCGAACCTTTGCCGGATGATACCAGCCTGTGGCCGACGGTGGATGTCTATGTTCCGACCTACAACGAAAGCCTCGATGTGGTGCGTGATACCGTGCTGGCGGCGCAGTGTATTGATTACCCGCGTGACAAGCTG
Source organism: Pantoea sp. GCM10028869 (assembly GCF_042666835.1). NCBI lineage: Bacteria > Pseudomonadati > Pseudomonadota > Gammaproteobacteria > Enterobacterales > Erwiniaceae > Pantoea > Pantoea sp. GCM10028869. Next base: position 108,309 of record NZ_JBHTGO010000007.1, on the reverse strand, counting down.
AAGGTCTATTTGCTGGATGACGGTAAGCGCAGTGAGTTTGCGGTATTTGCCGCCGATGTTGGCGTGGGTTACATCACCCGTGACGACAATAATCACGCTAAAGCCGGTAACCTCAACCACGCGATGAAGATCACCAAAGGTGAGCTGATTTGCATCTTCGACTGCGATCACGTGGCCACGCGCACCTTCCTGCAGGCGACGGTCGGTCCGTTCCTGAAAGATCCAAAGCTGGCGCTGCTGCAAACCCCGCACTACTTCTATTCACCGGATCCGTTCGAGCGTAACCTGCGCGCGGCGCGCAGCATCCCGAACGAAGGTTCACTGTTCTACGGCCCGGTGCAGCAGGGTAACGATAACTGGAACGCCACCTTCTTCTGCGGTTCTTGTGCGGTGATTCGCCGTAGCGCGCTGGAAGAGATCGGTGGTTTTGCGGTGGAAACCGTGACCGAAGATGCGCATACCGCGCTGAAAATGCAGCGTCGCGGTTGGGGATCGGCCTTCCTGGCAATTCCGCTGGCGGCCGGTCTGGCGACCGAGCGTCTTGGCCTGCACGTCGTGCAGCGTAACCGCTGGGCGCGTGGCATGACGCAGATCTTCCGCGTTGATAATCCGCTGTTTGGCCGTGGATTGAAGTGGCAGCAGCGTCTGTGCTACCTCAACGCCATGCTGCACTTCCAGTTTGGCTTGCCGCGCGTGGCGTTCCTGACGGCACCGCTGGCCTACCTGCTGTTTAACCTGAATATCATTCATTCGTCAGCCTCGCTGATTTTCGCCTACGTCCTGCCGCATCTGGTGATGTCGCTCTACGTCAACTCGCGAATGAACGGCAAGTTCCGTTACACCTTCTGGGGCGAAATCTACGAAACCGTGATGTGCTTCCACCTCGTCATCCCAACGCTGCTCACCATGCTGGCGCCGAAGCGCGGTAAGTTTAACGTAACGGATAAAGGCGGCCTGCTCGATCAGGGCTTCTTCGACTTCCACATCGTGCGTCCACATGTGATTGTCGCGGTGCTGCTGTCGATCGGCATCATCGCGGGCGTGGTGCGCGCCACCGCGCATGACTACTTTGGCGTTGATCCTTACGTTATTGCGCTCAACGTCGGCTGGGCGGTATTCAGCCTGGTTATCCTGATGGCGGCGATTGCCGTGGCGCGCGAAACCAAGCAGGTGCGTAAAACCATTCGTATTGAGGTGCAGATCCCGGCGGTGATTCACTACGCTAGCGGCATCTCGTCACGCACGAAAACCAGCGATCTGTCGATGGGCGGCGCGCAGCTGGATGCGCCGGACAATCGTCATGAGCACGATGAAATTGAAGAGATCGATCTGCTGCTGAAGTCGGGCACCATCACCATTCCGGTGAACAAAATCTCCGGCGATGAGGAGAGCATCCGTCTGCGCTTTGGCGATATGCCGCTGTCGCGCCGCCGTGAGCTGGTGCGCGTGGTACTAGCGCGTGCCGATGCGTGGATTCAGCCGGAGTATAAGCAAGACAATCCACTGGTTTCGCTTGGCACCATTATTCGTACCGTCTTTGAGCTGTTCTGGCTGACCTGGAAAGATCGCCGTGAGAAGCGTAAGCGTGACAACCAGCCCGCAGTAAAAGAGGACAGCGCTGCATGAAGAATTTGACGCAAAGGTTGCTGGCAAGCTCGCTGGCAACGGCGCTGCTGCTCGCGCCAGCGTGGGCCGAAACCCCGCCAGTCACTCAGGATAGCGCTGCACTTTCAGACGTGCCGCCGCCGCAAGGCATCGAAAGCGCTGCCGATCCGCAGCTGCAACAGGCAGCGGGCGCCGCACCTTATGCGCCAGCGGAAACCGCACAGCAAACTGCTCCCGAAACCGCACCGGAAGCCGCATCGACAACGGAAAACAACGCGCCCGCTGAACCTGCGGCCAGCGAACCTGCTGCCGCACCAGAAATGGTGCTGCCAACGGTAGCGCCAACCGCACCGGCGATGATGCCAGAAACGTCTTCCGTGACGCTTAACCAGCCAATCAGCAGCACCGTTTCGGTGGCGCAGATGGGCCAGCCGCGCGGCATTACGTTGACCGGCGGCCAGCTGCAATCCGGCATCATGTTCACGCTGCCCAGCGATGAAGTGATCACCAACGCGCGTCTTAATCTGTCGCTGCGCGTCTCGGCGGCGCTGGCCGCGCGTAACACCTCGCTGCAGCTGATGCTGAACGGTCAGCCGCTGGGTACCTTGCCTTTGGGCGCCAGCGACAGCGATGTCAGCGATTACCAGCTGGATATTCCGGCGGCGATGGTGGTCTCCAGCAATAACCTCAGCTTCAAGATTAACGATGCCGACAAGCTGCTGTGCGAGAAAGAGAGCGCGCAGCAGTATCAGGTGTCGATTTTGCCGAAGACCACGCTGAGCCTCGAAGGCCAGCAGCTGAACATCGGCACCAGCCTGCGTAACTTCCCGCGTCCGTTTATTGATGCGCAGCGCATGACGCCCGCCAGCGTCACCTTTGGCTTTGCCGCCAATGTCGCGCCGGACAGCATCAGCGCCGCTGCGCTGGTGGCATCGTGGATGGGCATTCAGTCGGATTATCGTGGCATCCGTTTCCCGGTGGTGCGCGGCGATCTGCCTGAACACAACGGCATTCTGGTCGGCCATCCGGGCGACAAAATTGGTACCGTAACCTTGCCAGCCACCAGTGGTCCGCTGCTGCAGGTGATCGATAACCCGAACAATCCGGTCTACAAACTGCTGCTGGTGGTGGGCGCAAATGACGATCAGCTACGTCAGGCCGCTAACCGTTTAACCACTCAGCCGCTGGCGACCGATGCCAGCAGCCTTAACGTGCAGCCGCAGCCGATAGGTGAACGTAAGCCGTACGATGCGCCGCGCTGGATCAACACCACGCGCCCGGTGCGTTTGAGCGAACTGCTGCGCAAAGATCAGAGCCTGACCACCACCGGCATCTGGCACGATGCGCTAAGCGTCAACTTCCGCGCGGCGCCAGACCTGTTCCTGTGGGATGGCGACACCATTCCGGTGGAGCTGCACTATCGCTTCCCATCCGAAAGCTGGATTGATGAGGACAACTCGTTCCTCAACGTCATGATTAACGGCACGTTCCTGCGCAATCTTACGGTGAATAAAGTCGGTTTGCTGGAGAGCGCCTGGCATCGGCTGGGCGGCGACGCGCGTCAGGAGCATTACACCCTGAAGCTCGAACCGTACCTGATTTACGGTGACAACCAGCTGGCGCTTTACTTCAACATCAAGCCGAAAGCGGATGCGCCGTGTGGCGTGCTGCTGAACAACAACATTAAGAGCCGCATCGAAGAGGATTCGTGGATCGATCTGAGCCATACGCGCCACTTCACCATGCTGCCAAATCTCTCTTACTTTGTTGGCGCTTCGTTCCCGTTCTCGCGTCTGGCGGACTTCTCGCAGACCACGCTGCTGTTGCCGGAACAACCAAGCGATGCGGAGATCGCCACGCTGCTGGATATGGCCTCACGCGCCGGTAACGCTACCGGCGTACCGCTGCTGCAAAATCAGGTGCTGTTTGGCCTGCCAAACGGCGGCACCAACATGACGCGCCTGCAGCAGAGCGATCTGCTGGCGGTCAGCACCACGCAGAACAACGAGTTCAACCAGGCAATGCTGGCGAACACGCCGTTCGATACCAGCGGCAACACGCTGGGCGTGAAAGAGCCCACCACCTGGGACAAACTGCGTGGCTGGCTGACCGGCGACTGGTATCGCCAGCCGCTGGATGCCGATCGTTACTTCTCCTCCAATGAAGCGTGGCGCGGCTTTGTCAGCTATCGCTCGCCGTGGAACCCGGATCGCTTAGTGGTGATGACGGTGGCGACCAGCGATCAGCAACTGCTGCGCCTGCATGAAGACCTGAATTCTGCACGCATCAACGCCGGGATTCGCGGCGATACCGCCATCATCACCGATGAGAACGGCATTCGCAGTTTCCGCGTTGGCCCGCAATTCCCGAGCGGCGAAATGCCGTGGTACATGATGGTGGTGTGGTATGCCAACCAGCACTCGGTGCTGATGGCGCTGGCGGCGCTGCTGCTTTCAGCGTTGGTCGGCGGCGGTGCGTGGGTGATGCTGAAACGTCATGCGTGGCGTCGTCTCAACCCAAAAGTTGATAGCAAGTCCGGCAAGAAGTAAGGATAAAAACAATGAAAAAACATCTGTTAAGTGCCGGTATTCGCCATGCCTTAATTCTGGGTGGCGCGCTGACGCTCTCGCAGCCGCTGCTGGCGGCGGAGAGCAGTAATCCTGCGTTACAGGCGCTGTTCGATCAGGCGGCTTACTGGCACCAGAAAGCGCATGACGATTTGGCCAAAGCCTCGCTGCAGAAAGTGCTGATGGTTGAGCCCAACAACACGCAGGCGCTCTATCTGCTGGCGCTCTATTCACAGCAGAGCGGCGGCACAGCGGAAGCAGCGCAGTGGCGTGCGCGCCTGAGCGCGGCCTCGCCAAACGATCCGCATCTCACCGAGCTGGATAACGCCCGCCAGCTGCAAACCATTCCGCAGGCGCAGCTGCAGTTAGCGCGCCAGCAGGCACGCAGCGGCAACATCGCGGCGTCGCTGCAAACCTGGCGTAACACCTTCAGTGGCAACGAGCCGCCGCCGAGCGTGGCAGCAGAATATTATCTGACCATGGCGGGTGATCGTTCGCTGCTGCCGCAGGCGGTTGAAGCGCTGCGTCAGTTCTCCGCCGATCATCCGCAGGATACCGGTGCCAAACTGGCGCTGGGTAAAGCGCTGACCTATCAGGAAGCAACGCGTCGTCAGGGTATCGATGTGCTCGCCAGCCTGGCAGACGGCAACAAAGAAGCGGACCGTTCGCTGCGTCAGGCGCTGTTGTGGCTGGGTCCGCAGGCGTCCGATGCGTCACTGTATCAAACCTGGCAGCAGCGCCATCCGCAAGACAACGCGGTGCTGGATTACTACCGTAAAAACGTTGGCGGTGCGGAGAAGGGCGCGGGCTTTACCGCGCTGAACAGCGGCGACGTCAGCAACGCGCAGAACAACTTTGAGAAAGTACTGCAAGCTAACCCGCAAGATGCGGATGCGCTGGCCGGTATGGGCTATGTGGCCCAGCGCGCCGGGCGTTATGCCGAAGCGGCGGATTACCTGACGCGCGCGGCGCAGATGGGTGGTGATCAGAGCGACACGCGCCAGAAGCAGGCCGCCGATGCACGTTTCTACGCGCAGCTGGCCTCCGCGCAGCAGGCGCTGAAAAATGGCGACAGCGCGCAGGCGTTGGCGCTGAGCGAACCGCTGGCGCAGGCCGACGGTGAGAAAGGCGTCTCCGCCAAACTGTTCCGCGCCGATGTGCAGCGTCGCAGCAATCAGCTCGATCAAGCGGAGCAAACCTATCGCGCCATCCTGCAAAGCGATGCCAATAACCGCAACGCCAAAGAAGGCTTGTTTTATGTGCTGCGTCAGCAGAACCGGGGCGCAGAAGCCAACACGCTGCTGGCATCACTGCCCGACAGCGTGCGTCAAAGCGTGGCACCGCGCGGCAGCAGCACCGATCCAATTCGTGCCCAGGCCAAACGTGAAGTGGCGGCGGGCAATAACAGCGCCGCCATCGCCACCTTGACCTCGGGTATTCAGCGCTATCCCAACGATGGCTGGCTGCGTCTCGATCTGGCACGTCTCTACCGCGCGCAGGGCAATAACATGATGGCGGCCAATATCATGCAGCCCACTATGCGCAGCGGCGCCAGCACCACCGAACTCTATGCAGGTGCGTTAAACGCCAGCGAAAGCAGCGCGTGGCAGCAGGCGAGTCAGTTGCTGTCTCGCATTCCCAACAGCAGCAAAAACAGCGATATGCGCGAGCTGGCGCAGCGCGTCAACTTCAACCTGCAGATGGCTACCGCCGATCAGTATCTGGCGCAGGGCTCGAACGCGGCAGCGGCCAACACCCTGCGCGCGCTGGCCTCTACGCCGCCCGCCAATCCGGTGGATGCCGGTAACCTGGCGCAGAAGCTGGCGAAAGCCGGCGATCTCACCAGCGCGGTGTCCGTGGTGCGCAGCAATATGCAGCGCGGCATTCAGGGCAACGCCGGTGATTACGCCGCGCAGGTGGCGGTGCTGAATCAGGCCGGGCTGAATACCGAAGCGCAGAGCTTCCTCAGCAGCCCGGAACTGCAGGCACGCAGCACGCCAACCCAGCTGGCGGGCATCCGCAACGGCTACGTGATCAACGAAGTGGATCGTCTGCGCGAGCAGAAACAGTACGCCGCCGCTTACGACAAGCTGGTGGGCGCGCTGCAGCACGATCCGCAGAACCGCGATCTGATGTTCGCCATGGCGCGACTCTACCAGTCCGGCAAGATGAACAAAGAAGCGGGCGTGGTATACGACTACCTGATGACTCAGGATACCCCAACGCAAGACGCGCGCACCGGCGCCATCAACGTGGCGCTGGCACAAAATGACGTCAACAAAGCCAATACCTTAGCGCGCGGCCTGCGCAACGAGCAGTCGCCGGATCGCTTGCTGCTGTTAGCCCGCGTGGCCGAAGCCAACGGCGAACACAGCCAGGCGATGAGCTACCTGCGCACCGCGCGCGGTCAGCTGATTGGTCTGCAGGGCGCAGAAACCGGCAGCGTGCCAAACGTCGGTGGTCTGGCGCTGGCTGACAATCCGTTTATCAATCGCGGCACCTCGCCGGTGGGGCGTACGCCTTCCAGCTATGGCGCGGTGATGCCGTGGCAGTCGGCACCGGCGGCTACCAGCAGCGCCGAAGGCGTGACGCTGGCGAGCAACACACCGGCGGTTCAGCAGAGCCAGACGCTGCGCCAAATCGACAACATGATGGATGACCTGCAAGAGAAAACCGGAACCTGGGTGCAGGGTGAAATGCAGGTACGCGGTCGTGATGGCGAATCAGGCTTGAGCAAACTCACCGAAGCCAAAGCGCCGCTCACCTTCTCCACCGTGCCGTTTGGCGAGTCGCGCTTCGACTTCACCATGACGCCGGTTTCCCTCACCGCCGGCAGCGCCGGTGGCGACGCATGGCGTCGATTCGGCACCAACGCGCTGGTGCAGGGCAACGTGGTTGCCTCCGGTGCGGCGAAAATTGATGATACGCCCAACTCCACCACCGATTCGCAATCCGCGACCGGCGTAGAGCTGAACATGGCGCTGAAGGGCGACAGCTACAAGATTGACCTCGGCAGCACGCCGCTGGGTCAGGACTTGAGTACGCTGGTTGGCGGCGTGCAGTGGTCGCCGAAGCTGACCGACTTCCTGACGCTGATCCTTACCGGTGAACGCCGCGCGATGACCGACAGCTTGCTGTCGTATGTCGGCGTCGAAGACAAAACCAGCGGTAAACGCTGGGGCCGCGTGACTAAAAACGGCGGTAACGCCTTGCTGAGTTACGACAACGGCGATGCCGGTTTTTATGTCGGCGGCGGCGCGTACAGCTACATCGGCGAAAACGTGGCGAGCAACAACAGCGTGCAGGCGACCGCAGGCGCGTATGTGCGTCCGTATCACCTCGACGATCGCGAGCTGAAAGTCGGCATGAGCTTGTCGTGGATGGATTACTCGAAAAACCTCAGCTACTTCAGTTACGGTCAGGGCGGTTACTTCAGCCCGCAGAACTATGCGTCGGTGTCGTTCCCTATCGAATTCAGCCGCAAGTTTGACGATCTGAAAGTGAACGTCGGTGGTTCGGTGGGTTATCAATCCTACAGCCAGGATAAGAGCGCCTACTTCCCGAATAATCCGTCGTTGCAGGCGCAGCTGCAAAGTCTGGCCGATCAAGGCTACGTGAAGGATGCGTTCTACAGCGGCGACAGCAAAAACGGCATCGGCTACAACCTGCATGCTGGTGCGGATTATAAAATCAACAAAGATGTCACCGTGGGCGGTCAGCTAGGCTACGACACCTTTGGCGATTACAACGAAAGCACAGCCAATCTGTACTTCCGTTACATGTTCGGAGATTACTAATGAGTGAGCAAGTAACCGCACGCGTCAGCCATCCGCATCAGCCGGGCTGGTTTGATTTGGTGAGCGCGATGATTGAGAGCATGCTGGACAACGCGGGCGAGGAAGCGGAAGGCTTTCTCAACGGCGTCGGCGTATCGCTGGCAACACGCTATCCTTTACCCGACGCGCGCACCGTGCAGGATCTGGAGCGTGAAATGAATTTGCAGCTGGCGCGCTTTAACTGGGGCTTTGTGCAATTACAGCCGCAGGAGAATGCCATTCTGATTCAGCACCACGCGCTGCCGCAGGGCGACAGCAACGTCGGTGTTGAGCGTTGGCAACTGGCGTTGAGCGCGGTGCTGGCGGGCGTGTATGCGCAGTGGCTCCAGGCACAAGGCGGCAGCGCGGCGGTGCCGGTGACGCTGGAGAACAACGACGGCGGCACGCTGCACTATCGATATCAATAGGATGCTGTAATGAGAGTGATGCGGTTCTGGCGTCAATGGATGCTGTGTTTCATGGTGATGTTTTTTAGCGCTCAGGCGGCCGCAGATGGCTGGAGTACCTATAAAAGCCGTTTTATGGGCAGCGATGGCCGAATCAGCGATACGGCCAACAACAACGTTAGCCATACCGAAGGGCAAGGCTACGGCATGTTGCTGGCGGTGGCGCATGACGATCGCGCCACTTTCGATCTGCTGTGGCAGTGGACGCGCAGCCATCTGCGTAATACGCAAAACGATCTGTTCTACTGGCGCTACACGCCAGGCGCCGCCGATCCGATTGCCGACAAAAACAATGCATCCGATGGTGATGTGCTGATTGCCTGGGCGCTGCAACGTGCGGCACAGAAGTGGGGCGGCGATTATCAGCAGGCCTCCGACCGCATTCAGCGTGCGATCGTGAAGCTGAATGTGATCAGCTACGGCGGACATAAAGTGATGCTGCCGGGCGCGCAGGGTTTCAACAAAACCAGCTATGTGGTGCTTAATCCCTCCTATTTCCTGTTTGATGCCTGGCGCGAGTTTGCGGAACACAGCCATCTGCGTATCTGGAATGAGCTGATTGATGACGGCATGGATTTGCTGGGTGAGATGCACTTCGGCAAAACCGGCCTGCCGCTCGATTGGGTGGCGCTGAATGCTGATGGTTCTGTGGCACCGGCGGTCGGCTATTCCAATCGCTTCAGCTATGACGCGATCCGTATTCCGCTAAATATCTGGTGGTACGACCCGCAAAGCCTGCGTCTGGTGCCGTTCCAGCGTGTCTGGCAAGGTTCGGCGCGCATGACCACGCCCGCCTGGTATGATGTGTTGGGCAACACGCCAGCGCCGTACAACATGGAGGGGGGATTGATTGCGGTGCGCGATTTAACCCTGGGCCAAACCCAGTATCTCAATGACACGCTGGCAGCGGATCAAAACTACTTTTCCGCCAGCCTGCAGCTGCTGACCTGGCTGGCATATCAGGAAAAGCGCTAAATCTCATTTTTGGCCTGGTCGCTATAAATGGCGACTTCAGGACGGCGGAGCTGTTGATTAATGTGACGCAAGCTCGTGGAAGAATTTTGGATTGGCTTGAATCATTGCCAGCACCTTTGCGGCCAGTCCGGTCGGATTGCGCCGCCCCGTTTCCCAACTTTTAATGGTATCAAGGCTGGTGCCGAGGACCTGCGCCATTTCGCTTTGCGAGACGTTCAGCTGCATCCTAATGGCTTTTACATCAGCCAACTCATAACGGGTAACGCGAGCAGGCTCGCTTGTACCGTTTTTAATTTCTACAGCTTCTTCAAGCGATGCTTTCAGCTCGTCAAAAAAACTCATGTTATACCTCGTCTTTTAATCGTTGGGTCAACTTCTTCAACTCGGCTTTTTCCGCATGCGTGAGGCTCTCTTTGATATTTTTCGGGTAGGCCATTACCAGGTAAATCACTTCAACGGTGGCGAGGAAATAAATCACCCTTGCACTGCCACTTTTTCCCTGATTACCCGTTGCCATCCTGATTTTTCGCAGGCCACCAGTATGTTGAATGAGATCACCTTTCTCAGGTGACTCGATAAGCGTTTTTTGTAACTCCCTGAGTTCGTCATCCGTGGCGATTTGCTTTATCTGGCGAGTAAATATTGGAGTTTCAATAAACTCAATCGCATGACTCATCGGCTATCTCCTTTGCCTTCAAGGAGTACATTGTACACTAAAATGTGTGCCGTTAAAGACTCTCAGGCGTCAGAGTTAATGTGAGCTACGTCCGAAGTGTTATTTAAAATCCGCATACGGCGTCAGCGGTTGTGGCGGCATATCCATATCGCCATTCCAGCCGGACATTGAGTAGCGCATGAAAATCAAACCGTGGCTTGGGGTGTAATCTTTCGCTTGCTGTATATCCATCGCCAGGCCCACCGACCAATGCGGCGTAATGCGTCGCTCCACCAGCGCCTGCAGCGTGTAGCCAAAACCTCTACCCGAACTGCTGTCTGAGGTGGGATTCGACGCCAGCGTAAAGCCAGGATTGACCGGATAGCGCTGCTGCCCGTCGGTATGCGATTGCGACCAGGAAACCGAGCCGCCGAGATCAAACGACCAGTTCTCTGTGCGCTGGCGATAGGTCACCGGCAGCGACAGCGAGAAATATTGCTGCGGGCTGTAATAGCCGCCCTGACCGAAGGTGTAGTCGCTGAGATCCTTCTGGTAATGCCACAGCATGCTGTTCAGGCCCACGGTGGCGCGGCGATTATTTTCATTAATCAGCTTGTAGTAATAGCCCGCCATCAGGCGCTCGCGGCTGTTATCCGCCACGTTATCACCGCTGAGTTGATGCGCACTGATATCGCCCCACACGCCATGCGCGCCGCCCTGATCATAACTCAGTCCGAGCGAGCCGCCGGTTGCCACCACGCCGCCCCAGGTTTTGCCGCCGTTTGCCGCGGGATCGCGCGCGCCTGCGTACGCCAGCAGCGAGCTGGAGATCGGTCGGCGTGATGCGGTGAACGTCAGGCCAATGTCTTTGACGTCGGTTTTCCAACTGACGCCGCCGACCCAGTTGCGGGTCTCGAAGCCGAGCGGCGTGGTGCCGAAGTCTGCCGACCAGCGATCGTTATGCCAGCCCACGCCCAGCGCGGTACCTTCATCGCGCTGAGTAAAGTCGCGGCTGCATCCGCCGGAATTGTCATCGTTACAGCTGCCGAACTGCTCGCTGTGGCTGCCGTTGCTGGTGGAGAAAGTGCCGGCTGAAACCCGCACATGATCGACACGCACAAAGCTGCGGCCATCGGCCAGCGGCGTTTCAGCCTGCATCATGGTGGTATGGGCGGTGAAATCGGATGTGCCGCCGTTGCCTTTGTTGCGCGAGTAATCCTGCTCCAGCGTGAACGTGGTGTCCTGCTGACGATAAAGATCGGCGGCGTCGCTGCGGATGCTGCGTTTCAGCCAGTTATCCTGCGCCTGATTGCGGGTTAATTGCGTATAACGATCGTTATCCTCTGGCACATCCGGGCTGATGCCGCTCGCGGCCATCGCCCGTTGATAATCCTGCTGCGCTTGTGCGGGTTGTTGCAGCTGCGTTTCCAGCCGCGCCGCATCGCGAAACACCAACGCTTTTTCCTGTGACGCGGCCTGTTGCGCCGCGCGGGTTTTCAGCTCAGCAAACATCTGTTGAGCACGCACCGCATCGCCACTGTTTTGCCAGGCGAGCGCCACGCGTCGACCGCTGTTCACACTTTGCTGCGCCACGCCTGGCGGCAAGGCTTGTAACGCGCGTTGCGCTTCAGCAGGGCGTTTTAAGGCGATCAAGGCTTCGATACGACCCAGCGCCGCATCGCCGTTTTTACGGTCTTGCTGCTGCACCTGTTGATAGCTCGCCAGCGCACTGCGGGCGTCGCCGCGCTCCAGCGCCCAATCGGCCAGCGTGATATCGCGGCGGATGGACGCGGGTTGCTGTTGCAGTAGCGCAATCGCCGCCGTTTCATCGCCGCGCGTGCGTAAATCACTGGCGCGGGTAAACACCTTGTCCTGCTCGAGACGATCGGCCAGCTCGTGCATGTTGCTGTCCCAGCGCGCAGCGGGCAGGCGATGCAAGGTGGCCAGCGCCGCGTCATCGCGGTCGCCAGAAGCCAGCCACAGCGCCGACGCATACAGCGCTGTGGGTTCCTGTGGATGCTGGCGCACCATCGCGTCCATCACCTGCGCGCCCTGAGTTTCTTCGCCGCCGTTGCGCAGCGCGCCAGCCAGTCGATAAACCAGCCAGATATCATCGGGATTCGCCTGCGCCAGCTGGCGATACTTCTCCGCCGCCTGATGCCATTGGCCTTGCTGCGCCAGCGCATCGGCTTCGGCCATCAGCGCATCGGTGCGCAGCTGTAGCAGACGACGTTTCGCCGTGCTATTGCTGCGATCTAAGCGCAGCGCCTGCTGCCAATAACGCTCTGCCTGCGCAGAATTTTTACGCGCCAGCGCGGCATCACCCAAGCCAATCAGCGCCCAGCTATCGCGATTATCCAACCCTTGCGCGCTGCGGTAATAGCCTTCCGCCGCGGCGATATCGCCTTTTTTCAGCGCCGCATCACCGTTGTTGATCGCCAGCCAGTAACGGTTGGTTTGCAGCAGCGACTGCCATTTGCCGATCTGCGTGCTGGCCTGACCGGCCTGTATCGCTTTCTCCAGCCAGCGAATGGCGGCGGCGCGATTGTTGGCTCGCGCCTGCGCCTGGCCCATCGCGCCCATCAATTCAGCATCGTTGGGATTGGCGGTTAGCGCGGCATTGAGCGCGGCAATCGCATTGGCGCCGCCACCGGCATCCACCAGCGCTAAGCCACGCATCCGCTGGCGATACGCCGGATCGGCGAGCAGTTGTTGCTGACGCGCCAGCTCTTGCTGACCGCGCTGCTGGGCATCGCCCTCGGTAAAGGTTTGCAGATATTGCTGCAGGCTGGCGACGCTGCTTTCGCTCACCGGCTGATTCTGGATCTGCTGTAGCCACAGCTCGGAAGCGGCATCGCGCCCGCCGTTGCGGTTGGCGAGACGACGCAACTGGGTGAAGGCTTCGGCCGGCTGATTATTATCAAACGCCATGCGCGCCAGCTGCAGTTCTACGCCGATGTTGCCGGGATAGCGCTGCTCCAGCGCCTGCAACTGTTGATACGCTTGTGGCTGCTGGCCGGGTAAACGCGCCACCAGCCGCCAATACTCCAGCTCGGTATTCACATCGGGGAACACGCCGTGGAACAGCGCGTCCCACGCGGCTTTGGCTTCGACAACATGCCCGGCAGTGGCCAGCAGTCGCGCCTGCTGCAGCTGCTGACGCCCTTCCGCAGTCACCAGACGCAATCCGGCTGCTGATTCACGCGTGGCGGCGGCATTCGGTGCCACGCGCTTCAGTTCATCCAGCAGTTTTTGCGCTTTGGCCTGGTCGCCCTGGCGCAGTGCCATGCGGATTTGCGCCGCCAGCACCTGCGGATTATCAGGATCGATTTTTTCCAGTCGATAGAGCGATTGCTGTACCAGATCGATTTTGTTGGTCGATTCGCCGGTACGAATCTGCATCAGCAGCCACTCAACCGGCGAAACCTGGGGACCGATCGGGGCGGCAGTCGCGCCTGCCAACACCCCGAGCGTGCTACTGATCAGCAATCCCAGCTGCAGCTTATTCATCGTCATCCAGCTCGGCCAGACGGCGACGGCTGACCATGCGCATTAAACGCCACGCCATCAGCGCAAACAGAACCACGACCACCACCGCGCAAATCGCCAGCCACACCGGATGGGTGGCCAGCAGATTCCACAGGCGTTCCCACCACGGCAGGTGACCTACGTAATAGGTATCGCCGACGCGGATGCTGTTAACGCCCGATTCACGGATCACCGTGGCGGTACCGAACACTGCCGTGCGTTTGCCGCTGTCGAGCAGCGCGTTATTCAGCAATTCCCAGCCGCGCGGGCTGTCGGCCAGCAATGCCACGACGCTGCGTTGATCGTTAAACGGTGACTGGAACCCGACAATCGCGCCCATCGGCCCGCGTGAGCTAATAGTGGTTTGGCTTTCTACCGCGCGTTCACTGTCAGAAATCGGTACGTTAGCTGCTGCGTTGCTGCGTGCGGGCATGCTGATCCAGCTGCGGGCGGCATCGGCCAGCAGCGGGATCTTCGTGTCGTCCTGCAGATCCTGCGGAATGCCGCCGATCATCAACATATCCGCATCCGCCGATTTCGCTTTGCTCCAGTCATCGCTCATCTGCACGCGCAGCGCCGGATAACCGGTTTGTGCGCCGATGCTGCCGAGCGCATTCAGCAGCGTGCTGACTTCGTCATTGCTCGGCCTGGATGGCACCAGCACCAGCGTTTGCGCCAGATCGGCGTAGCGGCTGTACGGGAAACCGGCGTTGGCGAAGGCGCCCAGCGACGGCATTTCGATGTAGTGACGATAGCCGGAGAAATCGATGCTCGAGGTATCGTCAATCACCACGTGATGTCCGACGGCGGTGACGGTTTCACAGCGGCCATCGGCGGTACCGCCAATAAAGGTGTTGGCGTAATCAAAGTTAAAACGCAGCTGATTTACCACGCCGAGGCGCAGCGCCGGAATGGTCAACTGGCGATTGCTGTCCTGCAAACCCTGCATCAGCGGGATGCGCATCAGCTGCTGACCGGCGGTATCTTTCTGCGTCAGCGGATAATCCTGCATGAACTGATTGTTGAGATGCACCGCGAGACGCGAGCCATCCTGCTGAATCGGCGAGGTGTAGCGGTAGCGCAGATCCATATCGATGCCGCGCGCACGCACCAGGAACAGATCCGGCGGCAGATTCAGCGTCAGGCTGATCGGATTCGGCTGCAATCCGTTGCCCTGTAGCTGGTTTTGATACTGCGTTAGCTCGGCAAAGGTGGTGCGGCGATCGGTGCGCACCCAGTTCGGCGCGTCGTACGGCTGGCGTGCGGCCAACAGTTTTACGCTGTCGATGGTTGAGCTGTCGCCGCGCAGCAGCAGCTCGCCTTGCGCAATGCCTTCGACGGCGGTCAGCAGGTCATTATCGTCACGGCCGAGGATCAGCAGCATCTTCTCGTACGGATTGTCCGGCTGATTCACCATCTCCACCGTCGGTTTCTCCACTGGCGGCAGATCTTTCAGGAAGTCGGGTCGATGATCGTTGGTGGCAAACACCACCGCATGCTGCTCTTTGGGCAGCTGGTTATACAGCACCGGGAAAGATTGTCCGCGCCACTGCGCTTTGCTGCCAAACCAGGAAGCCAGAATCCCGGCCGCACGCTGTTGCAGCAGATTCGGCTGGGCGTTGAAGACCATCGGCAGCTGCAACGGACGGCTGTCGCGCGTATCTAAGAACGGCTCCGGGAAATGCGACAGATCGTTCTTCAGCGGCAGCTTCTGCAGCGTCAAATCGAGTTTGCTGGCTTTGCCGATATCCAGCCAGATGGTGCTGTTGGCCGGGTTTTCACATACGTTGGCATAGTGACCTACCAGCTCAAGCCGCACGCGGTTGAAGTCGCTGATAAAGCGCGGATCGATAGGGATTTGCGTTTGGTTCTCTTTGCCGAGCTGCTCGGCGGTGACCGTCACCAATCCCACCAGTTCATCGTTGAGATAGACTTTGAGCTGCGACAGCGTCGGAATCAGCGCCGGCGAGGGACGATAGCTCAGATTCAGCAGCGCGCGCGTCACCACTTCATCGCTGCGCACGCCGAACTCAATCTGGCTGCTCGGTTCGGTACCGCGTAGCGTCATGCTACCGGGCGGCGGAGCGACCTGATTAAACACCAGATGGCTGTCACGCAGCGGCGCGTTGGCGTCGACCCGCGCGTTCACCTCCGGTAACGGCTGCGGCGCAGTCATGGCGCCAGAAGTCAGCGGCGCGGCCTGCACCACAGAGACGCAGCCCAGCAGCAGGGCGGTGAACCAACTCAGTTTTTTCGTCATGGTCATATCATCAACTTAAGTAAAATCGGTTTTGATCGTCGCAGGCTGGCGGTCAATACGCTGCGGTAGCAGTGTCGCCAGCCAACTCACCAACGCGGTGAGGCCACGGAATAAGCGGCGCAGCGGCGCAGGTCCATACTCGGCCAGACGCAGATAGCCTTTAAAACCCAGCACCATAATGTCGGCCAGACTTTGCACCGGTTTATCTTCCGGGAAGCCGTCCTGCCACAGCGCCCAGGTATCGGCGCGAGCGAAGGTGCACTGAATAAATTCAATGTGTTGGCGCGTCGTGAGTTGATGCAGGCGAATCCCGGCGCGACGGCCAAACACGCGCTGCACCTGACACGGGAAGCTGAACTCTTGCTGACCACGGCGCAGCAGCAGCGACACGGTTTCGTCCTCTTTTAGCGCATCGGCTTCGCGCAGCTCAACGCCCACGCCGCCGTCGGAATAGTCACGCAGCGTGCACGGCACCATGTGTCCATCTTCACGCGCGATGGCGGCAGGCATGGCGATTTCCACACGATGCGCTTCGCGGATCTGGCGCGCTTCAACCGATACCGCCACCGCGCCGCCGAGGATAATCATGTTGTAAATCACCCACACTAAACTGACCCAAATGGTGAGCATTTCGTTGGCCGGACCGTACGCCATGCGCCAGAAGGCCATGCCGATACCGGCGATATTCAGCAGCACCAGCATCATGTACGGCTTGGTAATCACCCAATCGAGATGACGTTCGGCGACCAAACCACCTTTGGCGGTAACGTTGAATTTGCCTTTGTGCGGATTAAACAGCGCCACCGTGGTTGGCCGCGCGATGTACCACGCCAGCACGGTTTCATACACTTCGCTCCAGAACGAATGTCGCCAGCGGCCCTGAATGCGCGAGTTGGTCAAACTGGTGTGCAGCATATGCGGCAGCACGTAGATGGCGATCGCCAGCGCGGGCGCGTAGATGATGTAGGCGTGGAACAGCAGAAACGCCAGCGGTGCCAGCAGGAAGATCAGGCGCGGAATCCCGGCGAGAAAGTGCAGCATGGCGTTGGCGTAACACAGGCGCTGCACCAGCTTTAATCCTTTGCCGAACAGCGGGTTATCGAGGCGGAAAATCTGCACCATCCCGCGCGCCCAGCGGATACGCTGGCCGATATGCGCGGACAAACTCTCGGTGGCCAGACCGGCAGCCTGCGGAATACGGATATACGCCGAGGTGTAACCCTGACGATGCAGGCGCAGCGAGGTGTGCGCATCTTCGGTGACGGTTTCTACCGCAATGCCGCCGATCTGATCCAGCGCAGTTCGGCGCAATATGGCGCAAGAGCCGCAGAAGAACGCTGCGTCCCAGGTATCGTTGCCATCCTGCACCAAACCGTAAAACAGCGAGCCTTCGTTAGGCGTCTGGCGGAAGCGACCGAGGTTACGTTCAAACGGATCGGGTGAGAAGAAGTGGTGCGGCGTTTGCAGCATCGCCAGCCGATGATCTTTCAGGAACCAGCCCATCGTCAGCTGCAGGAACGAGCGCGTCGGCACATGGTCGCAGTCAAAAATGGCAACATATTCGCTGCGGCACACGGCTTTCAAAGCATGGTTGATGTTACCCGCTTTGGCGTGTTCGTGGGTGGGACGCACCACGTAATTGACGCCGACGCTGGCGGCAAACTCGCGGAACTCTTCGCGCGTGCCGTCGTCCAGCAGGTAGATATTGAGCTTGTCCTGCGGCCAGTCGATGCCCATCGCCGCGTAGAGGGTCGGTTTCACGACGCTCAGCGGTTCGTTGTAGGTCGGCACCAGAATATCGACGCTCGGCCACGAGGTGATTTCCGGCGGCATCGAGACCGGCTGACGATTGAGCGGCCACAGCGTCTGGAAATAACCCAGCACTAATACCGCCCACGCATAGGTTTCCGCACCTATCAGCAGCAGACCAAACGTCAGGCTGATCGGGTCATCCCAGTTGAGAGTTTCGGTGTAGCGCCACCACAGATAACGGCAGGAAATCGTCAGCGATAACACGATCAGCATGATGGTGGACAAGCGGCCCGGCACGCGACGCACCAGCATCGCCAATCCCCACAACAGCAGTACGAAGACAAACTGCGTGGTGATGCCGAAGGGCTGCGAGATGCACAGCAGCGCCAGCAGGCTGGCGACAATCGCTGCCACGATAAACAGCAGCTGCCGCAACCACGCGGGCAGCGCCTGAATACGTTGTTCGCTGCGCTGGGCGAACCGGTTTTGTTCCAGCCGTGCCGGCAGCGCACCGAGCCACTGATAGAGCGGCTCGCGCCAGCGGAACAGCGGTTTGACGCTGAAACTTTTACGCGTGCGTTTATCCAGCGGCAATACCAGCATCAGCCACAGGCTTTGCAGTGCATAGCGCAGCGGGTCAAGCGGACGTGGGCGCAGCGGCGAAATTTGCGGGTAGTAACGTTGACGATGTTGCAGGATGCGCTGCCATCCCGGTGTTTCCAGCCGCAACAGCGACCACGCGAGTACGCACCACATTAAATGCAGCGCGATGGTGAAACGGCCCGCGCCATGCTGATGCGCCAGCTGAGCGCGGCGTTGCAGCGCCTGCCACGCTTGCGGCATCAGCAGCCAGCGTAATGGATTCACGCCGCGCCTCCCGGCACATGCAGCAGCAGCCAGTTAGCCAGCGTGTTGATCTCTTCGCTGGCCAGCGCATGCGGCCGATATTCGCCCACCGGCTGTTTCATCATCAGCGCTTCCGCCAGCGCTTCATCGCGGTGAATCACTTGGGGAATCAGTTTTTTCAGCGAGCTGATCCACAGCTGATGCAGATCCTGCTGTAGCTGGCTGTTGGCGTTGAACTGGTTGATCAGAAACAGCGTGTGCGCAGGAAAACGCGCGTGATGCAGACGCAACTGACAGTTGGCATCCAGCGTTAGCACCTGCAGCAGACGATCGGCCGCGGTAACCAGGGATCGCTGCCACGGCAACAGATCCGCTGGCATGTCGAAAATAATCCAGTCATAGTGCGATTTCAGGGCCGGTAGCGCGTGTAGCAGCGGTGCGGCAAATTCTGCGTTGATAGCGCTGATGCTGGCGTACTGTTGCGACGTGAGTGCGCCAAACGGCAGAAAATCCAGCCCTGCCTGATAGCGCTGAGCGCACTGCTGCCACGCTTGCTGTTCGAGCAGCGCGGGCGCCCAGCCCTGAGAGCGGTCGAGCGGTATATTAAAATGGGCAGCTAGCTGATTTACCGGGGAAAAATCGATAACCAGCACCGATTGCTGCAGCGCGTTAAACGCCCAGCCGAGTGCGGCGCTCAGCGAAGTGGCGCCACAACCGCCACGCAATCCTTGTAATGCAATAACAGGCATTAACGTTCTGACTCCTGTGCGGCGCTTATTTCACGCAGCAATGGCCAGCGCGTCATAATGGTATTCAGTCGCGCTTCGCGGGCAATATCAATGTAGCGAAATGCCTGAAGGGAAAAGGCATCACTTAAGGCTGTAATGTCATCGTGCTCTTCGCTGCTAGTCGCATTCAGCGAAAATGCATTCTCTGTTTTCATTATTTTTTTGCCACCGAAAAATCGACAACGGATGAATTGTGGTTTTATTTTTTGTAAAGTTTAAACCTGAAGTAAAGACAAATGCTATCCACAGATCAATATGATTTGCGCTAATACGCTATTTTTTATTTCACCCGTTCCAATTGCGGCTGTCTCGATTAAACTAGCCTGGATTGTATCGATCGCGAATCAAATATGAAAAAACATTATGCGCTTGGCCTGCAGCAGATTCAGCAGGAATTAAATACTCTGCAGAATCCGGGGTTTTACTGGATTACCAGCCAGCGTCAGGAAGATGCGCGAACGCTGCTGCGTCAGGTAGTTAGCCAACAAAAGGCGGCTACGCTCATCAGTGCGGATGAGAAACCGCAGGCGCTTTTGACGCCCGATCCCATCGGCGGTCCAGCGCGTATGCCGTTATTTTCACTGCCGGCTAATAAACGCAGCCTAAAGCAGCTGGAAAGTGATTTTTCCCGTGTGCTGAATAGTCGCAGTGGCCTGGTGATTTTTTATAGTAATGCCGCGCTGTGGGGAAAATTATCGCCCGATGAGTTAACCTTCTGGCTTAAGCGCATGCGCCGTTTGTTATCTAAAAAACAAATTACGTTGTTAATGATCACCTCCGGTACGTCAATAATTCACCTGCGTAATCATCTGCAAGGTTATTTTCGCCAGCTTGATGGTCTCGCACATTTGGAGTTTCAGCAGGACAGTTGGCATTATCGAATTAACTGGTGGTATGCGGCAGATAAATTACTGGCCGACCGCGCTATCCGTTTGAGTTATGTCGATAATCAATTTATTGCCGTTAATCAAGCGGAACAAAATATTCCCTTAAGCCGCAATGATGAAAACCAATTCCTTGCGCAGGAAGGTGTGCTGGAAGGCGCGCCGCCGCTTTCGACGCAGTGGCAATTGTTTAGCGATAACGAAAGCGTGTTCTCGCGTGCGCAGCAGGCGAACGCCGCCACGGTCATCTTTAGTCTGGTTCATAATCAAGACGTTAATTCTTTAGCAACGATGGTCCATAGTTTGCGTCGCTCACGCGGTAGTGCGCTTAAGATTGTGGTGCGCGAAATCAGTACCATGCTGCGCTACAGTGATGAGCGTTTGCTGCTGGCCTGCGGCGTGAATGCCATTGTACCGACCGCGGCCAGCCTGTCGCGCTTTCTTACCACGCTGGAAGGGATTCAGGGGCAGCAGTTCTCGCGCCATGTGCCTGCCAATCTCCATGCCCTGATGCAGGCGCTGCAGCCGCTACAGCAGAAAGGCTTTTTACCGCTGGATGCCTTTTGCGCGGCGGTGCAGCAGTTGATGAGCAATACGCTGCTGCCGGAAAATGACAAAGGCTTGATGGTGGCGCTGCGCGCGGTGCCGCAGCTGAAACCCGAACAGATTCTGACGCTGTGTAAACCGCGCCGCTTCGGCGATCTCGTGACGCTGGTGAACGACCGCATTTATCTGTTCCTCTCTTCATGCCGATTCAATGATTTGGATATCGCGCTGAAGTCGATCTTCTCGCTGCCGCACGACGAGCTGTTTAGCAATCGTATCGTCTGGTTTGAAGACAATCAGATCGTGTCGGAGGCGGACAAAATTCGTCAGCTGACGCCGGTGGCACAGCGCGACCGGCAGGCCACGCCGCTGGCCGCTGCGCCAGTCAGCACGCAAACCGCCGCGCCTGAGCGCGGGGCACAAACGCCGCAGCCGATTACCCTCAACCTCGATGGAGTAAGCCACCAATGACGCTGATGGATTGGGTGCAGGTGGCGATCCTGCTGTTATTGATTTTGCTGTTCCTGACATCACTGTTTGGGCGCGGACGAGCGCGCAGCGGCTCTAATCCGCTGCTGCGTTTGTTACCGACGCGCGCACTGAAATCAGAAGGACAGTGGCAACGCAAAACCCATAAAACGGATAAACATGAATAACAGATTCACGATGCACGGCTCGTGGTGGCGCGGCCTCGGTGGCTGGAACTTTTACTTCCTGATCAAATTTGCGCTGCTGTGGTACGGCTACCTTAATTTTCACGCGCTAAGTAACCTGGTGTTTCTGGCGTGGCTGCTGTTCCCACTGCCGGGCGCGCGGCTGCATCGCTTGCGTCAGTGGATTTCGCTGCCAATTGGCGTGGCGCTGTTCTGGCACGATACCTGGCTGCCGGGACTCCATTCGATTATGAGCCAGGGCAGCCAGCTGGCAGGCTTCTCGCCCAGCTATCTGCTCGATCTTGCCAATCGCTTTATCAACTGGGAGATGATTGGCGCGGGCTTTGTACTGCTGGTGCTGTATCTGTTTATCGCGCAGTGGATTCGCGTCACCGTGCTGGTGTCGCTGATGCTGATCTGGCTCAACGTGCTGACGATCGCCGGACCGGCAATGAATTTACTGCCGAACAGCGCCGCCACGCCGACGGTGAAGCTCAACGATACGCCAGCGGCGAAAGCGCCAGATGGCCTCGATCAATCCGCGCCGCCAACCAGCGCCAACCTCACCGCGTGGCTCAACCGTTTTTACGATGCCGAGCGCCAGCGTGCGACCCATTTCCCGGACGCCTTGCCAGCTGATTCGCAGCCGTTCGATATTCTGGTGATCAACATCTGTTCGCTGTCGTGGTCGGATTTGAACGTCGCGCAGCTGCGTAATCATCCGCTGTGGCAGCACTTCGATATTCTGCTTAACAACTACAACTCTGCCACCGGTTACAGCGGCCCGGCGGGGATTCGTCTGCTGCGCGCCAGCTGCGGCCAGAGCTCGCACAGCGATCTGTACAAAGCCACCGATCAGCGTTGCTATCTGTTTGATAATCTGGCGAAGCTGGGCTTTAAACAGCAGTTGATGATGGATCACACCGGCGTGTTTGGTAACTATCTCAAGGAACTGCGTGAAGAGGGCAATCTGCAGGCGCCGCTGATGTCGCAGGCGGGCATCTCGCCGGAGGTGACGTCATTTGATGGCTCGCCGGTATTTAATGATGCGCAGCTGATGCAGCGCTGGCTCGACGATCGCACCAAGAGCAGCGATGCGCGCTCCGCGACCTTCTATAACCTGATTCCGCTGCATGACGGTACGCGCGAGTTGGGCAGTACGCGCAGCGCAGACTGGCAGCCGCGCGCCAAAGTGCTGTTTGATCAGCTCGATGCCTTCCTGACCAATCTGGAGAAGTCGGGCCGTCGCGTGATGGTGCTGGTGGTGCCGGAACACGGCGCGGCGCTGCAGGGCGACAAGATGCAGATGTCAGGATTGCGTGATATCCCCAGTCCGGATATCACCCATGTGCCGGTCGGCATTAAGTTTGTTGGCATGAAAGCACCGCATCAGGGCCAGCCGCTTAGCGTGGAGACGCCTACCAGCCTGATGGCGATCTCGGAAATCGTGTCGCGCGTGGTGGATGGCCAGGTATTTAACGCGCCGAACGTTAATATGTCGGTGCTGACCGATAATTTGCCGCAGACGCCGGTGGTGTCTGAGAACGATAACGCGGTGGTGATGATGTATCAGGGTAAACCGTGGATCCGCCTGAACGGCGGCGATTGGGTGCCGTATCCGCAGTAGGTCGCCATTAATGGTGTGATGCCGCTCAGTTAAGCGCGGAGCGACTTTCGTTCGCCATGTGCTGAGGCAGTTGCAGCACCTACGTGCGGCGACCGAGCAGAGGACGCCTGGCCGCGCCCTCTGCACTCCCGGGCCTTGCGCCAGCCCAACCCGCCGCTTCGCGGTGCCTTCACTCATTCACGATTCCTGACGGACCGGTGGCGATTCGCTCCTGCTCAGCGCCACCTCTCGCCGCATCCATGCGGCTCGCCCTGGAATCCCTCATTCGCTCAGCGGCTCGGGATGTCGCCTCAACACCCGCGCTGCAGCATTAACGCGAATTTTTCACTCGCAATCGCTACAAATCTCATGGGGTTGTCATCCATGACGGCCAGGCGCGCTTGAATGCGCGTCAAAACCTGCATAATTCCGAATCACTTCATAAATAACCAAACTTGCTTATTTTTCGCCTTTATCCCGGCGAAAAAAACGCGTGACCTGGGATATACTCGCTGCGAATTTCATCTCATTACACGCCTTTGGTGGCCTGGAGAAGTTTTGTTGCGCGTCAGTCGTTCTCTAACGATAAAGCAGATGGCGACGGTTTCCGCCGTGGCGATGGTGACCATCTGCATCTTTATTGTCATCCAGCTCTTTCACTTTGTGCAGCAGCGCAGGATTGACTACGCCCAGCAAATGGAAAATGTGGCGCACACCGTGCGTCAGCCACTCTCCGAAGCGGTACTCAAAGCCGATATTCCGCAAGCCGAACGCATCCTTAATACCCTGAAACCGGCCGGTATTTTATCGCGCGCCGATGTGGTGTTGCCAAATGCCTTCCAGGCGCTGCACGCCGATTTTGCGCCGGAAAAACCGGTGCCGCGCTGGGTCGCACGCCTGTTTGAGCTGCCGGTACAAATCACGCTGCCGCTCTATTCCGTGGAGCGTTCCGGTTTGCCGAAGCCGATTGCCTATCTGGTGCTACAGGCTGATTCCTCCCGCGTCTATCAGTTCCTGCTCAGCACGTTATCCACCATGATCACCACCTACCTGCTGCTGGCGCTGATTCTCTCGATCGCCATTAGCTGGTGTATCAACCGCTTGATTGTGCATCCGCTGCGCGATCTTTCGCGTGATTTACAGGAGCTGCCGCCGCAGGCGATTCTGACCCACAAAATGAAGCTGCCGAATAATCATCGCGATGATGAAATCGGCATGTTGATCCGCAGCTACAACCGCAACCAGCAGGTGCTGGAGTCGATTCACGACGAAATGAGCCGCATGACCACGCATTTTGCCGTTACGGATCTGCCCAATCGCGCGCTGTTCCTTGCGCTGCTCGAACAGCACATCAGCCATCGCCACAATCGTCAGGCGTGGGGCTTGATGGTGATTCGCATTGAAACGCTGCAGGAAGCCAACGGCGTGCTGAGCGATGAGCAGCGCGATACGCTGATGCTGACGCTGGTGGAGAAGATTCGCAGCACCGTTGACGATCACTCACTGCTGGCGCAAACCGGGCCCAGCGACTTCGCCTTGCTGATGAAACGCGCGCACAATCCGTTCCGCGCCATGCGCCTGGCGCGTAACCTGATGATTCGCATTAATCAGCCGGTGAACCTGCAACAGCTGCAGCTGCGTCCGAACGCCAGCATTGGCCTGGCGCTGCACGAAGAGAGCAGCATCTCGGCCAGCGAACAGCTCGATCGCGCCACCTCGGCGATGATGTCGGCGCGGCATCAGGGCAAAAACCAGATTCTGTTTTTCGATCCGGCGCTCACCGAGCGGGCGCAAAAGCGTTTAACGCAGGAACACGACATCTTGCAAGGTCTGCAGGACGAGCAGTTTGCTCTTTATCTCCAGCCGCAAATCAATATGGAAACCGGCGAGCTGGCCGGTGCCGAAGCGCTGCTGCGCATGCGCATGCCGGATGGCAGCTACGGATTATCGGAAGAGTTTATTGCCAGCGCCGAAGAGATTGGCGTGATCTCGGCCATTGGCCGCTGGGTGTTTGAAGAAGCCTGCCGCATTCTGGCCGGCTGGCAGAAGCAGGGCATTAACATCCCGCTCAGCGTCAATATCTCGGCGGTGCAGCTGCGTGATGCCAGCATGGTCAGCCATTTGCAGGGCTTGCTGGAGCGCCATCGCATCGCGCCGGGCAACTTCGTATTGGAAATCACCGAAACCGCGCAGATTGGCGATGCCGAACAGGCGATTGCGCTGCTGCGCTTGCTGCAGCAAACCGGCGTGGCGGTAGCGCTCGATGATTTCGGAATGGGCTACTCCAACCTCAACTATCTGCATCAGTTCAAAGCGCTGCCGGTAAATAAGCTGAAAATGGATCGCAGCTTCGTCGCCGCGCTGCCGGATGACGACACCATGGTGCGCATCGTGGCGGCGATTGCCGACATCATTCACCTCGACGTCATCGCCGAAGGTGTGGAAACCGCCGAGCAGCGCGACTGGCTGCTGGCGCGCGGAATTACTATAGGGCAAGGCTACTTATACGCTGAAGCGCTGCCGCTCCACGTCTTTAACCACCGCTGGCTCAATAGCTCGCAACTCCCTGAATAATCACCTTGGTTATTGATTTTCCTTACAAAATTGTAGCGAAGCGCTGTGCTGAAGCGTTTCAGTTCATAGTTAGAGTTTTGTAACTTTTGTAAGGAATAGTAGGGGATATTAATCTTGTTAACAGGGTGTTATTTTCCTCGCCATCGGTAAGGTTTTACGCTTCTGGCGGCTTGCCGCATGCGTTCTCCACAACAATGGCGGTGCGAACCGTCTTACTGGACACCTGTTATGAAAATCTTAAAAAGCCTCTATTTTCAGGTACTGGTTGCCATCGGCATCGGCGTCCTGTTGGGCCACTTCTATCCTGAGTTAGGCGCGCAAATGAAGCCGCTTGGCGATGGTTTCGTTAAGTTGATCAAGATGATCATCGCCCCCGTGATTTTCTGTACGGTGGTGACCGGTATTGCCGGCATGGAGAGCATGAAAGCCGTTGGACGTACGGGCGCAGTGGCGCTGCTGTACTTTGAAGTGGTCAGCACCATCGCGTTGATCATCGGTTTGGTGGTGGTTAACGTGGTGCAGCCTGGCGTGGGCATGAACGTTGATCCAGCCACGCTGGATGCTAAAGCAGTCGCGGTTTACGCGCAGCAGGCGGAGCAGCAAGGCGTGGTCGCCTTCCTGCTGGATGTGATCCCGAATAGCGTCATTGGTGCCTTTGCCAGCGGCAACATTCTGCAAGTGCTGCTGTTCGCTATCCTGTTCGGCTTCGCCCTGCATCGTCTGGGCAGCGCCGGCACCGTGATGTTCAACGTCATTGAGAGCTTCTCGAAAGTGATCTTCGGCGTGATCAACATGATTATGCGTCTCGCGCCAATCGGTGCCTTCGGCGCGATGGCCTTCACCATCGGTAAATATGGCGTCGGCTCGCTGGTGCAGTTGGGCCAGCTGATCATCTGCTTCTATATCACCTGCGTGCTGTTCGTGGTGGTGGTGTTGGGGCTGATTGCACGCTTCGCTGGCTTCAACATCTTTAAATTTGTCGCCTACATCAAAGAAGAGCTGCTGATTGTGCTGGGCACGTCATCTTCCGAGTCTGCGCTGCCGCGCATGCTGGATAAGATGGAGAAGCTGGGCTGTAAGAAATCGGTGGTGGGGCTGGTGATTCCAACCGGCTACTCCTTCAACCTGGATGGCACCTCGATTTACCTCACCATGGCGGCGGTGTTTATCGCTCAGGCGACCAACGCGCATATGGACGTGTTCCACCAAATCACGCTGTTAGTGGTGCTGCTGCTCTCCTCGAAAGGCGCAGCGGGTGTAACCGGCAGTGGCTTTATCGTGCTGGCGGCGACCTTGTCAGCGGTGGGCCATTTACCGGTTGCGGGCCTGGCGCTGATTCTCGGTATCGACCGCTTTATGTCCGAAGCGCGTGCGCTGACCAATCTGGTGGGCAACGGCGTGGCGACCATCGTGGTGGCGAAGTGGGTCGGCCAGCTGGATGAGAAACAATTGAATGCGACGCTTTCTGCCGGGAAAAAGGTGGATAACGCACCAGAAACCGCCGCATAACCTGCTATTTGCGTTAATTTGCCGAGAAATGCCCGCTGTCGCTTGCCCTGACAGCGGGCATTTGCATAATAAACCCCATTGATTTTTTTCCCGATTTTTTGCCTCGTTGCGCGACATCCTGACCTTCTCGTGGTCAAAGAGTCTGTTATTAAATAAACGTGGCGGCACAATGCCGCGCCGGTCACCCCAGATGTGACCGAACATGCCGCGCTAACGAGCGTTGATCTGTTTGAGTAGGGGTTCACATGCAGGGCACCAGAATTCGGCTTTTGGTTGGCGGATTGCTACTGGCAGCGTCCGGTTTTGGCGTGCACGCCGAGACGCTCCAACCCGATCCCGCCTGGCAGGAAGGCAAACTGGACAATGGTTTTAGCTGGCAGCTGCTAACCACACCACAACGTCCAAGCGATCGTATTGAGCTGCGCCTGATTGTTAACACCGGTTCGCTGGTGGAGAGTGCGCAACAAACCGGCTATAGCCATCTTTTACCGCGTTTAGCGATGGTGCATAACGCCACGCTGGACACCAATCAGCAACGTGCGCTGTGGCAGCAAGCCATGGATCCGCAACGTCCGCTGCCACCCGCTATTTCGTCGTACGATTACACCCAATACAACCTGAGCTTGCCGAACAACCGCCCTGATTTGCTGAAAGAAGCGCTCAGCTGGCTGGCGGCGACCGCCGGGAAAATGACGATTAATGAGCAGGTGGTTTCTACCGCATTAATGGCGACCGATCCGATTGCCACCTGGCCTGCCAATACGCAGGATGTGTGGTGGCGCTATCGCCTGAAAGGCTCGGCGATGCTGGCGCACGATCCCGGCGAGCAACCGCGCGCGCCGGTGGATATCGCACAGCTCAACAGCTTCTATCAGCAGTGGTACACGCCCGACGGCATGACGCTGTACGTGGTAGGTAACGTCGATAGCCGCAGCATGGCGGAGCAGATCAACAAAGCTTTTGCGCCGCTGAAAGGTAAGCGTGTCGCACCTGCCGCGCTACCGACGCTGTCACCGCTGCCGCATCAGCCGGTGAATCTGGTGAATGGCGGCATGAATCAGGATCGCCTGTCGCTGGTGTGGGACACCGCATGGCAGCCGATTCGTGATTCGCAAAATTTGCAGCGCTACTGGCAGAGCGATTTAGCGCGTGAAGCGCTGTTCTGGCATGTGCAGCGCGCGCTGGCTGACAGCAAAGCGCAAAGCGTGCAGGTTGGCTTCGATTGCCGCGTGCTCTATCAACGTGCGCAGTGCTCGATCAACATGGACAGCCCGAATGCCTCTTTGCCGCAGAATATGAATCAGGTAGCGAAAGAGCTGGCGGCGGTGCGCGACAAAGGGTTACCGCAGGAAGAGTTTGATGCGCTGATGGCGCAGAAGCTGCTGGAGCTCAATAAGCTGTTTGCCACATACGCCCGTACCGACACCGATATTCTGATGGGCCAGCGTCTGCGCTCGCAGCAAAACGCGGTGGTGGACATTGCGCCTGAGCAGTATCAGAAGCTGCGTCAAACCTTCCTCAGCGAGATGACGCGCGATCAGCTAAATCAGGAACTGCGCCAGCAACTGTCGCAGGAGCTGACCATGGTGCTGATTCAGCCGCAGGGTGAAGCCGAGACCAACGTGAAGATGCTGCAGGAAAGCTGGGATAAAGTGATGAAGCTACCCGAACCGCCAGCGGTACCCGCGAGTCCGGAAGAAGTGAAACCGGATAACAGCGCAGGCGCGGCGGATCAGACCGCGCCATCATCCTGAACATTAGGTCTTAGCACGTAGCCACTCGGTTACCAGCATCGGCCAACTGGCGAGCGGTAAATCTGCCACGCCACGGATACCAAATCCGTGGCCGCCTTTCTGGTAGAAGTGAATCTCCACCGGCACTTTGTGCTCACGCAGCGCGCTGAAGAACACCATGCTGTTGTTCACCGAAACCGATTCATCATCGGACGCGTGAATCAGCAGCGTCGGTGGCGTGTGTGCGTGCACGCGCGTCTCCAGCGAATAAGCATCAACCATCTTCTGATCCGGCCATGCGCCGAGCAAGCGGGTGCGTGCACCTTCATGCGCCAGACCTTCACGCATGCTGATCACCGGATAGAGCAGTACCATCGCATCCGGGCGCGGTGTGAAGCTGTCGGCTTGGTCCTGCACCGGATAGAGTTTCTCGCCAAAGCGGGTGCCGAGGCTGGCGGCAACGTGTCCGCCCGCCGAGAAGCCCATCATCACGATATATTTGCCGTTCAGCCCGCGCTGCGCACGTTCACGCAGCACGCGCACCGCACGCTGCGCATCGGCCAGCGGCGCGTCTGGACCTTCGTGGTGACCGTCATACGGCAGGCGATAGGTCATCACCGCCAGCGTGTAGCCCATTGACGTGAAGAAGGTGGCGAGCGCGCTGCCTTCGCGGTCGATCAAGACCCGCTGATAACCGCCGCCCGGCGCGACCAGCAGCGTGATGCCGTTCGAGGTTTCCGGATGCCAGATGGCAATTTCCGGGCAGCGCACGCCGGTGGCGGCGCGGTCATAAGGTTCATACTCTTTGGCGAGATCGACGATCTGCGGCTGAGCGCGCGAATCGCTCGCGCCTGGCGCATCACCGTGTGGCCAGATATTGATGATTTCTGTGTGCATAAGTCAGTCCTGAGCGAGTCATGTTGTCGTTATTTTTTTCGCGGCCGGAGTAACAGCGTCCTGCTGTTGTTGATTAAAACATGGTCTTTTTTGCTGCTGGCGTCCAGCCGAAAACCGCCGATTTCGCCAGTTTCGGACTATGCCTGGCGGCCAGATTTCCTGCCATAACACATTGAATTTAAATCGATCTGATTAGCGCGAGTGAAGAAGTAATACCGTTTTTGTTACAGAAGTGGATGAGTCAGGTCGTTAGCGGAAATTGGCAGGGAAAAATGCTGCGTTAAGGCAAACTGCGCGGGCGGGTTGGTTAGCACAGGTAATGAATGGCGCAGAGATTTGTAGCGGCGCGATTCATCGCGCAATCAATTGCGCCGCTACGGTTGGTGCAGGTGGTTAAGTCATTTCGGCATCGCGCTGAGCGGGATAATCGCCCCGCGATACTGGATCACCGTGCTGGCGGTGAGATGACCGCGTGCGGCGGCATCTTCGGCGCTTCCTCCGGCTAAACGCACCGCCAGATAACCAGCGCTGAAGGAGTCGCCAGCCGCGGTGGTATCGATCACTTTCTCTTTCGCCAGCTTGATGGCGGCGACCTCGCGCAGCGGCTCATCGCCAACCGCCACCAGACAGGAGTCCGCACCGCGTTTGATGGCAATTTCCTGCACGCCCGCAGCGCGTGTGCGAGCAATCACCGCATCCAGCGGCTGCTCGCCCCACAGCAAATCTTCGTCGTCGAGCGTCAGAAATGCCATGTCGGTATGACGCAGCATCTCGGCATACGCCTGCTGAGCGCTGGCTTTATCGGCCCACAGACGCGGACGATAGTTGTTATCGAAAATCACCTTGCCACCGTTCTGACGACAGGCGCTGAGCAGCGTCATCAGTTTTTCGCGACTGGCCGCAGGCAGAATCGCCAGGCTGATGCCGCTCAAATAGAGATAATCATAGTGCGCCAGCTGCTGGCAAATCGCGTCCGCTTGCGCGCTGTCCAGCCAGAAACGGGCGGCGGCGTCGTTGCGCCAGTACCAGAAGGTCCGCTCGCCGTGGTCGTCGGTTTCGATGAAGTACAAACCCGGCATTTTATTATCGAGGCGCTGAACCAGCGCGGTTTCGACCTTTTCCTGCTGCCAGGCGGCGATCATCTGGTCACTGAAACTGTCGGTGCCGAGTGCGGTGACATAATCGACACGCAGCTGTTTATCTGACTGACGCGCCAGATACACCGCCGTGTTCAGCGTATCGCCGCCAAAACCGCGTTTGATGTTCTCACCTTTCTCGGACAGTTCAATCATGCATTCGCCAATAATGGCGATTTTCTTCTGCGTCATGGTCTTCAGCCTGTAGTGAATTCTGCCTTAGTCTCGCGTCTGGTATGGCAGTCGTCAATGGTTTTTAAAACGATGTTTTGATTTAACTTAAGGCAGCAAACCGCCTGCGCCACGGTGATTTAGCGGCCAAAGCGCGTTTTGTTTTGCCGATTAAGTGCGAAGCACGCTGTTACACTCAACTCTTCATGGGACTAACGAGATTGATAAAGTTATCCCGGCGATCGCCGATACTTGCCGCTGAGATGCTATTTGCAGGCACTCAACACCAACCAGGAAAAAACCATGGTGATGAAGAATTTGAGTCATCGGCTGCCTGTTTCAAATGAATTGGAGCAACAACAGGAAACGCGTCTCTTCTGGCAGCAGTGCCAACGATTCTATACTTTCCAGCCGATTTACCAGGTCTCAGGCCGCATGCTGGCTATTGAATTACTGACGGCGGTTACCCATCCCTCCGCGCCAGAAAAAAGGCTGTCGCCCGAAGACTATTTTGAAGCACTGACTATCGCGCAGCGGCTTGGTGTCGTCCAGGAACAACTCGAGCTGCTGATAACATGGTCAACGTTTTTCAATCAGCGTCAGCTGGTGGCGTCGGTTAATATCGACGGTCCAACGTTGATGGAGATTGAGAAGCATGAGTCGATTCGCACGCTGATTGCGCAGCTGCCGTGGGTGCGCTTCGAGCTAACGGAGCATCATGCGCTGCCGCAGGAAGAGATGGTGGCGAAGATGCCGGAACTCGGGCCGCTGTGGCTGGATGATTTTGGCTCTGGCATGGCGAACTTCTCCGCGCTGACCGAACTGCGTTACGACTACATCAAACTCTCGCGCGAGCTGTTTATGCTGCTGCGCGCCAGCGATGAAGGCCGCTCGATGTTCTCGATGCTGCTGGCGTTGATTAACCGTTATTGCAACGGCGTCATCGTTGAAGGCGTGGAAACCGAAGAGGAGTGGCAACAGGTGCGTAGCTCGCCAGCGATGGCGGCGCAGGGCTACTTCTTCTCGCGCCCGGTGCCGTTTAGCGAGCTGGAACGTATGGCTCTTGAGCTTCCCTGATCCCGTTCCACGGCGTCTCGACTATCCTTAGTCAGACGTGGAAGGGCAAGGAGGAAGCAATATGTCACGTACTCGAAAGATCCTGAGCTGGGTGTTCGGGATTTTTTTGTTATTGGTTGTAGTGATTGTGGTGCTCATCGCCACCTTTGACTGGAACCGCTTGAAACCAACGATTAATCAAAAAGTTTCAGCCGAACTGAACCGACCTTTCGCGATTCGCGGCGATCTCGGCGTGGCCTGGGTTCGCAACCGTGAAGAACCTGGCTGGCGCAGTTGGGTGCCGTGGCCGCAGGTGCATGCCGATGATGTGATGCTCGGCAATCCGCCCTCTATTCCTGATGTCACCATGGTGCATCTGCAGCGGGTTGAAGCCACCATTGCACCGCTGTCGCTGCTGCATCAGCAGATCTACCTGCCGTGGATCAAGATGCAAAAGCCGGATGCGCGGCTGGTGCAAACCGCAGATAAGAAGAATAACTGGACCTTTGATCTCGCCAGCAGCCAGAACAGCGATGCTAACGCCGCGCCTTCTGCCTGGTCCTTCCGCCTCGACAACATCCTGTTCGATCAGGGACAAGTGCGCTATCGCGACGCCGTCAATAAAGCCGATGTCACAGTGACCATCAATCCGCTGGGCAAACCGGTGCCCTACGCCCAAGTGGCGGGCGGTGACGATCAGCAGAAAGGCGCGGGTGATTTTGTCTTTGGCTGGCAGGCGAACGGCACCTACAACAATCAGAAGCTGGATGGCGACGGCAAAATTGGCGGCATGCTATCGCTGCGCAGTAAAACCACGCCGTTCCCGCTGCAGGTGGATGTGCGTAATGGCACCACGCGTGTACGTATTGACGGTACCTTGCAGGATCCGCTCAATCTAGGCGGACTCGATGTGCGTCTGCGCTTCGCGGGCGATACGCTGGCCAATCTGTATGGCCTGACCGGCGTGTTGCTGCCCGATACGCCGCCCTATGAAACCGACGGCCATTTGATTGCGCGTTTCAATGAGGCGAAAGGGCCGTTATTCCGCTACGAGAAGTTTAACGGCCACATCGGCGACAGCGATATTCACGGCTCGCTCACCTATCGTCAGGGCAAACCGCGTCCAACGCTGACCGGTGAATTGACCTCGAACCAATTGCGGATGGAAGATTTGGGGCCGCTGATTGGCGTCAACTCCGGCAAAGGCAGCGAGAAAACGCAGCAGGCCAAAGCGCAGCGCGGCGAAGCCTCATCGCAGCCCGCCGATCGCGTGTTGCCACACGACAAGTTTGATACCAAGAGCTGGGACGTGATGGATGCGGATGTGAAGTTCAGCGGCAAACGCATTGAACACAGCAGCAAGCTGCCGCTCAGCGATCTCTATACGCATCTGCAGCTGAAAAACGGCGACCTGTTGCTCGATCCGCTGCGCTTCGGTATGGCCGGCGGCAGCATCAACTCCACCATTCATCTGGAGGGCGACCGCAGCCCGATGCGCGGACGTGCCGATTTGCACGCGCGTAAGCTGCGTCTGCGTCAGCTGTTCCCGGATGTTACGGCGATGCAGAACAGTTTGGGCCAGCTCAACGGCGATGCCTCGCTGAGCGGCACCGGCAATTCGGTGGCGGATCTGCTCGGCACCAGCAATGGCGAACTGAAGCTACTGATGAATGATGGCCTGATCAGCCGTAGCCTGATGGAGATTGCCGGACTGAACGTCGGTAACTATGTGGTGGGTAAGCTGTTCGGCGATGATGAAGTGAAGATCAACTGCGCGGCGACCGATATGAATATTCGTCAAGGCTTAGCGACGCCGAAACTGTTCCTGCTGGATACCGAGAATGCGGTGATCAACGTGACGGGCAACGTCAACTTCGCGAATGAACGCATGGACTTGTCGATCAATCCGGAGAGTAAAGGGATTCGCATCATCACGCTGCGTTCGCCGCTGTATGTGCGCGGCACCTTTAAAAATCCGGATGCGGGGGTGAAAGCCGGACCGCTGATTGCACGCGGTGCCGCAGCGGTGGCGCTCGGGGCGGTGGTTGCTCCCGCCGCCGCGTTGATCGCACTGATTTCCCCTAGCGATACTGACGACAATCAGTGCAGTAATGTGCTGCAGCAGATGAAGAATCAGAAGTGATCAGTTACGCCACAGCACTTTGATGATGTGGTAACCAAAGGCGGTTTTCACCGGTCCGTAAGGCTGTAGCAGCGGACAGGAGAAGACCGCCTTATCAAATGCCGGTACCATTTGTCCTTTACGGAACTCACCCAAATCACCGCCGTTGCGTCCGGATGGGCAGGTAGAGTGTTTCTTTGCCAGCTGCTGGAAGTTCGCCCCTTTCTCAAGTTGCGCCAGCAGGGATTTGGCCTGCGCTTCCTCTTTCACGAGGATATGTAAAGCCGCCGCGGTTTTCGCCATGATGAAGTCCTAATGTGTATAATCCGGCCATTATAACCTCCTTTCTTTTGATTCAACTGAGCGAATTCCGTTATGCGTTTAAACCCCGGCCAACAACGAGCTGTCGAATTTGTCACCGGTCCTTGTCTGGTGCTGGCCGGTGCTGGCTCGGGTAAAACCCGCGTGATCACCAACAAAATCGCCCACCTGATCCGCGAATGTGGCTATCAGGCGCGCCATATCGCCGCCGTAACCTTTACCAATAAAGCCTCGCGCGAGATGAAAGAGCGCGTGGCGCAGACGTTGGGGCGTAAAGAGGCACGCGGCCTGATGATTTCTACCTTTCATACGCTGGGACTGGAGATCATTAAACGCGAATACAAGGCGCTGGGAATGAAAGCCAGCTTCTCGCTGTTCGACGATCAGGATCAGCTGGCCTTGCTTAAAGACCTGACCAAACAGTGGCTGGAAGAGGACAAGACGCTGTTACAGCAGCTGATTTCCACCATCTCCAACTGGAAGAACGATCTGGTCGATCCGCAGGGCGCAGCGGGTTTGGCGCAATCGCAGCGTGACCAGATTTTTGCTCACTGTTATCAGCTGTATGACCAACACCTGAAATCCTGCAACGTGCTGGATTTCGACGACTTAATCGCGCTGCCCACGCTGCTGCTGCAGCGCAATCAGGAAGTGCGCGAACGCTGGCAGCAGCGCATCCGCTATCTGCTGGTGGATGAGTATCAGGACACTAATACCAGCCAATATGAGCTGGTGAAGCTGCTGGTGGGTGCGCGCGCGCGCTTTACCGTAGTGGGCGATGACGATCAGTCGATTTACTCATGGCGTGGCGCGCGTCCGCAAAACCTGGTGCTGCTGCAGCAGGATTTCCCGGCGCTGGAAGTGGTGAAGCTGGAGCAAAATTATCGCTCGACGCAGCGCATCCTGAAATCGGCCAACATCCTCATCGCCAACAATCCGCACGTATTTGAGAAGCGCCTGTTCTCAGAGTTGGGGCAGGGCAGCGAGCTGAAGGTGCTGAGCGCGAATAACGAAGACCACGAAGCGGAACGCGTGGCGGGCGAATTGATCGCGCATCACTTCATCAACAAAACCGCCTATAAAGATTACGCCATTCTCTATCGCGGCAATCATCAGTCGCGCGTGTTCGAGAAGCAACTGATGCAGAACCGTATTCCGTATCGTATTTCGGGCGGTACGTCGTTCTTCTCACGCCCGGAAATCAAAGATTTGCTGGCTTATCTGCGCGTGCTGACCAATCAGGAAGATGACAGCGCGTTTCTGCGTATCGTGAATACGCCGCGCCGTGAGATTGGTCCGGCAACGCTGCAGAAGCTGGGCGAATGGGCCAACCTGCGCAATAAAAGCCTGTATAACGCCAGCTTCGATATGGGGCTGGAGCAAACGCTGAGCGGGCGCGGACTGGAGCATCTGCAGCGCTTTACGCACTGGCTGAGTGAAATCGTCCAGCTGACCGAACGCGAGCCGGTGAATGCGGTGCGTGATCTGATTCGCGGCATCGACTACGAAAGCTGGCTGTTTGAAACCTCGCCCAGCCCGAAAGCCGCTGAGATGCGCATGAAGAACGTTAATCTGCTGTTCCAGTGGATGACTGAGATGCTGGAAGGCGATGAGCTGAACGAACCGATGACGCTGGCGCAGGTGGTGACGCGCTTTACGCTGCGCGACATGATGGAGCGCGGTGAAAGCGACGAGGAGCTCGATCAGGTGCAGCTGATGACGTTGCACGCCTCAAAAGGGCTGGAGTTCCCGTATGTCTATCTGGTTGGCATGGAAGAGGGATTATTGCCGCACCAGAGCAGTATCGATGAGAACAACATCGAGGAAGAGCGGCGTCTGGCTTACGTGGGGATTACGCGAGCGCAGAAAGAGCTGACCTTTACGTTGTGCCGTGAACGCCGCCAGTACGGCGAGCTGATGCGCCCGGAACCGAGTCGCTTCCTGCTGGAGTTGCCGCAGGACGATGTGGTGTGGGAACGCGAGAAAAAAGTGGTGAGCGCAGAAGAGCGCGTGAAGACCGGACAGACGCGCGTCGCTGGATTGAGAGCGATGCTGGAGAATGCGAAGAAGGGTTGAGTTCCCGGTCCGTGCTCGCAGTCCCCCTCCTCGGTCCGTGCCCGTAGTCCCCCTCCTCGGTCCTCCCCCATGAATGGGGGAGGAAGATGCTGCAAAATGTAAGTGTTGAAGCAGCCTGTGGCAGCATCTCCTTCCCCCGCGGGCGGGGGAAGGTCGGGATGGGGGACAGCCAGCGCAATCCCAATCAGGAAATCGTCAGTAACCAGTGCACGTAGGACTGATAATGACTCTCCTGCTCTAACAGCTCAGAACGCAGCGGATGCGCTTCGCGCCAGCCGGCCGGCAACGTCAAATGCAGTGCATCATCATCCGCCTGTAAACGCACGGCAGGCAAAGTGTCATCGCGACGACGACTTGAGAAGATAATCGCTAAGCGTAGCAAACGACTTAAACGCTCCGCCATGCGCGGCGGTACGGCGTTTTGCTGGGTCAGCAAGGCTAAATCGATGCTGCCGCTTTGGTTCTGCAGCAGGCAAGCCAGCATTTTTTTCTGCGCGGGAGTGAAGCCAGGAAGATCGAGATGACGAATCAGGTAAGCGGCGTGTTGCGGTGCCTGGCGGAAATCGACGCTCAGGCCAATTTCGTGGATAGAACAGGCGCTAAGGAGTAGATCGCGACATCGGTTATCCAGCTTCCAACTGCTGCTCACCTGACGGAAGAAACTCTCCGCCAACTGACGTACGCGACCGGCCTGGTCAATATCAATGGCAAAACGACGCTGCACGTTCTGCAATGTGCGGCTGCGGATATCACGATCCACCGGCAGATGCAGCATGCCATACACTAAACCTTCGCGCAGTGCGCCGCCGGCTAGCGTCATGCCTTCAATGCTGAGTTCCTGGAAGATAGCGATGAGAATCGATAAACCGCTCGGGAACACTAAGGCGCGCTCCAGCGTCAATCCTTCAATTTCCAGCTCTTCCAACTTGCCGCACTGAATCGCGCGCTGTTTCAGCTGTTGCAGTTTGCTTAGGGTGATGCGCTCATCCATGCCCTGCGCCATCATAATTTCCTGCAACGCTTGTACGGTGCCCGACGCTCCGACGCAGATTTGCCAGCCTTTTTCGCGCAGCGCAGCGGCCACCGGACGGATCATCTCGCGCGCGGCCAGTTCGGCCTGCTCGAAATTCTCTTTGGCCAGATGACGGTCGCTGAAGTAGCGTTCAAGCCAGGTTACGCAACCCATCGACAAGCTGAACAGCGTGGTGGCATGTGAACCTTCGCCAGTCACCAGTTCGGTGCTGCCACCGCCGATATCGACCACTAAACGCTGATCGGAACCGCCGGTGGTATGCGCTACGCCCTGATAAATCAGGCGTGCTTCCTCTTCGCCGCTGATGACATTCACCGCGCAGCCAAGAATGTGTTCAGCCGTTGTTAGGAAATCCTGCGCATTTTCGGCAAGGCGCAGCGTGGCGGTTGCCACCACGCGGATTTGTTCCGGAGGAATATCCTGCAGCTGTTCGGAGAACAACCTCAGGCACTGCCAGCCGCGTTGCATCGCCTCAGCGGAGAGGTGATTCGCTTTGTCGAGGCCAGCCGCCAGACGCACTTTGCGCTTTATCCGCGCGACGGTCTGAATGCTGCCAGACACCTCGCGCACCACCAACATATGAAAGCTGTTAGAACCTAAATCAATCGCTGCATAAAGTGACGATGCGCTTAGCATGGTGTGCTTAACCCGAACGTTTACGGTTGCTATTGCGCGGCGCGCCGCTCCGACGGTTACTGTTGTTCCCGCCACGGCGTGGGCCGTTACCCGAGCGGCTGCGTTGCAGACGTTTCGGCGGTGGCAGTTCGCTCATCAGCGCATCGCTGTTGTACTTGCTGACCGGAATACCGTGACCAATATACTCTTCGATTGCCGGCAGGTTCAGCGCGTACTCTTCGCACGCCAGGCTGATGGAGTGACCGCTGGCACCCGCGCGGCCAGTACGACCGATACGGTGAACGTAGTCTTCGCGATCGTCAGGCAGATCGTAGTTGAACACATGCGTGACGGCAGGAATGTGCAAACCCCGTGCCGCGACGTCGGTGGCAACCAGGATATCCACATCGCCTTTGGTGAAGTCATCGAGGATACGCAGACGTTTTTTCTGCGCCACATCACCCGTCAGCAGACCCACGCGATGACCATCGGCAGCCAGATGGCCCCAAATGTCTTCACAGCGGTGCTTGGTGTTCGCAAAGATAATGGCGCGATCTGGCCACTCTTCTTCTACCAGCGTCTGCAGCAAGCGCATTTTCTCTTCATTTGAAGGGTAGAAAAGCTCTTCTTTAATACGGTGGCCGGTTTTCTGCTCGGGTTCCACTTCCACGTATTCGGCGTTGTTCATGTGCTCAAACGCCAGTTCACGCACGCGGTAAGACAAGGTTGCAGAGAACAGCATACTCAGGCGTTGGGTGGCCGGCGGCATGCGGCGGAACAGCCAACGAATGTCTTTAATAAAACCGAGATCGAACATGCGATCGGCTTCATCCAGCACAACAACCTGAATCGCGCCCAGGTTGACATGGTTCTGCTTGGCGTAGTCGATCAGACGTCCGGTGGTGCCCACCAGAATATCGACACCATCAGCCAGCACTTTCAGCTGTTTATCGTAGCCGTCGCCACCATAAGCCAGGCCCAGCTTTAAGCCAGTGACCTTGGCTAACGGTTCTGCATCGGCATGAATTTGTACGGCGAGCTCACGCGTCGGGGCCATGATCAGCGCACGTGGCTGATTGATCTGGCGACCTTCTGCGGCAGGATGAGAAAGAAGATAATGAAACGTTGACGTCAGGAACGCCATCGTTTTGCCGGTACCGGTTTGCGCCTGACCCGCAACATCACGCCCTGAAAGCGTAAAAGGCAATGCGAGCGCCTGGATAGGCGTGCAGTTAGAAAAGCCTTTGGTATCAAGGGCTTCTACCACCTGAGGGTGCAGGGCGAAGTCGGAAAACTTCTGTTCAGTTAAGTGTGTTTTGCTCATAGTGTGGTAGAATATCAGCTTACTAGCGCTTTACGAAAGCGTATCCGATGAAATAAAGTCAACCTACGTTGGTATCATTTCCGCCAATTCGCCAGGCGCAATCTTTTGGAGTTAAACATGAGCAGCGATAAGATCGTTCACTTGACCGATGACAGTTTCGACACAGACGTACTGAAAGCAGACGGTGTCACTCTGGTAGATTTCTGGGCTGAATGGTGTGGTCCTTGCAAAATGATCGCCCCAATTCTCGACGAAGTCGCAGAAGAGTACGAAGGTAAACTTACCATCGCTAAGTTGAATATTGATGACAACCCGGGTACAGCGCCAAAATATGGCATCCGCGGTATTCCAACTCTACTGCTGTTCAAGAACGGTGAAGTGGCGGCAACCAAGGTTGGCGCACTGTCTAAAGGACAGTTGAAAGAGTTCCTGAACGCCAACCTGGCCTAAGCCCGGCGCGGTGTTTGTTCGGCAGTGGTGAATTTTTTCGCCACTGCTGGACGTCTCACTTTAAGCGTGTTAAGTTAATTTCACTGCATTACGCTCTTACCTTGTAGTTTGCATCTAAGTTTTCCCTTGTCAGACCCTACTCGCAATGAACGTTATCGTGGTTTGGCAATCTGATGACTAGCACATTCGGCATCATCTTTCGACTGTCTCCTCGTTTCCTATCGCCACATCTGACGATAATCGTCGAGCTGAGTTGAAAAAGAGCCATTAACAGGCATGGAATTTTTGCCATACCACTCACGACAATCATTTCGAGAATTACCCCGAGTTTAAGAACCCATCACTATGAATCTTACCGAATTAAAGAATACGCCGGTTTCTGAGCTGATTACCCTCGGCGAAAATATGGGGCTGGAAAACCAGGCGCGTATGCGCAAGCAGGATATTATTTTCTCTATCCTGAAACAGCACGCAAAAAGCGGCGAAGACATCTTTGGTGATGGTGTGCTGGAGATATTGCAGGACGGATTTGGTTTCCTCCGTTCTGGAGATAGTTCCTACCTCGCCGGTCCCGATGATATCTACGTCTCTCCCAGCCAAATCCGCCGCTTCAACCTCCGCACTGGTGACACCATTTCTGGCAAGATTCGCCCGCCAAAAGAGGGTGAACGCTACTTTGCGCTGTTGAAAGTTAATGAAGTTAACTATGACAAGCCGGAAAACGCGCGTAACAAGATTCTGTTCGAAAACCTTACGCCGTTGCACGCCAGCAAGCGTATGCGTATGGAACGCGGTAATGGCTCGACTGAAGATCTGACCGCACGCGTGCTGGATCTGGCTTCTCCGATTGGTCGTGGTCAACGTGGTCTGATTGTGGCGCCGCCGAAAGCGGGTAAAACCATGCTGCTGCAGAACATCGCGCAGAGCATCGCCTACAACTATCCAGATTGCCTGCTGATGGTGCTGCTGATTGACGAACGTCCGGAAGAAGTGACCGAGATGCAGCGTCTGGTTAAAGGTGAAGTGATCGCTTCGACCTTTGATGAGCCAGCGTCACGTCACGTGCAGGTTGCTGAGATGGTGATCGAGAAGGCCAAGCGCCTGGTTGAGCACAAGAAAGATGTGATCATCCTGCTTGACTCCATCACGCGTCTGGCGCGTGCCTACAACACCGTGGTTCCAGCATCAGGTAAAGTGCTGACCGGTGGTGTGGATGCTAACGCCCTGCATCGTCCGAAGCGTTTCTTCGGTGCGGCACGTAACGTGGAAGAGGGCGGCAGCCTGACCATCATCGCGACCGCGCTGGTTGATACCGGTTCGAAGATGGACGAAGTGATTTACGAAGAGTTTAAAGGTACAGGTAACATGGAATTGCACCTCTCGCGCAAAATCGCCGAGAAGCGTGTATTCCCAGCGATTGACTACAATCGTTCCGGTACCCGTAAAGAAGAGCTGCTCACTACGCAGGAAGAGCTGCAGAAGATGTGGATTCTGCGCAAAATCATCCATCCAATGGGTGAAATCGACGCGATGGAGTTCCTCATCAACAAACTGGCCATGACGAAAACCAACGACGAATTCTTCGATATGATGAAGCGTTCCTAAGTTGCGATCGGCGAGTCGCTAAGCCAAGCGGTGATTCGCACAATATGCCAGGAAATATCGCTAACGCCACGTCTTAACGTGGCGTTTTTTATTTATGGGCATTAGGATTAGCGCAGTCAGGAAGCTTTTATATTGACTGTGACAGAGATTCGTTTGTTTTTTCAGCAATCAGACTTTTCTGTAGCAGAATTCGGAATAGGGATATACGGCAATGGCGGATGTTTTGCATATTGTTGTCCACGATTTTAGCTGAGAGCATTAACGTGAATTTACTCACTATGAGTACTGAGCTTGGTTTAGTTTTTCTTTTTACTTTAGTGTTCCTGTTTTTTGCTCGCAAAGCAGCTAAAAAAATTGGGCTTGTGGACACACCAAACTCCAGAAAAAGGCACCATGGCGCCATTCCGTTAGTTGGCGGCATTTCCGTGTACGCGGGAATCTGCTTCGCTTTTGCCATCTCAAATTATTA
Source organism: Pantoea sp. GCM10028869 (assembly GCF_042666835.1). Lineage (NCBI taxonomy): Bacteria > Pseudomonadati > Pseudomonadota > Gammaproteobacteria > Enterobacterales > Erwiniaceae > Pantoea > Pantoea sp. GCM10028869. The sequence goes on along the minus strand of NZ_JBHTGO010000007.1, from coordinate 66,271 downwards.
TTTGCCGCACGCGATGCTGTATCTGAGTTGTGCGGGCGTATTGGTGCTGGTTGGCGCACTGGACGATCGCTTCGATATCAGCGTTAAAATTCGTGCGCTGGTGCAGGCGGCGGTTGCCATCGTGATGATGGTCGGCGCCAAACTCTATTTGCTCAGTCTGGGCTTCATTATCGGGCCGGTTGAGTTAATTGTCGGTCCCTTTGGCTACGTATTGACGCTATTCGCCGTATGGGCCGCCATCAACGCGTTCAATATGGTGGATGGGATTGATGGCCTGCTTGGCGGCCTCTCCAGCGTCACTTTCGCCGCCATGGGCATCATTCTCTATTTCGACGGCCAGACCAGCCTCGCCATGTGGTGCTTCGCGATGATCGCCGCCACCATTCCTTATATCCTGCTTAATCTCGGCTTGATTGGCCGTCGCTACAAAGTGTTTATGGGCGATGCCGGCAGCACCATGATCGGTTTCACCATCATCTGGATTCTGCTGGAAACCACCCAAGGCCTGAGCCATCCGATCACGCCCGTCACCGCGCTGTGGCTGATCGCGATTCCGCTGATGGATATGGTGGCGATTATGTATCGCCGTTTGCGCAAAGGCATGAGCCCGTTTTCCGCTGACCGCCAGCACATCCACCATTTAATTATGCGCGCTGGATTCACGTCACGTCAGGCGTTCCTGCTGATTACCGTCGCCGCCGCGCTTCTGGCGGGTATTGGTGTGCTCGGCGAGTATCTGGCTTTCATCCCGGAATGGGTGATGCTGGTGCTGTTCATGATGGCATTCCTCCTTTATGGCTATTGCCTGAAACACGCATGGCGCGTGGCGCGCAAAATCCGTCGCATTAAACGTCGCTGGCAAAGCAGCGAAGATAAAAAATAAATTACCCAGAAAGTACCCTGATAAGGATTTTGTTATGACCTCTGTCGTTGTGGAGAACGAACTGGATATACGTGGCCTTGGCTGCACACTCTGGCGTGGTAAACGCTGGATTATCGGTCTGGCGCTGCTGTTTGCGCTGGTTGCCTGGTTAGCATCGATGTTAATGAAGCAGGCGTGGAGCACCACGGCGGTGACCGATCGTCCAACGGTCAATATGCTCGGTGATTTCTTCGTACAGCAGCAATTCCTCAATAATCTGGATGTGCGCACCAATACGCTCAATCTCAGTTCGCCAGCGCCGACCGTGATGGATGAGGTTTATCAGGAGTTCACCATGCAGCTGGCATCATGGGATACGCGCCGTGATTTCTGGCAGCAGACCGAATACTTCAAAAGCCGCAAAAGCGGTAACGCGCACAACGATGCGGCGCTGCTCGACGACCTGATCACCAACATTCAGTTCACCGCTGCCGACCCGGCGCGCAATATCTTAGATAACATTAAGCTGGTGGCCGAAACCGCCAGCGATGCTAACAATCTGCTGCGTCAATATATCGCCTACGCCAGCGAGCGTGCGGCGCGTCATCTTAATGCGGAGCTGAAAGGCGCCTGGCAGGCGCGCAGCGTGCAGCTGGCGTCGCAGGTCAACCGCCAGCAGGAAGTGGCGCAGGCGGTATTTGAACGTCAACGTCAGCGCATCGAACAGGCGCTGAAAGTGGCGAGCGAGCAGGGGATTAAAGAGAACCGCGCGCCGGCAACCGGCGAAGCGCTGCCAGACAGCGATCGTTTCCTGCTGGGTCAGCAAATGCTGCAGGCGCAACTCGACACCTTGCAAGCCAGCGGGCCTGCTTACGATTTAAGCTATGATCAAAACAAAGCGATGCTGAGTACGCTGCAGGCCGGTCCGCGTCTGGATAAACAATTCCAGACTTACCGCTATTTGCGCACCCCGGAAGAGCCGGTGTCGCGCGATAGTCCGCGCCGCCTGTTTATGATGATCATGTGGGGCGTAATTGGCGCGCTGGTCGGTGCGGGAGTGGCGCTGGTGCGTCGTCCGCGTTCAACGTTAGCAACGAGCCATTAAGAGAAGCCACGTGAAAGTTCTGACGGTATTTGGCACGCGTCCTGAAGCGATCAAAATGGCTCCGCTGGTGCAGGCGCTGGCGCAGGATGCTGCGTTCGAGTCACGCCTATGCGTCACCGCACAACATCGTGAAATGCTCGACCAGGTGCTGCGTTTGTTCCAGCTGCAGCCTGATTATGATCTGAATATCATGCGCCCGGAGCAAGGGCTGACGGAGATCACCAGCCGCATACTGCAGGGCATGAAAACCGTACTCGCTGATTTCCAGCCGGATGTGGTGTTAGTGCACGGCGATACCACCACCACGTTTGCGGCCAGCCTGGCGGCGTTTTATCACCAGATTCCGGTGGGTCACGTAGAAGCGGGATTGCGTACCGGCAACCTGATGTCGCCGTGGCCGGAAGAGGCCAATCGCACGCTCACCGGCCATCTCGCCAGTTATCACTTCACGCCCACGCAAAATTCGCGACAAAATCTGCTGCGCGAGAATCTGCCGGATGCGCGCATTTTCGTGACGGGCAACACGGTGATTGATGCGCTGCTGTGGGTGCGTGATCGCGTGCTGGACGATGCCGATCTCAATGCCCGCCTCGCCGCGCGCTATCCGTTCCTCGACGCTGACAAAAAACTCATTCTGGTTACGGGACATCGCCGCGAAAGTTTTGGCGACGGCTTTGAACGCATTTGCAGTGCGCTGGCGCAAATCGCGCGCCAGCATCCGCAGGTGCAAATTGTCTATCCCGTGCACCTCAATCCCAACGTCAGCGAGCCGGTTAATCGCATTCTCAGTGGCATCGAGAATATCATCCTGATTGAGCCGCAAGAGTATCTGCCGTTTGTCTGGCTGATGAATCGCTCATGGCTGATTCTCACCGACTCCGGTGGCATTCAGGAAGAAGCGCCGTCATTAGGCAAACCGGTGCTGGTGATGCGCGATACCACCGAGCGTCCGGAAGCGGTGGACGCAGGCACGGTGAAACTGGTCGGCACCGATATCAGTAAAATTGTCGCTGAAGTCAGCCTGCTGTTGCAGGACGATGAAGCCTGGCAGGCAATGAGTCGCGCGCACAATCCGTATGGCGATGGCCATGCCTGCGCGCGCATCTTGCAGGCCCTAAAACAACACAGAGTGTAACCATGCGTTTTGAAACCATTTCCGTTATCGGACTGGGCTACATTGGGCTGCCAACGGCGGCCGTTTTTGCCTCAAAGGGAAAGAAAGTCGTTGGGGTGGATATTAATGTCCGCGCCGTTGAAACCATCAATCGTGGCGATATCCATATCGTGGAACCCGAGTTGGGTGATGTGGTGCGCGAAGCCGTGCGTGCCGGTCATCTACGTGCGACTACACAGGCCGAAGCCGCCGATGCATTCCTGATCGCCGTGCCCACGCCGTTTATCGGCGACCATCAGCCGGATCTCAGCTATGTGCAGGCCGCGGCGCTGTCGATTGCACCCGTGTTAAAAGCGGGCGATCTGGTGATCCTCGAATCGACGTCGCCGGTGGGCGCCACCGAGCAAATGGCGGAATGGCTGGCGGCGGCGCGTCCCGATTTGCGTTTCCCGCAGCACGGTGATGCGTGCGATGTGTTTATCGCTTACTGCCCGGAGCGCGTGTTGCCCGGCAAAGTGATGGTTGAACTGCTGGAAAACGATCGCGTCATTGGTGGCATGACGCCAGCCTGTTCCGCACGCGCCAGCGAGCTGTACCGCATTTTCCTGCGCGGCGCGTGTGTGGAAACCAATGCGCGTACCGCCGAGATGTGCAAATTGACAGAAAACAGCTTCCGCGATGTGAATATCGCCTTTGCCAATGAGCTTTCGCTGATTTGCGCCGAGCAGGGCATCAACGTGTGGGAACTGATTGCGCTCGCGAATCGCCATCCGCGCGTCAACATCCTGCAACCCGGACCGGGCGTCGGCGGGCACTGTATCGCCGTCGATCCGTGGTTTATCGTGGCGCAGAATCCAGAACAGGCGCGACTGATTCGCACCGCACGTGAAGTGAATGATGCCAAACCGGGCTGGGTGCTGGATCAGGTAAAGCAGGCGTTAGCAGAGTGCCTCACCGCCAGCGGCAAACGCGCCAGCGATGTCACCATTGCCTGCTTTGGTCTGGCCTTCAAACCGAATATTGACGATCTGCGCGAAAGTCCGGCGATGAGCGTCGCCCATCGTATTGCCGAGTGGCACAGCGGCGCAACCTGGGTGGTTGAACCGCATGTGGAAGACATTCCGCAACGTCTGGCGCACGAAGCCACGCTGGTTGCTACGGATGTAGCGCTGCAGCAGGCGGATATTCTGGTGATGCTGGTTGATCACGCACAGTTCCGCGCGATTGATGCGGCCCAGATTGCCCAGCCGTGGATTGTTGATACCAAAGGCGTGTGGCGATGAAACAGTTTCTGGTGACCGGCGGGGCAGGATTTATCGGTTCTGCGCTGGTACGTTTTCTGCTTGAAAACACCGAACACCGCGTGGTGGTGGTCGATAAGCTGAGCTATGCCGGCAATCTGGCGTCGCTGGCGCCGGTGCAACAGAATGCACGTTTCGCCTTCGAACAGGTGGATATTTGCCATCGCGCTGAGCTGGATCGCGTCATGGCACACTATCAACCGGATTGCATTATGCATCTGGCGGCAGAAAGTCATGTTGACCGCTCGATCGATGGACCTATCGCCTTCATCGAAACCAATATTGTCGGCACCTATCAGCTGCTGGAAGCGGCGCGTCATTACTGGAATGGCATGGCAGATGAACGCAAAAAAGGCTTCATTCTGCATCATATCTCCACTGATGAAGTGTTTGGTGACCTGCACGGTAGCGACGATTTCTTTACCGAAACCACGCCGTATGCGCCGAGCAGCCCCTATTCGGCGACCAAAGCCAGCAGCGATCATCTGGTGCGCGCCTGGCTGCGCACCTACGGTTTGCCGGTCATCATCACTAACTGCTCCAACAATTACGGACCGTATCATTTCCCGGAGAAGCTGATCCCACTCACCATCATTAATGCGCTGGCGGGCAAACCGCTGCCAGTGTATGGCAACGGCAGCCAGATACGCGACTGGCTATATGTAGAGGATCACGCGCGGGCGCTGTATAGCGTGGTGAGCAGCGGCAAAGTAGGGGAAACCTACAATATTGGTGGTCATAACGAGCGACGTAATCTTGAAGTGGTGGAAACGCTGTGCGATCTGCTGGATGAGTTGGCGCCGCAGCAGCGTGCACCGCACCTGAGCCACTACCGTGACCTGATTACCTTTGTTAGCGATCGTCCCGGCCACGACCAGCGCTACGCCATCGACGCCAGTAAAATTGAGCGTGAGCTGGGTTGGACGCCGCAGGAAACCTTTGAGAGCGGCATTCGTAAAACCGTGCACTGGTATCTGGCAAACCCGCAATGGTGGCAGGCAATTCTTAACGGCAGCTATCGCGGTGAGCGTCTGGGATTAGCCACGCCGCGTTAAACGCACTTCAGAAGGAGCAGCGATGAAAGGCATTATTTTAGCCGGAGGTTCGGGCACGCGTTTGCATCCGATTACCCGCGCCATCTCGAAACAGCTGTTGCCGGTATATGACAAACCCATGATTTACTATCCGCTGTCGGTACTGATGCTGGCAGGGATTCGCGAAATTTTGATCATCACCACGCCAGAAGATCGCGCCCATTTTGAACGCTTACTGGGCGACGGCAGTGAATTTGGGATTCAGCTAACCTATGCAGAACAACCCAGTCCTGATGGGTTGGCGCAGGCATTTATCATTGGCGAAAGTTTTATTGGTGACGATCACTGTTGTCTGGTGCTGGGCGACAATCTCTATTTCGGCCAGGGTTTCAGCCCCAAGCTGAAGAAAGTGGCCGCGCGCAGCAGCGGCGCGACCGTCTTTGCTTATCAGGTGATGGATCCGGAGCGTTTTGGCGTGGTGGAGTTTGATGACGACTTTAACGCGCTCTCCATTGAGGAAAAACCGCAGCAGCCGAAATCGCGCTGGGCGGTCACCGGCCTCTATTTTTACGATAATCGCGTGGTGGAGTTTGCCAAACAGGTGAAACCTTCCGAGCGCGGTGAGCTGGAAATCACCGCCATCAACCAAATGTATCTCGATCAGGGCGAGCTGGCGGTGGAGTTGCTAGGGCGCGGATTTGCCTGGCTGGATACCGGCACGCACGACAGCCTGATTGAGGCGAGTATGTTTGTGCAGACGGTGGAAAAACGTCAGGGCTTTAAAATTGCCTGCCTGGAAGAGATTGCATGGCGTAACGGCTGGCTGAGCGATGCCCAGCTTTTAGCCGCGGCTCAGGCGCTAACCAAAACCGGCTACGGCCAGTATCTGCTGGATGTTCACAATGCCCGTCCGCGTCAATATTGATCCCCTTACATGGGAAAATGAGTTCTTCGGTCAGAACAGCGTGCGCTTATCGCTGGATGGCGATTTGGTGCTGGCCGAGGCCCTTCAGCAGCCGTATGCGCTGTGGCAAGTGAAGGTGCCCGCTGAACGCGTTGATGCCATCGATGCGCTGAGCCAGCATGGTTTTCAGTTAGTGGAAGGCGAAGCTGACCTTTCCCTCAGCATCAAACATACCGAGCGGCAAGTTGGCGTGCGCATTGCGCGGGAAGCACAAATCCCGGCACTGCGTGAAGCGGCTGCGCAGGCGTTTAGCCTAAGTCGCTTCCGCGCGCCGTGGTTTGCTGCGGCGGACAGCGGACGTTTCTACGCGCAGTGGATTGAAAATGCGGTGCGCGGCACCTTTGATAATCAATGTCTGGTGGCCTGCGATGAGCAGGGCGCGCTGCAAGGTTTCGTCTCGATGCGCGAAGTGGACGGCGACATGCGCATCGGTCTGCTGGCGGTATTGCCCGCCGCACAAGGTTGCGGCGTCGGCCAGCGCTTACTGCTCGCCGCCGCCGACTGGGGCCGCGTACGTCAGCTAACGCATCTGCGCGTGGCGACCCAGCTCAGCAATCTCACGGCGTTGCGCCTCTATTTACGCAGCGGTGCGCGGCTGGAAAGCACCGCTTACTGGTTCTACAGGAAAGCCTCATGATCCCATTTAATGCGCCGCCGATTGTCGGCAGCGAAGTTGAATATATGCAGTCGGCGATGGCCAGCGGCAAGCTGTGCGGCGATGGCGGCTTTACTCGCCGCTGCCAGCAGTGGATGGAACAGCATTTCGGCAGCAAAAAAGTGCTGCTGACGCCATCCTGCACCGCGTCGCTGGAGATGGCGGCGCTGCTGATTGACCTGCAGCCTGGCGATGAAGTGATCATGCCGAGCTACACCTTCGTCTCCACCGCCAACGCCTTTGTGCTGCGCGGCGCGACCATTGTGTTTGTCGATGTGCGCCCCGATACGCTAAATATCGATGAAACGCTGATTGAAGCGGCGATCACGCCGAAAACCCGCGCCATCGTGCCAGTGCATTACGCGGGCGTGGCCTGCGAGATGGACAGCATCATGGCGCTGGCGGCGAAGCATAAACTCTATGTTATCGAGGATGCCGCGCAAGGCGTGATGTCGCGGTACAAAGGACGCGCGCTCGGCACCATTGGTCACATTGGCTGCTTTAGCTTTCACGAAACTAAAAATTACACCGCCGGCGGTGAAGGCGGCGCAACGCTAATCAATGACGCGAAGCTGGTGGATCGTGCCGAGATCATTCGTGAAAAAGGCACCAACCGCAGCCAGTTTTTCCGTGGTCAGGTAGATAAATATACCTGGCGCGATATTGGCTCCAGCTATTTGATGGCGGATTTGCAGGCGGCCTATTTGTGGGCGCAGCTGGAAGCGGCGGAGCAAATTAATCAGCAGCGTTTGCGTTTGTGGCAACGCTACTACGATGCGCTGCAGCCGCTGGCTGCTGCCGGCCGTATTGAGCTGCCGGTAGTGCCAAAAAATTGCCGCCACAATGCACATATGTTCTACATCAAGCTGCGCGACAGCGACGATCGTCAGGCGCTGATCAACTGGATGAAAGAGGCGGAAATCCTCACGGTGTTCCATTACATCCCGCTGCACTCGTCGCCAGCGGGTGAACGTTTTGGCCGCTTCCACGGTGATGATGCCTTTACCACGCGTGAAAGCGAGCGCCTGCTGCGCCTGCCGCTGTTCTACAACTTATCGGATAACAACCAGCGTACGGTGATCAGTTCGCTGCTGAGTTTCTTTGCCTGATGTCATTAGCAAAAGCATCAGTCTGGACCGCGTCTTCCACGCTGGTAAAAATCGTTGCTGGCCTGCTGGTGGTGAAACTGTTAGCGATAAGCTTCGGACCCGAAGGGATCGGGCAAGCCGGTAACTTCCGCCAGTTGATTACTGTACTCGGCGTATTGGCGGGCGCGGGCATCTTTAACGGCGTCACTACGTTAGTCGCGCAACATCAGCAACAGCCACAACAACTGCGCGCGGTGACCGGCACGGCTTCGGCGATTGTGCTCGGTTTTTCAACGCTGCTGGCGCTGGTGTTTTTGCTGGCGGCAACGCCCATCAGCACGGCGCTGTTTGGTCATGCTGAATATGCCAACGTGGTGCGCATTGTTGCCTTTCTACAGCTCGGTATTGCCTGGGCCAATCTGACGCTGGCGTTGCTGAAGGGCTTCCGCGATGCGCGCGGCAATGCGCTGGCGCTGATTGCCGGAAGTATCGTCGGCGTGCTGGGTTATGTGCTGTGCTGGTGGCTGGGCGGCTATGCTGGTGCGTTAGTGGGATTGGCGCTGGTGCCGGCGCTGCTGGTGTTTCCGGCGTTGCTGATGCTACGTCGCCATCGCGATCGGCTGCCGCTGAGCTGGCTGATGCCAGGCTGGCATCCTGACCTGGCGCGCAATCTGGCGAAGTTTACGCTGATGGCGCTGATCACCTCATTCACCTTGCCGGTGGCGTGGGTGATGATGCGAAATCTGCTGGCCGAGCAGCAAGGCTGGGCGCAGGTTGGTTTATGGCAGGGCGTGACCAGTATTTCCGATGCCTACCTGCAATTTATCACCGCCACCTTTAGCGTCTGGCTGCTGCCCACGCTGGCGCGGCTGGAGCAGAAACCGCAAGTCGCCCGTGAGATTGGGCGTGCGCTGCGCTTTGTGTTACCTGCCGTCGCAGCGGCCAGTTTCTGCGTATGGCTGCTGCGCGATGTCGCTATCTGGCTGCTGTTTTCGCCGCAGTTCAGCGCGATGCGTGACCTTTTCATCTGGCAGTTGTGTGGTGATGTGTTTAAAGTCGGCGCCTATGTTTTCGGATATCTGGTGATCGCCAAAGCGTCACTGCGCTTCTATATTCTGACGGAAATCAGCCAGTTTGCGCTGCTGACCGGTTTTTCCCATTGGCTGATTCCGCTGCACGGTACCGCTGGAGCCGCGCAGGCTTACATGGCAACCTACGTTCTCTATTTCGCCCTGTGTTGTGGCGCCTTCATGATTTATTGCCGGAAAAAATGACGACTTTTCACGTATTGGGATCGGATATCCCGCATCACAATCATACGGTGCTGCGCTTCTTTAATGACGTAATGAGCGCCGAGCTGCCAGGCGCTGCCCCGCGTCAGTTTATGGTGGTATCCAGCGCGCCCGAAACGCTGCAAGCGTATGCTTCATTGCAGATTGAAACCTTTGCCAGCAAGCATGCGCTGGCGCAAGCGGTGGTGACGCGTGCTGCCGATCGCTCGCAGCGCTTCTTCTTTCACGGCCAGTTTAATCCCAGTATTTGGTTGGCCTTGCTGAGCGGCAAACTGCGTCGTCAGCAGGCGTTCTGGCATGTATGGGGCGCGGATCTCTACGAAGAAGGGCGCGGCCTTAAGTATCAGCTGTTTTATCTGCTGCGCAGAATGGCGCAAGGGCGCGTGGCGCGCGTGTTTGCGACGCGCGGTGATTTGCACCATTTCCAGCAGCGTCATCCGCGCGTTCCCGCCTCGCTGCTCTATTTCCCGACGCGCATGCCGGACGTGGCGCTGCCTGCGCCAGTGGAAAGCCCCGATTTCACTATTCTGCTCGGTAACTCCGGCGATCGCAGTAATCGTCACATTGCCGGTTTAGAGGCGATTCGAGCCCAGTTTGGTGAACAGGTGAAAATCGTCGTGCCGCTCGGTTATCCGCAGAATAATCACGCTTATATCGATGAGATTGCCGCCGCCGCACAGCGCCTGTTCCCGGCGGGGCAAGTGACGCTGCTGCGCGACAAGATCGACTTTGATGCCTATCTGACATTGCTTAGCCGCTGCCAGCTCGGCTATTTTATGTTCGAGCGCCAGCAAGGCATTGGTACGCTTTGCTTGCTGATTCAGGCCAATATTCCGTTTGTGCTGAACCGCAAAAATCCGTTCTGGCGCGATCTTAGCGAGCAAGGTTTGCCGGTGCTGTTTAGCGAAGATGCGCTGGATAGCGCCAGCGTGGCCGAAGCGCAACGGCAATTAGCGCAATGCGATCACTCTTCGATTGCCTTTTTTGCCCCCGGCTATCTGGCAGGCTGGCGCGACGCGCTAACCCTGAGTGAAAGGGAGAGAACATGAGCCTGATGCAGTTTAGTGGTCTGCTGGTGGTTTATCTGTGTTCGCTGGGTTTCATTCTGACCCTAACCTGGCGGGAATTTAAACGGGTGCGCTTCAACTTCCACCTGTTCTTCACCATTCTGTTTTTGTTGACCTTCTATTTCGGCTTCCCGCTGACCAGCGTGCTGGTATTCCGCTTTAACGTGGCGGTGGTGCCGCCGGAATATCTGCTGCAGGCGCTGCTGGCCGCTACCAGCTTTTATGCCATCTATTACGTTAGCTACAAGGTGCGGCTGCGGCCGGCCAATGCGCCTGCGCGCAAACCCTGGCTGCAGATGAACCGGGTTGAAACCCATCTGACCTGTCTGCTGCTGGCGCTGGTGGCAATTGGCACCGTGACGGTGTTCTTTATGCACAACGGCCTGCTGCTGTTCCGGCTTTCGGCTTACAACCAGATCTTCTCCAGCGAAGTGTCCGGCGTGGCGCTTAAACGCTTCTTCTACTTCTTTATTCCGGCGATGCTGATTCGCTACTTCCTCAAGCCAACCCAGCGTCAGTGGCTGTGGTTTTTGCTGGTGTCGGTGGCATTTGGCTTGCTGACCTACGCGCTGGTGGGCGGCACGCGCGCCAATATCATTATCGCGTTCGCGCTGTTCTTGTTTATTGGCATTACGCGCGGCTGGATCACGCTGTGGATGCTGGTTGGCGCCGGTGTGATGGCGATTGGCGGTATGTTCTGGCTGGCGTTGCGTCGCTATAACCTCGACGTAGTGGGCGATGAAGCGTTTTATACCTTCCTTTATCTGACGCGCGACACCTTCTCGCCGTGGGAAAATCTGGCGCTGTTGCTGCAAAACTACGACAAAATCGATTTTCAGGGGCTGGCACCGATTTGGCGCGATTTCTACGTGTTCATTCCTAGTTGGATGTGGCCGGGACGTCCAACAGCCATTCTCAACAGCGCTAACTACTTTACCTGGGAAGTGCTGAACAACCATTCCGGCTTGGCGATCTCGCCCACGCTGTTGGGTTCGCTGGTGGTGATGGGCGGCGTGTGGTTTATCCCAATCGGTGCGGTGGCTGTCGGACTGCTGATGAAAGGCTTCGATAACCTTTATCTTTATGGCCGCGATACCAGCAATCGTTACAGCGGGGCGATTTTGCAGAGTTTCTGCTTCGGCGCGGTGTTTAATATGATCGTGCTGGCGCGTGAAGGGCTGGATGCTTTCGGCTCGCGCGTGGTGTTCTTTTGTCTGATTTTTGCGGCCTGTATGTGGGCGGCTAAATTGCTTTACTGGCTGTTGGCGCGCGCGGGGTTGATTCGTCCGCGCAGCGAGCCGGTTTTACACAGCCCTTCTTAACCTTTGGGCACAACGGGAAATTCATACCATGGAAACCGATAAGCCGCGCTATAGCCTGCGCGGAGTCGATCTTCACGCCTTCAACGATATGGCGAGCTTTCTGCGCTTTCTGCTGCCCGAGGGTAAACCGCGTTGCGGCACGCTGGTGGCGATGAATGCCGAGAAAATGCTCACGCTGGAAGAAGATGCGCAGCTACGCGCACTGATCGCTGAGGCTGAGTTCAAATATCCGGATGGCATCAGCATCGTCCGTTCGCTACGTAAGAAGTATCCTCAGCTGCAGGTGAACCGCATTGCAGGCGCGGATTTATGGGAAGCGTTGATGGAGAGTGCAGGGCGTAGCGGCATTCCGGTGTTTCTGATTGGTGGACGTCAGGCGGTGCTGCAGGAAACCTGCGACAAGCTGCGCCGACAGTGGAATGTGAATATCGTTGGCAGTCAGGATGGTTACTTTGCGCCTGAAGCGCGCGACGCGCTGTTTGCCCGCATCGCCGCGAGTGGTGCGCAGATTGTCACGGTGGCGCAAGGTTCGCCGCGCCAGGAGCTGTTGATGCGTGATTGCCGCGCCCATTGGCCGCATGCGCTCTATATGGGCGTTGGTGGCACTTACGATGTGTTTACTGGGCACGTTAAGCGCGCGCCCGTTTGGTGGCAAAAGTCCGGACTGGAATGGCTTTATCGCCTTATTCGTCAGCCTTCGCGTCTGCGTCGCCAATTAAAGCTGCTGAAATACTTACGCTACCATTGGCGGGGCGACCTCTGAAATTGCTGGTTTTTCCAGCGAAAATGAGAGGGTAAGCGCCTCAAACTGCTGTAATTATCGATGGAATGCACAAAGCGTAATCAAACGCGTTTTTTTTCTAAAAAAGGGCTGGACAGTATGAGGTCAAGCCCGTAGTATGCCCATCCGCAACGGCGCTACGCGCCCGTAGCTCAGCTGGATAGAGCGCTGCCCTCCGGAGGCAGAGGTCTCAGGTTCGAATCCTGTCGGGCGCGCCATTTAGTTTGTGCGCAAGAGCTTCGGTGGTTGGTTAGACCGCGTTATGCAGTGAATTAGTAAGCGAAACACGCTTACGCACCAGAATTATGGTGGCTATAGCTCAGTTGGTAGAGCCCTGGATTGTGATTCCAGTTGTCGTGGGTTCGAGTCCCATTAGCCACCCCAGATTTTGCTCGGTCACGCGATGGTGGCGGAATTGGTAGACGCGCTAGCTTCAGGTGTTAGTGTTCTTACGGACGTGAGGGTTCAAGTCCCTCCCTTCGCACCAGGCAAAATTACGCTGTAGCGTTAAAGAAGTAAAAAATCGGCGAGTAGCGCAGCTTGGTAGCGCAACTGGTTTGGGACCAGTGGGTCGGAGGTTCGAATCCTCTCTCGCCGACCATATTCGAAAAGCCTGCTTGAAAAAGCAGGCTTTTTTCGTTTGTATCCGCCATTCATATTCTCAACTCTTCCCATCATTTCCTTTGAGCGTAATTCCGCACATTGTCGCTATTTAGATACATATAAATCATTGATTTATATGGGCATGACAATTCCTTGCATAGCTTGTCGTTCTGCGGAGACAGCTTATTGAATGATCGTCGCGTTTTACCGACAGTGGCTAACACCGGGATTGTGGCAGGGACTATATCCTGTTGATATTAATTAGCTTATTGCACGTGCTGCAACTTTGGCACGTCTTGTGCAATAATCTACCTGTAGATGCTCATTCCACCTCTTATGTTTGCTGATGCTACATAAACCTGGGAATGATGCAGAGCCCCTTACGGCATCCGTTGTCCAGCCTGGCAGTATTTGCGCACGCTTTACTGCAGTAAGAAGGACATTACGTTGAGTCGGATGCCATCAGTTGTCTTAACGACCTGATCTTACACCTGCTTATGGCAGGTGTTTTTTTGTCTGTAATATGGCGAAGGGTAGATTCGGCTTCGGAACGCAAGGTTCAGTTAAGCCGCTTCGGGTTTTGCGATGAGTTCACTGGTCACGCGTATATCGAACTCAGTGAAAAGTGCGGTAGGAATTTTTTTTTTGCCTATCTTCTTCAGGCTCACAAAGCCGTGACCTTCCAACGTTTTCAGTGTCGCAGACAGATTACTGACTCGACGTCCCGAAAGCTCCGCCAGCTCTGTAACGGTCTGAGGTTTGCGCTCGTGCATAAGCTTGAGAAGTAGGATGTTCTCATTGCTAAGCACCTGCGCAATCGCGTTCACGGACGCAAACCAAACTTTGGGTTCATCAGCCTCAGGTTTGTACTGCCCACTCGCAATGCTCATTATTCGATTACGCATATTCTCTGGAGAAATAATGCCGATGAGCGCTTTCATGATTTACCCTCTTTTTCACCAATGATTTTGTCTACATTTTCCAGAAAGTCTTCGAGCAGTTGGCTGGCCGAAACAAAGAAATAGGGCTGCCCAGAATCAACAGAGGTTTTATGCAAATGGTCATAAACCGTCCATTTACCTGAAAAACCTCTCTTCGGCGGCTTAATGGCATGAGCGTTATCTATGCCGAAGATGCGGGTGTTGTAATTGTTATGGAAGGTAAGATTGTACCTTATGCCATGCGGCCTGAACTTCGACGGTGCTTCTTTACGAACCTCAATTTTCCACCAATATCCGCTCTCATAAGTAAATCGATATCCATCCATGTCGATCAGCGTATTTAATCCGTAGTCTTCATCATCCATATACTTATGACCCAATCATAACAAATCAATGTTGCTGTGTAAAATTTCATCAGACCCACACGGTAATGATCGAAACAGATCAGGATATTGATTAGCGATAAATTGCAGGCAAAAAAAAGCCGGGACAAGCCCGGCGTGCACAAAAGTAACAATCGTAAAATCAGGCGCTGGGATTGGTCTTCAGCGTAAGTAGCAGGCCTTCACGACGCATTTTGGCAGCGTCTTCCGGACGATGCAGGCGGTCGTAAACATCGGCCAGCCAGGCATAATCAAACGCATCCGGACGCTGCGCCAGCGCTTGCTGGAACGCTTCTGCTGCCTGCTGCCATTCCCCATGACGCATCAGCAGCTGACCCAGCGTGCTATGGAGCAGCGGCGTGGCGCCATGCTGTTTAATCTGCTGACGCAATGCTTTCTCCAGAGATTGCGGATCGCCACTTTTGATGCGCGGCATCAGCAATACCAGACGATCGTCATATTGACGTTTCAGACCTTCCAGCACGATGCTCTGTGCGGTATCCGGGTCGTCACACTCAATCAGATGTTCTGCCATAGCCACCTGCAAGGCGGTTTCCTGACGCGTTTTGCGGCTCTGGTTTTGCCACCATTTCTTCAAACCGTCGCTGCCTTGATCGGCCATCGCCTGGTTCATCAGGCCCAGCCAGGCTTGCTGCTGCAAGGCATCGCGCTGTGCTTCATCATTGATCTGCACTTTCTGCATCGCAGGCAGAATGTCGAGCAATGCGCCCCATGCGCCGGTACGAATATAGGCTTGTTCTGCCAGACGCAACACTTCCGGATGGCGCGGCGCGACTTCCAGCAGGCGATCAACGCCATGGCGTGCCGCATGATCTTCGTTGCGCGCCAGTTGCAGACGTACGCGTGTGATTTCAACCGGAATCGTGTCATTCACCGACAGCTCAGAAGCGCGCTCCAGATGCTGATTAGCACGGATTTCGTCACCGCGTTGCTGTGCCGCTTCGGCAGCCAGCAAGTAGTTTGCCACTGGCTGATCGGCGTGGTCGGCATTTTTCGACAGCAGTTTTTCGGCCTGTTTAAAGTCACCTTCCGCCAGTTTCATCAGCGCGCTTTGCGTGTGACGCTGCGCGCTACGGCGCTTGCGGCCGGTGAACCAGCCGCGTGTGCGTGCGCCGGTACGGAATAGGCGACGCAGAATCCATTCCACCAACAAAATCACCAGCAGGCTGAGGATCAAGATGATCGCCAGGCCGGTTACGCTGGTTTCAATGTTCCAGTTGTCGGTTTGGATCAGCACGTAGCCCTGATGGCCGGCTACCATCGGTCCAACCACAATGCCCGCAATCAGCAGCAGGAAAAGCACCAATACTTTCAGCATGGTTAGCCTCCTTGTTGATCAGCAGCAACCGATGGCTGAGCCAGCAAATTACGTACGCGAGTTTGCATCAGTTTTTCCAGCAGCGGCTGGCTTTCCAGCGTATCCGGCACATCCATTGAAATGCTTTGCTGGCTCAATTCATCCAGCTGTGCAAGGAAGGCTTTGGTGGCGGCATCGTTGGTGTCATACCAGGCGCGAACCCAGGTTGATACCGCATCGATAGACTGTTTGTAGATCTCATCCTGATGACGCGGTACGGCCTGAGCCGCAATCAGCAGGCGCGAACGAATGTTTTCGCGCAGGTAAACGTCCTGATTCGGTGCCAGCAGCGGCTGTGCGGTGTTGTCGCGGCGGCGGATGGTGATGAAATCATCCATAAAGTTATGCCAGCTTTTCACCAGATTTTGACGCCACTCGTGCAGCGAACTGGAGAGTTCACCACCATCGGCGTCCATAGGCGAATCATCGCTGTCGTTGTCGGCCAGGCGTAGATTATCGACGCCGTTCGACAGCTGATTAAGCTTGAGGATGGTGCCGTCATAATCAACCTGGCTGACGGCGGAGAGTGAACTGATGTCCTGCGTTAGCGCACGACGCACATTCATCACGCTCGGATCGTTCATGTCGGCCAGGCTGGAATCAGCACTTTTCAGTAACGCTGCCGCGGTAGTGACATCCTGATCGCTCCACAGTTTGCGGCCCGCCAGTTTGACGAGGTAGTCCGCTTGCGCCAGTAGCCAGGTACGCGTGTCGTTTCCAGAGATGGTAGCGACTTTATCACGCAGGGTTTCCAGCTCTTTTGCGCTGTTATCCTGCTGCGTGCGCGCCTGCTGTAAGGCGCTGTTGGCGCTATCCAGCTGTTGCGTCAGCTGCTGTTTGTCGCTGCCCAGTTGCTGCTGCAAGGCGCTCAGCTGCTCACTGAGATTCTGGTTAGTTTGAGCCTGTAAATCGGCCTGGTGTTTCCCATTAAGGTAAAGTCCCGCCCCAATCGCCAGCGCAATCACAATCGCCACGGCACTCAGCACCTTGCCATCGCCTTTTTTATCGCGAGGTGGTTTGGTTGCTGGCGAGGGAGAATTGTCCGCTGGGGTGGTTTCTTCAACCATGGCGGAGGAGGCTTTTTGTTCCGTCATTATGGCTCATCCCATTGTTAAGTTCAGCGTAACGCGCGCAGCAGCGCATCGTTATCGGCACCATCGGCTACATCAATGTCCTGCCAGCCTAATTCAGCGGCTTGCGTAGCCAAACGTTCACTGACGACCACAAGCCGACAGTGCAGTAACCATTCCCGACGATCAATTGGCGGAAACAGAGAAAAGAGTTGTTGTAACATTTCGCCGCTGGTTACCACCAGCGTTGTAATGCCGCGATCGCGCCAGCGTCGGCCTTCAGTCGCGCCGTTGTAGTGCTTTTCACAGCGCTGATAGCACTCGCAGTATTGCACCTCAACGCCGCGTTCAATCAGCGTTTCTGCCAACAACTCGCGCCCCGGACTGCCGCGCAGAATCAGCGCGCGTTTGCCACTCACCTGCTGCAGACGGTTCAGGCGCACCAGCTCTTCGCTGGTCTCCCGCGCATGAGGATAGTCTACTTTGAGATTACTGACGGTATGCAGGGCTAAAGCGGTGCTGCGACCAATAGCATAATAGTTGAGGGCTTCAGGCCATGTTGTCGCGCTTTGCTGTAAAGCGGGCTCGGCGAAAGTAACGACCTGCTGCGACAGTAAAAACACCAGATCGCCTGGCTGTAACGCCGCAAGTTGGCTTGGCAAATGGATAAGATCGCGACCCGGCGTAAATTCAATCAGCGGGAAGCCCCATGCCAGCTTGCCCAGGCTGCGCAAACGCGAGACCAGTTCAGTGGCGGCCGGTTCCGGGCGGGTCACGAGGATGGTCATACTGGCGGTTGACCTTGATACACTTCACGCAGAATGTCGCGCGCGCCGCCATCCAACAGCTCTTCGGCCAGCGAAACCCCCATTCTTTCGGCGTGATCGCGTGGACCGCGACGCTCGCCGACCACCATTTGACTGCCGTCCGGTGAGCCAACTAATCCGCGCAGCCACAGCTGATCGTCTTCCAGCACCGCGAAGCTGCCGATAGGCACCTGACAACCGCCTTCCAGCCGCGTGTTCATTGCGCGTTCGGCGCGCACGCATACGGCGGTATCGTCGTGATTCAACGCCTGTAGCAGCGTAATCAATTGCTCATCATCTGCGCGGCATTCAATGCCGACGGCGCCCTGACCCACGGCGGGCAGGGAGATCTCGGCAGGCATTGCCTGACGGATGCGATCTTCCAGACCTAAACGCTTCAAACCGGCCGCCGCCAGAATGATGGCGTCATATTCACCGGCATCGAGTTTGCCGAGACGCGTGCCGACGTTGCCGCGCAGCGAGCGAATCACTAAATCCGGACGACGGGCGCTCAGCTGGCACTGGCGACGCAGGCTGGACGTCCCGACAACCGCGCCTTGCGGCAGCTCATCAACACTGTTGTAACGATTGGAGACGAAAGCATCGCGCGGATCTTCACGCTCGCAAATGGTCACCAGACCGAGGCCTTGTGGAAAATCGATCGGCACATCTTTCATTGAGTGCACGGCGAGATCGGCGCGGCCTTCCAGCATTGCCAGCTCAAGCTCTTTAACGAACAGCCCTTTGCCGCCAACCTTTGCCAGTGGCGTATCAAGGATGACATCACCTTTGGTGACCATCGGCAGCAACTCAACTTGCAGACCCGGATGAGCCGCCATCAGACGCTGTTGGACATATTGTGCCTGCCACAAAGCAAGGGGACTTTGTCTGGTAGCAATTCTGAAAATTTTGTTTAACATGCTGTTAACCATTTTGATCGTTCATCGAATATCCTATCATTGATAGGGGAATGCTGTCAGTTTCAACGGATTGAAAAGGCCGCGATGTCAGACTGCGCCTGGATCTTGCGGGTCGCAGTTTTGTGTCGAAGTCTGAAAAAAGCAGGGCTACGGTCGGAACATGCTAAACTGTTAAGTAGCGCAACTTTCTTTACGGTCAATCCTCCGGGTGTTAGATTGATCACGTTTCCAGTAATTAATTGCCCGATATCTTTATTATTAAGCGGCAGAATGCGGAAACAGGGTGCTTAACACTGGGACAATCAGGCGAAACGTCTTGTACCTCTACATTGAGACACTGAAACAGAGACTGGATGCGATTAACCAGCTGCGTGTAGATCGCGCACTGGCTGCCATGGGGCCTGCTTTCCAGCAAGTCTACAGTCTGCTGCCAACATTATTGCACTACCATCATCCGCTGATGCCGGGCTACCTCGAAGGTAGCGTTCCGCATGGCGTCTGCCTTTACACGCCCGATGAAAATCAATTCCAGCTGCTGCAGAACTTAGCGGGCGGACAACCACTCGATCTCACCGCCGCCGTCGCGGGCGAACGTCCAATTACCGGCATTTACTCAATGGGCAGCACCTCGTCGGTTGGGCAAAACAGCATTTCCGATCTCGACATCTGGGTATGCCACCAATCGTGGCTGGATAATGAAGAGCGCCTCAATCTGCAGCGTAAGTGTACGCTGTTGCAGAAATGGTGTGTGTCGATGGGTGTGGAAGTCAGCTTCTTCCTGATTGACGAGAACCGTTTCCGCCATAACGAAAGCGGTAGCCTCGGCGGTGAAGACTGCGGTTCTACCCAACATATTTTGCTGCTGGATGAGTTCTACCGTACCGCCGTGCGTATGGCGGGTAAACGCATCCTGTGGAATATGGTGCCTGGCGAAGAGGAGCACCATTACGACGATTACGTCATGTCGCTCTATTCACAAGGCGTGCTGACGCCGAATGAGTGGCTGGATCTCGGCGGCCTTGGCACGCTGTCAGCGGAAGAGTACTTCGGTGCCAGCTTGTGGCAGCTGTATAAAAGTATCGACTCGCCGTATAAAGCGGTGCTGAAAACCCTGCTGCTGGAAGCCTACAGCTGGGAATATCCTGACACGCAGCTCTTGTCGATGGACATCAAGCAGCGCCTGCACGACGGCGAAATTGTCTCCTTCGGTCTCGATCCTTACTGCATGATGCTGGAGCGCGTGACGCGCTATCTCACCAGCGTTGATGACATGGCGCGCCTCGATTTAGTGCGTCGATGTTTCTATTTAAAAGTGTGTGAAAAGCTCTCGAGCGAAGATCACCATCATCAGCGCACCGGCTGGCGGCGCGAGATCTTATCGCAGCTGGTTAAAGAGTGGGGCTGGGATGAAGAGAAGTTAGCGGTACTGGATAACCGCGCGCAGTGGAAAATCGAACGGGTACGCGAAGCGCACAACGAGCTGCTGGATGCGATGATGCAGAGCTATCGCAACCTGATTCGCTTTGCGCGTCGCAACAATTTAAGCGTCAGCGCCAGCCCGCAGGATATCGGCGTGCTGACGCGTAAACTGTATGCCGCGTTCGAGGCGCTGCCGGGTAAAGTCACTTTAGTGAACCCGCAGATTTCGCCCGATCTCTCGGAAGAGAATCTGACCTTTATTCATGTCCCGGCGGGCCGCGCTAATCGCGCCGGTTGGTATCTGTATAACCAATCGCCGGACATGAGTTCCATCATCAGCCATCAGCCGCTGGAATATAATCGCTATCTGAACAAGCTGGTGGCGTGGGCGTGGTTTAACGGTTTGCTGACCAGCAAAACGCGTCTGCATATGAAGGGCAACGATCTGTGCGATCTACCGCGTCTGCAGGAACTGGTTAACGATGTGTCGAGCCACTTCCCGCTGCGCGTGCCAGCACCGACGCCCAAAGCGCTCTACAGCCCGTGCGAAATTCGTCACTTAGCGATTATCGTTAACCTGGAACACGATCCTACCTCCGCATTCCGCAATCAGGTGGTGCATTTTGATTTCCGTAAGCTGGATGTGTTCAGCTTCGGTCAGCAGCAGCAATGTCTGATTGGCAGCATCGATCTGCTCTATCGCAACTCGTGGAATGAAGTGCGTACGCTGCACTTCAATGGCGAGCAGGCGATGATTGAGGCGCTGAAAACCATTCTCGGCAAAATGCATCAGGATGCAGCGCCGCCGGATACGGTAGAAGTATTCTGCTACAGCCAGCATCTGCGCGGTTTAATTCGTACTCGCGTGCAGCAGCTGGTTTCGGAATGCATTGAGCTGCGTCTGTCGAGCACGCGTCAGGAACCGGGCCGCTTTAAAGCGTTACGCATGGCGGGCCAAACCTGGGGCTTATTCTTCGAACGCATGAGCGTGTCAGTGCAGAAGCTGGAAAACGCCGTGGAATTTTATGGCGCGATTTCTAACAACAAGCTGCATGGCTTGTCGATTAAAGTGGAATCGAACCAGACGCCGCTGCCGCCGGTGGTGAACGGCTACGCCAGCGAAGGCATCATTCAGTTCTTCTTTGAAGATACTAATGACGATCGCGGCTTCAACATCTATATCCTCGACGAAACCAATCGCGTTGAGGTTTATCACCATTGCGAAGGCAGTAAAGAAGAGCTGGTGCGTGACGTGAGTCGATTCTACTCATCGTCGCATGACCGTTTTACTTACGGCTCCAGCTTTATCAACTTTAACCTGCCGCAGTTCTACCAAATTGTGAACACTGGCGAACGTTTCCAGGTGATTCCTTTCCGCAGCCAAACGCTGACGCAGCTCTGCGCTACCCAGCCTGACAACGACAACGGCGACTTCCAGCCGCGCTACCAAATGCATTGATCCCGCCCGCGTTCGCGCGGCGGGATGCGCTGTTACTCTGACCTGCCGCAGGAAATGCGGCTATTTCCTGTTGCTTTTACAACGTCAACTGCGATGATAAGCAACCATGGCTTTAGGACAGAAGAGCAGACAGAATGATACGAGTGATGAGTCAACTGGGTATGGCGCTGGCACTGGTCAGCCTGGTAGGCTGTGGCCTAAAAGGACCGCTGTATTTCCCGCCGAAAGATCAGCCAAACAAGCCGAAACAGCAGGTCACCGCGCAGCAGCAAAAAGCGGCTCAGGATGCTGATGTCGGTGGTTTGGTCACCAGCAAGCCTGGTTCGCAGGCCAACTAAACTCTATGAGTAATCCGGCGGAGCAGAAAATGCAGTTCTCAAAAATGCACGGTCTCGGCAACGACTTTATGGTTGTGGATGCTGTGACGCAAAACGTCTTTTTTTCGCCGGAACTGATTCGCCGCCTGGCGGACAGAAATCAGGGGATCGGTTTTGATCAGCTACTGATCGTTGAACCGCCTTACGATCCGGATCTCGATTTCCATTACCGCATTTTCAACGCTGATGGCAGCGAAGTCGCGCAGTGCGGCAACGGCGCACGCTGCTTTGCCCGCTTTGTGCGTCTGAAAGGTTTGACCAATAAAAGCGACATTCGTGTCAGCACGCAAACTGGCCGCATGGTGCTCAGCGTCACCAATGATGAGCTGGTGCGCGTCAATATGGGTCAACCCAACTTCGAACCGCAAAGCGTGCCGCTCCGCGCGAATAAAGCAGAGAACCTATATTTGCAGCGTGTGGCCGAGCAAACCGTGATGTTTGGTGCGGTATCGATGGGCAATCCGCACTGCGTGATTCAGGTAGAAAGCGTGAAAACCGCGCAGGTGGAAACGCTGGGCCCAGAGCTGGAGAGCCACGAGCGATTCCCGGAGCGCGTCAATGTCGGCTTTATGGAAGTGGTCAATCGTGAACACATCCGTCTGCGCGTGTATGAACGTGGCGCAGGCGAAACCCAGGCATGCGGCAGCGGCGCCTGCGCGGCGGTCGCCTGCGGTGTTCAGCAGGGCATTCTGGCGGAAAATGTCCGCGTCGATTTGCCGGGCGGCACGCTGCACATTGCCTGGAAAGGGGAAGGGCAACCGCTGTTTATGACCGGTCCAGCCACACACGTCTACGATGGGTTTATTCATCTATGAAAAATGTCGAAGAGCAAACCGAAAGCGAGGTTTTGCTGGACGATCAATCGGTAAGCGCATTTCTGCGTCAAAACCCCGATTTTTTTATTCGCAATGCGCGCCAGGTTGAACAGATGATGGTGCCGCATCCGGTACGCGGCAGCGTTTCGCTGGTGGAGTGGCATATGGCGCGGCAGCGCAACCACATCCAGCAGTTAGAAGAGGAGATCACGCTGCTGATGGAGCAGGCTACCGCCAACCATCAGCTGTTTGATCGCCTGCTGGCGCTGCAAGGTCATCTCGCCGCCGCCGACAGCTTGCAAGAGATGCTAACGCGTCTGCACCGCTGGGCGCGCGAACTGGGTCTGGCCGGCGCACACGTACGCGTGTTCAATGACAAGTGGCACATCGGCGCACCCTCTGATTTCACCCAGCTCGGCTTGTCACGTCAGGCATTCGAACCGCTGCGCATTCAGCGCTTCGGCAATGAACATCACTATCTCGGCAGCCTGAACGGTCCGGAATTGCTACTGCTGTTGCCGCAGGCCAAAGCGATTGGCTCGGTAGCGATGTCGCTGATGGGCGAACGCGGCGAGCTGGGCATATTAATGTTCACCAGCCGCGATAATCAGCATTATCAGGCGGGCATGGGCACGCTGCTGCTGCAGCATCTGGCGCAAATGTTGCCGGATCTGCTGTCACGCTGGATTGAACGCGCATGAGTCACGTCAGTCCGCTGCTGCCGGCCGTGGATGGCTTTCTGCGTTATCTCAAGGTCGAACGCCAGCTGAGTCCGCTGACGCAAAAGAATTACCAACGGCAATTGCAGGCGATTATAGCAATGGCCGATGAGATGAAGCTGACGAGCTGGTCGCAGCTGGAACCGGCGCAGGTGCGCAGCCTGGCGGCACGCAGCCGGCGGGGCGGTTTAGGCGCCAGCAGTCTGGCGCTGCGCATGTCGGCGCTGCGCAGTTTTCTCGACTGGCAAGTGCATCAGGGCATGCTGAGCGCCAATCCCGCCAAAGGCATATCCACGCCGCGTAATGCGCGCCATCTGCCGAAAAACATGGATGTCGACGAAGTTAACCAACTGCTGGAGATCGATCTCAACGATCCGCTGGCGGTACGCGACCGCGCGATGCTGGAAACCATGTACGGCGGCGGTTTGCGTCTGTCTGAGCTGGTGAATATGGATTGTCGCCACATGGATTTGGAGGCAGGTGAAGTGCGGGTGCTGGGTAAAGGCAGCAAAGAGCGCCGCGTACCGATTGGCGGCACGGCGGTTACCTGGATTCAGCACTGGTTACCGCTGCGTGCTAGCTTTGCGCCGCAGGATGATGCGGTGTTTGTCTCCAGCCGCGGCAGCCGGATTTCGACGCGCAACGTGCAGAAGCGTTTTGCCGAATGGGGCATCAAGCAAGGCGTTGCCAGCCATATTCATCCGCATAAACTGCGCCACTCTTTTGCCACGCATTTGCTGGAATCAAGCGGCGATCTGCGCGCGGTACAGGAACTGCTCGGTCACGCCAATCTGGCGACCACGCAAATCTACACCCATCTGGATTTCCAGCATCTGGCGACGGTTTACGATGCGGCCCATCCGCGTGCCAAACGAGGAAAGTCTTAATGAAGTTTTATCGTCCGCTCGGCCCGATCAAAGCAATCACCTTTGATCTCGACGACACGCTGTATGACAACCATCCCGTCATCCGCAAAACCACTGCCGAATCGCACGCTGCGCTGCAGGCGTATCATCCGGCGCTGCGAGAATTCACCCCGGCGGATTATCAGGCGCTGCGCAATGAGTTGCTGGCGCGCGAGCCGGAAATTTATCACGACGTGTCTGAATGGCGTCGTCGCTCGGTGGAGCTGGCGCTGCTCAATGTCGGCTTATCCAAAGCGGAAGCCGCCGCCGGTGCCAGCGACGTGATGAGCGTCTTCCATCAGTGGCGTAGTGAAGTCGATATGCCGGAAGAGACGCATCAAACGCTGACGTGGCTGGGCGAGCGTGTGCCGCTGGTGGCGATCACCAACGGCAATGCCTGTCCGGAAAAGCTCGGCATCCATCATCACTTCCAGTTCGCGCTGCGTGCCGGTCCGCACGGTCGCGCCAAGCCGTGGCAGGATATGTATCATCTGGCCGCTGAGCGTTTGAACATCGCACCGCAGCACATTCTGCACGTCGGCGACGATCTCACCACCGATGTTGCCGGTTCGCTGCGTGCCGGCATGCAAGCCTGCTGGATCAATTTGCGTGAAGGCAATCTGATGAAGATCGACGATGCGCGTTTGCTGCCGCACGTTGAAATTGATCGGTTGGCATCTCTGACCTCGCTGCTATAATCCACACATGTAAATATATACAGCTCTATCCGCAGCAGTGTGGATTTGAGTTCATTTTCTTTCGCGAACGGTGCTTATGGACGTTTCTGATCTGCTTGACGGCTTGAATGACAAACAGCGCGAGGCGGTCGCCGCACCGCGCAGCAACCTGCTGGTGCTGGCCGGAGCAGGCAGTGGCAAAACCCGTGTGCTGGTGCATCGCATCGCCTGGCTGCTGTCGGTAGAGAACTGCTCGCCGTATTCGATTATGGCGGTGACCTTTACCAACAAAGCGGCGGCGGAAATGCGGCATCGTATCGATCAGCTGATCGGCACCAGCCAGGGCGGCATGTGGATTGGTACTTTCCACGGCCTGGCGCACCGTTTACTGCGCGCGCATCACCTTGATGCCGGTTTGCCGCAGGATTTCCAGATCCTCGACAGCGACGATCAGCTGCGTCTGCTGAAGCGCCTGATCAAAGCGATGAACCTTGATGAGAAACAGTGGCCTGCGCGTCAGGGCATGTGGTACATCAACGGCAAAAAAGATGAAGGCCTGCGGCCAAAACACATCGAAAGCTACGGCAATCCGGTTGAGCAAACCTGGCTGCGCATCTATCAGGCGTATCAGGAAGCCTGCGATCGCGCCGGATTAGTGGATTTCGCCGAGCTGCTGCTGCGCGCCCACGAACTCTGGCTTAACAAGCCGCATATCCTGAACCATTACCGTGAGCGTTTCAGCAACGTGCTGGTGGATGAGTTCCAGGATACCAACAATATTCAGTACGCATGGATTCGCATGCTGGCGGGTGATAGCGGCCGCGTGATTATTGTTGGCGATGACGATCAGTCGATTTACGGCTGGCGCGGTGCGCAGGTGGAGAACATCCAGCGCTTCCTGCAGGATTTTCCCGGCGCGGAAACCATTCGCCTGGAGCAGAACTATCGCTCGACCAACAACATTCTGAAAGCGGCGAACACGCTGATCGCCAACAACAATGGCCGCCTCGGTAAAGAGCTGTGGACCGACGGCAGCGATGGTGAAAAGATCTCACTCTACTGCGCATTCAACGAGCTGGATGAAGCGCGCTTTGTGGTCAATCGCATCAAAAGCTGGCACGAGAACGGCAATGCGCTGCAGGATTGCGCCATTCTCTACCGCAGCAACGCCCAATCGCGCGTGCTGGAAGAGGCGCTGTTGCAAGGCAGCATGCCGTATCGCATTTATGGCGGCATGCGCTTCTTCGAGCGTCAGGAGATTAAAGATGCGCTGGCCTATCTGCGTTTAATGGCCAATCGCAACGACGATGCAGCCTTTGAGCGTGTGGTGAACACGCCGGTGCGCGGCGTCGGCGATCGTACCCTCGATGTGGTGCGCCAGACCGCGCGCGATCAGCAACTCACCTTGTGGCAGGCTACGCGCGAGCTGTTGCAGAACAAAGCCTTAGCCGGACGCGCCGCGTCGGCGCTACAACGCTTCTGCGAGTTGGTCGATTCACTGGCCAGCGAAACCGCCGAGATGCCGCTGCATGTGCAAACCGATCGCGTAATTAAAGACTCCGGTTTATGGGTGATGTACGAGCAGGAGAAGGGCGAGAAAGGCCAGGCGCGTATTGAAAACCTTGAGGAACTGGTCACGGCAACGCGCCAGTTCAGCTATCAGGACGAAGACGAAGATTTGATGCCGCTGCAGGCGTTCTTGTCGCATGCGGCGCTGGAGGCAGGCGAAGGCCAGGCCGACAAATGGCAGGACGCGGTGCAGCTGATGACCATGCACTCGGCGAAAGGGCTGGAGTTCAGCCAGGTATTTATCGTCGGCATGGAAGAGGGCATGTTCCCGAGCCAGATGTCGCTGGATGAAGGCGGTCGTCTGGAAGAGGAGCGCCGTCTGGCTTACGTTGGCGTGACGCGTGCCATGGTCAAGCTGACGCTCACCTATGCTGAAAGCCGTCGTCTTTATGGTAAGGAAGTGTATCACCGTCCATCACGCTTCATCGGTGAGCTGCCGGAAGAGTGCGTGGAAGAGGTGCGTTTGCGCGCCAGCGTCAGCCGTCCGGTGAGCCATCAGCGCATGGGCACGCCCATCGCGCAAAACGACAGCGGCTTCACGCTCGGCCAGCGCGTGCGCCATGCCAAGTTCGGCGAGGGCACCATCATCAACCTCGAAGGCAGCGGTGAACACAGCCGTTTGCAAGTGGCGTTTCAGGGCCAGGGCATCAAGTGGCTGGTGGCGGCTTACGCCCGTCTGGAAACGGTGTAGCGCGGTTGCGCTACCTTGACGACTTTTTCGTCTCAGCGTAACATGCGCGCACTATTATCATGAGAGGACAATGCCTTGGACGCGCCCAGTCGATGCTGGCTCAATCACCTGTTTAACAGGAACTCCTAAGGTTACCTCTTTTAGCTGGTAGCCTTAGCGGTTAACAGCGACCTCCCTTTTTTACTCTCGTCGCGTGAGTTAGCACTGATTTACCCTTGAAGCGAAAGTTTCCGTGTTCAGGCTTCGCCGTGCCCGTAATTTACCGTGGTCACCGCCTTGTCCCATTCCGAAAAAATGGGGAGTTATTGCTATGCTGAGCGCATTTAAACTCGATCGTAATCGCCTGACGCGCATCGAGCTGGAAGAAGATAACGACAAACTCAACACGTCTGTTTGGGTCGATCTGATCGAACCTGACGACAGCGAACGCGATCGCGTGCAATGCGAGCTCGGCCAGAGCCTGGCGACGCGTCCGGAGCTGGAAGACATCGAAGCCTCGGCGCGTTTCTTCGAAGACGAAGACGGCCTGCACATTCACTCCTTCTTCTTCTTTGAAGATGCCGAAGACCACGCTGGCAACTCCACCGTGGCATTCACCATCCGCGAAGATCGCCTGTATACGCTGCGCGAACGCGAACTGCCTGCTTTCCGTCTCTATCGCATGCGTGCGCGCAATCAGATGCTGACCGATGGCAACGCCTATGAGCTGCTGCTGGATCTGTTTGAGACCAAAATCGAACAGCTGGCGGATGAGATCGAGAACATCTATAGCGCGCTGGAGAAACTCAGCCGCGTGATCATGGAAGGCCAGCAGGGCGAAGAGTACGATCAGGCGCTGTCACGTCTGGCGGAGCTGGAAGATATCGGCTGGAAAGTGCGGTTATGTCTGATGGATACCCAGCGTGCCCTCAACTTCCTGGTGCGCAAAGCGCGTCTGCCGGGCAACCAGCTGGAGCAGGCGCGTGAAATCCTGCGCGATATCGAATCGCTGTTGCCGCATAACGAATCGCTGTTCCAGAAGGTCAATTTCCTGATGCAGGCGGCAATGGGCTTTATCAACATCGAGCAGAACCGCATCATCAAGATCTTCTCGGTGGTTTCGGTGGTATTCCTGCCGCCCACGCTGGTGGCATCCAGCTACGGCATGAACTTCGAGTTTATGCCGGAGCTGAAATGGAGCTTTGGTTATCCGGGCGCGATTAGCCTGATGATTCTCGCTGGCCTGGCGCCGTATCTCTATTTCAAACGCAAGAACTGGTTGTAACCGTTCTTAAGTCCAGGTCGTCATGAATGACGACCCTACAAAACCGCTCATGCCAAATGTAGGGGCGCCATTTATGGCGACCTGGTAGATAAACTTAAATTTTCTGCGTAACCTGTTGGCTCTGCTCACTATCTGATTCTCTCCTATGGCGCGCTTCTCATTGCGACTTCAGTGGACACTGCTGCTGATTGCTTCGTTAGTGCTGGGGATTATCCTCCAGCTGTTCCATCTTCCTGCGGCCTTGCTGCTTGGCCCGATGATCGTCGGCACCTTTATGGGCTTGTCCGGCGCGACTGTTCGCATCGATAAACGTTTCTTCGTGCTGGCACAAGCGGTGCTTGGTTGCATGATTGGCCAGAGCTTATCGCCGGGCATTCTTACGCCGCTGATTCAGGATTGGCCGGTGGTGTTGGCGGTGCTGATGCTGACGTTGGCGGCCAGCGGCCTGTCCGGTTTTCTTCTGGTACGCTTCAGTAGTTTGCCCGGCCCAACCGGCGCATGGGGATCGTCGCCCGGCGGCGCTTCGGCGATGGTGGCGATGGCCGGTGATTTCGGGGCGGATGTGCGGCTGGTGGCGTTTATGCAGTATCTGCGCGTGCTGTTTGTCGCCACCGCTGCGGCCGTGGTGGCGCGCATTGGCCTCGGCACCCACGGCGGTGCAGCTGAACTGGTGTGGTTTCCCGCGCTGCACAGCAGCTTTCTGCTGACGCTGCTGGTGATGGTCGCCGGTGCGTGGCTCGGCCAGAGGCTGCGAATTCCTTCTGGTGCCTTGCTGCTACCCGCGCTGATCGGTGCGGTATTGCACGGCACCGATGTGGCGACTTTGCAGGTTCCGGAATGGCTGCTGGCGCTAGCCTATGCACTGATTGGCTGGAGCGTGGGATTGCGTTTCACCCGACCGATTTTCAAACTTGCGCTGCGAACGCTGCCGCAAATGTTGCTGTCGATTTTTGGTTTGATGCTGTTGTGCGGCGGATTAGCCTGGATGCTAACGCGCGTGCTACACGTCGATCTGATGACCGCCTATCTGGCAACCAGCCCGGGTGGGCTGGATACCGTGGCGATTATTGCGGCCGGCACGCGCGTCGATATGGCTTTTGTCATGGCGCTGCAGACGCTGCGTCTGTTCACCATTCTGCTTACCGGTCCGGCGCTGGCGCGTTTTATTTCACGCTACGCGCATGCGCGCCCGAGCTGAGAACGCAACCGCATCAATAATGAACACGGCGAGCGCCAGCCAGATAAAGCCGAAGGTCACCATTTTATCCGGCGTCAGGCGCTCGCCGTAGAACAGCACCGCCAGCAGGAACATCAGCGTCGGACCCAGATACTGGAAGAAACCGACGGTCGATAAGCGCAGACGCGCGCAGGCGGCAGCAAAAAACATCAGCGGAATGGTGGTGATAATGCCCGCTGCGACCAGCTTGAGATTGAGGCTCATGGCGTTGGCGCTGAGATGGCTGGTGGCGCTATCGGCAAAACCAAACAGGTAAATCGCCGCCAGCGGGAATAGCCACAGCGTTTCGATCAACATGCCACTTTGCGCATCGACCTGAATTTTTTTGCGCACCAAACCGTACAAAGCAAAACTCAACGCCAGGCCAAGGCCGATAATCGGCAGCGATCCAAACTGCCACAGCTGCACCAGCACGCCGGTGGTCGCCAGCAGTACCGCCAGCCACTGCAAGCGGCGGAAGCGTTCGCGCAGGAACAGCATGCCAAACACCACATTAATCAGCGGGTTGATAAAGTAGCCGAGGCTGGCTTCCAGCATGTGCTGATTGTTCACTGCCCAGATAAACAGCATCCAGTTGCCGCCAATGGTGATGGCGGTCAGCGCCAGCAGCAGCACCTTTTTCGGCTGAGCCAATACGCTACGTACCTGCGCCCAGCTGCGCGTCAATGTGATCAACAACAGCATAAACAGTGCGGACCAAATCACGCGATGCGTCATGATCTCGGTAGCGGGCACCTCTTTGACCAGTTTGAAGTAGGCGGGGGCAATGCCCCAAATGAAGTAAGCGCCGAGCGCATAGCCAATACCCTGGCGAGTTTGTTGCGAATCCATCATGTCATTCCAAAAATACTGATTAGCCAATCATGTAGGTGGCGGTAGCGGTGGCGATGTAATCGCCTTGCTGGTTATGTAACTCCACGCGCGCCACAGCGACTTTGTTGCCGCCGCGCAGCAGGCTGCTGGTGGCGACAAAGCGCTCGCCACGGCCAGGGCGCAGATAATCCACGCGCATATCGATGGTGCCCATGCGCGACAGGCGCTGACGCAGATCTTCCTCGGTAATGCTCTCCTGACGCGTCAGCGCATAGCTGACACACACCAGCCCGGCCGCGACATCGAGCACTGAAGCGATCACGCCGCCGTGCAGAATCTGCTGCGCTGCGTTGCCGACCAGCATGGTTTTATTGGCGAAGCCGAGTTCGGCGTAATCCGCTTCCAGTCGATCCAGCTCTAATCCGAGCGCCTGATTGAAGGGCATGTGATAAACAAAGATTTCGCCAATCAGACGACGCGCTTCCTGCTGTGTCAGCAACGGGGATGACATAATGCCTGCCTTAAAATGTTAACGAGTTGTGTATATTATGCCGCGTTCGAGCCGCTTTCCAGTTTCGGAAATCGGCGCTGATCAACCGCAGGTTTTGCGTGTAGAATGGCCTGCTTTTTGAACCGTCACTTGACGATTACGACACGCAGTTCTCTGGAGAATTCTATGCGTAAGCATTACGCCTTGCTGGCCGCGGCGCTGATCCTTCCTGGCCTGGCGCAGGCTGAAGAAGCCACGATAAAAGAGGTTCATGATGCACCGGCAGTGAAGGGCAGCATTATCGCTAACCTGCTGGAGAAACACGATAACCCGTTCGTGCTTTATCCTTACGAAAACAACTATCTGCTCTACACCTACACCAGCGACATGAACAAAGAGGCGATCTCTTCGTACAACTGGGCAGACAAAGCTAAAAATGATGAAGTAAAATTCCAGCTCAGCCTGGCGTTTCCGCTGTGGCGCGGCATTTTAGGCGATAACTCGGTGCTGGCGGCGTCCTATACTCAGCGCTCGTGGTGGCAGCTCTCGAACCGTGGTGCGTCATCACCGTTCCGTGAAACCGATTATGAGCCACAAATTTTCCTCGGCTGGGCCACCGATTACACCTTCGCAGGCTGGACCTTACGCGATGTGGAAACCGGCTTAGTGCATCAGTCGAACGGCCGCAGCGAGCCGACCTCACGCAGCTGGAACCGCGTTTACGCGCGCTTCATGGCGCAGAACGGCAATCTGCTCGCAGAGATCAAACCCTGGTATCGTCTGCCTGAAAGTGAAAGCAATGACGATAACCCGGACATCACCAAATACATGGGTTACTACCGCGCCAAGCTCGGCTACATGATGGGCGAGAACATTTTCAGCGTGGAAGGTAACTACAACTGGAACAGCGGCTTTGGCGGTGCAACCTTCGCCTGGAGCTACCCGATCTCTGAACACGTGCGCTTTTACACGCAGGTCTTCAGCGGTTATGGTGAATCATTGATCGACTATAACCATCGCCAGACGCGCTTCGGCGTGGGCGTGACGCTCAACGATCTGTTCTAACCCGCAACAAAGACAGGATTACCGTGGCAACATCGGCAGTGCTTAATCAGGAAATGCTGGCGCAGCAGGTATTACAAGATACCTTCGGCTATCAGCAGTTCCGCCCAGGTCAGCAAAACATCATCGAAACCGCCCTGTCAGGACGCGATTGTCTGGTGGTGATGCCGACTGGCGGCGGCAAATCGCTGTGCTATCAAATCCCGGCGCTGGTGCGCGAAGGGCTGACGCTGGTGGTTTCACCGCTGATTTCACTGATGAAAGATCAGGTCGATCAGCTGCTGGCCAACGGCGTGGCTGCAGCGTGCCTCAACTCGACGCAGACGCGTGAGCAGCAGCAGCAGGTGTTTGCGGATTGTCGTACCGGCAAGCTCAAGCTGCTGTATATCGCGCCTGAACGTCTGATGATGGACAATTTCCTCGACAGCCTGCACCAGTGGAATCCGGTGATGCTGGCGGTGGATGAAGCGCACTGTATTTCGCAGTGGGGCCACGATTTCCGTCCGGAATATGGCTCGATCGGCCAGTTGCGTCAGCACTTCCCTGATTTGCCGGTCATGGCATTGACCGCCACCGCCGATGAAACCACGCGTAACGATATCGTCCATCTGCTGCAGATGGACGATCCGCTGATTCAAATCAGCAGCTTTGACCGCCCCAATATTCGCTACACGCTGGTGGAGAAATTCAAACCCACCGAGCAACTTCTGCGTTATGTGCAGGATCAGCGCGGCAAAAGCGGCATCATTTACTGTAACAGCCGCGCCAAAGTGGAAGACACCGCCGCGCGCCTGCAGAGCCGTGGTTTGAGCGTTGGCGCGTATCACGCCGGCATTGATAGCGCGCAGCGTGCCAGCGTGCAGGAAGCCTTCCAGCGTGACGATCTGCAAATCGTGGTCGCTACCGTGGCGTTCGGTATGGGCATCAACAAACCCAACGTGCGCTTTGTGGTGCACTTCGATATTCCGCGCAACATCGAATCCTATTATCAGGAAACCGGCCGCGCCGGGCGCGATGGTCTGCCTGCCGAAGCGATGATGCTTTACGATCCGGCCGACATGGCGTGGCTGCGTAAATGTCTGGAAGAGAAAGTGCCTGGCCCGTTGCAGGATATTGAACGCCACAAACTCAATGCGATGGGCGCGTTTGCTGAAGCGCAAACCTGTCGTCGTCTGGTATTGCTGAACTATTTCGGCGAGGGTCGCCAGCAGCAGTGCGATAACTGCGATATCTGCCTCGATCCGCCGCGTCGCTACGACGGTTTGCTGGAGGCGCAAAAGGCGCTGTCGAGCATCTATCGTACCGGCCAACGCTTTGGGATGGGCTATATTGTTGAAGTTCTGCGCGGCGCCAGTAATCAGCGTATTCGCGACAACGGCCACGACAAACTGCCGGTGTACGGCTTAGGCCGCGAGCACAGCCACGAACACTGGATCAGCGTGCTGCGTCAGCTGATTCACCTCGGGATGGTAACGCAAAACATCGCCATGCATTCGGCGCTGCAACTCACCGAAGCGGCGCGTCCGGTATTACGTGCGGAAGTGCCGCTGATGCTGGCGGTGCCGCGTATCGTGACGGTGAAAACGCGCGGCAGCAGTTCGCCGAAAGTGCACAGCGGCAATTATGATCGCCAGCTGTTTGCCAAGCTGCGTAAGCTGCGCAAAGCGATTGCCGATGAAGAGAATATTCCGCCGTACGTGGTGTTTAACGATGCCACGCTGATTGAAATGGCAGAACAAATGCCGATTAGCGCGTCAGAAATGCTCAGCGTGAACGGCGTCGGTCATCGCAAACTGGAGCGTTTTGGTAAGCCGTTCCTGGTGATGATCAAAGAACATGTTGATGAAGGTTAAAGGAAAAAATTCATGCTGATGTTATTCGCCACCGTCGCGCTGGTGCATCTGGTTGCGCTGATGAGTCCCGGCCCGGACTTCTTCTTTGTGTCGCAAACGGCGGCGAGCCGCTCACGCAAAGAGGCGATGATGGGCGTTCTGGGCATTACGTTGGGCATTGTGATCTGGGCTGGAGTGGCGCTGATGGGCCTGCATCTGATCCTGGAAAAAATGGCCTGGCTGCATGAAATCATTATGGTCGGCGGCGGATTGTATCTGCTGTGGATGGGCTGGCAGCTGATGCGCTCAGCGCGTCAACGTCATAAGCAGCCACAATCGGAAGCTCCGATGGTTGAGCTGCCGAAAAAGGGCATGAGCTTCCTGAAAGGTTTCCTGACTAACCTGTCGAACCCAAAAGCGATCATCTACTTCGGTAGCGTATTCTCATTGTTTGTTGGCAACGACGTTGGCGCGATGGAGCGCTGGGGGTTGTTCCTGCTGATTATTGGAGAGACGTTCGCGTGGTTTACGCTGGTGGCGGCGATTTTCGCTATGCCGTGGATGCGTGATAAGTATCAGCGAATGGCGAAATGGGTGGATGGTATGGCGGGCGTGTTGTTCGCCGGTTTTGGCATTCACCTCATCATTTCACGTTAAGCCTGGTTTACTTGCCATTTCGGCACCGGGCAGTGCTCGCCCTCCTCACGTACGACGTGTACGCTCCGGGGGCTGCGCGCTGGCCGGCACCGAACTGACTGCGCCACCGACGGCTTTGAAGTGGGTGCGATTTTCTTTTACGCCATTCTGCGTGCGCTGGCTAGCAGCGCGCCTACTGCCATAAACAATCCACCAAAGGTGCGGTTCAGCAGCTTCATCTGCTTCGGTCCTTTAATCCAGCCGGCGATACGCGTTGCCAGCGTGGCGTAACCAATCATTACGATGATATCGACCACAATGGTGGTCACGCCCAGCACCAGATATTGCATGAGCTGCGGCTGGTGCGGCTGAATAAACTGCGGAAACAGCGCAGCGAGAAACACGATGCTTTTCGGGTTGGTGAGGTTTACCAACACGGCACGCTTAAACAGGCGGCGACGCGGCATGGCTTTGGCAACGGCGTCGAGGTCGATGCCACCCGCCGAGCGCCACTGCTGAATGCCCAGCCATACCAGATAGGCTGCGCCGGCCCACTTCAGGACTTCAAACGCCAGAATCGATTGGGAAAACAGCGCACCTAAACCAGCGCCGACCAGCACAATATGAATGGCCAGACCCAGCTGCAAGCCGGTAATCGATGCCGCTGCGCCGCGATAGCCGTGACTGATGCCGGTGCTCATAGTGTTGATCGCGCCGGAACCAGGTGAAAGGCTAAGGATGGTTGTGGTCAGCAGATAGGTTAACCACCATTCAATGGTCATGTGTGACATTCCCTGAAGTTAGCGAAGTGTGACACAATACGACAGAAAATCGCCGCACGCTACGCAGCACAGGCGCGCAAATCACGTTTTTTTCAGGGGGACGGATGCAGCAGCATAAACAGAGTTGGCTCGGACGTGAGCGAGGCTTTTCGGCCTTTGCCACCGGTCCGCTGCTCGACTTCTGGCGTCGCCGTGAAGAGTGTGAATTTACCGGCGTCGGCAACCTGAAGATTCGTTACGTCCGTTTCACCTCACCGCAACATCGCCGTGTCATTCTGGTCGTGCCTGGCCGCATTGAGAGCTACATCAAGTATCCCGAACTGGCTTACGACCTGTTCATGTGCGGCTACGATGTGGTGATTCTCGACCATCGCGGTCAGGGACGTTCCGAGCGTCTGCTGGAAGATTCGCATCGCGGCCATGTAGTGGAATTTGGCGACTACGTTGACGATCTGGAAACGCTGTATCTGAAAGAGATCGTGAATCCACATTATCAGCAGCGCTACGTGCTGGCCCACTCGATGGGCGGCGCGATTTTAGCGCTGTTTCTGGCGCGTCAGCCGCAGGCGTTTCATGCTGCGGTATTCTCCGCGCCGATGTTTGGCATTGTGCTGCCGCTGCCCGACTGGATGGCGCACCGCATTCTGGACTGGACCGAGAAACTGCCGGCGCTGCGTGAAGGTTACGCGCTGGGCACCGGGCGCTGGCGCGCCAATCCGTTTGGCATCAACCGCCTGACGCATAGCCGCGAACGCTATCGCCGTAACCTGCGTTTTTACGCCGACGATCCGGCAATTCGCGTCGGTGGCCCCACTTATCACTGGGTGCGCGAAGGCGTGCAGGCCGGGCGGGACATCTTCAATCAGGTAGCGAACATCACCACGCCGACCTTGCTGCTGCAGGCCAGTGAAGATGATGTGGTGGATAACCGCTCACAAAATCTATTTTGTACGGCGATGGCCGCAGCAGGACATCCCTGCGCGGGCAACGCGCCGTATGTGATCAAAGGAGCGCGTCATGAGATCTTGTTTGAAACAGACGCGATGCGTGCCGAAGCGCTAAACGCGGTGGTCGATTTCTTTGAACGCCACGCTTAATCAATTTTACTTTCCGATATCAACACCCGAGGTTTACATGTATCACATCGTCGCATCCGACCTGGATGGCACGCTGCTCTCTCCGGACCACCGCCTGACGCCGTTCGCGCGCACCACGCTGCAGGAACTGGTGGCGCGTGATATCCACTTTGTCTTTGCCACCGGCCGTCACTACATCGACGTCGGACAGATGCGCGATAAGCTCGGCATTCCGGCTTACATGATCACGTCTAATGGCGCACGCGTGCACAACGCCGCAGGTGAACTGGTGTTCAGCCACAATCTTGACGCCGACATCGCCAGCGATCTGTATGGCCTGCAATATCATGACGAGCATATCCTGACGCACGTCTATCGCGACGATGAGTGGTTCATGAGCCGTCATCGTCCGGATGAGCAGGACTATTTCCGTGAATCGGTGTTTAACTATCAGGTCTACCAGCCGGGCATGCTGCCGACTGATGGCATCAGCAAAGTGTTCTTCACCTGCGAAGATCCGGAGCGGTTGATTCCCATGGAGCAGGCGATTGAAGCGCGCTGGGGCGATCGCGTGAATGTCAGCTTCTCGCTGCCAACGTGTCTGGAAGTGATGGCGGGCGGCGTTTCCAAAGGCCACGCGCTGGAAGCGGTAGCGAAACAGCTCGGCCACTCGCTGAAAGCGTGCATCGCCTTCGGCGACGGCATGAATGATGTGGAGATGCTCAGCATGTCGGGCAAAGGCTGCATCATGCGCAATGCGCAGCAGCGTTTGAAAGATACCTTGCCGACGCTGGAAGTGATTGGCAGCAACGCGGATGACGCCGTGCCGCACACGCTGCGTAAACTGTTCCTCGCCTAGAAAAAAGGGCCGGTCATCACCGGCCTTTTTAGTTATGCCAACTGTTTCTTGTGCTTGTGCTCACTGACCATGGTGAGCAGCAGCAGAATCACTGCCAGCACCGATCCGCCAATCATCACAATGAATCCGCCGTCCCAGCCGAAATAATCCACGGTGTAACCGACAATCGCACTCGCCGCAACCGATCCGCCGAGATAGCCAAACAGCCCGGTAAAGCCCGCTGCCGTTCCGGCCGCTTTTTTCGGTGCCAGTTCCAGCGCGTGCAAGCCAATCAGCATCACAGGACCGTAAATCAGGAAGCCGATCACAATCATGCACAGCATGTCGATGCCTGGATTGCCTGGAGGATTCAGCCAGTACACCACGGTGGCGATGGTCACCAGCGTCATAAAGAACACGCCGGTTGCGCCACGGTTGCCGCGGAACACTTTGTCCGACATCCAGCCGCACAGCAGCGTGCCGGGAATACCGGCATATTCGTAAAAGAAGTAGGCCCACGAGGATTTATCCAGCGTGAAGTGCTTCACCTCTTTCAGGTAGGTCGGCGACCAGTCGAGAATGCCGTAACGCAGCAGGTACACAAACACGTTCGCCAGTGCGATGTACCACAGCAGCTTGTTGGGCAGAATGTACTGCATGAAAATCTGCTTAGCCGTCAGCTCCTGCTCGTGATCCTCGTTGTAATCCGGCGGATAATCATTTTTCCACGCTTCAATCGGCGGTAAACCGCAAGATTGTGGTGTGTCACGCATCAAGGCGAAGGCGATAATCGCGATGAGGATGGCGCCAAACGCCGGCATATACAGCGCGGCTTTCCAGTCGTTAAACCACGCCATGCCGAGCAGGAACAGCAGCGGAGGAATACCGCCACCGACATTATGCGCGCAGTTCCACACCGACACAATTCCGCCGCGCTCTTTCTGCGACCACCAGTGCACCATGGTGCGCCCGCACGGCGGCCAGCCCATGCCCTGGAACCAGCCGCACAGGAACAGCAGCACAAACATCACCATGATGCTGGAGGTGGCCCACGGCACGAACCCCATCACCAGCATCACCGCTGCGGCAAGGATCAATCCGGCGGGCAAAAACACGCGCGGATTCGAGCGGTCTGAGACCGAGCCCATAATGAATTTCGAGAAGCCGTAAGCGATGGAAATGCCCGATAGCGCAAAGCCGAGATCGCCGCGCGAGAAGCCTTGTTCCACCAGATAAGGCATTGCCAGCGCAAAGTTTTTACGCACCAAATAGTAGGCGGCATAGCCAAAAAATATTCCCAGGAAAATCTGCCAGCGCAGACGACGATAAAGCGGATCAACACGATCATCGGCCACTTGTGGGCGATGCGGTGCAGGTTTGAAAATACTCAACATGAGTGTGGCCCTCCAGGGCGCGATATAGTTATGAGTTCCCAGCAGGTTGGGGCAAAAACAGGCAGTAAAAATGGCAAAGCGAAGTTTCCATTTCGCGCAAAGGATAGTGATGGTCACGCGCAGTTACTGTGACATGTGACACATATGTTGCAGTTTTATGACAATTGAGAGCGAAAAAAACCAGGAAATGTTGTATTTCGCGCATTTTTACCCGAGCGTAAAAATGAGAAATAAAAATTATTCGTCGTTATTTTATCCGCTTGTAAACCAGATAGTTCACCCCGATTTCGACAGTTTGTTTACACTACCGCCACTGTTCATTTTGAGATCGTTACCGTGCCGTTACTGATCGTTACCACCATTCTGTGGGCCTTTTCCTTCAGTTTGATCGGGGAATACCTCGCAGGTCAGGTGGATTCCTGGTTCTCTGTTTTGATGCGTCTGGCGCTCGCCGCCATCGTTTTCCTGCCGTTCCTGCGCTGGCGCGGTTACCGTGCTTCCACCATCCTGCTGTATATGCTGGTGGGCATGCTGCAGCTTGGCATCATGTATTTATTAAGCTTTGAGGCTTATCTGTATCTCAGCGTGACCGAGTTCCTGCTGTTCACCGTGATGACGCCGCTGTATGTCACGCTGATCTACGATTTGCTCAGCCGACGTCCGCTGCGTATCGGCTATGCCTTCAGCGCGCTACTGGCGGTAATCGGTGCGGCGATTATTCGTTACGACAAAGTCAGCGACCATTTCTGGTTCGGCTTGCTGCTGGTACAGGCGGCAAACATCTGCTTCGCCATCGGCATGGTGGGCTACAAACGCCTGCAGGAAACTCGCCCGATGCCGCAGCACACCGCATTTTCGTGGTTCTATCTGGGCGCGGTGATAATCGCGGTGATCGCCTGGAGCTTGTGGGGCAATCCGAACAAACTGCCGACCACGTCGCTGCAGTGGGGCATTCTGGTGTGGCTGGGCGTGGCGGCTTCAGGTTTGGGCTATTTCATGTGGAACTATGGCGCTACGCAGGTGGATGCTGGCACGCTGGGTATTATGAACAACATGCATGTGCCAGCGGGCTTGCTGGTGAATCTGGCGATCTGGCAGGAGAAACCGCATTGGCCAAGTTTTCTCGCCGGTGCCGCCGTGATTTTCGCATCCCTTTATGTGCACAAACGCTGGGTATTAGGTAAGAAAAGCAACGCATAGGCTAAAAGGGAAGGGATAGCGCGGCAGTGGAGCAAAGCATCCGAGCCATGGATGGCGAGGCTGATCCACAAGGAAGTGGTTTCCCTTTGCGATCTGCCGCGCTATCCCTGACCCGGCTCGAACAAAGAAGCGATTAACCCTTCTTAGCCGGCCCCGGACGATGAATCATCGTCAACCCTTTCAGGAAATTACGCAGAATCTGATCGCCGCATTCGCGGAAATTCTTATGATCTGGGTTGCGGAAAATCGCGCCAACCTCAGCCTGTGAAATCTTGAAGTTCGCTTTCAGCAGCACATCAGGAATATCGGTGGTCTTCAGCTCAAAGGCGATACGCAATTTCTTCATGAAAATGTTGTTATTCATGCGGCGCTCAATCGAAGGCGCGGGCGCATCTTCACTCTTACCGCGACGGTAAAAAATCAGACCGTTAAGGAAATAGCCCATCAATACATCTGGCAGCTTGCGAAACGCGGCATCGTCATCTTTCTTCATCCACGCCTGCACGTCTTCCAGCGGCACTTCACTTCCTGCCAGGGCAAAAATCTCCACCACTTTGCTATCGCTCAAATCCAGCATGTAGCGCACGCTGCGCAGAACATCGTTACTCATCATGGTGAAACTCTCTTGGTCGCGGGTTGAGGCGGCGCATTATAGAGCAGGCGGGGCAGGGATAACAGCGCGGGCGACTTTCGCCGCCCAACAACATCAGGATGAGGTGGTTTGAAGTGAGCCGGGACGCGCGGCATCGCGCACAAAGGGCAGATGTTCACAGGCGTGCTGACGGGCAAACCGCACAAAGGCTTCCATTACCGGCTGACGCTGCTCGCCTTCGCGTACGGCGGCATACAAGCGGCTCCACAAACCATTGCCTAAGGTTTTGGTCACCACCAACCCCTGCTGCTCAAAATTCTCTACCACCCAATGTGGCAGCGCGGCGATGCCCATACGCGCCGACACCATCTGAATCAGCAGCAGCGTGTTATCCACGCTCTTCAAGGCTGGACTGACGCCCGCAGGCTGCAGGAAATGGCGCCACACATCCAAACGCTGACGCTGCACCGGATAAATCATCAGCACTTCATCGGCCATATCTTCCGGAGCAATGTGCTCAAGCTGCGCCAAAGGATGATCCGGCGCCATCACCAAACGCACTTCAAAATCGAACATCGGTGAATAAAACAACCCGCTGCGCGGCAAAATATCGGAGGTCAACACCACATCCAGCTCGCCCTGTTGCAACGCGGGTTGCGGATCAAAGGTCACGCCGGATTTGAAATCCATCACCACCTGCGGCCAGCTCTGGCGGAAATTATTTAGCGCGGGCGTCAGCCACTGAATACAGCTGTGACACTCAATGGCGATACGCAACGTGGCCTGATGCGGCTCATGACACGCCTGCAAAGCCTGCTGAATTTGCGGTAAAACCTGCTCAGCCAACTGCAGCAAAATCTCTCCCTGCGGGGTAAAACGCAGCGGCTGGCTTTTACGCACAAACAGGCGAAAACCCAGCCGCTGCTCCAGATCGCTGAACTGGTGGGATAACGCCGATTGCGTCTGATGAAGCTGGGAGGCGGCGGCAGCTAACGAGCCGGTGTTCCGTAACGCCTGCAGCGTCCGCAGGTGTTTGAGTTCGATCATGAGAATCCTTCACATCGAGATTGAACAAATTGCGCTTGAGGAACATACAGTACCTGCAGATTATGGCGGTGTAAACATCTGGACGGCTAAACATCTCTGCCCCCTATTCAGTTAAGAATATCTGGAGAACAGAAAATGACCATTCTGAACCACACTCTCGGTTTCCCTCGCGTTGGATTGCGTCGTGAATTGAAAAAAGCACAGGAAAGCTATTGGGCAGGTAAAAGCTCACAGGAAGAGCTACTGGCGGTGGGGCGTGAACTGCGCGCCCGTCACTGGCAACAGCAGAAAGAGGCGGGCGTGGATCTGCTGCCAGTCGGCGATTTCGCCTGGTACGATCACGTGCTCACCACCAGCCTGCTGCTGGGTAACGTGCCAGCTCGTCACCAAAATCAGGATGGCTCGGTCGATCTCGACACGCTGTTCCGCCTTGGCCGTGGCCGCGCACCAAGCGGTGAACCGGCGGCAGCGGCGGAAATGACCAAATGGTTCAACACCAATTATCACTACATGGTGCCGGAATTCACTCAAGGGCAGCAGTTCAAACTGACCTGGACTCAGTTGCTGGATGAGGTTGATGAAGCGCTGGCGCTCGGGCACAAGATTAAACCGGTGCTGCTGGGTCCGGTTACCTATTTGTGGCTGGGTAAAGTGAAAGGTACGTCGTTCGACCGCCTGTCACTGCTCAAAGACATTCTGCCGGTTTACCAACAGGTGCTGGCTGAACTGAAAAAACGCGGCATCGAATGGGTACAAATCGATGAGCCAGCACTGGCGCTGGAACTGCCGCAAGCGTGGCGCGATGCCTTCAAACCGGCTTACGACGCGCTGCAGGGCGAAAGCAAATTGCTGCTCACCACCTATTTCGACAGCATCGGTCAGAATCTCGACGTGATCAAAGCGCTGCCGGTGCAAGGTCTGCATGTTGACCTGGTCCACGGCAAAGACGACATCCAACAGGTGAACCAGCAGATTCCCGCGGATTGGCTGCTCTCCGTCGGCGTAATCAATGGCCGTAACGTCTGGCGTGCCGATCTCAGCAGCTGGTTTGCACGTCTGCAGCCGCTGGTGGGGCAGCGTCAACAATTGTGGATTGGATCATCCTGCTCACTGCTGCACAGCCCAATCGACCTCAGCGTGGAAACGCGCCTCGATGAGGAAGTGAAAAGCTGGTTCGCCTTTGCTCTGCAGAAGTGCGCTGAGCTTGCACTGCTAAGTCATGCGCTGAACAACAACGATGCCGCTTCGCTGGTGGAGTGGAGCGCACCGATTCGTGCGCGTGCCAACTCCACGCGCGTTCACAATGCCGCAGTCGGCGAGCGTCTGGCGAAAATTCAGGCCAAAGACGTTGAACGTGCCAGCAGCTATACCGAGCGTGCCAAAGCGCAGCGTCACCGCTTTAACCTGCCAGCGTGGCCGACCACCACCATAGGTTCATTCCCGCAAACCACCGAAATTCGCGGCCTGCGCCTCGACTTTAAAAAAGGCAACATTGATGGTGGAAAC
Organism: Pantoea sp. GCM10028869; assembly: GCF_042666835.1. NCBI lineage: Bacteria > Pseudomonadati > Pseudomonadota > Gammaproteobacteria > Enterobacterales > Erwiniaceae > Pantoea > Pantoea sp. GCM10028869. Next base: position 23,185 of record NZ_JBHTGO010000007.1, on the reverse strand, counting down.
TATCGCACTGGCATCGCCGAACACATCAAACAGGCGATTGTGGAGCAGGAACGTTTGGGCCTCGACGTGCTGGTGCATGGCGAAGCAGAACGCAACGACATGGTGGAATACTTCGGCGAAAACCTCGACGGCTTCGTATTCACCCAAAACGGCTGGGTACAGAGCTACGGCTCACGCTGCGTTAAACCGCCGATCATCATCGGCGACGTAAGCCGTCCGCAAGCCATCACCGTTGAGTGGGCGAAGTACGCGCAGTCGCTGACCGACAAACCGGTGAAAGGCATGCTGACTGGTCCGGTGACGATTCTCTGCTGGTCGTTCCCGCGTGAAGATGTAAGCCGTGAAACCATCGCTAAACAGATTGCGCTGGCGCTGCGTGACGAAGTGGAAGATCTGGAAAAAGCCGGTATTGGCATTATTCAGATTGATGAACCGGCACTGCGCGAAGGCCTGCCGCTGCATCAGTCCGATTGGGCGGCGTACCTGACCTGGGCGGTGGATGCGTTCCGTCTCAATGCCGCCGTGGCGCAGAATGAAACCCAGATCCATACCCACATGTGTTACTGCGAGTTCAATGACATCATGGACTCGATTGCCGCGCTGGATGCGGACGTTATCACCATCGAAACCTCACGTTCCGATATGGATCTGCTGGATACCTTTAAGGAGTTCGACTATCCCAACGAAATCGGTCCGGGCGTGTATGACATTCACTCACCAAACGTGCCAAGCGTGGAGTGGATGGAAGAGTTGCTGCGTAAAGCGGCGCAGAGCATCCCGGCAGAGCGTCTGTGGGTTAACCCGGATTGTGGCCTAAAAACGCGTGGCTGGACGGAAACCCGTCAGGCGCTGGCGAACATGGTAAAAGCGGCGCAAAACCTGCGGGGTGAAACGGCTTAGTCGCTGTAAATGAGATTGGGGCGCAAATGCGCCCCTTATTATTACGCGTTTGGCGCTACGCCATACTGCGCGAACCACGCCAGCATGCGTTGCCAGCCATCTTTGGCGGAATCGGCGTGATAACTGGCACGATAATCCGCATTGAAAGCATGTCCTGCATCCGGATACACCACGATTTCCGCCTTGGCATTGGCGGCATGCAGCGCCTGACGCATCTTATCAATGCTCTCCAGCGGGATGCTCTCATCCTGACCACCGTAAAGGCCCAGCACCGGTGCGTTGAGATCCACCGCGATATCGATCGGATGCTTCTGCTGCTTCAGCGTCTTCTCACCGTCTAAGCGTCCATACCACGCCACCGCTGCACGCACCTGCGGATTGTGCGCGGCAAACAGCCAGCTAATACGTCCGCCCCAGCAGAAACCGGTAATCGCCAGGCGACGGATATCACCATCGTGGCGCGTGGCCCAGTTGGCCACATGATCGAGATCGGACAACACTTGCGAATCCGGAACTTTACTCACCAGCTCTTTAAACAGCGTGGGAATGTCGTGGTAATCGTTGGGATCGCCCTCGCGGAAATAGAGTTCCGGAGCGATGGCCAGATAACCTTCCAGCGCCAGACGGCGGCAGACATCGCGGATATGCTCGTGCACGCCGAAAATCTCCTGCACCACCAACACCACCGGCAAGGTGCCTTGATACTCTTTTGGTCGTGCGTAATAGGCAGGCAGGTTTTCGCCCTGGCTCGGAACTGAGGTCTCGCCAGCATGAATCGCGTCGCTGCCGGTAATAATGGTGCTGCTTGCGGTGGGCTGAACGGCCGGTGCAAAGCCACCGGGTGCCGTTTTTTGTGCCATATTGTCTTCGGTTTTCATTGTTCTCTCCGTGCTAGCAAATGCGCAATCACGTAACTATAGCCTGGCGAAGTGAAGCAAGGCTGGCGTAGGGTGCAGAGGGATTTTTTCACGTGTGCTGCTTCTCTATTAACATTGCCACCAACACTTACACAGCACCGCTTGTAGCAATTCAGAATTGCACAGCGTGAATGTGTGATTTATGTCACATAATGTTTTTCTGATAATGTAAGTTTCATTATCGATGGTGAATTGAGTCACATATTTATGCCGCCTGCTCACGTAGAGTGGCGCGCTCATCCCCAATTATCAGGAGTCTGTTATGGCCCAGTCTGACGTTTTCCACCTTGGCATTACTAAAGCTGATTTGAAAGGAGCCACGTTGGCCATCGTGCCTGGCGATCCTGAGCGCGTGAAGAAAATCGCCGCGTTGATGGACAATCCACAGCATCTGGCTTCACACCGTGAATTCACTACCTATCTGGCTGAAGTGGATGGCAAACCGGTTGTGGTGTGCTCCACTGGTATCGGCGGACCTTCAACGTCAATTGCGGTTGAAGAGCTGGCGCAACTGGGTGTGCGCACCTTCCTGCGGGTTGGCACCACTGGCGCTATTCAGCCGCATATTAATGTGGGCGATGTGCTGGTCACTACCGCTTCGGTACGCCTCGACGGTGCCAGCCTGCACTTTGCGCCGATGGAATTCCCGGCCGTAGCTGATTTCACCTGCACCACCGCGCTGGTGGCAGCGGCAGAAGCGTGCGGCGCGAAAACCCACATTGGTATTACCGCCTCATCTGACACCTTCTATCCAGGCCAGGAACGCTACGACACTTTCTCCGGTCGCGTGGTGAATCGCTTCCAGGGCTCAATGGAAGAGTGGCAGCAAATGGGTGTCCTCAACTATGAGATGGAATCCGCTACACTGTTAACCATGTGCGCCAGTCAGGGACTGCGTGCCGGCATGGTGGCTGGCGTCATCGTGAACCGTACGCAAAAAGAGATCCCGGATGCCGCGACCATGAAGCAGACCGAAAGTGATGCGGTGAAAATTGTGGTTGAAGCCGCGCGTCGCTTAATTTAGTGCGCCAGTCAGGGATGAATTCGAGACCAGGCTTATAAGGAATCCCGCTATTTCCTGATTAGAATGCGCGCAATTTCAGCAGCTACTGAGAAATTTCTTATGCGCAAAATGGTTTCTGTCTCACGTCCCAATTTCATGAATAATCCCGCTACTGCACAATCACGCGTTGAAGGTGCAGCAGCGAGATTTCGCCAGGCGATGGCGGCGAATAACTATCCTCTTGCGCGTCAATGCTGTGAAGAAGTGCTGCGCGTCTTGCCCCATCATATGCAGGTGCTTAGCGACTACGCGCTCACCCTGATGCGCGTCGGCGAATACAAAAAATCTTATAAAATTTACCAGAAGATCTACCAGGCTCCGGCCGCGCAGCGTGCGCAGGCATCGGAAACCTGGCTGGATGGATTAACCGAAGTGTGCGGCTGGTTGAATAAAGAAGATGAAGCGGCACGTTACGGCCTCGAATCGCTGCAAAAATCTGATGTGACTTTCAGTAAAGGGGCGAAAGTCGCCTTCCCTTCTGAGACACCACCGCCGATCAACCGCAGTAATCCGGCAGAAAATATCATCTCCTTTAGCCTGTATGGCAGTCAGCCACGCTACTGCGAAACCTTGATTAAAAACATCGAAGTGGCGCGCGAGCTTTATCCCGACTGGATCTGCCGCATCTATCTCGACGACAGCGTGCCGCAGCACGTCTGGCAGCGCCTGACGCAGCCAAACACCCAACTGGTGGATATGTCGCATGAGAAAACTATCTTCCCAACGCTGTGGCGTTTCCTGGTGATGGACGATGACAGCGTCAAACGCTACATCGTGCGTGATGCGGATTCGTTGCTGTCCGAGCGCGAAGTGGTGGCGGTAGAAGCCTGGCTGACTTCGCCTTACTGGTTCCATCATATGCGTGATTACTTCTCGCATACCGAGCTGCTGCTGGCGGGCATGTGGGGCGGCTGCCACGGCGTGTTCCATAACGTTGAGCAGCAAATGCGTGACTTTATTGCGCAATATGAAGGCAGCGAACGCTTTACCGATCAGTACTTCCTAAAAGTGGCGCTGTGGCCGACGGTACGTGAGAGCATCTTGAATCATGACGATATTTTCCGCTTCCATCATGCACAACCGTGGCCGGCGCATCAGCCGATTCGCTGGCAAACCGACAGCTTCCACGTCGGTAGTAACGCCGGTTTTGCCAGCATGGCGGGCCAGGTCGAAAACGCTGAGAACGGCTGGCAGCAGGTTGAGATCACCTACGACGGGAAAAGCTGGACCTATCCGGCCAAAATCCAGGGTGAAACCGAATGGGTGTTGCCGATGCCCTTCTTCCTGATTGATGCGTGGAAAGCGGGCGATCTCACCGTAAAAGCCCTCTAATTAGAGAACGTTTTCCCTAAATAATTCGAGTCGCAGGAAGGCGGCAAGCGAGCGAATCCCCGGGAGCTTACATCAGTAAGTGACTGGGGTGAGAACGTGCAGCCAACGCATCTGCGGCTTGAAGTATGAAGGGAAAAAAATCTGGACATTCATACAGTAGAGCTCTACCTTTTCCCTCAGCAAGTCGATCCGCGGGGGGATTATGGATCAGCAACTTATCATTAGCGGCGCGCTGGCGCTGGCCGGTTTGGGCATTGGCTGGATCATTGCTCAACTGCGCGCCGGTCATCAGCACGCCAGCTTCACCACCGAGCGTCGCCTGCTGGAAGAGGCGCAGCAGCGTCAGCAGCAGCAGCTCGAACAGTTACAGCAGCAAATCCAACAACGCGAACAGGAGATGCGCCAGCTACACGGTGCACTGAGCGGTGCGCAGGAACGTTTGCAGCAGCTTGATTACTGGCGCGGCGAAAGTGAACAACTCAGCCGTGAACTGCGAAATCAGCTGGAAGTGAACAGCGCGCAGGAAGCCGAACTGCGCGAAGTGACCATTCGTCTTGAAGAGACGCGCTACGGTGCAGAAGAGAAGCAGCGACTACTGACCAACAGCGAACAGCGCCTCAGCGCGCAGTTTGAAAATCTCGCCAATCGCATCTTCGAAAACAGCGGGCGGCGCGTCGATGAACAAAACCGTCAAAGCCTGAATAGTCTGATTGGTCCGCTGCGCGAACAGCTGGACGGTTTCCGCCGTCAGGTCACCGACAGCTTTGGCCTGGAAGCGCGTGAACGTCACACGCTGACCCACGAAATTCGCCAGCTACAGCAACTCAACGCACAGATGGCGCAGGAAGCGGTCAATCTTACTAAAGCGCTAAAAGGCGACAATAAAATTCAGGGAAACTGGGGCGAAGTGGTATTGGCCCGCGTGCTGGAAGCATCGGGCCTGCGTGAAGGCTACGAATACCAAACGCAGGTTAGCGTGCAGCTGGAACAGCAGGGCAGGATGCAACCGGATGTGATCGTGCGTTTGCCGCAGGGTAAAGATGTGGTGATTGACGCCAAAATGACGCTGGTTGCCTACGAACGCTACTTCAATGCCGACGATGAAGCCACGCGTGAGCAGGCGATTCAGGAACACATTAGCGCCATGCGCGGACACATTCGCCTGCTGAGCCGTAAAGATTACCAACAATTGCCCGGTTTACGCTCTCTGGATTATGTGTTGATGTTTATCCCGGTGGAACCGGCGTTTCTGCTGGCGATTGATCGTCAGCCCGAGCTGATCAGCGAAGCGTTACAGCAGAACATCATGCTGGTTAGTCCCACCACGTTGCTGGTGGCGCTGCGTACTATCAATAATCTCTGGCGTTATGAGCATCAAAGCCGCAACGCACAGCGCATCGCCGACCGGGCAACGCGGCTGTACGACAAAATGCGGCTGTTTGTCGATGACATGAGTGGCATCGGGCACAATCTCGACAAAGCGCAGCAAAGTTATCATCAGGCGATGAAAAAGCTGTCTGAAGGGCGCGGCAATCTGATCGCACAAAGTGAAGCGTTCCGTTCGCTTGGCGTGGAGATCAAACGTCCGATTAATCCGCAACTGGTTGAACAAGCGCAGCCGGAAGAAGCGGATGAAGATTGGGCAGACGATCGCACCGAGGATGAAAACGTTGCAGAACCAACAACAGACTCGCTGCGCCGCATCAACGAATAGCACGGTGGTCGCGTGCTCGTGTAGCGCGACTCTGATACACTTCGGCAAGAATTGTTTGTGGAACAGGTAAAACCGATGGCAGATGAATCACAGCAGGAAACTACCCATTTTGGCTTCCAGACCGTCGCGAAAAGCGAAAAGGCCGATAAAGTTGCGGACGTGTTTCACTCCGTCGCGGCAAAATATGACCTGATGAACGATTTGATGTCGTTTGGCATCCATCGTGTCTGGAAGCGTTTTACCATTGACAGCAGCGGCGTGCGCCGCGGTCAGCGCGTGTTGGATCTGGCGGGTGGTACCGGCGATCTCACGGCAAAATTCTCACGTCTGGTGGGCGAAACCGGCCAGGTTGTGCTGGCAGACATCAACAGCTCGATGCTGAAGATGGGCCGCGAAAAGCTGCGTAATCTCGGCGTGTCGGGCAATGTCAGCTATGTGCAGGCGAATGCCGAAGCGCTGCCGTTCCCGGATAACTACTTCGATTGCATCACCATCTCATTCGGCTTGCGTAACGTGACCGAAAAAGAGAAAGCGCTGGCATCAATGTTCCGCGTGCTGAAGCCAGGCGGACGTCTGCTGGTGCTGGAGTTCTCGAAGCCGTTGCTGGAGCCGCTCAGCAAAGCCTACGATACCTATTCATTCCACATTCTGCCGCGTATTGGTCAGCTGGTGGCGCAAGACGCTGAAAGCTATCGCTATCTGGCGGAGTCGATTCGTATGCATCCCGATCAGGAAACCCTGAAAGCGATGATGAACGATGCGGGCTTTGAAAATACCACCTACTTCAACATGACTGGCGGTATTGTCGCGCTGCATCGCGGATTTAAATTCTAATCCATCATGACTTTAACTCCTCTCATCACCGGCGGTCTTGAGACCGCCCTGAACCGTGTTCTCTATCGCGATCGCAGCCTGAAAGCCGCACGCCAGCGTTTGGCTGGTAAGGTATTGATGCTGCGTCTGCAAGAGCTCGATTTTCCTTTGGTGCTGGTGTTTAGCGAATCGCAACTCGATGTGCTGAGTGATTGGCAAGACAACAGCGACTGCACGGTGAGTTTGCGTGTCAGTACTTTGCCGAAACTGCGCGATCGCCAGCAGCTCACCAGCCTGATTCGTAGCGGTGAACTGGAGGTGGACGGCGATTTGCAGGTGGTACAGCAATTCTCCGCACTGATGGATCTCGCCGAGCTGGATCCGGCGGAATATCTTGCACCGTGGATTGGCGATATCGCTGCGCAAGGCGTAAGCCAGGCCGCACAGCAGGCGCTGAAGTTCGTGCAGCAGCAGTTCATCCGCCGCCAGGATTATCTTGGTCAGGTGCTGACGGAAGAGTGGCGCGTTGCGCCGGGCGCACTGGAACTGGCATGGTTTTGCGAGGAAGTGGAAGCGATAGAACGTTCGCTCAATGCGTTTGAAACGCGTTTGGCACAGCTGGAGGCGAAATGACGCTGGGAGAAATTCGGCGCTTATACTTCATCATCAAGATCTTTCTGACTTACGGCCTTGATGAACTGATTCCCCGCATGCGCTTCACGCTGCTTTTACGCTTGTGGCGGCGTTGCATCTTCTGGATCCCTAACCAACATAAAGACGCTTCCGCCGGCGTGCGCATCCGTTTAGCGATGGAGCAGTTGGGGCCGGTGTGGATCAAATTCGGTCAAATGCTCTCGACGCGTCGCGATCTGTTCCCACCGGCGATTGCCGATGAACTGGCGGTGCTGCAGGACCGAGTTGCGCCATTTGATGGCGTGAAAGCCAAGCAGCAGATTGAAAAGTCGATTGGCGGCCCGGTGGAAACCTGGTTTGAAGACTTCGATATCAAACCGCTGGCCTCGGCTTCTATCGCGCAGGTGCATACCGCGACGCTGAAATCCAATGGCCGCGCGGTGGTGATCAAAGTGATTCGTCCCGACATCCTGCCGGTGATCAGAGCCGATATGCGACTGATTTACCGTCTGGCGCGGTGGGTGCCGCGTTTGTTGCCGGATGGTCGTCGTCTGCGTCCGGTGGAAGTGGTGCGCGATTACGAAAAGACCTTAATTGATGAGCTGAATCTGCTGCGTGAAGCGGCGAACGCCATCCAGCTGCGTCGTAATTTTGACCAAAGCCGCATGCTGTATGTGCCGGAAGTGTTCTCTGATTATTGCAGCGAATCGATGATGGTGATGGAGCGCATTTACGGCATTCCGATCTCAGATATCGCCACGCTGGAGCAGCACGGCGTTAACATGAAACTGCTGGCCGAGCGCGGTGTGCAAGTGTTCTTCACCCAGGTGTTCCGCGACAGCTTCTTCCATGCCGATATGCATCCCGGCAATATCTTCGTCAGCTACGATCACCCGGAAGATCCGCAATATATCGGCATCGACTGCGGTATCGTCGGTTCGCTGAACAAAGAAGATAAGCGCTATCTGGCCGAGAACTTCATCGCCTTCTTTAACCGCGATTACCGCAAAGTGGCCGAGCTGCACGTGGATTCTGGCTGGGTACCGGCCGATACCAACGTCGAAGACTTTGAGTTTGCCATTCGTACCGTGTGTGAGCCGATTTTCGAAAAACCGCTGGCTGAGATTTCGTTTGGCCACGTGCTGCTGAACCTGTTCAACACCGCGCGTCGCTTTAATATGGAAGTGCAGCCGCAGCTGGTGCTGTTGCAGAAGACGCTGCTGTATATCGAAGGGATTGGCCGCCAGCTCTATCCGCAGCTTGACCTGTGGAAAACGGCCAAGCCTTTCCTCGAAGATTGGATCAAAGATCAAATTGGTATCCCGGCGATTTTGCGGGCGGTGAAAGAGAAAGCGCCGTACTGGGCGGAAAAATTGCCGGAGTTGCCGGAGCTATTTTACGACAGCATGCGCCAGCACAAATTATTGAAGCACAGCGTCGATAAACTCGTCACCGATTTAAACGTACAGCGAACACGCAATCATCAGGCGCGCTATCTGTTTGGTGTAGGCGCTACACTGTTATTAAGTGGCACCGCCGTGCTGTTAAGTCGACCGGATGGGGATTTCTTCCCGGCGCTATTAATGGCCGCTGGCATCGTCACCTGGCTTATTGGCTGGCGCAAGACAAACTGATTGTCTGCCTGGTGCAAATCGCGTAATGTCGCAAGCTAAAGCCCGAAATCATACGGGCTTTCTGTGCGTTACAGTCAACAGTTTTTCACAGAATATTAGAGGCATATCTCATGGGCGGTATCAGTATTTGGCAATTGTTAATCATTGCCGTCATTGTTGTTCTTCTGTTCGGTACCAACAAACTTCGTAACCTGGGTTCGGATTTAGGATCTTCCATTCGTGGCTTCAAAAAAGCCATGGGCGATGAAGACGATAAAAAGGATCAACCGAAAGAGCAGGACGCTGACTTCAACGCCAAAACTCTGGCAGACAAACAGCAAACCACGGCGACTAAAGACGACGCCCGGAACGACAAGCAGGTATAACTGTGTTCGACATTGGTTTTAGTGAACTGGTATTAGTGTTCGTGATCGGGCTGATTGTGCTTGGCCCGCAGCGGTTACCGGTTGCGGTGAAAACCGTCGTCGGCTGGATCAGAGCCATCCGCTCGCTGGCCGCGAATGTACAAAACGAACTGGCGCAAGAGTTGAAACTGCAGGAATTGCAGGACAGCCTGAAAAAGGTGGAAGAAGCGGGCCGTGGCACGTTGTCACCCGAGCTAAAAGAGTCGATGGAGGAACTGCGTAAAACCGCCGACTCCATGAAGCGTTCGGTGCAGCAGAGTATCGATCTCGAAAAAGAGGAAGATGAAGCCAACACTATTCATCAGACTCCGCCAGCCGCCGTGCAGCCCGTGACTTCACCTGCGGTCACGCCCGCAGCAGCAGAACATCAAACCAGTGCGCCTGCACAGACTCCGCAGCCTACTGACGAAATCTCTGCCGCAGAAACCCCTCCCGTCGCCAGTGCTCCTGAAAGCACCGCGAAGACTTCTCTCGTAAAAGATGAACGATAAACATGGCCGTTGAAGATACCCAACCGCTCATTAGCCATTTGATTGAGCTGCGCAAGCGTTTGTTGAATTGCATCATCGCTGTTTTAGTCATCTTTCTGTGTCTGGTCTATTTTGCGAATGATATTTACCATCTGGTCGCGTCGCCGCTGATCAGCCAGATGCCAGCCGGGGCGAGCATGATCGCTACCGACGTCGCATCGCCATTCTTCACGCCGATCAAGCTGACCATCATCGTTTCGGTGTTTCTGGCCGTGCCGGTGATTTTGTATCAGGTGTGGGCCTTTGTGGCGCCCGCGCTCTATCGCCACGAACGCAAACTGGTGATGCCGCTGCTGTTCTCCAGTACGCTGCTGTTTTACGTCGGCGTGGCGTTTGCTTACTTCATCGTGTTCCCGCTGGCGTTTGGCTTCTTCGCCAAAACCGCGCCGCAAGGCGTGACCATCGCAACGGATATCACCAACTACCTCGACTTCGTCATGACGATTTTCATGGCCTTCGGCGTGGCGTTTGAGGTGCCGATTGCAATTGTGCTGCTGTGCTGGACCGGCATAACTTCACCAGAAGATCTGAAAAAGAAACGTCCTTATATGTTGGTTGGCGCGTTCGTGGTTGGGATGTTGCTCACACCGCCGGATGTTTTCTCGCAAACTTTGCTCGCTATTCCGATGTACTGCCTGTTTGAAGTCGGCGTATTCTTCTCCCGCTACTATGTGGGTAAAGGACGTCAGTCTTCGGATGAGGAACACAACACCGAATCCTGATGTCCTTAATGCAGGGCATCCCGCAGCGCGCGGGAATATGAATCTAAACCGCCCCGTTGGGCGGTTTTTTATTGGGGAGAAGACATGTTTGATATCGGTGTAAACCTGACCAGCACGCAATTCGCAAAAGATCGCGAGCAGGTGGTAAAACGTGCGCGCGAAGCAGGCGTCACCGGCCTGTTAATTACCGGCACCAACGCGCTGGAGAGCCAGCAGGCGCGGCAGCTGGCGGCATTGCACGCGGGCTATTGCTGGTCAACCGCCGGCGTCCATCCGCACCATGCCAGTGAATGGTCGGCGGAAACCGCGAATACCTTGCGTCGCCTGGCGGAAAGTGAGCAGGTGGTTGCGATTGGCGAATGTGGGCTGGATTTCAATCGCAATCTTTCGGCCCACGATCAGCAGGAATACGCTTTCGATGCGCAGCTGGCGTTGGCCGCTGAGCTGCAGCTGCCGGTGTTTTTGCATTGCCGTGAAGCGCACGACCGTTTTGTTGCGGTACTTGAGCCGTGGCTACCGAAGCTGGTTGGTGCAGTCGTGCACTGCTTTACCGGTACGCGTGACGAGCTGCAAGCGTGCCTGGCGCTGGGATTGTCGGTGGGCATTACCGGTTGGGTATGCGACGAGCGTCGCGGTATGGAACTGCGTGAATTGCTGCCGCTGATTCCGGCTGAGCGCCTGTTACTGGAAACCGACGCACCGTATTTACTGCCGCGCGATATGCATCCGCGTCCCACTTCGCGCCGCAATGAGCCATGCTTCCTGCCGCATATTGTGCAGCAGGTGGCGAACTGGCGTGGCGAGGAGGCGGAAGCGCTGGGCGCGCAGGTTAATCTCAACGCGCGTCAGCTGTTTAAACTCGCTTAGAGTTTACGGAACTGTTTGTTATCCACGCTGCGCATCACCTGTTTGTTCAGCATGTTGAGCAGCAGAACGGAGCGCGTTTCACCATCCGGCTCGGCAAAAATGGCGCGCAATCCTTCGAACGTGCCATCGGTGATGATCACTTCATCACCGCTTTGCGGGGTTTCCGCATCGAGCACGATCTGCGGCGCGTCGGTTTGCAGCGCTTCGATCACATCATTTGATACGGTGGCCGGCATGGTGCCAAAGCGCACGAAGTGGCTGACGCCGCGCGTGCTGCTGATGGTGGTGGTGTGAATCGCTTCGGGATCGAATTCAATAAACAGATAGTTGGGAAACAGCGGCTCACTCACGGTGGTGCGTTTACCGCGCACAATCTTCTCCAGAGCGATCATCGGGCTGAGGCAATTCACCTCTTGCCGCTCAAGATGCTCTTTCGCGCGCAACAGTTGTCCACGTTTGCAATAGAGTAAGTACCAGGATTCCATAACCGCTCCCAAATAATGGACGCTAAGAATATCAAATCAGTTGTCAGAGTTATAGCGCATCGGCGGGTGGAAACCGGGCGCTGAAAACAATTTCACTACGATTTATCCGATTGATGCGGCTTATTTACGCTTTCTTGCAAGAAAATTGACGGCCGGCGACCATCTGTATCAGACTCCCTCCCCATCTTTCGATTGAAAAGGAGTGGCTGATGGAACTGTTCCTGTTGAGTAACGGTAAAGTGGCTGACGATGCGCCGCTGTTAAGTTACGCCCACCCGCAGCTGCATGCGATGATCGCCCAGCGCGGCATCACTTCGGCGGTGCTGGTACCGTACGCGATTATTCGTGGCGATCACGCGCAGCGCGCGCAGGAGTTATCCGCGTCGTTGGGCATTGACGTGCGCACCGTGCACGAGTTTGCATCGCCCGTTGCGGCGATTGAACAAGCTGAGCTGATTCTGGTGAGCGGCGGAAATACCTGGTTCCTCAATCAAATGCTGCACGAGCACGGCTTGATCGTCGCTATCCAACGCGCGGTGCGCGAGCGTGATGTGCCGTACGTCGGCTGGAGCGCCGGTTGCAATGTGGCAACGCCTTCCATTCGCACCACCAATGATATGCCGGTGCGCAGCAGCGTAGTGTTGCCCGCGCTGGGTTTGTTCCCGGTGCAGATCAATCCGCATTATCTTGATGCGCACGTCAGCGGCCATATGGGCGAAACGCGTGATGAACGACTGACCGAGTTCTGTGCCGTTAACCCGCATGAATCGGTGATTGCGCTGCGTGAAGCCAGCTTCCTGCACGTGAGCGAAAATCGCCTGCGTTACTACAGCGCACGCGGTGAAGACTTCAAAGTGTTCCGTCACGGCGAGCCGATTACTGCTTATCACGATGTATTGGCGATTCAGTCGCTGGTGCCGTTTTCCTGTCAGCCTGCCTGACGCAAAACCTCAACATGTCAGCGTAAAACGCCTCTATAATGGCGTTTCACTCTGGCCGGAAAGCTAAAGCCGCATGAAATATCAGGATTTACGAGACTTCCTCGCATTGCTGGAACAGCGTGGCGAGTTAAAGCGCATCACTCAGGAGATCGATCCTGAGTTAGAGATGACGGAAATTGCCGACCGCACGCTGCGCGCTGGCGGCCCAGCGCTGCTGTTCGAAAACCCGAAAGGGTACGACATGCCGGTGCTGTGTAATCTGTTTGGCACACCAAAACGCGTGGCGATGGGCATGGGCCAGGAAGAGGTCAGTGCGCTGCGTGAAGTGGGCAAGCTGCTGGCGTTCCTGAAAGAGCCGGAGCCGCCAAAAGGCTTCCGCGATCTGTTCGATAAGATGCCGCAGTTCAAGCAAGTGCTGAACATGCCAACCAAGCGCCTGCGCAATGCGCCGTGCCAGGAAGAGATTTTCAGCGGCGATGACGTCGATCTGTCGCGCATTCCGGTGATGAAATGCTGGCCGGGCGATGCTGCGCCGCTGATTACGTGGGGATTGACCGTTACGCGCGGCCCGCATAAAGAGCGACAAAATCTGGGTATCTATCGCCAGCAGGTGATCGGCAAGAACCGCGTGATTATGCGCTGGCTGTCGCATCGCGGCGGCGCGCTGGATTTCCAGGAGTGGTGTAAAGCGCATCCGGGCGAACGTTTCCCGGTGTCGGTGGCGCTGGGCGCCGATCCTGCCACCATTCTCGGCGCGGTAACGCCGGTGCCGGATACACTCTCCGAATACGCCTTTGCCGGTTTGCTGCGCGGTAACAAAACCGAAGTGGTGAAGTGCGTTTCGAACGAACTCGAAGTGCCGGCCAGCGCGGAAATCGTGCTGGAAGGTTATATCGAGCCGGGCGATGTCGCGCCGGAAGGTCCGTACGGCGACCACACAGGCTACTACAATGAAGTAGATAGCTTCCCGGTGTTTACCGTGACGCACGTAACGCAACGTCGCAACCCGATTTATCATTCAACCTACACCGGACGTCCACCGGATGAACCGGCGGTGCTGGGCGTGGCGCTCAATGAAGTGCTGGTGCCGATTCTGATCAAGCAATTCCCGGAGATCGTTGATTTCTATCTGCCGCCGGAAGGCTGCTCTTATCGCCTCGCGGTAGTAACGATTAAGAAACAGTACGCGGGTCACGCCAAGCGCGTGATGTTCGGCGTGTGGTCGTTCCTGCGTCAGTTCATGTACACCAAGTTCGTGATTGTATGCGATGACGACGTCAACGCGCGTGACTGGAATGATGTGATTTGGGCGATTACCACACGCATGGATCCGGCACGCGATACGGTGCTGGTTGAGAACACGCCCATCGATTATCTCGACTTCGCCTCGCCGGTTTCCGGCTTAGGCTCGAAGATGGGACTTGATGCGACCAATAAGTGGCCGGGTGAAACCACGCGCGAGTGGGGCACGCCGATTGTGAAAGATCCGGCGGTGACCGCGCGCATTGACGCCATTTGGGATGAGTTAGCTATCTTTGCCGAGCCGCCGCAGCGCTAACGGCGGCAGACCAATTAGACCCGAAGAAAAAGGGAACGCATGACAACGTTAAGCTGCAAAGTGACTTCGGTTGAAGCGATTACGGACACGGTTTACCGCGTTCGTTTAATTCCGGCGGCGGATTTTAACTTCCGCGCCGGACAGTATTTGATGGTGGTGATGGATGAGCGCGATAAGCGCCCGTTTTCGCTGGCTTCTACGCCAATGGAAAAGGACATCATTGAGCTGCACATCGGCGCGTCGGATCTCAATCTCTACGCGATGGCGGTGATGGACCGCATCAAGAACGATCGCCAGATTACGGTTGATATGCCGCACGGCGATGCCTGGCTGCGTGAAGATAGCGAGCGTCCGATCATTCTGATCGCGGGCGGTACCGGCTTCTCCTATGCGCGTTCTATTCTGCTGACCGCGCTGGCACAGCAACCCGATCGCGAGATCGCGATTTACTGGGGCGGCCGTGAGCTGATGCATCTGTACGATCTGGATGAGCTGAATGCGCTGGCGGTGAAGCATCCGAACCTGAAAGTGATTCCGGTGGTTGAACAACCGGCGGATGACTGGACCGGACGCAGCGGCACGGTGCTGACGGCGGTGATGCAGGATTTCGTGTCGCTCAGCGAGCACGATATCTATATTGCCGGTCGTTTTGAGATGGCGAAGATTGCGCGTGAGCGTTTCTGCGCCGAGCGCGGTGCGCTGGAAGCGCAGATGTTTGGCGATGCGTTTGCCTTTATTTAAGGTCAACAGAACGCGATAAATCGCGTCGCTACGATGATGTGCACGGATTCGTCGCGGCGCAATGTATTGCGTAAAAAACCGCCCGAAAGGGCGGTAACACGTGCAACATTAACGTATTAAACCCGTTCGAATACCGTGGCGATGCCCTGGCCTAAGCCAATGCACATGGTCGCCAGACCAAATTGCGCATCGCGACGTTCCATCAGATTCAGCAGCGTAGTACTGATACGCGCACCGGAACATCCCAGCGGATGACCGAGCGCAATCGCGCCGCCGTTCAAATTCACTTTCTCATCCAGCTGTTCCAGCAAGCCCATGTCTTTAATGCATGGCAGCGCCTGTGCGGCAAAAGCCTCGTTGAACTCGAACAGGTCGATATCCTGCACGCTCAATCCGGCGCGCTTAAGCGCCAGCTTGCTGGCGGGAACCGGACCGTAACCCATAATCGACGGATCGCAGCCAACCACCGCCATGCTGCGAATGCGCGCGCGCGCTGTCAGACCGAGTTCGCGTGCGCGGCTTTCACTCATGATCAACATCGCGGCTGCGCCGTCGGAAAGCGCGGATGAGCTGCCTGCGGTCACGGTGCCGTTGACCGGATCGAATGCTGG
Source organism: Pantoea sp. GCM10028869 (assembly GCF_042666835.1). Classification (NCBI taxonomy): domain Bacteria; kingdom Pseudomonadati; phylum Pseudomonadota; class Gammaproteobacteria; order Enterobacterales; family Erwiniaceae; genus Pantoea; species Pantoea sp. GCM10028869. The sequence goes on along the minus strand of NZ_JBHTGO010000007.1, from coordinate 7,320 downwards.
GCGCAGCGCAGCCAATCCTTCGAGGCTGGTCTCTTCGCGGATCACTTCGTCGCTCTCAAAGCGCTTCAACACGCCGTCGGCGTCGTGGCCGTAGGTCGCCACAATTTCACGCTTGAAGTCGCCGCGCTGGGTTGCTGCCCAGGCGCGCTGGTGCGAACGCAGCGCAAAAGCATCCTGCTGCTCACGCGTAATGTGATGCATGCGCGCCAGCATCTCGGCTGTTAAACCCATCATGCCCGCCGCCTTCGCCACCGTGCGACCCAGGCCCGGATGGAAATCCACGCCGTGGCTCATCGGCACGTGGCCCATATGTTCTACACCGCCAATCAGGCAGCTGTGCGCATCGCCAACCATAATCGCGCGTGCCGCGTCGTGCAGCGCCTGCATCGACGAACCGCACAGGCGGTTGACGGTGCTGGCAGGTACGCGATGCGGGATCTCCGCCAGCAGCGCGGCGTTACGTGCAATGTTGAAGCCTTGCTCCAGCGTCTGCTGCACGCAGCCCCAGATAATGTCGTCCAGCGTGGCGGGATCAACCGCCGGGTTGCGGCTCAGCAGCTCACGCATCAAATGCGCCGAGAGATCTTCCGCCCGCACCTGACGAAACGCACCGCCTTTGGAGCGGCCCATCGGCGTGCGGACCGCATCAACAATTACCACTTTTTCCATTTTCATTACCTCAGGCACTTTGCAGCGCCGCTTCGTCAATCGGTTGCACCGCGGGATACCAGCTCTGATGCTGATGGGCTTTTTGCAACAGCAGCTCCGGCAGCGCGTACAGCGGGCCGAGCGCGGTATAACGTTTGGCCTGGTCGACCACGTTGCTGTTGCCCAGCGTATCCATGTAGCGGAACGCGCCGCCACGGAACGGCGGGAAGCCTAAACCGTACACCAGCGCCATATCAGCTTCGGCCGGTGAAGCGATGATCTTCTCTTCGAGGCAGCGCACCACTTCGTTGAGCATCGGCAGCATCATGCGGTTGGCGATCTCGTCATCGCTGAACACGCGCGTCGGCTGGCAAATCGGTTCCAGCAGCGCATCGACAGCCGCATCGGCTCTCTTCTGCGCTTTGCCTTTTTTATCCTGCTCCCAGCGGTAAAAGCCCTGACCGTTTTTCTGGCCGTAACGTTTGGCGTCAAACAGCACGTCGATCGCGTCGCGATAATCTTTCTGCATGCGAGACGGGAAACCTTGCGCCATCACCTGTTGAGCGTGATGCGCGGTATCAATGCCGACCACATCCAGCAGCCACGCGGGGCCCATCGGCCAGCCGAACTGTTTTTCCATCACTTTATCGATCTGACGGAAATCCGCGCCGTCGCGCAGCAGCAGGCTGAAGGCGGCGAAGTAGGGGAACAGCACGCGATTCACAAAGAAGCCGGGACAGTCATTCACCACAATCGGCGTCTTGCCCATTTTGCTCGCCCAGGCCACCACTTTACTGAGGGTCGCTTCTGAGGTTTTCTCACCGCGAATCACTTCAACCAGCGGCATACGCGGTACCGGATTGAAAAAGTGCATGCCGCAGAAGTTTTCCGGACGTTTCAGGGCTTGCGCCAGCTGGCTGATCGGAATGGTTGAGGTGTTGGAGGCGAGAATGGCGTCCTCGCGTAGATGCTGTTCGGTCTCTGCCAGCACTTTGGCTTTGATCTGCGGATTCTCTACTACCGCTTCTACTACTACGTCGGTGCGTTCAAATCCGGCGTAATCCAGCGTGGGCTGAATGGTGGTGAGTACGCTCGCCAGTTTCGCGCCGTCAATTTTGCCGCGCTCAAGCTGTTTGTTCAGCAGCTTGCTGGCTTCGGTCATGCCCAGCGTTAACGCCTGCAGATTGATATCTTTCATCATCACCGGCACGCCTTTCCATGCCGATTGATAAGCAATGCCGCCGCCCATAATGCCTGCGCCTAATACTGCTGCTTGCTGCGGCGCACCGGCCGCACTGCTGTGCTTTTTCGCCAGGCCTTTGACGTACTGATCGTTCAGGAAGATACCGACCAGCGCGCGTGCCACATCGCTCTGCGCCAGCGGCACAAACGCGGCGGTTTCCAGCTTCAGCGCATCATCACGTCCGAGGCTGGCGGCAGCTTCAATGGTTTTAATGGCGGTGATCGGTGCCGGATAGTGTTTGCCCGCGGTTTGCAGCACCATGCTTTTGGCGATGGTGAAGCTCATGGCAGCTTCAATCGGGCTGAGTTTCAGCGGTGCCAGCTTCGGCGCGCGGCGTGTCTGCCAGTTGCCCTGCACGATGGCGTCCTGCAATACGGTCAGCGCAGCGGCACGTAGTTTGTCGCTGCTGACTACCGCATCCACCAAACCGAGTTTCAGGGCGCTGCTGCCATCAACATCTTTACCGGCGGCGATAATCTCCATCGCGCTATCGGCGCCAAGCAGGCGTGGCAAGCGCACGCTGCCGCCAAAGCCCGGCATAATGCCCAGTTTGGTTTCCGGCAGGCCGATGCGTGCGGCCGGCGTGGCAATGCGGAAGTCGGTCGCCAGTATGCATTCACAGCCGCCGCCCAGCGCATAGCCGTCGATGGCGGCCACGGTGGGCACTGGCAAATCCTCTAAACGATTGAAGATGCTGTTGGCAAACGCTAGCCACTGGCTCAGCTTCTCTTCTGGCGCATCAAACAGCGACAGGAATTCTGTGATGTCGGCACCAACGATAAATGCCGGTTTGGCCGACGAGAGCAACAGGCCGCGCAGCGCGGGTTGCTGTTCCAATACGCTTAATGCCTCGCCCAACGAGGCAACGGTTTTGGTATCGAGTTTGTTCACCGAACCGGGCGCATCGAAAACCAGCTCGGCGATGCCGTCGTCAAGCCAGTGAACTGAAAGGGTATCGCCTTGGTAGAGCATGTCCGTCTCCTGAAACCGCGAAAGTTGATCTGGTCATACCAGATGAGTTGGAGTGTGAGTGTGATGTTAATTATTTGCAAACGAGAGTTTGATTATTTGATACAACGATCACAGCGCGCGCAGCACGGCATCGCTAACACGGCTGTGCTACACTGCGGCCACTTTCGCGACATCGGAGACTAGTCCATGGATTCACTGAAAACCCTGTATCACGCGCACATCAATACGCTGCAGCAGCGAGCGCAGCAGGTGCTGGCTCGCTTTAAGCTTGATGCCATGCTGATTCATTCCGGCGAGCTGTTGACCGTTTTTCTCGACGATCACGACTATCCGTTTAAGGTGAATCCCCAGTTCAAAGCGTGGGTGCCGGTGACGCAGGTGCCAAACTGCTGGTTATGGATTGATGGCGTGAATAAACCCAAGCTGTGGTTCTATTCGCCGGTTGATTACTGGCACAACGTTGAGCCGCTGCCAAACAGCTTCTGGACTAACGACGTGGAGGTGATTGGCCTGAAGAGTGCCGATGAGATCGCGCAGCTGCTGCCAGCACAGCGCGAGAACGTGGCCTATATCGGTCCGGTGCCGTCACGCGCTTCCCAGCTCGGTATTAACAGCGAGCAGGTGAACCCGAAAGGCGTGATCGATTTCCTGCATTATCATCGCAGTATCAAAACCGACTACGAACTGGCGTGTATGCGCGAAGCGCAAAAGCTGGCGGTGGCGGGCCATCGCGCTGCCAAAGAGGCGTTCTTCTCTGGCATGAGCGAGTTCGATATTAATATCGCCTATCTGACCGCAACCGGCCATCGCGATACCGATGTGCCTTATGGCAACATCATCGCGCTCAATGAACATGCCGCGGTGCTGCACTACACCAAACTGGATCATCAGCCGCCGGCCAAACGCCACAGCTTCCTGATTGACGCCGGTGCGGAATACCTCGGTTACGCCGCTGACCTGACGCGCAGCTACGCGGCGCAGAGCAAATCGCGCTATGCCGACATGGTTGCGGCGATGAACAAGGAAGAGCTGGCGCTGATCGCCACCTTGAAAGCCGGCGTGCGCTATACCGATTATCATCTGCAGATGCATCAGCGCATTGCGCGTCTGCTGCTGAAGTTCGAGTTGGTGAAAGGCCTGACTGAAGAGACGCTGGTGGCGGAAGATTTAACCGGTCCGTTTATGCCGCACGGCCTTGGACATCCGCTCGGCCTGCAGGTGCACGATGTGGCTGGCTTCATGCAGGATGACAACGGTACGCATCTGGCGGCACCGTCGCAGTATCCGTATTTGCGTTGTACGCGCGTGCTGGAACCTGGCATGGTGCTGACTATCGAACCGGGCTTCTATATTATCGATTCGCTGCTGACGAAGCTGCGCGGCGGCAAGTTCAGCCAATACTTTGACTGGGCGGCAATTGATGCACTGAAACCTTACGGCGGTATTCGTATCGAGGATAACGTGGTGGTTCACGCTAATCGCATTGAAAACATGACGCGCGACTTACACCTTGCCTGATGGATGCTTACGACATTCCCGCTCAGGCCGTAAGTCTCAGCGAGGAAACCATTAAGAAAAGCCGCTTCATCACCTTGCTGGCGCACACGGCCGGCGTGGAAGCGGCGCGCGCGTTTGTGCAGCAGGTGAAGCAGGAACATCCTACCGCGCGGCATCACTGCTGGGCGTGGGTGGCGGGTGCGCCGGATGATTCGCAGCAGCTGGGTTTCTCCGATGATGGCGAACCTTCTGGCACCGCGGGCAAACCGATGCTGGCCCAGCTGATGGGTAGCGGTGTCGGTGAGATCACCGCGGTGGTGGTGCGTTATTATGGCGGCATCATGCTGGGCACCGGCGGACTGGTAAAAGCTTATGGCGGCGGCGTGCAGCAAGGGCTGAAGCAACTGGCGCGTCAGCGTAAAGTGCCGATGGAATCTTTTACTCTGCAGTGCGATTACGCCCAACTCAGCGACATCGAACGCTTGCTGCAACGTTTTGACGGCATTATAGAAGAGAGCCATTATCAGGATCGTATTGCGCTGCGTTTAGCGTTGCCGCATGCGCAGATTGATGGCTTTCGCCAAAACCTCTCTGATTACAGCCGGGGCGCGCTGACGCTCATCCCGCTGACAAACTAAAAGCTTCTGTTTAAAGGAAACGGCTGAATGCATTTTCGCGCCATTACCCGCATCGTGGGCCTGCTGGTGATTCTGTTCTCGGTGACCATGATTTTACCGGGCCTCGTCGCCTTGATTTACCGTGATGGTGCCGGGCGCGCGTTCAGTCAGACCTTTATGATGGCGATCGTTATCGGTTCACTGCTGTGGTGGCCAAACCGCAAGCAGAAAACCGAACTCAAGCCGCGCGAAGGCTTCCTTATCGTGGTGCTGTTCTGGACCGTGTTGGGCAGCGTCGGTGCGATGCCGTTTATCTTCGCCGAGCAGCCGCATCTCTCAATCACTGATGCCTTCTTTGAGTCCTTCTCTGGCCTCACTACCACCGGCGCCACCACGCTGGTGGGACTGGATACGTTGCCTAAAGCGATTTTGTTCTATCGTCAGATGCTGCAGTGGCTCGGCGGGATGGGGATCATTGTGCTGGCGGTGGCGATTCTGCCCATTCTGGGCGTGGGTGGCATGCAGCTCTATCGAGCCGAAATGCCGGGACCGTTGAAAGATAACAAGATGCGCCCGCGTATCGCAGAAACAGCTAAAACGCTGTGGCTGATCTACGTATTGCTCACCGTGGCGTGCGCGGTGGCGCTGTGGCTGGCGGGCATGCCGATGTTTGATGCTATCGGCCATAGCTTCTCGACGATCGCGATTGGCGGGTTCTCAACCCATGATGCCAGCATCGGCTACTTTAATAGCCCAACTATCAATACCATTGTCGCGGTATTTCTGCTGATCTCGGGCTGTAACTATGGCCTGCACTTCTCTTTATTAAGTGGTCGCAACCTGAAAGTGTACTGGCGCGATCCCGAATTCCGCATGTTTATTGGCGTACAACTGACCTTAGTGCTGATCTGTACCATAGTGTTGTGGTTCCACAATGTGTACGCCAGCGGCTGGCAAACGCTGAATCAGGCGTTTTTCCAGGTGGTATCAATGGCGACCACGGCCGGTTTTACCACCGACAGCATTGCGCGCTGGCCGCTGTTCCTGCCGGTGCTGCTACTGTGCTCGGCTTTTATCGGCGGCATGGCGGGTTCAACCGGCGGCGGTTTGAAGGTGATTCGCATTCTTCTGCTGTTCAAACAGGGTTCGCGTGAACTGAAGCGATTGGTGCACCCGAATGCGGTTTACACCATCAAGTTGGGTAATCGCGCGCTGCCGGAACGTATCCTCGAAGCGGTGTGGGGTTTCTTCTCAGCTTATGCGCTGGTGTTCCTGCTCAGCATGTTGGCGATCATCGCCACCGGCGTGGATGACTTCTCGGCTTTTGCTGCCGTGGCCGCGACCCTGAATAACCTCGGGCCCGGTTTGGGTGTGGTAGCAGACAACTTCACTTCAATGAATGATGTCGCGAAGTGGATTTTGATTTTAACCATGCTGTTTGGACGCCTTGAAGTGTTCACGCTGCTGGTGCTGTTCACGCCGACCTTCTGGCGCGAATAATAAAATAGGATTGAGTAATGAAAGCGTTGATTCTGTATTCCAGCCGCGATGGGCAAACCCGTGACATTGCCGCGCGCATTGCACAGACGTTAGTGCCGCATCAACTGTGTGACGTGATCGATTTACTGCAGGCGCAGCAGATTGATTGGTTGCAGTATGATCGCGTGCTGATTGGTGCTTCGATCCGCTATGGCCATTTCAATCCGGCGTTGCTGAAATTTGTCACCCAGCACAAAGCAAAACTGCAGCAGCGGGTGAGCGGCTTCTTTAGTGTCAACCTGACGGCGCGTAAAGCAGATAAGTGTACGCCTGAGACCAATGCGTATACGCGCAAGTTCCTGGAGCAGTCACCGTGGCAACCCGATTGCTGTGCGGTTTTCGCCGGGGCGTTGCGTTATCCGCGTTATCGCTGGTTTGATCGCGTCATGATTCAATTCATTATGCGTATGACCGGCGGGGAAACCGATACATCGAAAGAAGTGGAGTACACCGATTGGAATAAAGTGGCGCTTTTTGCCCAGGGTTTTGCGCAGTTACCAGGCAAATCGTTGTGAAATACAGCGTTGTGGCGAAATTTAGGTCGAACAGTAATTTATTTGCAATTAACCCTTGTCAGCTCCGAATAACTCCCTATAATGCGCCACCACTGAGACGGCAAAGCGGCAACGCAGACGGCTCGGCAGGGAGTGAAAAAATTCATCCCGCCGGATGAAAATGCTGAAAAAAGTGTTTGACTCCGAAGGAGAGTAGCGTAGTATACGCCACCTCGCGACAGGCGGTTCAGCCGCTGTTCGCAACGCTCTTTAACAATTTATCAGACAATCTGTGTGGGCACTCGCAGGA